>NZ_ALOU01000027.1 GCF_000292345.1 Cupriavidus sp. BIS7
CACTCGTAGGGCAAATGCTGGCCGAGCCGACCGAAGTCGCACGGTAGCTGGGCTTCCAGGAGATAGTTGAGGTGAGCGGATAACACGGCGCCGCAAAGTTAACACTGCGGCTCACGGTTTACAACCGCTTCTGCGCTAAAAATGAAAAATGCCGTTCAGCCTTAACTGAACGGCATTACAGCTTCGGCTGCCTTTTTTGTTGCCCGCCGATCGCCAGCGGTTTACTTGATCAGTTCCAGTTCCTTGAGCTGACGCAGCGCCGCGCGATACTCGGCTTCCTGCTGCAGCTTGTTCCAGTCCAGCGGCCTACGGCGGCCAAACAGCTTGCGGATGCGCCGTTGCGATACCTTGCTGCCTGCCACATCGAGTTCGCCCAGCAACTGGTCCGCGCGTTCCGGGTGGTTGCAGATCAGCACCATGTCGCAGCCCGCCTCAAGCGCGGCACGCGCGGCCTGCGTAACGGTACCGGCCACGCTGGCGCCCTCCATGCTGAGGTCGTCGCTGAAGATCACACCCTCAAAGCCAAGCTGGGTGCGCAGGATATCCTGCAGCCAGAAGCGCGAGAAACCGGCTGGGTTCGGATCGACCTTCGGGTAGATCACGTGGGCGGGCATCACGGACGCCAGCGCCTGTCCCATCCAGTCGTACGGCCGTGCGTCCTGCGACAGGATCTCTTCGAGCGTGCGCTCGTCAACCGGCACCGCCACGTGCGAATCGGCTTCGACATGGCCGTGGCCCGGGAAGTGCTTGCCGCAGTTGGCCATGCCGGCCAGCAGCAGGCCATGGGTCAAGTGATTGGCCAGCATGGTCACGACGCGCGGATCGGCATGGAATGCGCGATCGCCAATCACGCCGCTACGGCCGTAGTCCAGATCGAGCACCGGCGTAAAGCTCAGGTCGATATCGCAGGCACGCAACTCGGCGGCCAGCACATAGCCGCAGGCGATCGCCGCCTTGGTGGCCACCAGCACATCACGATCCCACAGCTCGCCGAGCCGGGACATCGCCGGCAGGTGCGTAAAGCCATCTGTCTTTGCGCGTTGCACGCGGCCGCCTTCATGGTCGATGCAGATCAGCACATCGTCACGGACATCGCGAATTGCCCGCGTCAGCGCCACCAGTTGCGCGCGTGACTCGAAGTTGCGCGCGAACAGGATCACACCGCCCGTCAACGGATGCGCGATGCGACGCTCATCATCGGCCGTCAGCGCCTTGCCTACCACATCGAGCACTACCGGACCCGGCCGCTTGCCGGACACTTTCTTGTTCATATTGATTCAGTTCGAAGCAGGTTCGGATTGCGGGCCAGTCGGCTGACCGGTCCGCTCGGCGATCGCAAACGCGACCGCATAGTCATGTTCGTCACTGACACTGACACGGATCGCCAGGCCACGTTCCCGCACCCAGTCCGCCAGTTCGCCAGTGCATTGCGGCGTGGGCTCGCCCGACGGCAGGTTCAGCAATTCCATCGCGCGCCATGTCATTGGCCAGCGCATACCAAGGCCGATCGCTTTCGAGAATGCTTCCTTCGCGGCAAAGCGCGTGGCCAGGAAGGCCAGACCGCGCTTCTCGGAGCGCGCCTTGCGTGCGTGATAGATCTTCAGTTCGCGCGGCCCGAGCACTTTCTCGGCAAAGCGGCCGCGCGTGCGTTCCATCACGCCCTGCACGCGGTCGATCTGGATGATGTCGGTGCCGACGCCGTAGATCACGCCGGCTGACCCGGTACGGGGTAACGCGTGCCAAGCCGCGCAGCCACCATGATGGCCTTCATCTCGCGCACGGCGTTCTGCCAGCCGACGAACACCGCATGCGCGACGATCGCATGGCCGATGTTCAGTTCCTTGATGCCGGGCAGCGCCGCAATCGGCTGCACGTTCGTGTAGTGCAGGCCGTGGCCGGCGTTGACGATCAGGCCGTGCTTCTGCCCTGCCTCCACGCCCTCGGCCACACGACGGAACTCCGCAGCCTGCTCGTCAGGGGTGTGTGCATCCGCGTAACGGCCGGTATGGATCTCGATCACGGGCGCCTTGCACGCGGCCGCTGCAGCAATCTGAACCGGGTCCGCATCAATGAACAGCGAGACGCGGATGCCGGCATCGGCAAGCTGACGGCACGCGGCGCTGACCTGCTCGAAATGACCCGCCACGTCCAGACCACCCTCGGTAGTCACTTCCTCGCGCTTCTCGGGCACCAGGCAGACATCTTGCGGTTTGATCTCGCAGGCAATATCGAGCATCTCGGACGTGATCGCGCATTCAAGGTTCATGCGCGTGGCCAGCTTCGGCCGCAGCGCACGCACATCGGCATCGCGAATGTGGCGGCGGTCCTCGCGCAGATGCAGCGTAATCAGGTCCGCGCCGGCCTCTTCGGCCTGCAGCGCCGCCTGGATCGGATCGGGATAGACCGTGCCGCGCGCGTTGCGCAGCGTGGCGACATGGTCGATGTTGACGCCAAGGTCGATAACACCGGGGTTCGCGTGGAAGATCATGCCGGCTTGCTCAGAAAAATTGGGGGATCAAAGGTACTGCAGATCGATCAGGATCTGGCGCGTTTTCAGCGGCGCGCCCTGCAGATAATAATGCAGCAGAAACCGCATCAGCGCACGGCTTTGCAATCCGGTCTGCGCGCGCGAGTAGTCGTCCTGCGCCATATCGAGCAAGGTCTGGCCCGACACCACTGGCCAGCTCGATGGGTCGCTTGCCTGAGCGCGCCGCACGCCGCGTTCGGGCTGGTAGACGTAGTCGATACCGGGCAGCACGCGCTCGCCCGAAGTGATGCACTGGTCGAACGCCACGGCGAACCCCGTTTCCTGCAGCAGTACACGCTCGAAGCTGCGCAACACGAAGCTGGCCGGCTCGCCATGCGAAAGGCGCGTCAGCGTCACCATGTAATGGCGGAACAGTGCCGGATGCGCGTCTTCGCGCGGGCAGAACCGCAGCAGCAGTTCGTTCAGGTAAAAGCCGGAAAGCAGCGCATCGCCGGCCAGCGGCAGCATGCCGCCGACGTACTCGGCCTTGGTCAGCGTCTTGACCTCGCCGCGCCCGCTCCAGGACAGCGCAATCGGATGAAAATGCTGAAGCACCGCGCGCAGCGCCGAATGCGGGCGCTTGGCGCCTTTCGCGACCATCGCCACGCGGCCGTGATCGCGCGTGAATACATCCAGGACAAGGCTGGTTTCGCGATAGGGATGCGCGTGCAGCACGAAGCCTGCTTCGCTGGTAACGCGCAACTCCGACCGTGCGGGCACGATGCGCATCGCGCGGTCCATCATTTCGCGGCCGGCTGCCACTGCCGGGCTGACCGCCGCGCTCATGGCCGGGACCGCGCCCGACCCCAGCAACTCGGCAGCCTCCTCGGCAATCGGATCGGCGCTGCGCGTACGCGACGAAGCGGCGCGGCGCACGTCAGGCATCTTGCTCACTCGTAGCCGTAGGCGCGCAGTCCGGCTTCGTTATCGGCCCAGCCGCTCTTGACCTTGATCCACATCTCCAGGTAGACCTTGCCATCGAACAGCTTCTCCATGTCGAGGCGTGCCTCGGTGGATATCTGCTTGAGCTTGCTGCCCTTGTTCCCGATGATCATCGCCTTGTGCGCATCGCGTTCGACCAGGATCGTCGCGAAGACCCGGCGCAGGCGCCCTTCGGTCTCGAACTTGTCGATCACCACGGTGCTCGTGTACGGCAACTCGTCGCCGGTCCAGCGAAACACCTTTTCGCGGATGATCTCCGCAGCCAGGAAGCGCTCGCTGCGATCGGTCATCGCGTCCACGTCGTACATTGGCTCGCCTTCCGGCAGGTACGGACGGATGATCGCCAGCAGACGCTCGATGTGATCGCGCGTCTTGGCGGACATCGGCACCACTTCCGCAAACGGGAAGCGCTGCCCCATCTGCTCCAGGAACGGCATCATCACTTCGTAGCGGCCTTCGCCGATACGGTCGAGCTTGTTGCAGACCAGCAGCACCGGGACGTTCTTCGGCAACAGCGACAGCACCTTTTCGTCGTCGGCACCGAAATAGCCGGCCTCGACGACAAACAGCACGACATCGACAGATGACAGCGTCGACGTGACCGCGCGATTCAGCGAACGGTTCAGCGCGCTGGCATGCCGGGTCTGGAAACCCGGCGTGTCGGCGAACACATACTGGGCGTCGTCCGTGGTCTGGATACCAACGATGCGATGCCGCGTGGTTTGCGCCTTGCGTGACGTGATGCTGATCTTCTGGCCGACCAGCGCGTTCATCAGCGTGGACTTGCCAACATTTGGACGGCCAACGATGGCCACCGTGCCGCAGCGAAATACCGCGGCGCCGGACGGGTCCGCCGCATCCTGCTGCGGAGGGAGAGAATCGGTCATTCCTTCAACCTGAGAGACAACTGGGGATCTGGCGGCGCAGGCTGCTTGCGCGTCTTGCCCGTACGCTCGGCACGGCTGCGCTTGAGCAGCTGCGGCACCAGTTTCTGAACTTCGTCGAGCGCAAGCTTGGCTGCAGCCTGTTCGGCGGCACGGCGCGACGCGCCTGTACCGAACACGCGTACCTCCAGTTTAGGCACGATGCATTCGACTTCAAATTGCTGGCTGTGCGCCGCACCGTGCGTGGCGATGACGTTGTACTGTGGCAGGGCAATCTTGTGGCCCTGCAGATACTCCTGGAGCAGCGTCTTGGCGTCCTTGCCCAGCGTGCGCGGGTCCACCTGCTCCAGAATGGGGATATACAGCTTGCGGATCAGCGCGCGTGCCGCGTCGAAACCCGCATCGAGGAATACGGCGCCGACGATGGCCTCGAGCGCATCGGCAAGGATCGAAGGGCGGCGGAACCCGCCGCTCTTGAGTTCGCCCTCACCCAGCCGCAACGCATCGGAAAGCTGTAGCATCTGTGCAATCTCGTATAGCGCCTGCTGCTTGACCAGATTGGCGCGCACACGGGAAAGATCGCCCTCGTCGAGCTTGCCGAACATGCCAAAGAGCATATCGGCCACCGCGCAGTTCAGCACCGAGTCGCCCAGGAACTCAAGGCGCTCATTGTGCTGGGCGCTATGGCTGCGATGCGTGAGCGCCTGCTGCAGCAATTCGGGCTTGCTGAATCGGTAGCCGAGACGTTGCTGCAAGGCGTCGAGGGTCATGTGGTTACTACGTTCCCGAATAGGTAATCAAAAAGCTCAACGGACCGTAGATTGGCACTTCGGTCCGGTACTCGAAACCGATCGAGCGAATCCGGCCACCTTCATCCTCGGTGATGTCCAGATCGTCGCCCTTGATCGAAGTAATGCGATCTATATAGGCCTGCTTGTTGAAATTGGCGATGGCGTCCGCCCGATTGCTCGAGGTGTCCATGGCGTACTTGGCCGCTCGCTTGACGGAAAAATACTCCAGCAGACTGGGAATCGTCTTCATCGCAGGCAGCGCCACCGCTCCCACGATAATGATGACAACCAGAAGCGATCCCAACGAGAACCCGCGTGATTTTCGAATCACACCAACGCGAGCACTTCCCCCAAAACCCAAAAGCTTTTGACCCATGTTGCGCTTCCCTCTTATTGAGTGTCTTGCGCCGCGCAAAGCCGCCAGTTCGTTATTTGAACGACCCTACGCGTCCGAAATTACCCAGATTCATCCAGATCATGAACGCCTTGCCGACGATGTTCTGGTCCGGCACGAAACCCCAGTATCTGGAATCCAGGCTGTTATCCCGGTTGTCACCCATTACAAAATAGTGACCTTCCGGCACTTTACACGTCACACCCTGCTGATTGTAAGTGCAGTTCTCGCGGAACGGAAAATCCGGATCCGCGCCAGCCACGAAGGCCGGGCGATCGGTGTCGTTGAGAATGCCATGCTCGGGGCCGCCCGGCAGCTTTTCGACGAAATGCTTCGAGTATGCCAGGCGCTCCTCATCGAGATAATCAGGCAAGGCGCTGTAATCGGCCGGCTTGCCATTGATGGTCAGCGTCTTGTTCTCGTACTTCACCACGTCGCCGGGAACGCCGATCACGCGCTTGATGTAGTCGAGCGACTCATCCTTCGGATAGCGGAACACCATGACATCGCCGCGTTGCGGCTCGCCCACGTTGATGATCTTCTTGTTCACCACCGGCAGGCGAATACCGTAGTCATACTTGTTGACGAGGATGAAGTCGCCGATCAGCAGCGTGGGGATCATCGATCCGGACGGGATCTTGAACGGTTCCACCACGAACGATCGCAGCACGAATACGGCCAGGATCACAGGGAAGAAGCTCGCCGAGTACTCGAGCCACCAAGGCTGGCGCAACTTTTCCTCGGCCAGCTTGGCGCGCGATTTGTCCAGATCGGACGCACCCTGCATGGCTTGCATGTCGGTACGCCGTGCGTCGAACTCGGCAAGCGCAAGCTGCGCTACGCTGCGGCGCTGGCGTTCGAACACCAGCTTGTCCGCGACCCAGGCAATGCCCGTAATGACCACCAGCACAAAAAGGATCAGTGCAAAATTCATGACGGCTTCGAGTGATGTCGATGTCTTGTTATGGCTTGGATGCGTTTACTTGTCGTCCACCTGCAGGATGGCCAGGAACGCCTCCTGCGGGATCTCGACGGTGCCCACCTGCTTCATCCGCTTCTTGCCTGCTTTCTGCTTTTCCAGCAGCTTCTTCTTTCGGGAAATATCACCGCCGTAGCACTTGGCCAGCACGTTCTTGCGCAGCGCCTTGACGTTCTCACGCGCAATGATGTTGGAGCCGATCGCGGCCTGGATGGCAACGTCGTACATCTGGCGCGGAATGATCTCACGCATCTTGGCAGCCACTTCGCGGCCGCGGTATTGCGAATTCGAACGGTGCACGATCACGGACAGCGCGTCGACCTTGTCGCTGTTGATCAGGATATCGACCTTGACCACATCCGACTGGCGATATTCCTTGAACTCGTAGTCCATCGACGCATAACCGCGCGACACCGATTTCAGCCGGTCGAAGAAGTCCATCACGATCTCCGCCATCGGGATCTCGTAGGTGAGCTGCACCTGCTTGCCGTGGTAACTCATGTTGATCTGGTTGCCACGCTTCTGCGTGCACAGCGTGATCACCGAGCCGACATAGTCTTGCGGCATGTACAGGTTGACCGTGACGATCGGTTCGAGAATGGCCTCGATCCGACTCGGATCGGGCATCTTGGCCGGGTTCTCGACGGTCACCATGGAACCGTCACGGAGCTGAACCTGGTAGACCACGGTCGGCGCGGTCGTGATCAGGTCCATGTCGAATTCACGCTCCAGGCGTTCCTGCACGATTTCCATGTGCAGCAGGCCCAGGAAGCCGCAGCGGAAGCCGAAGCCGAGTGCCTGCGAGACTTCCGGCTCGAACTGCAGCGATGCGTCGTTCAGGCGCAGCTTTTCCAGCGATTCGCGCAGCGCTTCGTACTGGTTCGACTCCACGGGATACAGGCCCGCGAACACCTGCGGCTTGACTTCCTTGAAGCCTGGCAGCGGCGCTTCGGCGCGGCGATTCGTGGTGGTGATCGTGTCGCCAACCTTGGCAGCCTTCAGTTCCTTGATGCCGGCGATCACAAAGCCTACCTGCCCGGCCGTCAGTTCGTCACGCTGAACCGACTTCGGCGAGAACACACCGACCTGCTCCACCAGGTGCTGGGCGCCGGTGGCCATCAGCAGGATCTTGTCCTTGGTGCGCAGCGTGCCGTTGACAACGCGCACGAGCATCACTACGCCCACGTAGTTGTCGAACCACGAGTCGATGATCAGTGCCTGCAGCGGCGCGGCGGGATCGCCCTTGGGCGGCGGAACCTTGGCGATCAGCGCCTCGATCACGTCCTCCACGCCCTGCCCGGTCTTGGCGGAACAGGGGGTTGCGTCGCTCGCATCGATGCCGATGACGTCTTCGATTTCCTGCTTCGCGTTGTCGGGATCGGCCTGCGGCAGGTCGATCTTGTTGAGAACGGGCACCACTTCCACGCCGAGTTCGATGGCGGTGTAGCAGTTCGCCACGGTCTGCGCTTCCACGCCCTGCGAGGCGTCGACCACAAGCAGCGCACCTTCACATGCCGACAGCGAGCGGCTGACTTCGTAGCTGAAGTCGACGTGTCCCGGCGTATCGATCAGGTTCAGGTTATAGACCTTGCCGTCACGCGCCTGGTAGCTCAACGCGGCCGTCTGGGCCTTGATGGTGATGCCGCGCTCTTTCTCGATGTCCATCGAATCGAGCACCTGCGCTTCCATCTCGCGATCGGACAGCCCGCCACAGCGCTGAATGATCCGGTCGGCCAGGGTGGATTTGCCGTGGTCGATGTGGGCAATGATCGAGAAATTACGAATATGGTCCATCTAACGTTCTGGGAAGCACCGGCGCGGCCCAGGTGGGTCAGTCGGGCGCAGGAGCTGGAAAAAGGTGGGACGCGCAACGCGCGCCGATCCGGGATTTTACAGGATTTTCAAGGACTTCCGTCCGCGAAATGATCGGGGCCGTGCCTCCTGCAGCCCCACCGGAATGCAGCTTGACGCACCCATCAAAAAAAGATCGCGCCGGAGGTTGTCCGGCGCGATCTCTTGGCTTCGGCCAGAAGCGTCAGCGCGCCTGTGTCGGACGCAGCGTCAGCACCTGGGTGGCATCGCCGCGCCGCACGAATACGGCAGCCATCTTGTTCTTGTCCAGGCCCTTGACGAGTTCGTTGAACTGTTTCGAGCCGGTCACGTCCGTATCGCCGAGCCGCAGGATGATGTCGCCCGGACGAATTCCGGCGCGCGCGGCGGGGCCGTCCGCCGTATCGACCTCGACACCCGACTTGACCTTGAGCTCACGCAGGCGCGCCTCGGGGATATCGTTGACGATCAGCCCAAGCGCGTTCGGCTTCGGCGCCGGGGCGACGTCCTCGCCACTGCCATTGCGCTTGTCGCCACGCCGGGACGCGGTGCGCGCATTATCCGGCTCGAGTTCGGTCACGGTAATCATCACCTCGCGCGACTGCCCCTTGCGCCACACCTGCATCGGTACGCGCGCGCCGGGCTTGGTATCGCCGACCATGCGCGGCAGGTCCGAAGCCTTTTCGATATCGCGGCCGTTGTACTTCAGGATGATGTCGCCAGGCTCGATGCCCGCCTTCTCGGCCGGACCGCCAGGCTCGACGCTGCCAACCAGGGCGCCACGCGCGCGGCCCAGGCCGAGCGAATCCGCCACTTCCTTGGTCACATCGCCAATAGCCACTGCAATGCGGCCGCGCGTCACCTTGCCCGTCGCCTTCAGTTGCTCGGTCACGCGCATGGCCTCGTCGATCGGAATTGCAAACGAGATGCCCATGTAACCGCCACTACGGCTGTAGATCTGGGAATTGATACCGATGACTTCGCCACGCAGGTTGATCAGCGGGCCGCCCGAGTTGCCAGGGTTCACCGCCACGTCGGTCTGGATGAACGGCAGGTAGTCGCCGGTATCACGGCCCTTGGCCGAAACGATACCCGCGGTCACGCTGTTGTCGAGACCGAACGGCGAGCCGATCGCCAGCACCCATTCGCCCGGGCGGATCTTGTCCGAGTCACCAAGCGGCAGACGGGGCAGACCCGTCGCATCGATCTTGAGGAGCGCCACGTCCGTACGCTTGTCCGAGCCAATCAGCTTGGCCTTGAATTCGCGCTTGTCCGGCAAGGTCACGTAGATGGTATCGGCGTCGGCCACCACGTGGGCGTTGGTCATGACATAGCCGTCCTGGCTGATGATGAAGCCCGAACCAACACCACGACTCTGTTCTTCGCCCTGCCCCTGGCCTTGGCCTTGACCTTGCGGAGGCTGGCCGCGGCGCGGCGGGGTAGGCATGCCCGGCATCGGCACGCCGAAGAAGCGGCGGAAGAATTCCGCCATTTCGTCATCGTCGGGAGAATTGCCGCCGCGGGAGCGCACACGCTCCGTGGTGCGAATATTCACAACCGCCGGGCTAGCCTTTTCGACCAGATCGGTAAAGTCAGGCAGGTTGTAGTTCTGGGCAGCCGCCTGGGCATGCCCCAATTCGGAAACAGCCGGACCGAACACGAGCATGGCCACCATGACCACGACCCGCGCCAGGGCTGGGGATCTGGAAATCATCGACAAAACTCCCGGAGATCAGCGAGAAACGGATGCTTCGCAGCACATGAAACCGGGGACGCCTGCGAAGCGCACTGCCTGGCGGGCCGGTACGAGACTGCTGCCTCGTCGCCGGCACACCAGTTTCGCTCAGTGTACCGCCGCCTTGGGGGGGCGGTACTCCACGCCGGCCGCAAACTGCCTCACCGTTGCAGCCGGCACCTCGCCGACCACGGTGATCCAGAAATCGGCCACACGACGCACCACTACCTGCGTGGCACCGAGCGACGCCACGCCTTCGCGGCGGGCGCGTTGTTCGGAAACGGGCTCGATAAAGATCGAAAGGCCCGTCAGGCCATCGCTGTAGACGACCTGCAATACCTCGAAGACCTGCTCGGATTTGCTGTTGCCAGGCGTCGGCGCATGCAGCTCGCCTAGCGGACGCCGCACTTCACGAATTTTCTGGAAACCCTTGAGGGAGGTATTGATCGTCCAACCTTCGTCGGCAATATTCGCCGACTGGTAGGTAACCTCGTAGTGGTTCCAGGAACTGGCACCCTTGATTGCATTCAGGATGCGCTGCTTTTCCGACGGCACACCGATATCGACCTGCGAGAACGCCACCTGCTCGAGCACCTTCCCGGCCTCGCCGATCGTCTGTGCCCGCATCAGCAGACCAGAGTTTCTGTCCGCCCACAGGCGCACGGCATAGCGCGCTGCGTCATGCGGCTCGAGGGAGAACACCTCGCACTCGACACCGGCCACACGCTCGGCGGGCAGTTTGTGCATGTCATAGAGATCAAGCACGTCGCTCTTGTTCGTGGCCAGCAGCGCAGGGAAGCGATCCTTCGCCTCCTGCTTCTCCACCACGACGAGTTTGGCTTCCGGGATCAGGCTGTGCACCACGTCATTCTGGCGTAGCACCTCACGCGGCTTGCCGTCGAGCGTTTCCAGCCGTTCGTACTCGTTGTGCGCGAGATCGCTGTAATGCTGGATGCGCGAAGCATGGATGACGCTGCCGCGCTGATAGATCAGCGTTCCGACATAGTTTTCGCGCTGCGCTGCACGATGGATCTTGTTCAGCCACGCCGTGGCGTCGCGGCGGTTCAGCGTATTGTCAGACGGCTGCGCAGTCGCGGCAGCAGCGGTCAGACACAAGGCCAGAAAAAAGGACCTGCGCAGGCCCTTCTTTCCGTGTACGCCCGCTACATTGGCGAGCGACGGTCCTTTATGCATGTCCGGCATTATTCCTGCGAATTGTCCTGAGAGAAATTGGCACCATTGGCCACCGTGCGCATGGTCGGCACAAAGGCGTCCGTTGCAACCGATGTGCGATGGGCGCGCAGGTATTCGTCCAGGCGAGGATCGCGAATCATCTGGGTATTGTCAGCCGAGACCGCGACGATCGAGCCGCCTGCGGCCGGGGCAGTGGCACTGGCCTTTACTGGCGCGCCAGGCTGCTGCTCGACCCGAGCGACCACGGCATCGGGAGCACCAACGTCACCCGGGCCGCGCATCTGCGGCACCACGACCCAGCTCACCGCAGCCACGGCCGCGGCAATGGCCGTACCGGGCACCACGCGGCGCACCCAGGAAGGACGTACCAGCAGTCGATGACGACCGGCAGCCGCCACGGCCGGGACCAGCACGTGCGGTTCTGCTTCCAGATGTACGGAGAAACGGGAGAGAAAGGCTTCGGTCGAGCCAGAGTGCGTCAGCTCTTCAGAGCGCAGCGAGTCGCCGATCAACTGGTACATCGACCAGTCCGCCATTCCCGCGTTGCCCTTGGCAAGGCCAAGCGCTGTGTCGATATCGTGCGGCGCCAGCTCGCCGTCCATCAATGCGGAGATCTGCTCCGCGGCTTCCATCACATGAACCGACTGCTTATGAGCCTGACCCATTTCCAACCCCAAGAAATTCCATTGAACACCGATAAATCCCGTCACTACCGCTTGTCGTTTATCGATGCAGGAATAGGCTGCAACGCTGGCTGCACGACATTCATAACGCGAAAAACGCGAGACGCCAGCACCAACAACTTGTCAGCGTCTCTTACCACCTCTTGCCCTCTGCCGTTCCCAGCAGCGGGCGCAACTTTTCGGCGATCGCTTCGCGCGCCCGGAAAATCCGCGAGCGCACCGTACCGATCGGACACCCCATCGCCTCCGCGATCTCCTCATAGCTGAGGCCTTCGATCTCGCGCAGCGTGATGGCGGTGCGCAATTCCTCCGGCAAAGCTTCCATCGCCCGGTTCACCGTATCGGCTACCTGGCGCGTGTGGAGCATCGACTCCGGCGTATTGATATCCCTTAGTTGTTCACCGTCCGCAAAAGTTTCAGCCTCTTCAGCATCGATATCGCTGGACGCTTCCGGCCGCCGACCCTGGGTGGCAAGGTAGTTCTTGGCGGTGTTTACGGCGATCCGGTACAGCCACGTGTAGAAAGCGGAGTCGCCCCGGAACTGGGGCAGAGCGCGGTATGCCTTGATAAAGGCATCCTGCGCCACATCCTCAACTTCCGCGGGGTCCCGGACAAGGCGAGAGATCAGGCGAATGATCTTGCGGTGGTACTTGGTCACCAGCAATTCAAATGCCCGTTTGTCGCCCTGCTGGACGCGTTCAACTAGAAGCTGATCGGCTTCGCGTTCGCTCACGTATGGTTCACCTGCTGCAGTGTATCTCTTGGTTTCGTCGTCAATACAAGCGTTGTATTTTACCTACGATTCCGGCGTTATCGCGTGTCGCGAAGCGCATTCTGTGACCACAACTGCGCAAGATGGTTCCAACCCGGCACTCGTGGTTGCACCTGCGTGCAACCCCCAAGGGTGCGGGCAAGGCGGGGGAAAGGCAGAAATGGGACCGGGGCCGTCCGCCATGGACAGGCCCCAAGTCATGCGGAACGCGCGTAATCAAACGCGGCGGAATACAAGCGTACCGTTGGTGCCGCCGAAGCCGAAATTGTTCTTCACGGCCACATCGATCTTCATCTCACGTGCCGTGTTGGCAACGTAGTCCAGGTCGCATTCGGGATCCTGGTTGAAGATGTTGATGGTCGGCGGCGAAACCTGGTTGTGGATCGCCAGAACCGTGAATACCGATTCCAGACCGCCGGCGCCGCCCAGCAGGTGGCCGGTCATCGACTTCGTCGAATTGACCACCATCTTGTAGGCGTGATCGCCGAATGCCAGCTTGACGGCGTCGGTTTCGTTCTTGTCGCCCAGCGGCGTCGAGGTGCCGTGCGCATTGAGGTAGTTGACCTCGTCCGGATTGATGCCAGCATCCTTGATCGCGGCCACCATGCAGCGGCGCGGACCATCGGTGTTCGGGGCAGTCATGTGGAACGCGTCACCGCTCATGCCGAAACCTACCAGTTCGGCATAGATACGCGCGCCGCGCGCCTTGGCCGACTCGTACTCTTCGAGCATCATCACACCGGCACCCTCGCCCAGCACGAAGCCGTCACGATCCTTGTCCCACGGACGCGACGCCGCTGCGGGATCGTCATTGCGCGTGGACAGGGCGCGAGCCGCAGCAAAGCCACCAATACCGAGCGGGGATACCGTCGATTCGGCGCCACCGGCCAGCATGGCATCACAATCACCGGCCTGGATCAGGCGGGCAGCCAGGCCAATGCTGTGCAGGCCCGTCGTGCAAGCCGTCACTGCAGCCAGGTTCGGCCCCTTGAGGCCATGGATGATCGACAGGTGGCCGGAGATCATGTTGATGATCGAACCCGGCACGAAGAACGGCGAAATCCGGCGCGGACCACGTTCGGCCAGCGTCATCTGCGTGTCTTCGATCATCGGCAACCCGCCGATGCCCGAGCCTACCAGCACGCCGATGCGCTCTGCATTGGCCTCGGTAATTTCCAGACCGCTGTCCTTGAGCGCTTGCGAACCCGCCGCAATGCCGAAATGGATAAACGTATCCATATTGCGGGCTTCCTTGGCCGGGATGTAATCCTCGGCATTGAAGCCCTTCACTTCGCCAGCAAAATGTACTGCAAACGGCGAGTGATCGAATTTGGTAATGGTGGCGATGCCGGACTTGCCGGCAACCAGGTTGGCCCAGCCTTCGGCAACCGTGTTTCCGACCGGAGACACAAGGCCAAGCCCAGTGACGACGACGCGACGACGGCTCACTATATTTTCCTACGAGTGCGTGAAGCGGAATTGGATTGATTCACGATCTCGCCTGTTCTGCCGCCAGGCGTTTGCCTGCGGGCCAAACGGGTCAAGATCATTCCGATTCTGCTTCGTCGAACAGACGAAAGCCACAGAAAACAGCATGACGGGACCATGATGGTCCCATCGATCTGCCTTCTGTGGCTCGGAATGCGAAGACGACGGCTTAGGCCTTGACGTGCGCGGTGGCGTAGTCGATGGCTTGTTGCACGGTCGTGATCTTTTCGGCTTCCTCATCGGGAATTTCCATGCCGAATTCATCTTCCAACGCCATCACGAGTTCAACCGTGTCCAGCGAGTCCGCACCGAGATCGTTCACGAACGACGATTCGTTCTTGATGTCTGCCTCGGCCACGCCAAGCTGCTCAGCAACGATTTTCTTGACGCGTTGTTCGATATTGTCCATGTAACCCTCCAGGGAAGTTCGACAAAAAGTGGGCGCATTTTAGCAGGTTTGGACCACAAAAAATCCGCCTGCCAATCTTTGCAAGAAACGCACCCGTTTGGTTTGAAAAACAACAGCTTCGTCCGGCTTTTTCAGGCTTCTCCCTCGAAACCGAAACCGAACGACATCATCAGTTCATGTACATCCCGCCGTTCACGTGCAGCGTAGTGCCCGTGATGTAGGCTGCCTGCGGACCGGCCAGGAATGCCACCGCATTGGCGATGTCTTCCGGCTGGCCGAGACGACCCAGCGGAATCCGGGTCTTCAGCGCCGCATGCTGCTCTTCCGACAACACCTTGGTCATGTCGGTATCGATAAAACCGGGTGCCACGCAGTTGACGGTAACGTTGCGGCTGCCGATTTCGGCCGCCAGCGCACGGGTCATGCCCTCCACGCCGGCCTTGGCCGCCGCGTAGTTCATCTGACCCGGGTTGCCCGTGGAGCCGACCACCGAAGTGATATTGATGATGCGGCCTCCGCGGGCCTTCATCATCGGACGCAGCACGGCACGCGCCAGACGGAACACGGCGGTCAGGTTCGTGTCGATGACTGCGCTCCAGTCCTCGTCCTTCATGCGCATGGCCAACTGGTCCTGGGTGATGCCAGCATTGTTCACCAGCACGTTCAGACCGCCATGGGCCTTGATGATCTCGTCGATCACGGCCTCGCAGCGGGCGGGATCGTTCACGTTCAGCACCACGCCGCTGCCCTTCAGGCCTTCACCGGACAGATACTCGGCGATCCCGGCCGCGCCAGCTTCGCTCGTGGCGGTACCAATCACCGTGGCGCCCTGCCGCGCGAGTTCCAGCGCGATGGCACGGCCGATGCCGCGCGAGGCGCCGGTCACCAGCGCGACCTGATTTTCGAGAGTCTTGCTCATGTTGCGTTTGTTCCTTGGTCTTACTTCAGCAGCGCCAGCGTTTCCTGCAGCGACGCCGGATCAAAGATTGCACCACCAACGAGGTTGCCGTCGATGCGCTTGGTCATACCGGCCAGCACTTTACCCGGACCGCATTCGATTACATGGGTCACGCCTTCGGCGGCAATCTTCTGCACGCACTCGACCCAGCGCACTGGCGCAGCGGCCTGGCGGACCAGCGCATCCTTGATTTGCGCGGGATCATTGACGATCGCCACGTCGACGTTGTTCACGAGCGGGATTGCCGGGGCCGAGAACGCAAGACCGGCCATGCGCTCGCGCAGGCGATCCGACGCCGGCTTGAGCAGCGACGAATGGAACGGCGCCGAAACCGGCAGCGGCAGCGCGCGCTTGGCGCCCTTCGCCTTGGCGATTTCGCAAGCTTTCTCTACGGCAGCCTTGTTGCCGGCGATCACTACCTGCGACGGCGCATTGAAGTTGACGGCCTCGACCACGCCTGCGCCTGCCGCAGCGGCTTCGGCGCACGCGGCACGCACGTCGTCATCGGACAGCCCCAGGATCGCGGCCATGCCGCCCTCGCCAACCGGCACGGCTTCCTGCATCGCCTGCGCGCGGAATCGCACCAGCGGCACGGCGTCGGCAAACGGAATCACGCCTGCAGCCACGAGCGCCGAGTACTCGCCCAGGCTGTGGCCTGCCACGAGGGCCGGCGCCGGACCACCGGCTTCCAGCCAGGCGCGATACACGGCCACGGCGGCCGTCAGCATCACCGGCTGCGTGTTGGTGGTCAGGTTCAGTTCTTCGGCCGGGCCTTCGGCAATCAGCTTGCCGATATCCTGGCCCAGCGCCGTCGAGGCTTCCTCGAGCGTGGCGCGTACTACCGGGTTTTCGGCGAATGCGTTGAGCATGCCGACCGACTGCGAACCCTGTCCGGGGAATACGAATGCGAATTTCATCTGAAATCCAGTCCTAGCAGTTCATCTTTCAAGCCGGCGCGCCGCGCATCCACGCGAGCGCGCCGGCCGCATATTACATGCGCAGCAGCACCGCGCCCCAGGTGAAGCCGCCGCCAACGCCTTCCATCAGCACGGTCTGGCCCGGCTTGATGCGGCCATCGCGCACCGCAACGTCCAGCGCCAGCGGAATCGACGCTGCGGAAGTATTGCCGTGCTCGTGCACGGTGGCGACCATGCGCTCCGCCGGCAGGCCGAGCTTCTTGGCCGTGCCTTGCATGATGCGGATATTGGCCTGGTGCGGAATCAGCCAGTCGATCTCGCTGGCCTGCATCTCGGCGGCCGAGATCGCTTCGCGCGCCACCTTGTCGAGCACGGTGACCGCCAGCTTGAATACGGCCTGGCCATCCATGCGCAGGAACGCATTGCCGGTAATCGCGCCGCCGGACACGTTTCCGGGCACGCAGAGGATGTCCACGTGGTTGCCGTCCGAATGCATTGCCGACGACAGGATGCCCGGCTCATCCGAAGCGGTCAGCACCACGGCGCCCGCACCGTCGCCGAACAGCACGCAGGTGGTGCGATCGGTGAAATCGAGGATGCGCGAGAACACCTCGGAACCGATCACGAGCACGTTCTTGTGCGAGCCGCTGCGGATGAACTTGTCCGCCGTCGCCATCGCATAGACGAAACCCGAGCACACGGCCTGCAGGTCGAATGCCGCGCAATGGTTGGTGATGCCGAGCTTCTGCTGCACGAGGCAGGCGGCGCTCGGGAATACGTAGTCGGGCGTCGAGGTGGCAACGATGATCAGGTCGATGTCCTGACGGTCGATGCCTGCCGCGGCGATCGCCTGCTCGGCCGCCTTGACGGCCAGATCGCTGGACGTGACGTCGGGCTCGGCCCAGTGCCGCGCCGAGATGCCACTGCGCGAGACGATCCACTCGTCGCTGGTCTCAATGCCTTTCTCGGCAAGCTGGGCTGCCAGCTCGTCATTCGTGACGCGCCGCGGAGGCAGGTAGCTCCCCGTACCGATGATTTTTGCGTACTTGGTCATGTCGTGTCGGATCGTGATGATCGCCAGGCCGCCCCCCCGTGCGGGCGCGTCGGCTGCCCGCAGTCGGCAAGCGAGTGGCCTCAGGCGGCGCGAGTATCGGGATGTGGGTCGGGTGCGTCTGTCTCCGGGCCGCCAGTCGGGCCGCCTGCGGCGCCTGACTTGTGGGCGAAGGCCCTTGCTATGCGTTCGATGACGCCGTTTCTGGCGGCATCATACCCGCGTTTTATCGCCCACTCAAAAGAATGGGCGTCGGCCGAGCCGTGGCTCTTGATCACCAGCCCGCGCAGGCCCAGCAGCGAGGCGCCGTTGTAACGGGCCGGATCGAGCCGGCGCGCCAGGCGCGACAGCACGGGCATGGCCACCGCCGCCAGCAGCTTGGTGAACCACGAACGCGTGAATTCTTCCTTGATCATGCTGCCGATCATCTTGGCCAGGCCTTCGGTGCTCTTGAGCGCCACATTTCCGACGAAGCCGTCGCAGACGACGATGTCGGTCGTACCCTTGAAGATGTCGTTGCCTTCCACGTTGCCGTAGAAGTTGAGCTCGGAAGCGCGCAGCAGTTCGCCGGCGGCCTTGACCACCTCGTTACCCTTGATCACTTCCTCGCCGATATTGAGCAGCCCTACCGTCGGGTGCTCCTTGTGATCCACGACAGACACCATGGCCTCGGCCATGCGTGCGAACTGCAGCAGGTGCCCGGGCTCGCAATCGGCATTCGCACCCAGGTCCAGCACCGTGGTGCCCCAGCCCTGCTCGTTGGGAATCGTCGTGGCAATTGCCGGACGCTCGATGCCTTCAAGCGTCTTGAGCACATAGCGCGATACCGCCATCAGCGCGCCGGTGTTGCCGGCCGAGATGCAGGCATCGGCCTTGCCTTCCTTGACCTGCGTGGCAGCCACGCGCATCGAGGAATCCTTCTTCTTGCGCAGCGCCACTTCCACCGGGTCATCCATTGTGATGACCTCGGTCGCGGCCACGACCGTCACGCGCGGATGATCCGTTGCATGCAGCTTCTTGAGCTGCGCGCCGATGGCGTCGGGCAAGCCGACCAGGATCATCTCGGCGTCGTCGTGACTGGAAAGAAAACTGATCGCCGCCGGCACCGTCACGGATACACCGTGATCGCCGCCCATGCAGTCGATAGCGAGTTTGATCGTCATTGTTTCCTGATACGGAAAGCGCGCCGGCACCCGCCGCCTCGGTTCGCGGGGGCGCAATCAGCCGGACGCGCGAATACGCTGCCGTGCGGGCGCCGAGCGCCCAACAAAAAAGCGGCAACGAGCTTGCCGCTTTCCTGTTTTACACCTGACAACGTGCGCGAGCGAGACACAGGGTCACGCCAGACGACCTGGTCAGTCGTTCTTGGTCTTGATGACCTTGCGACCACGGTAGTAGCCGTTCGGGCTGATGTGGTGACGCAGGTGGGTTTCGCCCGTGGTCGGTTCGACGGCCAGCGGCGCGGCCGACAGGTGATCGTGCGAACGGTGCATGCCGCGCTTGGACGGCGACTTTTTGTTCTGTTGAACAGCCATGATGACTCCTTCGAGAATTTTGCGATATTAACACACGCATCCTGCGCAAGGCGTAGCCGGGGCCCGGCCGGATGCTTTACCAGCTACCAGAAAGACTACTGGCGACGCCGCCCCATGCGGCGTCAGTGCTTCGTCTTCAGGCCGGCCAGCGCCGCGAAGGGCGATGGCCGCTTTTCTTCTTCGGGTGCAGCCTCAGGCTCCACCTCGCCGTCTGCGCCGGTCACGAGCGACTCGTGTACCGCGGGGCAGACTTCATGCTTCGGTGCTGTCGGCAATGCCAGCAGCACTTCATCTTCAATCAGTTCCAGCGCCGAGAATTTCTTCGATCCGACGATCACATCGGTCTCGTCATCATCCATCGGTGCCGCATCGGCAGCCGCTTCACTGGCTACCACTTCAAAACGCATGCTCGTGGCGATCGGTTCGGGATACACCCCAAGGCAGCGCTGGCAATCCAGCCAGACACGGCCATCGACCGTCACATCCAGGAACATCCGCTGCGAAACGGGTGCACCGGGCGCCACGGCTTCCTCGCGGACGAAGCCAGCCACCGTGAAGTGGAACGTCTCGTCCGGGGCCGCCGCTGGCGCATCCGCGGCCGTCTCGGCTAAGATGCGCGGCAAATCGCGCATGGCCACATCCCCCGCCGCGTTGCCGCCCTTGCGACAGAAGGCGAAAAGATCGGTTTCGCGCAGATCGAATGCCCCGGCGGACGCCGCAGGCTGGGTCAGCTGACTCATACTGGCTGAATCGCTCAAAATGCCTTGTCTGCCACACAAATCCCGGCATCGAGCGTGCCTGTGCGGCTAAAACGCGCGATTATACGTTGAAAACTGCGGAGCGGTCAAAGTATACACGCCGTATACCATTCGCCACACCCGCCGCCATACCTTCCAATCAGATCCACAACATGTCTTTCGATGCCCGCCCTGCCCTGATCCTCGGGTCGAGCTCCCCCTATCGGCGCGAACTGCTCACGCGCCTGCACATCCCTTTCGAAGTCGCCACGCCGGATATCGACGAGACGCCGCTTGCCGGCGAGCGTCCCGCCGACACGGCGCTGCGCCTGTCCCGCCTCAAGGCCGAGGCGATCGCAACACGCCACCCCGGCGCACTGGTCATCGGCTCCGATCAGGTTTGCACGCTCGGCGACGACCAGCAGATCGGCAAACCCGGTTCGCACGAAAAAGCGCTGGCGCAGCTTCAGCTAATGCGCGGCAAAACGGTCACATTTCATTCGGCCCTCTGCCTGCTCGACAGCCGCACCGGCGAAGCCCAGGTTGCAGATATCCAGACGCGAGCCACGTTCCGCGACCTGTCCGATGCCGAACTGGACGCCTACCTGCGTCTTGAAACCCCCTACGATTGCGCTGGCAGCGCCAAGGCCGAAGGGCTTGGCATCGCGTTATTGTCGCGCGTCGAATCCGATGACCCCACCGCACTGATCGGCCTGCCGCTGATCGCACTGACCAGCATGCTGCGCCACGCCGGCTATCCGTTCTTTGGAGCCTGATCGATGGCTGGCACCCTCTACCTGATTCCCAATACGCTGGGCAAACGCGACGAATTCGATCCGGTCATGGATGTGATCCCCGTCGGCGTGCAGCAGGTTGCAGCGCGGCTCGACTACCTCGTCGCCGAAAACGCCAAGACCGCGCGCGCGTTCCTGAAGAAGCTGAGCGAAACGGCCCCGCTGGCCCATCCGATCCAGCAGATCGAAATTCGCGAATTGAACATCAATACGCGTGCCGAGGCGCTGGCTGCGCTGCTGGACCCGATTGCCGCTGGCCACGACGGAGGGCTGCTGTCCGAGGCCGGCGTGCCGGCCGTTGCGGACCCCGGTGCCGACCTGGTGCGTCTGGCGCATTCCCGCGGGATCACAGTGCGCCCGCTGGTTGGCCCAAGTTCGATCCTGCTGGCGGTGATGGGCTCAGGCCTGAACGGCCAGAGCTTCGCCTTCAATGGCTACCTGCCCGTCGACACCGATGCCCGCGCGCAGAAGCTGCGCGAGCTTGAACAGCGCTCACGCAAGGCGCAGCAAACCCAGGTGTGGATCGAAACGCCCTACCGAAACGGCGCGCTGCTGGACGCGCTGCGCCAGCACTGCTCGGGCACGACGCTGCTGTCGATCGCCGTCGACCTGACGCTGCCGACGGAGACCATCGTCACTCAGCCAATTTCGGCCTGGCGCCCGGACCGGCTGGAACTGCACAAACGGCCGGCAATCTTCTCCCTGCTGGCCCAATAACGACAAAGGCCCCCGTGAAAACCGGGGGCCTTTGCGTTTGCTGCCTGCCGCGTTATCGCACCGACGGCACGCTGGCACTCATCAGCATCACCTTCATCGCCGCCGATCCCGCTGCGGCGCCAAAGCGCTTGGCCACGCGCTCGGCAATGTTTTCCTTGACCGTGTAATCGACAATGTCCTCGGCCTTGAACAGGTCGCGCGCCACGTAGTCAGCGCTGCCCAAGCCATCGGCCAGCCCCAGTTCCACGGCACGCTCACCGGACCAGAACAGGCCGGAGAACAGTTCGGGGTCGCTCTTGAGCCGATCGCCGCGCCCTTCCTTCACCACGTTGATGAATTGCTGGTGAATTTCCTTGAGCATGGCCTCGGCATAGCCCTTCTGGCGCGGCACTTCCGGCGAGAACGGATCGAGCATGCCCTTGTTGGCGCCAGACGTGTACAGGCGACGCTGGACACCGACCTTGTCCATCAGGCCCGTGAAGCCGAAGCCATCCATCAGCACGCCAATCGAGCCAACGATGCTCGCCTTGTCGACATAGATCTTGTCAGCCGCGGCGGCCACGTAATAGCCGCCGGAAGCGCAGATCTCCTCGACCACAACATAGAACGGCTTGTCCGGATACAGCTTGCGCAGGCGATGGATCTCGTCGTTGATGATGCCGGCCTGCACAGGCGAGCCGCCCGGCGAATTGATCTTCAGGATCACGCCGGCTGCGGACGTATCGGCGAAGGCTGCCTGCAGAGACGCATTGATCGAATCGGCGCTGGCCGGCGTGCCGGCGGCAATCTCGCCATCGAGCGTGACCATCGCCGTGTGACGGCCGGACGTGGAGGTCAGCACGTCGCCCTTGAAGTCGATCGCCGCATAGAGAATCAGGGCGATGATGGCGAGACCGACAAACCTGAAGAAGATCTTCCAGCGCCGTGCCGCGCGCTGCTCGCGCAGGCTGGCCATCAGCACCTTCTCGAGCACGTCGCGCTCCCAGCTTCCGCCGGCACTGGCCCCGCCGACAGGACCACCCTTGCCGGCCATGCGGGCACGGCGCTCGTCGGCTTCACGCCGCGTGGCTTCGTCGCCAGCCTGCAACTCGCGCTCCAGCGGATAGTCTGCCTGCTTCGCCGTTTCGAGCTTGCCGCTGTCGTCAGGACGATCCTGCGGTTGACCCGGTTCGTTCGGCGGATTTTGCTGTTCTGTCATGCGAATGGACTCGGTAAAGTCAGGTGACCGCCTGGCTCCGCCTTATTCGGTGCCGGACGGGAAAAATGGTGGCTCGGGCAGCCAGAACACCGCGCCCTCGCGCTCCTCGATCCGGAGTTTCGCCAGCGCGGCGCCCCGGCAAGGGCCGCCTACGCAAAGGCCGGTGTCAGGCGCGTAGGTCGCGCCATGAGTAGCGCACATCAAGTATAAGCCCGCACTATCGAAAAACTGGCCTTCTTGCCAGTCGAGTTCCATCGGCACGTGGGCGCACTGGTTCAGGTAGCCATGCGCGGCACCTTCGTATCGCACGACGAAGGCGCCAATCTCGCGCGATCCGAACCGGACCGCGAAGCGGATACCCACGCCGCCCTCGACAAGCGCGTCGGCCGCACACAGGCGTTGCGGCTCCATCCCGGTATCAGGCATGCGCGAGCAGCCACTGCTGCAGATCTGCAATCGAGCTGGCGCAATGCACTGGCGACAGTGCCAGCAACGATTCCTCCGGATGCGCGCCATAGGACACGCCCAGACCATGTGCGCCCGCGTTGATGGCCATCTGGAGATCGTGGGTCGTATCGCCAACCATCACGGTGCGCCCGACGTCCTGCCCAAGCTCGCGCGTCAGTTCATGCAACATCGCCGGATGAGGTTTCGAGAACGTCTCATCGGCGCAACGCGTGGCATCGAACAGCTTGCCGAGGCCGGTCGTTGCCAGTGCGCGCTCCAGGCCAACGCGCGTCTTGCCGGTGGCCACGCCCAGGAAGTAATGCTCCGCATGCAGCGCCTCAAGCATTTCGCGCACGCCGGGGAACAGCACGAGTTCGGCATCCCGCGTCAGGAAATGGAAGCGGTAGCGTTCCGCCAGCCGGGGGTAGTCGGCCGGATCGAGCGTCGGCACTGCGTACGAGAGCGCATCTTTCAGGCCGAGTCCGATCACATGGCTGGCCGCACTGTCATCGGGAACCGGCAGGCCCAGGTCACGGCTGGCCAACTGTATACATTTGGCGATGGTGGGCGTGGAATCCATCAGGGTTCCATCCCAGTCGAAAACGATCAGATCGAAGCGCTGCCTGGCCATTGCGGTCCTTGGTTGATGCCTTGAGTGTGGTTGCGCCCGGGTCAGTCCGTGGCGCGGGCTTGCCGCCCCTGCCGCAATTGTTGCAGAAATTCAACACATTCGGCGGGCAGCGGCGCCGACACCGTAATCGGTGCGCCAGTGCCCGGGTGAGTGAGCGTGAGCCGATGTGCATGCAGAAACATGCGCTTGAGCCCCGGTTTCACACCGCTGCGTGAAAGTGCCTTGTTGAGCGCAAAATCGCCGTACTTGTCGTCGCCGACAATCGGGAAGCCAGTCGATTGCAGATGCACGCGAATCTGGTGCGTCCGTCCGGTCTTCAGCTCGGCCTCGAGCAAGGTGTAGCCATCGAAGGCTTCGACACGGTTGAAGACGGTATGCGACGGCAAACCATCCGCCTGCACGCGCACACGGCGCTCGCCATCCGCGGTGCTGTATTTATATAGAGGCAGCTTTACGTGCTGCCGGGCATTGGGAAACTCGCCCGATACGCACGCGAAATAGCGCTTGTCCATGCCATTGCCACGGATCTGCTCGTGCAGATGGACCAGCGCGGAGCGTTTCTTTGCCAGCACCAGAACGCCAGACGTTTCGCGATCCAGCCGATGGACCAGCTCCAGGAACTTCGCCTCGGGCCTGGCGCGGCGCAATTGCTCGATCACGCCGAAGGCAACACCCGACCCGCCATGCACGGCCACGCCGGCAGGCTTGTCGATAATCAGCAGGTGGGCGTCCTCGAACAGCACCGGAAAATCGGCCGCCGGCACGAAACCGCTGGCTTCGGCAGGCTTTTCCGCCACTCGGATCGGCGGAATGCGGATGACGTCTCCAATCTGCAGGCGATATGTCGCATCGACGCGGCCCTTGTTGACACGCACCTCGCCCGACCGCAGCACACGGTAAATGTGGCTCTTGGGCACGCCTTTGGCGATCTTGAGCAGGAAGTTGTCGATGCGCTGCCCTTCGGAACTCTCGTCGACCGTCACATACGCCACCTGGGCGCCACTCGGGCGCGAGCGCGGCTCCATTTCAATTTGATGGCGTAACTCATTCATTTTCAATATAATTTCCCGGCCGTTACCGGCTAAAGACCGGTAACGCACGACCTGTGTAAGCAAGGTTTGGCGCGAACCCTGATTGTCCTGCCCGATTTACCAGCCTTTTTTGTGGCGCATCGGCAAGGAATATGCGGGCCACCCGACACATTGTCTTGGGTAGTCCCACCAGTATCCGCGCGAGATTTCGCATTTTACACTTCGGGTTGCCGCCAACCCGGCCTGTCTCCCGCATGTTGCGTACCCCGCGCGGCGCCAGACAGGCAAATGGTGGCAATCAGCAGCACGCACGCGCCGCGCCGGCGCGCAGGAAGTTGCCCATAGGCAACTTCGGCTTTCAGCCGGCCGACACGTGGGAACTGAGTGTTCAGGTAGAAAAGAATTCAATGCGGATGCCTGCCATCAGGCATCCGCATCGGTGAGAGAAGACCGCCCGCACCGGGAATCGGTGCCGGCCCGGCAGGCGAACCTGCCAACTGACCTGCAGTATCGGCCGCGATTCGGCGTAGTTTGTGGATCAAACCCGAATCGTCTGGCGCCCGGACGCAGAACGCCAAAAAGCCGCGGCGCGCCCGCCGGCAGACAGGTCAGATTGGTACAGGCACGCGCATGCCGCGTCCGGATTACTTGCTCTTTGACGCGTCTTGGCCATCCCGGCCCGGCCGCGATGGGAAGCGATGCCTGTGCTGCAAGCACGGCAGACATCTCCCGTCGCCCCCGGCCAGCCGGCATCCGCCAGAGGTCGCTGAATCTGGAGCAGTGTCACATCGCTCTCCCGGACCCAGCAGACTGCCCGTCCACCGGGACGGCCAAAACGCCGACAGCCTCTCCTTTCACCCGCGCCCAGCCGGCAGCGTCGTTGTACGCGCCGGCGTCTTCGGCAATTCTCCCGCCCTCGCTCACTTTCCTCGCGTGCTCCCTGGACCGTCGCGGGCATGACCGATTCATGACCCATTGGCACCCGCGACACTGGAGTGAGGTATTGCGATGAAACGCATGCTGTTCAACGCGACGCAACAGGAGGAGTTGCGCGTCGCCATCGTCGATGGTCAGAAACTGATCGATATCGACATCGAAACTGCCGGGCGCGAACAGCGCAAGGGCAACATCTACAAGGGCGTCATCACCCGGATCGAGCCCTCGCTGGAAGCCTGCTTCGTCAACTACGGCGAAGAGCGCCACGGCTTCCTGCCGTTCAAGGAAGTGGCCCGCGCGTTCTTCAAGGACGGCGTGGACGTGCGCAACGCGCGCATCCAGGACGCCCTGCACGAAGGCCAGGAACTGATCGTCCAGGTCGAAAAGGAAGAGCGCGGCAACAAGGGTGCGGCCCTGACCACGTTCATCTCGCTGGCCGGCCGCTACCTGGTGCTGATGCCGAACAACCCGCGTGGCGGCGGTGTGTCGCGCCGCATCGAGGGTGAAGACCGCCAGGAACTGCGCGAAACGATGGCGCAGCTCCAGGTGCCGGAAGGCATGAGCATCATCGCGCGCACCGCCGGTATCGGCCGTGCCGCCGAGGAACTGCAGTGGGACCTGAACTACCTGCTGCAACTGTGGAAGGCCATTGACGGCGCCGCGGGCGACAACAAGGCACCGCTGCTGATCTACCTGGAATCGAGCCTGGTGATTCGCGCGATCCGCGACTACTTCCAGCCCGATATCGGCGAGATCCTGATCGATACCGACGAGATCTACGAGCAGGCCCGCGCCTTCATGAGCGTGGTCATGCCCGACAACATGAACCGCGTGAAGAAGTACCGCGACGACGTGCCGCTCTTCTCGCGATTCCAGATCGAACACCAGATCGAATCGGCGTACTCGCGCATGGTGATGCTGCCGTCCGGCGGCGCCATCGTGATCGACCATACCGAAGCCCTCGTTTCCGTTGACGTGAACTCGGCCCGCGCCACCAAGGGTGCGGACATCGAGGAAACCGCGCTGCGCACGAACCTGGAAGCGGCCGACGAGATCGCCCGCCAGCTTCGCCTGCGTGACCTGGGCGGCCTGATCGTGATCGACTTCATCGACATGGAGTCCGGCAAGGCCCAGAAGGACGTGGAAACGCGCCTGAAGGACGCACTGCGTCACGACCGTGCCCGCGTGCAGATGGGCAAGATCAGCCGTTTCGGCCTGATGGAACTGTCGCGCCAGCGCCTGCGTCCGTCACTGTCCGAAGGCTCGCACATCACCTGCCCGCGCTGCAATGGAACAGGTCACATCCGCGATACCGAATCGTCCGCCCTGCAGGTGCTGCGCATCATCCAGGAAGAGGCGATGAAGGAAAACACGGCCGCCATCCACTGCCAGGTGCCGGTGGAAGTGGCTGCGTTCCTGCTCAACGAAAAGCGCCAGGAAATCAACCTGATCGAGCTGCGCTTCAAGGTCAACGTACTGCTGATCCCGAACAAGCACCTCGAGACCCCGCATTACAAGCTCGAGCGCCTGCGCCACGACGATCCGCGCCTGGAAGAATCGACCGCCAGCTATCGCATGGCCGAAGCAGCCGCCAAGGAACTCGAAGCCGACACGAGCTACAGCAGCCGCAAGAAGGAAGACGCGCGTCCGCGCCAGGAAGCCGCCGTCAAGGGCATCACGCCCGACGCACCGGCCCCGGTTTCGGTGCCGCGCCCCGAGCGCGCGCGCGCCGAGGCGCCTGCGGCACGCCCCGCCCCGGCTACCCAGCAGGTGGCCAGCGGCGGCTTCATCGCCTGGCTCAAGGGCCTGTTCGGCGCCAAGCCGGCGGCACCCGCAGCAGAGCCGGTCAAGCCGGCAGCCGAAGCCCAGCCGCGCGGCGATAGCCGCCGCGAGCGTGGTGAACGCGGCGAGCGCGGTGAGCGTGGCCAGCGCGGCGAAGGCCGTGGTGAGGGCCGCGAGACCCGTGAGAGTCGCGAAGGCCGTGGCCAGCGTGGCGAACAACGCGGCGACCGTCAGGGCCGAGGACAGCGTGGTGCCGAGCCCCAGCGCGGTGAACAGCGTGAACAGCGTGAACAGCGTGACCAGCGCGAACAACGCGAGCAGCGCGAGCCCCGTGAACAGCGTGGCGAGCGCCCGGCGCGTGCACCGCGCGAAGGCCAGGCCACCCCGGCAATCGCCCAGCCAGAGCGTGCCGAGGCACGTCAGGAAGGCCGCCGCGACCGCAACCAGGAACGCCGCGAGCGTCAGCGCGAACGCCAGCGTGAGCGCAATGAAGCCCGCGAGACCGAAGAGGCACTGAACCCTGAAGCACCGCAGACCGCGCTGGAAGCGGCGCAAGCCGCACCTGCACTGCCGGTTGCCGCTGCTGCTGTCACTGCCGTCGCTGCTGAAGCCACCGCTTCGGAACTGCCGGCAGGCGCGGAAGGCACCGAAAGCGGTGAAGGCGAGGAACGCCGCCGCCGCAATCGCCGTGGCCGCAACCGCTATCGCCGTGAACGCGACGACGCCGGCCGTGGCGAAGAAATCGATGGCAACGAAGCCAACCTGGCCGAAGTCAGCGCTGGCGTGACGGAATCGGAATCGGAATCGGAAATGGAATCGGCGCCGGCAGCTTTCCAGCCTGCCGTGGTCGAGACTGTGACGGCCCCCGAAACGGCAGCAGCCGTGGCGCACGTGGAAGCTGCTCCGGCAACGCCGGTGGCCGCCGAGCCGGTCTTCGCGGCCGTGGCTGAACCGCAAGCCGCACCGGTCGTGACACCCGCGCCTGCCCAGGTTGCGCCCGCGTACGTGGCACCGGTCGAGGCTGCGCCCGCCCCGGTTGCCGCAGCCCCTGTGATGCCCGAGCCCGTGGCTGTGACGCCTGATGTCGTGCCCGCGCCGGTTGCCACGCCGGTAGAAACGGTTGTGGAAGCTGCCGCAGCAGCGCCCGCCGCCGCGCCAGTAGCCGCCTCGCTGAGCGCATCGACGCTCGAGCCGATGCTGGCTGCGGCTGGCCTGCAGTGGGTCCAGACGGACAGCGACAAGCACCGTGCCTCGCAGGAAGCCGCTGCACGTGTCGCGCCGGCGCCGCGTGTGCAGCGCGAGCGCAAGCCGCTGCCGCCGCTGCCCGAAGGTCCGATGATCCTCGTCGAGACCGGCGGCAACGCACAGCGCGAGATGGCGCAGCAGCAACAACAGCAGTAATACCCGCGCGGTAGCTGCACGCTGACGAAGCAAGGAAGGGACGGCCGAGGCCGTCCCTTTTTCGTTGCCGGATGCCTTGACTTGATGCAACGCCGCACACTGTACCGCTGTGGCGCGCGGCGATTTGTGATCCCGTGACGGCAGTCGCACCCACGTGCGACGAGCCCCACTCGGCTAGAATGGCTAGCAGAAGGGCCTCCGGATGCCAACACGCCGGCGGGCCACCGTCCTACCCCAGGCCATGACCGATACTGTCATCCCCATTCTCGACCTGCGTGACCATCGATACCGATCGATGGTGCCGAGCATTCCGTCGCAACTCATCGCGCCGGGCGGACTCGTGTCCGATACGCGAGGCCGCCCGCTGCACGATCTGCGCATCTCAGTCACCGACCGTTGCAACTTCCGCTGCGTCTACTGCATGCCGAAGGAAGTGTTCGACAAGGACTACACGTTCCTACCCCATTCCGAGCTGCTGAGTTTCGAGGAGATTGAGCGCACAGCGCGCATCTTCGTGTCGCAGGGCGTCGAAAAGATCCGGCTGACCGGCGGCGAGCCGCTTCTGCGCAAGAACATCGAGAGCCTGGTGGAGATGCTCGCCCGCATCGAGACCGCATCGGGCAAGCCGCTGGACCTGACGCTGACGACCAACGCATCGCTGCTCGCGCGCAAGGCGCAATCGTTGCGCGATGCCGGCCTGTCACGCGTCAGCGTGAGCCTGGATGCGATCGACGATGCCACGTTCCGCAAGATGAACGACGTGGACTTTGCCGTGCGCGACGTGCTGCATGGCATCGAGGTTGCGCAGGCCGTAGGACTGGCGCCGATCAAGGTCAACATGGTGGTCAAGCGCGGCACCAACGATGCCGAGATCGTGCCGCTGGCACGCCATTTCCGCGGCACCGGCATCATCACGCGCTTTATCGAGTTCATGGACGTTGGCGCCAGCAACCACTGGCAGATGAACGAGGTCTTGCCGTCGGCCGAAGTCGTGCGCCGCATTGACGAAGTCTTCCCGCTGGAACCCGTGGCAGCCAACTACTCGGGCGAGACTGCCGAGCGCTGGCGTTATCGTGACGGCAGTGGCGAAATCGGCGTGATTTCGAGCGTTACGCATGCGTTCTGCGGCGACTGCAGCCGCATCCGCCTGTCGACTGAAGGCCGGCTCTACCTGTGCCTGTTTGCCACCGAGGGCTATGACCTGCGGGCGCTGCTGCGCGGCGGGCACAGCGATCTGGAGATTGCCAATGCAATCGCCCAGGTTTGGCAAGGCCGCACCGACAACTATTCCGAACAGCGCAGCGACCCGGCGGTACGCGCGGCGCGCGCCGAACACAAGATCGAGATGTCCTATATCGGCGGCTGATACCTACACGGGTATCGCGCATTTCCTATCGCGCATTTCCATTGATTTCGATGATTTCACGCGACGACATCACCGGCCTGATCCTGGCCGGCGGCCGAGGCAGCCGCATGGGCGGCACCGACAAGGGCCTGCAGCCGCTGCGCGGCGTACCGATGGCCATGCATACGCTGATGCGCCTGTCCGCGCAGACAGGCGCGATGCTGATCAATGCGAATCGCAACCTGGCTGCCTACGAATCGTTCGGCGTGCCGGTGGTTACCGATTCCGTGCCCGACTTCGCCGGACCGCTCGCCGGCATGCTGGCCGGGCTCGAGCAGTGCCAGACCGGCTGGATGGTTACCGCGCCTTGCGATTCGCCCTTTCTGCCGACGGATCTGGTCCAGCGCCTGGCCAAGGCGATCGAAACCGAAGGCGCCGAGTTGGCGATTCCGGTCACGATCGACGCGGACGGCCAACGCCAGACGCAGCCCGTGTTCTGCCTGATGCCCGCTGCGGCCATCGATAGCCTGATCGCCTACCTCAACGGTGGTGGCCGAAAGATTGAAACCTGGGCGGCGAGCCATCGGTTAGCGGAGGTGCTGTTCGACGACGCGGCCGCATTCGCCAACATCAATACGCTCGACGAACTACGCATGCACGAAGGCGCGGGACGTCCCGGTTAGACTTCGAATCGTCCACTTATTGTTTATCGTCGCCTGCCGTCGCTATCCATCGCTTTCGAGCGTTCCCTGTTTCGACCCGCCAAGCGCGCCACGAGACCGATCCATGCCTTCTCTGCAATCCGTCATCTCCTGCCTGTCCGACTACGATCCATCCGCGTTGCCCGTGAAGCAGGCCAACGCCATCATTGGCGACGTGGTCGAGCCCGTGCGCGGCGTTGAACAACTGGCAATCCGCTCGGCGCTGGAGCGCGTGCTGGCAGAGGACGTGATTTCATCGATCGACGTACCTGCACACGACAACTCGGCAATGGATGGCTATGCGTTCTCCAGCGCCGCGCTGTCCGGTGCCGGAGGCGACGTATTGCTCGATGTCATCGGCACGGCCTACGCAGGCAGTGCCTGCGGCCTTCCGGCAGGGTCCGGCCAGGCGGTGCGCATCATGACGGGTGCGATCATGCCTGACGGGTGCGATACGGTGGTGCCGCAGGAGTTTGTCCAGACTCAGGCCGGCGGCAACCAGATCCGATTTGCGGCCGATGCCGTGCGCGCTGGCGACAACCGACGGCTGCGCGGCGAGGACCTGGCACGCGGACAGGCTGCCCTGGCAGCGGGACGAATCCTGCAGCCGGCCGACATCGGCCTGCTGGCATCTCTCGGCGTGGCAGAAGTGAAGGTGCGCCGTCGCCTGCGCGTGGCGTTTTTCTCCACTGGCGACGAACTGCGCTCGATCGGCGAGCCGCTGGATCCAGGCTGCGTCTACGACTCGAATCGCTACACATTGCACGGCATGCTACGGCGAATGAACGTGGACCTGATCGACATGGGAGTGGTCCGCGACGATCCGGCCGCGCTGGAGGCCGCATTCCGCAGCGCCTGCGAGAACGCCGACGCGATCATCACCTCGGGTGGCGTTTCTGTTGGCGAAGCCGACTATACGAAGCAGATCATGGCCCAGCTTGGCGACGTCACGTTCTGGAAGATTGCGATGCGTCCCGGCCGACCGATGGCATTTGGACGGATTGCGTCGAATGGCCGGGAAGCGCTGCTCTTCGGCCTGCCCGGCAACCCCGTGGCGGTGATGGTCACCTTCTACCACTTCGTCCGCGCGGCGCTGCACCGGCAGATGGGCGCCAACGTCGCACCGCTGCCTTTGATGCGCGTGCGGAGCGCCAGTGCAATTCGCAAGAAGCCGGGTCGGACCGAATACCAGCGCGGCATCCTTGCCGCAGGCGCCGACGGCGCTCCTGAAGTGCGTGTCACGGGCCAGCAGGGGTCTGGCGTGCTGCGCTCCATGAGCGAAGCCAACTGCTTCATCGTGCTTGCGCACGAACAGGGCTCGGTGGCCGCGGGCGACAGTGTGGAAGTGATGCTGTTTGACGGGCTGATCTGAACAGCTTGGCGCGACGCGGCAGGGCTCGACAGGGCGGCCAGGGTGTCGTTTTTGTGCCGCACTCGGCAGCGAAAGTCCCGGCCGACGTTCCGAATTGCCCATCCATAAGGAGGGCAGACTAGGCGTCGCAGGCCCCAGTCGCTACACTTGCAGCACGAAAAACCGAATTCCCCAATATCTTGTCTGTCGTCATGAACCAGGAGATCGCGTACCTCCACCCCGTCAAGACCGCGCGCGCGCTGGTGCTGGTCTATCTTTGCTTCTCCGTGCCGATCGTGGCCATGGGATTGTTCGTGGCCTTCATCCGTTATGGTGATCTGCCCGGCATCGCCGTCTTCACGGCCCTGATCCTCAATGCACTGATCGGTTTCGGTCTGCTATGGCTCGGCTGCAAGGCATACAACTGGGTGGCAGCCCGTTTTGGCGGGATTGAAGTGCACGTGCGCGAACTGACCCCTGAAGACCAGCATTGAGCCACTTTGGCCGCCGCGCATGAATGTATGCGTGGCCGGCCGTTGATGCGCTTGCCCTCTCCCCCGCTTGCCGGAGAGAGGCCAAATCCAGCGGAAAATGCGGCCCAAGTACGGCCCGAATGCGGCCCGAGTACGACCCGAATACGGCCCAATTGCAGGGCAACTACAACAGGCCAACTACAGCCCTTCGGCCTGATTCTGCTCAGGTGGCGCCGGCTCCAAGGTTGGCTTTTCCGCCGTCCCCAGCAACTGCTCCGCAAGATCTCCCGGTAATGCCTCCACGGTACGCAGCTTGCGTTCCATTTGCCGGGTACGTACCTCCGCCTGTTCGATATTGCGTGCCGCGCGCACCAGCGTGTCACGCGTTTTGGCCAGAGCTTCGCCGAACTTGCCGAACTCGGTCTTCACGGCGCCAAGCACCTCCCACACTTCGCTAGAACGCTTTTCCAGCGCCAGCGTTCGGAAACCCATCTGCAGGCTGTTGAGCAGAGCGGTCAGCGTGGTCGGGCCGGCCACCGTCACGCGGAAATCGCGTTGCAGCAGGTCGGTCAGCCCCGGGCGGCGCAGCACTTCGGCGTACAGCCCCTCGGTGGGCAGGAAGAGGATCGCGAAATCGGTCGTGGCGGGCGGCGAGAGGTACTTCTCTGCAACCGTCTGCGCTTCCCGCCGTACCGCCACTTCCAGTTCCCGGCTCGCGCCGGCCGCGCCATCCAGATCGCCGCGCTCCTGCGCGTCTATCAGGCGTTCGTACTGCTCTTTCGGGAACTTTGCATCGATCGGCAACCAGACGGGCCCGCTTTCCAGCTCACGCCCCGGCAACCGGATGGCAAACTCGACGCGCGCGCCAGAATTGCGCACGGTTTCAACATTCTTGCCATATTGCTCGGGCGTTAGCATTTGCTCGAGCAGCATCTCAAGCTGAACCTCGCCCCACGTACCGCGCGACTTCACGTTGGTCAGCACGCGCTTGAGGTCGCCAACACCCTGGGCCAGCGACTGCATCTCGCCCAGCCCCCGATGCACCTGTTCGAGTCGGTCCGACACCAGCTTGAATGATTCTCCGAGCCGCTGCTCCAGCGTGGCGTGCAGCTTTTCATCGACGGTGCGGCGCATCTCCTCGAGCTTGGCCGCGTTGTTGGCCTCGATATCACGCAGCTTTTGTTCAAGCGTCGCACGCACCTCCGCCATGCGTCGGTCATTCGCTTCCGACAACTGCGCGAGCTGCTGCTGTTGCACCGTGGCGATGCTCGTCAGATGCGTCGACAACGTCTGCTGGAAGCGCAGCATCTGCTGCCCCGCCTCACCGCGATTGGCGCGCGCACTTTCGGCGATTTCCGTACGCAGTTCCCGTTCAAGCCGCTCCAGCCCACGCGCGGTGTCCTCGCGCACATCGTCTCGCAGGTTCCCGAGCATCGGCAGCAGCCCATCGTCCGAGGAGCCTCCGCGCATGCGCCACACCAGCACCAGTAGCAAAAGCACCGCCGCGACAGCGGCAGCGAACGTCAGAACGGAAATCAGTGACATAAACCGGGAGCGGAACGGTCAGCGGCGGCGACTCGCCATGACTTCGGGGTTGATTACGGTCGACGGATTCCCGGCTTGCGGGCCCGCGTCGAGTGCCGCGATCAGGTTGTCGGCCGCCAGATTGGCCATCGCCCTACGCGTCTTCTCCGAAGCGCTGGCGATATGCGGCGTCAGCACGATGTTCGGCACGGTCAGCAGATCCGGATGCACGCTTGGCTCGCCTTCGAAGACGTCGAGACCGGCGGCAAAGATCTTGCGCGCGTGGAGCGCCGCCGCAAGCGCCGCATCATCGACGATGCCCCCGCGCGCCAGATTGATCAGCGTCGCGGTTGGCTTCATCTGCGCGATCTCCGCAGCGCCGATCGTGTGGTGGCTTTCCGCGCTGTACGGCAACACCAGGATGAGATGGTCCGATTGCTGCAACAGCTCCGCCTTCGTGACGTAGCGCGCATTGAGCGAGCGCTCGACATCGGCCGGCAACTGGCTGCGGTTGTGATAGAGCACCTGCATATCGAAGCCCGCCGCGCGCCGGGCCAGCCCCTGGCCGATGCGCCCCATGCCGAGAATGCCCAGCGTGCTGCCGCAGATATCCATGCCGACCAGCATGTCGTAGCTCCAGCGCTCCCACTTGCCCGCGCGCAGGTAGTGCTCGCCTTCGGTTACCCGGCGCGCGGTAGCCATCAGCAGCGCCCAGCCAAAGTCGGCTGTGGTTTCGGTCAGCACGTCAGGCGTGTTGGTGGCCACGACGCCTGCAGCCGTCAGCGCCGGCAGGTCGAGGTTGTTGTAGCCAACCGCCATGTTGCAGACGGCGCGCAATTGCGGAAGCGCTGCAATCAACTCGCCGTCGATCCGGTCGGCCGCGTTTGCCAGCACCCCGGTCTTGCCTGCCAGCCGCGCGCGGAGCGCGGCGCCGTCGAGCACCAGATCCTGCTGGTTGTCGTCGACATCGAAATACTGTGCAAGCCGCTCGATGACGTCGGGAAAGATCGCACGGGTGACCAGGACTGAGGGCTTCATGACTGTTATGCGCGGAAGAAGATGAACGTCATCACCAGGAACAGAGGCACCAGCACGGCGCATGACCATGCCATGTAGCCGAAGAAGCTCGGCATGCGCACGCCACGGCTTTCGGCAATCGCCTTGACCATCAGGTTGGGCGCGTTGCCGATATAGGTGTTGGCACCCATGAACACCGCCCCTGCGGAAATCGCCGCCAGCGTCGCGGCGTCGCGCGTCATCAGCGTTGCGGGATCGCCACCGGCGGTGTTGAAGAACACAAGGTAGGTCGGCGCGTTGTCAAGGAACGATGACAGTACACCCGTGGCCCAGAAGTACATGCTGTCGATCGGCTGGCCATTGCCGTCGCTCACGGCACGAATCACGCCGGCAAAGGCGCCATCCGTGCCTGCCTTCAGCATGGCGATCACCGGGATGATTGTCAGGAAGATCCCCGCGAACAGCTTGCCGACCTCGAGAATCGGTTCCCAGTTGAACTCGTTCCCGGAACGCGCCGCATGTGGCGTGACGACCAGCGACAGCACCGTCACCACAATCAGCAGGCCGTCACGCACTAGCGCGGGCAGCGGCACCTCGGTACCCATCACGTCGAATGCGATACCGGGCTTCCAGAGTCCGCTCATCAGCACCAGGCCGATCACGGCCAGCAGCAGCACGAAATTCACCTTGCCTTCGATGCGGATGCCCGCCGAATCGGGTGTCGGGTCCTGGGCGACCGGCAACTCCTCTTCGCGGTTCAGGTAGTAATGGCGATCGACCAGATAGAACAGCACCAGCAACGCTACCCACATGAAGATCGTCTCGGGCAGGATGTTGCGCATGGTCCAGAAGAAATCCACGCCCTTCAGAAACCCGAGGAACAGCGGCGGGTCACCGAGTGGCGTCAGCGCGCCGCCCGCATTGGCAACCAGGAAGATGAAGAACACGACCACATGCGCAACGTGGCGGCGATTGTCGTTGGCGCGCAGCAGCGGGCGTATCAGCAGCATCGCCGCGCCGGTAGTGCCCATGAAGCTGGCGAGCAGCGTGCCCAGCGCAAGAATGCCCGTGTTGAGGCGCGGGGTACCGTGCAGATTGCCGCGCACGCAGATACCGCCCGCCACCACGTAGAGCGCGGTCAGCAGCACGATAAACGGGATGTACTCGGACAGCATCGCGTGCACGGTGTTGGCCGCCGCGGCATGCACGCCAAATTTCATGGCGAACGGCGCCAGGAACAGCACGGCCCAGACCGCTGCAATCTTGCCGTAGTGATGGTGCCAGAACTTCGGCGCGATCAGCGGAAACAGCGCAATCGACAGCAGAATGCCGGCAAACGGCAGGCCCCAGATTGGCGTGAGCGTTGCACCGTCAAAGTCCGCCGCGTGGCTCAATGCCGGCGACAGCGCCATCAGCGCAAACAGGAATTGGGGAAGCAGTGTGCTGACACGTCGCATCGTGCGGGGTTCTCCTTTCTCGTGAAGGGGCCAGTGTAAAGCAAACCCCAGCGAGAAAGGTCTCAAAATGCGCCTTCCGTCGCGCTTCTGGCTGCGATCACGCCTGATCGACGAGAATCACGTGCACCCGGTACGGACCATGTGCGCCCAGCACGATGGTCTGCTCGATATCGCCCGTGCGAGACGGGCCGCTGATGATATTGGTGGCGCGCGGCAGCTGGCCGTGCTCGGCCCGCATGCGTGCGAATGCCTCTTCGAGATTGGCCACGATGCGCGACACCGGCACCACGGCAATATGGGTCTCCGGCAACAACGCGGCCGAAGCGAATGTGTCAGGGCCCGAGAGCAGCATCAGCGAACCGGTCTCGGCAATCGCCACGAAGCAGCCGGTGATGCCGATCAGGTCGCCATGGTCGTGATCGCCCTGCGGATCGCGCACCGGAGGCCGGCATTCGACGGTCAGATTCTGCGCGGTCCATGGCAGGTCGCCCAGGCTGGTCCACGCAACGGCACGCCGTTCGAGTTTGAGCCCATCGACATAACTTGCCACGGCGGCCGGCACATCGGCCATCGTAGCCACGCGATCCACGGTCGAGGCCAGTTTCTGCGCCTGCACGATAAACGCCTGCGCGAGATCGTCGCCCACGGGCGGTTGCGGCCCCTGCGGATGACGCGCGAGGTAGTCCGCCACGGCATCGCGTTCACCATCTGTCACCTTGCTCCCCCTGCCCTGGGCGGCACGGATACGGGCGAAGATGCGGTCGCGGGCGGCATTGGTTTCCATGGCGATTGGATGCGTCTCGGTTGATTGGACAGGCCGATTATAGGAAGCAATAGGAAGCGCCGCGGCACACGCGGCTGAATATGGTTAAGCAGCGGCCTGAACCGTGAACACCTGACGCAGGTACGCCAGGTAGCCCGGGTCATCGCACATCGTCTTCTCGGGGGTATCGGACAGCTTGGCCACGGGCTGGCCGTTGCATCGCACCATCTTGATCACGATCTGCAGCGGCGTGTAGCCGAGATCGTTGGTCAGGTTGGTGCCCACGCCAAACGCCAGCTTGCAGCGGCCACGGAACCGTTCGTAGAGTTCGATGACTTTCGGAATATCAAGCGCGTCGCTGAAGATCAGCGTCTTGCCGCGCGGGTCCACCCTGTGCGATGAGTAATGCGCGACCATCCGCTCGCCCCACTCGAACGGGTCTCCCGAATCGTGGCGCACGCCATCGAACAGCTTGCAGAAGTACAGATCGAAATCACGCAGGAACGCGTCGAAGCCGTAGGTATCGGACAGCGCGATACCGAGGTCACCGCGATACTCCTGCGCCCACCGTTCCAGCGCGTAGACCTGCGAGTCGCGCAGGCGCGCCCCCAATGCCTGGCAGGCCTGAAGATACTCATGCGCCATCGTGCCGAGCGGCGTCATGCCGTGCAGGCGCGCGAAATGGACATTGCTGGTGCCGGCAAGCTGCGGACCCAGGATATTGCGCGCCGACAGCAGGACTTCCTCCTGCCAGTCGCGCGAGAACCGGCGGCGCGTCCCGTAGTCGGCAATCACGCAATCGGCATACGGCGGCGCCTTCAGCAGCGCCAGCTTGGCTTCCAGGCGGCGGCGCCCTTCCGGCAGATCGGGGCTGGGGTGGGTGCGCCGGAAATACACCTCGTTGACGATCGCCAGCAGCGGGATCTCGAACAGGATCGTATGGAGCCACGGCCCCTTGATGATGATGTCGATCTCGCCATTGCCCTTGGGCGACGGCTGGACCTGCACGTACTTCTCGTTCAGGTGGAACAGCGCGAGAAAATCGACGAAGTCGCTCTTGATGAAGCGCATGCTGCGCAGGTAGCCAAGCTCCTCTTCGGTGAATCGCAACTGGCAGAGCTGGGCGATCTCCGCGCGGATCTCGTCGACGTAGGGGGTCAGGTCGACCCCTGCGTTGCGGCACTTGAAGCGGTATTCGACCTGGGCCTGCGGGAAGTAGTGCAGCACCACCTGCATCATTGTGAACTTGTACAGATCGGTGTCGAGCAGGGTGCGGATGATCATAGTGAAACCAGGCGGGGCGTACCTAAAGTCAGGCCATCATGCTAACCGAAAGTGCCGTGGCAGTCGTGTGGCCTTGCGCCGTCGCGCCGCCTGTGGAAGCCGCTCACCCGCCATCGAGCGAGCGCAGCCGTTGCGGCTGCCCGTCTTGCGACTGGACGCACCAGCGTGGCTGGCCCTGCCCGTCCGGACACGTGACAAGCGTGGCTCGCGCACGCGGCACCGAAGTCGGCAGCGGATCGGCAAAATTGGCCGACGCGACCATGATGCGCTCCTGATAGACCGGCCGCCCCGCGCGATCGAAGCGCAGCACCTGGATCAACGTGCCGGGTGGCGGCTGAAGGTCTGGCGCGCACGGCAGGAAGCCCTCGCGATTGCAATTGGCCATGGCGTCGCCAGCGGCGGTGCGGATCACGCTGAAGCTATCCCATTCGAACGCCGTCAGCGACGAGAGCATCACCGGTTGATCGGTCCGCGCGCGCCACGCTACCAGCCGCGAAACCACGCTGTCTGACATGGGTGCCGCGCGCCCCTCCGCCGGCGCCAGTGTCTGGGCAACCAGCGGTAGCGGTATCAGGACGGCGGCAAGCAGGCAAACTGCAAGGCGGTTCGAAAAACGAGCCGGCATGGCGTGTAACCCCGTTCGAAAGGTGCGTGGTTTGAATTCCGGAAGAGCATGAGGCAGCACACACCGCCTCCCCAAAAGCCACTGGCAATACAGGGGAATAGTAGCCGTTTGGTGCAGGTTTCGATGCCCGGGTGCCAAGGAAATCGCCCTGCAGGCCGGTTTGCGACTCGAATTGCGACGAAAGTACATAAAGAAATAAGAAAACTATCTGACCCAGCTATATAGACTCGCTATCCTTGCCAGAAGGCTCGGCTACAATATCGGTCTCTGAAAGGCCACGGCCCCCGTTCGCCCCGAGTTATCCCGATTGACATGCGTCAGCATTGACGCAAGTCGGGTGACAGGCAAGAACGTCGGGCAAGAATGCGGCCTTGGACCACCCCATCGAAGACCGAATCCGTTTTTCTGGAACCGAAATGACTCACGTTGTCACCGAATCCTGCATCCGTTGCCGCTACACCGACTGCGTTGATGTGTGTCCGGTCGATTGTTTCCGCGAAGGCCCGAACTTCCTGGCCATCGACCCCGACGAATGCATCGACTGCGCGGTCTGCGTGGCCGAATGCCCGGTCAACGCGATCTACGCCGAGGAAGACGTTCCGGGCGATCAGCAGCAGTTCATCAACCTGAACGCCGAGCTGGCCCGGAACTGGCCGTCCATCACCAAGACCAAGGCCCCGCTGGCCGAAGCCGAGGAATGGAAGGACACCACCGACAAGCTGCAATACCTGCAGCGCTAAGAAAATACGGAAAGCTGTCCCCCACGCTTTCCAGCAATGCCGGGCACCCGCGTGCCCACAACGTATCAGGACGAATATGGACTTGAGCATTCCAAATCCCGTGGCCGCCGCAACCCATCAGGCTGGCGGAAACCCCGGCGGCCAGCCGCTGGAAATCGATGCACTGATCGTGGGCGCTGGCCCGGTTGGCCTGTTCCAGGTCTTTGAACTGGGTCTGCTCGAAATCAAGGCGCACGTGATCGACTCGCTCAAGGTAGTGGGCGGCCAATGCGTCGAGCTGTATCCGGACAAGCCCATCTATGACATCCCGGCCGTGCCCATCTGCACGGGCCAGGAACTGACCGACAATCTGCTCAAGCAGATCGAGCCGTTCTCGCCGACGTTCCACCTGGGCCAGGAAGTGAGCGTCGTCGAGCGCCGCGAAGACGGCCGGTTCTTCGTCGAAACCTCGCTCGGAACCCGCTTCATCACCAAGACCATCTTCATTGCTGCCGGCGTTGGCTCGTTCCAGCCGCGCACGCTGAAGGTGGAAGGCATCGACAAGTTCGAAGGCAAGCAACTCTTCTACCGCGTCAAGGAGCCGAGCCGCTTCCATGGCCGCAACCTGGTCATCGTCGGCGGCGGGGATTCGGCGCTGGACTGGACGCTGGACCTGGTCGGCAAGGCCGAGTCGGTGGTGATGATCCACCGTCGCGACGGCTTCCGCGCTGCCCCGGCATCGGTAGCCAAGATGCGCGAACTGTGCGAACAGATGGAAATGCAATTCCTGGTTGGCCAGATCGGCGACTATGAAGAAAAGGACGGCGTGCTCACCGGGATCAAGGTGACCGGCGGCGACGGCGTGACGCGCCGCATGCCCGTTGACGACGTGCTGGTGTTCTTTGGTCTGTCGCCGAAGCTTGGCCCGATCGCCGAGTGGGGCCTGGACCTCGAGCGCAAGCAGATCAAGGTGGATACCGAGAAGTTCGAAACGAACATCCCGGGCATCTTCGCCGTGGGTGATATCAACACCTACCCGGGCAAGAAGAAGCTGATCCTGTCGGGCTTCCACGAGGCCGCGCTGGCTGCGTTCGGCGCTGCGCCGTACATCTTCCCGGATAAGAAGATCCACATGCAGTACACGACGACTTCGCCGAAGCTGCACAAGGTGCTCGGCGTGGAAACACCGGTTTTCGACTGATCTCCGAGACCGACGCAAAAAAACCGCCCCCGGGCGGTTTTTTTGTTTGCGTAAATCAAAAAGCTGGCTATAATGCGGCCTCGCTGTTGAGCACGGCAACGCTGCAAACGGTGGAAACGCCCGCTGCAGGCCGGTTTCGAGGCGAACCAGAGTTCTGGCAACAAGTTCCAACGAAAACAAAACGTTAGAAAGTTGTTGACGAAACGAAGAGAAGCTGGTTATAATTTCTTTCTCAGCTGTTCCCCGATAGCTCAGTCGGTAGAGCGCCGGACTGTTAATCCGTAGGTCCCTGGTTCGAGCCCAGGTCGGGGAGCCAACCGATAGAAGATGAAGGCCGATGCGAAAGCATCGGCCTTTTTCTTTTTCTGCGCCCGCGCCCCTTCCCCCTCGCACAAACGTTCCAGAAAGTTCGCACCGCCCCGGATATGATGATCCACAGCCGAACCGGAACGTAGAACCGCAGTGAACCCCCAAAGCTGGATCGAACTCAAGCAGGATGCCGACACAGGCATCGAGACGATTCGCGCCCACTTCACCGGTCATGCATATGATCCCCACTGGCACGACAGCTACCTGGTGGGCTACACCGAACAAGGCATCCAGCAATTCCACTGCCGCCGCGAAATCCAGCGCAGCACGCCTGGCAAGGTCTTCACACTTGAACCGGGCGAGATTCACGACGGCTACGCGGTTGCGCCCGAGGGTTTCACCTATTCAATGCTCTACCTCGATGCGCAATGGATGGAGCGCGAATTGCGCGCGCTGTTCGAGGAAGCTCCGGCACATTGCAAACCTGGCTTTTCTCAAACCCTGAGGGAAGATCCCGCGTTGATCACGGCCATCGGCCGCGCATACAACGTGCTGCAGCAGCCCGAGCTGCGCATCGTCCGCCAATCTGCGCTCGATGCGCTGCTAACCGAACTGACCGCGCATCTGCACTGGCGCGCGAACCATGGTGTCGATCCCCGCCTGCCCCTGGTGGCACAGCGCGCACGCGACTATCTGCACGATCACCTTGACCAGGACATTGGGCTCGATGATCTGGCCACGGTCTGCGGCGTGGATCGCTATCGCCTGACACGCGCGTTCAAGGCGGCGTTCGGGCTCGCACCGCATGCCTATCTGGTGCAGTTGCGACTGGCCCGCGCGCGCCATCTGCTTGCTCGCGGCGCCACGCCAGCCGATGTCGCTGTCGCGCTCGGTTTCGCCGATCAGAGCCATCTGGGCCGCTGGTTCCGCCGCGCCTATGGCCTGACGCCCGCGCACTATCGAAAGCGCTGCTCAAATCTTCCAGACGCATAAAGCATCGGCCGCAACAATGGCCACATGCTTGATACCCTGCCCCTCGTCCCTTTCCTGCTCTTCGCAATCGTTGCATCGATCACGCCCGGCCCGACCAACGTTATCGTGCTGAGCCACAGCGCGCGCCGCGGCGTGGTAGCGACACTGCCAATCATCCTCGGTGGCTGCGGCGGCGCCGCACTGCTTGTCCTGACCGTTGGCATCGGCATCGGCGACATACTGGTGGCCCACCCGCTCGTGCAGCGCGTGATGGCCTGGACCGGCGTACTCTGGCTCACCTGGCTTGCGTGGCAGATCTGGAGCAGCCCTGCCGCAGGCGTGGAGATCAGCGGCGACAGCAAGCGCCCGCTGGGCTTCATGGGCGCAGCGGGACTGCAACTCGTGAATCCGAAGACCTGGATGATGGCATTGGCTGTCGTGAGCGTCTTCGCAGGCCACGGCACCGACAAGTCGCATCAAGTGATGCTTCTGTCGCTCATTTTCTTCGTCGTCTCACTACCATGCATGAGCGCGTGGGCGGCCCTCGGCGCAGGCGCCACCCGCTTCATCCGCTCGCCGGCGCTGATGAAGCGCTTTGATCGCCTCATGGCACTCGTGCTGCTGGTCTCGGCATGGTGCAGCCTGTTGCAGTAATGCCAATCCGGAGTTTGGTGGTTCCCGCGCACATTTCCTGGTGTATGATGTTCGATTGCCCTGATTTACTTGACTCATCCCCGGTATACCTGTAAAAGCTTACCGGCGTATTTCTTGCGCAATATCCACGGAAACAGGTAGCCCGCCAAGTTTTTACCTAGCTAGGAAAATTTGGCCCATCACCCCTGACACAGGCAGTACGGATCTCGGTCCACAGCAGGTTCTAGGGGCGCACCACGGCATTCGCCGCTGTGTGCACTACCACCGTCGCGAAAGGCTCCGGAGCCCGACGTGACACGTTTCCCCCTATGAACCCACCGCCCCTGGCGGTAATTTCCGAAGGACTGAATTGACTAAGATCGTTCTGAAACCGGGCGAGCCCGTTGAAGTTGCAATGCGTCGTTTCCGTCGCGCCATTCTGCAGACTGGCCTGATCGTGGAACTGAAGAGCCGCACCGCCTACGAAAAGCCGACGACTGAGCGCAAGCGCAAGAAGAAGGCTGCCGAGGCCCGCCTGCGCAAGCGTCTGCGCATGCAAATGCTGCCGAAGAAGCTCTACTGATTCGCGCATTGCCCAAAAAAACCGCCAGCATGCTGGCGGTTTTTTTTCGTCCCTTTTCTTTTTCGTCCCCTTTTCGTCCCTGTCGCCCAGTCGCGCGCCACCTATGAGCGATCACCCTTTTTCCGGAACGCCAAGCGTACGCCGAACGCCACAACGCCGCCAGCGGGCCCGCGGCGCCGCAAATGGAATTGTCTCGCCGCGATTCGCCAACAATGCGCCGCGCGATGCCCTGCATAATGGCAGATATCGCATCCTCGGGGCCTCGCCTTGACTGCAATCCTCCAGATGCGCAACGTGCGCAAACTCTATGGCGACCACGTAGTGGTCGACAACCTCGACCTGGAAGTCCAGCCGGGCCAGTGCTATGGCCTGCTGGGCCCCAACGGCGCCGGCAAGACCACCACGCTGCGGATGCTGCTTGGCCTGACCACCCCTGCATCGGGCACGCTGATGCTGTGTGGCGAACCGATTCCGCAGCGCGCCCCCCAGGCCCGCATGCGCGTCGGGGTGGTGCCGCAGTTCGACAACCTCGATCCTGACTTCTCGGTGATCGAGAACCTCCGGATTTTCGGCCGCTATTTCGGCCTTTCCTCCGCCGAAATCTCTCGGCGCGTGCCGAAGCTGCTCGAATTTGCGCGACTGGAGAACCGTGCCGACGCGCAGGTGCGCGACCTTTCCGGAGGCATGCGCCGGCGCCTGACCGTGGCACGCGCGCTGATCAACGATCCCGACCTGCTGGTGATGGACGAGCCGACCACGGGCCTTGATCCGCAGGCCCGCCATCTGATCTGGGAGCGGCTCAAGTCGCTGCTTTCCGCCGGCAAGACGATCCTGCTGACCACGCACTTCATGGAAGAGGCGGAAAGGCTCTGCAACCATCTGTGTGTGATCGACGCAGGCCGCAAGATTGCCGAGGGCAAGCCGCACGAACTGATCGACCGCGAGATCGGCTGTGATGTGGTGGAAGTCTACGGCGACGAACTCGACCCGCTGCGCGCCACACTGACGCCGCTGGCCGAGCGTACCGAAATGCGCGGCGAAACGCTGTTCTGCTATGTACGTGAGCCTGCGCCACTGCTGGCGGCGCTGCATGGCAACGGTGGCGTGCGCTATCTGCACCGCCCGGCCAACCTGGAGGACGTGTTCCTCAAACTGACCGGCCGCGAGATGAGGGATTGAGATGAGCGAACTTGACCCCGAACTTGACCCCAAACTTGACCCACCACGCAGGCCCGACGCCGTCGTCGCCAGCGCATCGGGCGCCGCGCAGGCCCACCAGCACTATCCCCAGCCGCTGCTGCCACGCAATGCGCGCAACTGGATGATGGTCTGGTATCGCAACTACATGGTCTGGAAGAAGCTGGCCATTCCGTCGCTGATCGGCAACCTGGCCGATCCGATGATCTACCTGTTCGGCCTGGGTCTCGGGCTCGGGCTGCTGGTCGGCAATGTGCACGGCGTGTCGTATATCGCGTTTCTCGCGGCCGGCACGACGGCGTCGAGCGTCATGATGTCAGCCAGCTTCGAGTCAATGTACTCGGCGTTCTCGCGCATGCATGTGCAACGCACCTGGGAGGCGATCATGCACGCGCCGCTGACACTCGGTGACGTGGTACTGGGCGAGGTGCTGTGGGCCGCCAGCAAGGCCGTACTGTCCGGCGTGGCGATCATGCTTGTGGCGGGTCTACTCGGCTATGCGCAGTTCCCTGGCGCACTCTGGGCGCTGCCGGTCATCGTGCTGGCAGGCGTCGCGTTTGCCAGCCTGGCGATGATCGTGACCGCGCTGGCGCCGAGCTACGACTTCTTCATGTTCTACCAGACGCTGGTCATGACGCCGATGCTGCTGCTCTCGGGCGTGTTCTTTCCGCTCGAACAATTGCCCCAGGGCGCACAGGTGGCCACGCAGGTACTGCCGCTGGCGCACGCCGTGGCACTGATTCGTCCGTTGATGCTGGGCCGGCCGGTGGAGAATGTGGTGCTGCACGTTGCCGTGCTGGCCGTGTATGCAGTGGTGGCGCTGACGGTAGCGCTGGTACTGCTGAGGAAGAGGATGCTGCGGTGAGAGGACTCCCCTCTCCCACGACGTGGGAGAGGGGAGCAAACATTGGCTTACTGCCCCAGGCCGCGCAGCAGATCGGCCTTCAGGTCTTCCACCGATTCCAGGCCGACGGCCAGACGGATCAGGCCTTCGCTGATGCCCGCGGCCGCCTTCACTTCCGGGGCCACCCGCCCGTGCGTCGTGGTGTACGGATGCGTGATCGTCGTGCGCGTGTCGCCAAGATTGCCGGTGATCGAGCACAGCTTCGTATTGTCGATCACACGCCAGGCATTCTCACGCATGGCTTCCGGCGTTGCGCCCTTCAGTTCGAACGACACGATTGCCCCACCGCCGCTCTGCTGGCGCTGCGCGATCTCGTACTGCGGATGCGACTTCAGCGCCGGGTGGAACACGCGGTTCACTGCCGGATGGGCTTCCAGGAACTCGGCGATGGCCAGCGCGCTTTGCGAATGACGCTCCATGCGGATCGCCAGCGTCTCCATGCCCTTGAGCATCACCCAGGCGTTGAACGCCGACAGGGTCGGGCCGGCCGTGCGCACGAACGGGAACACCTTGCCCATGATGAAATCGTGCTTGCCCAGCACCGCACCGCCCAGCACGCGCCCCTGGCCGTCAATATGCTTCGTCGCCGAATGCACGATCACATCCGCGCCGAACTTGATCGGCTGCTGCAGGGCCGGCGAGCAGAAGCAGTTATCAACGACGAACAACGCACCGGCGTTGTGGGCGATGTCGGCGACCGCAGCGATGTCCGACACCTCTGTCAGCGGGTTCGACGGCGTTTCCAGGAAAAACAGCTTCGTGTTCGGCCTCACGGCAGCACGCCAGGCCGCCAGATCGGTGCCGTCGACGTAGGTCGTCTCCACACCGAACTTGCCCAGGATCGTGTTGAACAGCGTCATCGTCGATCCGAAGATCGAGCGCGAGCTGACCAGATGATCTCCGGCCTGCAGCGCAGCAAGCGCCACCGACAGGATCGCGCTCATGCCCGATGCCGTGGCCATGCACGCCTCGGCGCCTTCCAGCGCGGCCAGGCGCGACTGGAACATCGACACGGTCGGGTTGGTGAAGCGCGAGTAGGTGTAGCCCTCTTCCGAGTTGGCAAAGCGCGCCGCGGCCTCGGCGGCGCTGTTGAAGCAGAAGCTCGAGGTCAGGTACATCGCCTCGGAGTGCTCCATGAACTCGCCGGTACGCAGCGTGCCGGCGCGCACGCCGAGGGTATCGATGCCGTAGGAATCGGGGTTGAACGGTTCGCTCATGGTGCTCTGCTGCCTTCCGAAGATTGTCGTTATTCGTTGCCGCCCGAGCGCTGCAGGTGCAACTGCGAACGTTCGGTTTCACCACCATTGGTGCCTTCGCGGTCCGCCTGGCTGCGGGCGGTCTCAAGGCGATCCAGATAGGCTTCGTCGATATCGCCGGTGACGTACTTGCCGTCGAAGCAAGATGCATCGAAGTCGCGCAGGTTCGGGTTGATATCGCGCACGGCCTGCTTCATGGCTTCCACGTCCTGGTACACGAGTTGGTCCGCGCCGATCATGCGTGCCACTTCCTCGTCGGTGCGGCCATGGGCCACCAGTTCTGCGCGCGTCGGCATGTCGATGCCGTACACGTTCGGGAACTTCACCGGCGGCGCGGCCGAGGCGAAGATAACCTTCTTGGCACCCGCATCGCGCGCCATTTGCACGATCTCGAACGACGTGGTGCCACGCACGATCGAGTCGTCGACGATCAGCACATTCTTGCCCTTGAACTCGACGCCCATCGCGTTGAGCTTCTGGCGCACGGACTTCTTGCGAACGGCCTGGCCCGGCATGATGAACGTGCGGCCCACATAGCGGTTCTTGAAGAAGCCCTCGCGGTACGGCACGCCCAGCGCGTTGGCCACCTGCATGGCAGCCGGACGGCTTGAATCGGGAATCGGCATGACCACGTCGATATCGCCTGCCGGCACTTCGCGGCGGATCTTCTCGGCCAGGTAGTCGCCCATGCGCAGACGCGCGTCGTAGACGGGCACGCCATCGATGCACGAATCCGGACGCGCCAGGTAGACGTACTCGAAAATGCACGGCGTAAGCACCGGATTGTCGGCGCACTGCTTGCTGTGGAACTTGCCATCGAGATCGATGAAGATCGCCTCGCCCGGGGCCACATCCCGCTCCATGCGGTAACCCATGCCTTCCAGGGCCACCGATTCCGATGCGATCAGGTATTCCTTGCCGGTCGGCGTGTCGACGCTGCCGATGCACAGCGGGCGAATGCCGAACGGATCGCGCACGGCCAGCAGGCCATATCCGGCGATCTGGGCCGTGATCGCATAGGCGCCCTTGACGCGGCGGTGCATGCCGGACACGGCCTTGAAGATCGTCTCGGGGTCCAGTGCGTTGCCGTTGCTGCCACGTTGCAGTTCATCGGCCAGCACGTTCAGCAGCACTTCGGAATCCGAATGCGTGTTGATGTGGCGACGGTCGCGACGGAACATTTCTTCGCGAAGCTGTTCCGAATTGGTCAGGTTGCCGTTGTGGGCCAGGATGATGCCGTACGGCGCGTTCACGTAGAACGGCTGGGCCTCTTCCTCGCTCGAAGCGGAGCCGGCCGTCGGATAACGCACTTGCCCGATACCCGAGTTACCGGGCAGGCTGCGCATGTTGCGCGTGCGGAACACATCGCGCACGAGGCCGTTGGCCTTGTGCATGTGGAAGGTGCTGCCATTGGCCGTGGCGATGCCGGCTGCATCCTGTCCGCGGTGTTGCAACAGCAGCAGGCTGTCATAAATGAGTTGGTTGACAGGGCTGGTGGAAACCGCACCGACGATACCGCACATGCCGAACTCCCAGGAAAGGCAATTGATTCAGGGGCGCACTCCCGTCATGGGGAAACGGGATCTGCGTTCACTACGCCGCGAGTGCATCCTGCGCGGAGGCGCTCACGTCTTTACATACTTGGCCAGGTCCGGCGGCAGCCAGTGCCGCAGTTCGTCCATGGCCTGCATCACATAGGGGCGCGACACTGCGTCCCGCCAGAAAGGCTCCTCTGGCAGCTTCGTGAGCCCCGCCAGCACAACGACGAGCATCACGACCAGCGCGCCTCGCGCCAGCCCGAACACCAACCCAAGGCCGCGGTCCGCGGGCTTGAGGCCGGTGGATTCAAGCAACTGGCCCAGCACCGCTCCGGCAAGCGCCGAAACGATCCATGTTCCGAAGAATACGGCTAGAAAGCCCAGCGCGCTGCGTGTCAGTTCACCGCCCGGCAGCGACGCTGGCATCCACTGCGCGGCCATGCCGCCAAAGTGATAGGCCAGCACAAAGGCCACTACCCAGCCCACCAGCGCCAGCACTTCGCGCACCAGCCCGCGCAACACGCCGATCAGGCCCGAAGCCACAACGATGAATGCAACCGCGTAATCAAAAAAAGTGAAAGCCATGCGTCTGGCGCCAGTCCGATGCGTTCCTGTCAGATGGGGGGCGAAGCGGACTACCGTCCTGCGACACGAGCCGTTACTGCTCCACGATCTTCGAGGTCAGTCCGATCGACCTGACCTTCTTGTCCGCCGCATCGGCGGCCTCGCGACTGGTGAACGGGCCCGCTCGCAGCAGGTTCCGCTCGCCATCGGCCAGCATCTTCTTTTCCACATAGGCGGGCACCTTGCTCTCCTTGAGCTTGGCCAGCCAGTTCTTCGCGCGATCTTCCGAAGCGAACGCGCCAATCAGAATCAGGTACTTGGTGTTCGCGGCAGGCTTGTCCGCCTTGTCAGCCGGCTTGGTATCGGCGACCCTAGTCTCGGCAGCCTTGCTGTCGGCCTTGCTGTCGGCCTTCACATCAGCCTTCACGTCGGCCTTGGGCTTGTCCGATTTATCCGCGGCAGGTGCGCTGACGATTTCCTCGCCCGCATCAAGCGCCGCGTCATTGCGGCTGGCGCTGGCGGACGGCGGCAGCGGTGCGGCCTTGCGCGCTTCAACCTTCGGCTTCTGCGCGGCGCCCTGCCCGTTCGCCACACTCACGGCCACGTCTTCCGAGACAGGGCGCGGCTTGTGCTCGAACACGATCGGCAACACGATGATCGCCGCCGCCAGCAGCACCACTGCACCGATCAGACGGCGCCGTGCACGTTGCTTCTGGGGAAAGTCGGGATCGAGGGTATCGTCGGCGTAATCCTCGGCCAGCCGGCGCGACGCGCCAATACCGGCGCCCGGTTCTGCGCGCGTGCGGCGACCGCGTTCGGGTGCCGGATCAGTGCCCTTGCGGGACGAGAACAGCGAAAGCAGACCCATAGATGCCCAAAGAGTGGTGTTCGGTGCGATGCCGTTTCGGATCAGTTGGCCTGCGTGGCACGATATGCCATCACGCCGGCCACTGTGTAGAACGAGCCGAAGACCAGAATTCTATCATCCTCGGTGGCTCGCTCGACAGCATCGCGATAGGCCATTTCCGGGCTGGAAAAGCACGCCGCGGTATTGTCCGGGCCCTCGCGGAAGCCGGTTGCGTCCAGCTTCTCGCGCAGGTCCGCAGCCGTGGCGGCGCGGTCGGTTGGCAGGTCGCACAGGCACCAGTGATCGACCTTGTCGGCCACATGGGCGAGCACGCCCGCGATGTCCTTGTCGTGCATGGCGCCGAATACCGCATAGGTGTAGCGGAAGAAGCCCATGTTCTCGAGGTTCTGGCCCAGCGTGGCCGCGGCGTGCGGGTTATGGGCGACATCGAGAATCACTGCCGGACGGCCTGGCAGCACCTGGAACCGGCCCGGCAACTCGACGAAAGCCAGGCCATTGCGCACTTCCTGCGCGCTCACGGGCAGCTGCGGGCGCATGGCCTGCAGCGCAGCCAGCGCGGCCGAGGCGTTCAGCAACTGGTTGGCCCCGCGTAGCGCCGGATAGCCCAGGCCATTCAGCTTGCGCTCGCGACTGGCCCAGTCCCATTGCTGGCGTTCCTGGCCCGGAGCGGCCTGGTGTCGGAAATCGCGGCCCACGAGCCACAGGTTCGCGCCGATTGCCTCGGCGTGGTCGATGAGCGACTGCGGCGGCACCGGGTCGCCCACGATCGCAGGCTTGTGTGGCCGGAAGATGCCGGCCTTCTCGTAGCCGATCTTCTCGCGGGTGTCGCCGAGGTACTGGGTATGGTCGATGTCGACGCTGGTGATGACCGCGCAGTCCGTATCGATCACATTGACCGCATCGAGCCGGCCGCCAAGGCCGACTTCAAGGATCATCGCGTCAAGTCCGGCCGCGGCGAACATGTGAATGATCGCTAGCGTCGTGAATTCGAAGTAGGTCAGGCTGACCGGGTCCGCAAAGCTCATGCGGGCACGTTCGACAGCCTCGAAGTGCGGCAGCAGTTGGGCGTCGGTGGCCTGCTCGCCATTGATGCGCGCGCGTTCGTTGAACGTGATCAGGTGCGGCGAGGTATGCAGGCCCACCTTGTAGCCAGCTTCCAGCAGGATGCGTTCGAGGATCGCGCAGGTCGACCCCTTGCCGTTCGTGCCCCCCACCGTGAAGACCACGGCGTCGATGCGCAGGCCCAGCGCTTCCTTGACGCGCGTGATGCGCGTCAGGCCCATGTCGATGCCCACGGGGTGAGCGGTTTCCAGATGTGCGAGCCAGTCGGGGAGATTGTGGAAGATGGGCATGCTGGTTGAGGCTATAAAAGCAAAATGGCGCGGGTATCAGGCACCCGCGCCATTGTCCTGCAAAACGTACTGTCGCGTCAGGCCACCGCGTCGGCCGGCTGCTTCTGCAGCAGCGCCAGCAGCTGGGCCAGTTCCGCGCGCAACTTGCGGCGATCGAGGATCATGTCGATGGCGCCCTTCTGCAGCAGGAACTCGGCACGCTGGAAGCCTTCCGGCAGCTTTTCGCGCACGGTCTGCTCGATCACGCGCGGGCCGGCAAAGCCGATCAGTGCCTTCGGTTCGGCGATGACGACATCACCGAGGAACGCGAAGCTTGCCGAAACACCGCCCATCGTCGGGTCGGTCAGCACGCTGATGAACGGCAGCTTGGCATTCGAAAGCTGATTGAGCATGGCCGTGGTCTTGGCCATCTGCATCAGCGACAGCAGGCTTTCCTGCATGCGCGCACCGCCCGTGGCGGTCACGCAGATGAACGGCACCTTCTGCTCCAGCGCCGCCTGGGCGCCACGCGCGAAACGCTCGCCCACCACCGAGCCCATCGAACCGCCCATGAACTCGAATTCGAAGCAGGCCACGACCACGGGGATCGTGTGGATCGCGCCACCCATCACCACCATTGCATCGGTCTCGCCAGTGTCATCCATGGCGGCCTTGATGCGATCCGGGTACTTTTTGGTGTCCTTGAACTTCAGCGCGTCCACCGGCACGATTTCCTGGCCGATTTCATAGCGGCCTTCGGCGTCGAGCAGCTTGTCCAGACGCTCGCGCGAACCGATGCGCATATGGTGGTCGCACTTCGGGCAGACGTGCAGATTTGCCTCGACGTCGGTACGGTACAGCGTAGCCTCGCACGACGGGCACTTGACCCACAGCCCTTCCGGAATGCCCTTGCGGGTGGACGGGTCGGTCTGTTGAATCTTGGGAGGCAGGAGTTTATCCAACCAGCTCATGAAAGCTCCTTTCGGATAACTGCGATCCGCGCGCCAGCCTCCTTCGGGAGGGGCGAATACAGGGACCGCAGGGAATCAGGCCGCGAATTTACCACGCCCGGCACGTCAAGCCTAAGCAAAACACGCCAACTGTGCATTTTGGATCACAATTGGCGCTGTTTTTTTCAGCAGCACGTCAGGCGTTGGACACGATTTCAGGCGTCCAGTGCCTGGCGGATCTCGGAGATAAAGGCACGCAGCGACTCCACGGCCTTCTCGCGCGGCGCGTCTTCCAGCAATTGCACCAGGCGGCTGCCGATCACCACGGCATCGGCCACGCTGCCAATGGCGCGGGCCGTCTGCGCATCGCGAATGCCGAAGCCGACGCCCACCGGCAGGTTGGCGTGCTGCTTGATCAGCGGCAGACGCGCGGCCACGCTGTCGAGGTCGATCGTTGCCGAACCAGTCACGCCCTTGAGCGATACGTAGTACAGGTAGCCGCTGGCCACCTTCGCCACGGCCTCGATGCGGTCGTCGGTGGAGGTGGGCGCCAGCAGGAAGATCGGGTCCATCTGGTTCGCACGCATCAGCGTGGCGAAGGACTCGCATTCCTCGGGCGGATAATCGACCACCAGCACGCCGTCCACGCCAGCTGCGCTTGCCGCCTTGGCAAACGCTTCCTCGCCCATGCGCTCGATCGGGTTCGCATAGCCCATCAGCACCACGGGCGTGGTGGCGTTGGTCTTGCGGAACTCCGCCACCCAGCCCAGCACCTGGGTCAGCGATACACCCTGCGCCAGTGCGCGCTCGGAAGCACGCTGGATCACGGGGCCGTCGGCCATCGGGTCCGAGAAAGGCACGCCGAGTTCGATCACGTCGGCGCCACCGGCCACCAGTGCGTGCATCAGGTCGACGGTCAGCCCGGGCGCCGGATCGCCGGCGGTGATGAACGGAATCAGGCCCTTCTTCTGCTGCGCGGTCAGTGCCGCGAAAGTCTTCTGGATACGGGACATGTCAGTGGCAATCAGATAAGGCGTTGCACGGGCGATGCGTCTTCGGCATCGTCATTGGCGGCGGCGGCAACTTCAGGCGCTTCGGACACTTCGGGCCTGAGCGGCGCGTAGACGGGCTGCGCAGCGGTCACGCGATCGCGCACCAGTCCCGCGTATTGCGGATTCATCTCGAACCCGACAAAGCGGCGGCCGTGCCGTACACAGGCCACGGCGGTCGTACCGCTACCCGTGAACGGATCGAGCACGATGCCGCCCGGCGGGCAGGACGACAGCACCATGCGCTCGACGATCTCGAGCGGCTTCTGCGTCGGATGGTCGGCGCGCTCCGGGTCCTGACGGTGAATGCGCGGCACGCTCCACAGGTCCTTCGGGTTGTAGCCCACTTCGAGCCACTTCTTGCCTTCGAAGCGTGGACGGCTACGGGCCTTCTTGGTCTCGGCGTCGTACGGAATCCGCACCGGATCGAGATCGAAGTAGTAGTCGCGCTGACGGGCGAAGAAGCCGATGTTGTCGTGCACCGACGAGAACTTGCGCGTGGTGCCGCCCATGCTCGGCACGCGGCGGTCCCAGATAATCTCGTTGATCATCGTCATGCGCCGCTTGAGCATGACGAACAGCTCGGGCGAGTACTGCCACGTGCAGAACAGGTACAGCGTGCCGCGCGGCGCGATCTTTGGCACGATCGCATCCATCCAGCGCTCGGACCATTCGAGATAGGCGTCGCCCGACAGCAGGTCGGAGTCGTTGCCGTAGTCCTTGCCCAGGCCATAGGGCGGGTCCGCCACAACCAGGTCGATCGAGCCGTCGGGGATCCGCTTGATCCCTTCCAGCGCGTCCTCCTGGTAGAGGCGCATCGTGGCCGTATCGAGGATGTCGAACGGTTCGGAACCTGCCCCGCCTTCTTCGGACTGGGGCAGCGATGTGTTGGGAGGCAATGCGCGCATCAGAGCTTCAACCCCGCGCGTTCGGCCACCGTGTGCATGTCCTTGTCACCACGACCGGACAGGTTCACGAGCAGCAGTTTGTCGCGGCCCAGCGTCGGCGCCAGCTTGCACGCGTACGCAATCGCATGGCTCGATTCCAGCGCCGGGATGATGCCCTCGATGCGGCAGCAGTCGTGGAAGGCCTTCAATGCTTCCTCATCGGTGATCGGCACATACTGCGCGCGGCCCATGTCCTTGAGCCATGCGTGTTCAGGGCCGACACCCGGGTAGTCCAGCCCGGCCGACACCGAATGCGTCTCGATGATCTGGCCGTTGGCGTCCTGCAGCAGATACGTGCGGTTGCCATGCAGCACGCCCGGCGTGCCGCCGATCAGCGATGCCGCGTGGCGGCCCGTGTCCAGGCCGTCGCCGGCCGCTTCCACACCGATCAGTTGCACATCCTTGTGTTCGATGTATGGATAGAAGATGCCCATCGCGTTCGATCCGCCGCCCACGCAGGCGATCACGGCATCGGGCTGGCGGCCGGCCAGTTCCGGCATCTGCACCTTGGCCTCCTCGCCGATCACGCACTGGAAATCGCGCACCATCATCGGGTACGGGTGCGGGCCAGCCACGGTGCCGATAATGTAGAACGTGGTTTCGACATTGGTCACCCAGTCGCGCATCGCTTCATTGAGCGCGTCCTTGAGCGTGCGCGAGCCGCTTTCCACGGGCACCACGGTGGCGCCCAGCAGCTTCATGCGATAGACGTTGGCAGCCTGGCGGCGCACGTCCTCGGCACCCATGTAGACCACGCACTCCATGCCGAAGCGCGCGGCGATCGTGGCCGTGGCCACGCCGTGCTGGCCCGCGCCGGTCTCGGCAATCACGCGCTTCTTGCCCATGCGCTTGGCAAGCAACGCCTGCCCGATCACGTTGTTGATCTTGTGGGCGCCGGTGTGGTTCAGGTCTTCGCGCTTGAAGTAGATCTGCGCGCCGCCGAGCGTCTCGCTCCAGCGCTGCGCGTGGTAGATCGGCGACGGGCGGCCGACGAAATGCTTCAGCTCGCGGCGGTATTCGGCGTCGAAGTCAGGGTCCTTCTGGTACCGCGCATAGGCTTCGCGCAGCTCGTCCAGTGCATGAACCAGGGTTTCGGAAACGAAAGTACCGCCATAGGGGCCAAAATGGCCACGGGAATCGGGCAGGTCGTACATGTCCAGGCTCTCAGGTGGCACGTCACGGCCATCGTGGCGTGACGCGCGGGTATCGGGGGTGGCGCAACCGGGGGCCGGGGAAATCCTGCTTGGGAAAATCACCCTGCGGATCGCCCTGCGTCGGCCATGCGAACGGCGCGCACGAATGCGGCAATACGGGCGTGGTCCTTCACACCCTTGGCAGCCTCCACGCCGCTGCTGACATCCACAGCGTAGGGCCGCACGCGTTCAATCGCACCAGCGACGTTTTGCACGTTCAATCCACCACTCAAAACGATGCGAGGAGCGCCGTTTGCGTGCGGACTGGCAGGATTGGGCGTTTGCCATTGAGCAGGAATCAGGGTCCAGTCGAAGACGTGGCCGCCACCGCCATAGCCTTCCACGAAGGCATCGAGCAACAGGCCGGAGGCGTCACGATATTGATCGGCGAATTCTACCAAATCGAGCCCCGGGCGGACACGGGCGGCGCGCATGTATGGCAGCCGGCAACGGCGCGCGATGTCGGAGCACTGCTGCGGCGTCTCGTCACCGTGGAACTGAAGCAGCGTCAACGGCACACGCTCGGCCACATGGGCCACTTCCTCGGCATCGGCATTGACGAACAGGCCGACCACGGACACGAACGGCGGCACCTGCTCGGCAAGCGCCGCGGCATGCGCCACATCCACATGGCGCGGGCTCTTGTCGTAGAAGACCAGGCCAATTGCGTCAGCGCCAGCGTCAACCGCCGCGCGCACGTCCTCGTCGCGCGTCAGGCCGCAGATCTTGATGCGCGTGCGGCACTCAGGCGCCATCATGGCTGTCATCGGTAAAAACTCCGTGGAAGAAACTGGCCGCCGGGTCCGACTTGGGCAGCCGGTACGGCTCAGGATACTTCACGTCGGCCAGGTAGAGGCCGTCTGGCATGAACGTCGGCGCGGCCTTCTGGCGGCTGCGCCCTTCCAGTACCTCAGCCATCCACTCGGCCGGATAGCGGCCCCGCCCCACCGCCACCAGGCAGCCCATCAGGTTACGGACCATGTGGTGCAGGAACGCGCTGGCGCGAAAACGCAGGAACACCCAGCTGCCATCCGCCTTCAACGTCACGTCGTACATCGTCTTGACCGGCGACTTGGCCTGGCATTCGGCAGCACGAAACGCGGAGAAATCGTGCTCGCCGATCAGGCAGGCAGCAGCGCGGCGCATTGCGTCGACGTCCAGGCGCTGGTCCGGCGGCAGCATCAGGTAGCCAGCGCGTCCGTGGATCATCGGCACGCGATGCGGCCCGGTATAGAGCGCGTAGTAATACATGCGCTCGAACGCCAGGAAGCGCGCGTGAAAACTCTCGTCGACCGGCTCGGCCCACTGCAGTGCGATGGACGGCGGCAGAAAGGCATTGACGCCGCGGACCCACGAAAAGCGGTCGCGCGACAGTTCGGTATCGAGGTGGATCACCTGCCCCAGCGCGTGCACGCCGGCATCGGTCCGCCCGGCCACCGTGGTCAACAGGCGCACGCCCGCGAAGCGCTCGATCGCGTCTTCGAGGTGATCCTGCACGGTGTTGCGATGGGGCTGCGACTGCCAGCCGGAAAAGGCCGAGCCGTCGTAATGAAGGCCGATGGCGATGCGGTTCACGGGTAAGAACTGTTTCCTGGTGGCGCAAAAACAAAATGCGCCGGAAGGGACGCTTCCGGCGCATCGCTTCGGGTCGCGGCAGAGACCTGCCGCAAACCCTGCATCATACCGGCCTTTGGAGCGGACTCCTCAGGCCATCAACGGCTCAGGCCACCTCGCGCAGCAGCGATCGGGCCTCGTCCCGGAGGGAGTCCTGCGACTGATCGACCACTTCCTGCAGCAGTTCGCGGGCACCTTCCTTGTCGCCGATCTCGATGTAGGCTCGCGCCAGATCGAGCTTGATCTGCATGTCGCGGCTGCCATCCATCGTGGTGGCCGACAGCGTGCTGGCCGACATGCCGTTCGAATCGCCATGGACACCTTCCGATGTCACGCGCGACAGGTCGATCGGCTCGACGAGCTTGCCGTTCTGGAGCATCGTCGGCGCCGGCAGCGGCAGGGTCGACTCGGCCAGCAACGCATCCTCATCGGTCAGCGACGCGACGGCCGTCTCGTGCTTCTCCGGATTCAGATCCAGCGAAAGGCTCGACATGTCGAACTCGAGCGGTCGCGAGCGCGTCGGCGTGTCGAGTGCCGGCACACCATCCGCCGGCAGGCCGGCGTCATGGCTTTCGTCGAGTACGTCGTCCAGACGTGCCACCGGCTCCGCCAGGTGATCGTTACCGAATACCAGCGAGGCCGACTCCGATGCCACGATGGGTTCACCAGGCGCAGGCGCCGGGAACGCGTCGAGCGGCAACGCCAGGTCCGGCATGGCGGATTCCTTCGGCGGCTTGGCGGGGTTTTGCGTGGGGTCCTGCGTGCGCCACTGGTCGGCCACCGGCGTGGTCGTGTCAGCCTCGGACGACTGGTCCGGGGTGACGGACAGATACAACGCGTTGCTCGGGTCCAGCTTGCGGCCCATTTCAGCGGCCTGTTCCCAGTCCGCGCCGTGTCCGCCAGTCTGGGCGAACATTTCTTCTGCGATCACTCGGAAACCTTCCACATCTTGACGAGTGCTGTAAATCTCCATGAGCTTCAGGCGAATGGCCTGACGCTCAGGGTTCTGCTGCAACGCTTCACGCAGGATTTCCTCTGCCTGCACGTCGCGTCCATAGGCGATGTACACCTCGGCCTCGGCGATCGGATCCACTTCCGTCGCGTCAGGCGAGTTGTTGCCGATGCGGAAGTCCGCGCCGAACACGCTGTGCTGCGACGTGTCGACGCTCTGGCCGCCAGCGGTGCCAAACAGCGAGTGGCCACCGGCCATCACCGTGCTTTCCTGCGACAGAATGCTGTCGCCGAAACCGGTGTTCTCGCTCGACTTCTGCTTCTGGCGGCGGCGATAGTACGCATACCCACCCAGAAGCACAACCATCAGGCCTGCGCCCGGCAGCAGCATCGGGTTGGCGAACAGATTGTCAACGAACGACGGTTCCGGCAACGGCTGTGGCTGCGGCTGAACCATCGGCTTCTTCTTCGCAACGGCAGGCGCGGACGCGGCGGCAGCCGGCGCCGAAGCGGCGGCCTGGGCCTGCGGTGCGGATGCAGCCGCGGCTTGCGGAGCCGACGCATCTGCCGTGGCGGCAGTAGCGGCCGGAGCGGGCTCGGGCGTGGCGGTGCTCGGGGAGGCGGCATCGGCCTTGGCCGGTTCCGCCGGTACAACCGCAGGCGCCGGCGCTGCGGTGGCCGCAGCGGCGGGCTTGCCTGCCGGCGCAGCGCCGGCCGTGGCAGCAGCGGCGGCCGTTGCACCAGCAGCAGCGGCAGCAGCAGGCGCGGCCGCCTTGGCAGTCTGGTTCGCCTGGTTCAGCTTGGCGATCTCCGAGTTCTTCATCTCCATCAGGCGCTGCATGTCGGAGATGTTCTTCTCAAGGTCTGCCACACGCGACTCGGCTTCCTTGAGCTTGCGCTGGCTGGCTACGTCGGCCTCGGCCTGCGCCTGGGCTTTCGCCTGCGCGCCGCGATCAGCCTTGGAAAGCTTCAGCTCGTCGCGCGGACCTGCCGCAGGCACCGTGGTGTCCTGCACGCGGGCAGTGACGTTACCCGATTGCTCGCGGCCCGAGCCCGGCTCCACCGACTTGGCGGCAGCCGCGGCGGCCAGACGGCTGCGGTAGCTGTCGAAGCCCTGCGTGCGGGCCACCACTTCACGGCGGGCTTCGCGCGGGCTCACGGACTGGGCCTGCTGGGTGCTTGGCACCTTCAGCACGGCACCGGACTTGATCCGGTTGATATTGCCGCCGATGAAGGCGTTGGGATTATTCCGATACAGCGCGAGCAGCATCTGGTCGAGCGACACGGATTCCTGACCCTGTGACGCGTCGTTGGCGATGCTGTAGAGCGTGTCGCCGTGCTGGACCGTGTAACTGCCGTTGGCTGCGGCGCTCTCGGTTGCGGCCGGGGCCGGTGCAGGGGCCGCGGCGTGGCGCGGCTGGCGCTGGGCGTGCGTCGGCGCCGAAGCAGCCGGCGCGGGGCGTGCGGCCTCGGGCGCAGCGACCACGGGCGCCGGTGCCGCCACCGGTGCCGGTGCAGCCGCCGGTGACGCATCAGGCGTGGCAGCCTGCACCACCGTGGTCGGCGCGAACGACTGGTTGGACGATTTGGCGCCAGCCGGGTCGAGCAGGAACGTGTAGGCGCGCGTGACCTTGCCGCTTGACCAGGTCATGTCGACAAGGATGTCGACAAACGGCTCGCTGAGCGGCTGGTTCGAGCGGACCATGGCAACGTAGCTGCCGTTCGGCCGCTGCTGCACATCGAGCTTCACGCCCGAAATGGCCGGCAGGTACGTCAGCCCTGCACGCGCATAGGCCGACGACGGAGCAAGCTTGACGGACAGGCTGCCAGCCTCTTCGGCGGACACGCCAGTAATGTCGATTTCAGCCTGGAGCGGCTGCCCCAGATTGGACTGTACCCGTAGTTGTCCAAACCCCGCGGCATACGCGGCAGGCTGAGCAAGCAGCAGGCCGAAAGCCGTGACGGCCAGCGTTGACCAGCGCTGACGGACATTAGGCGCATCTTTCCGGCGATGTAGGTTCACACTCACCTTGTGCTCCATTTATGTTTTTAGTAGCAAAAAGTTAACCCGACCCCAAACGCATGACAGGCGATGTGGCAACCGTCCGGCTATAAAACCGTTCCGAGTGCCTCGCCCTCCCCGTTACCCCGCATCCCTGATGCAGGGTGACGCCGACCCCTTTGGCCTGGCGGCATGCCGGCGTATTGTGACGCAAGCCCGGAGAAAATAGGCACCCACATGCAACAACGCCGCGCTGGGGCGCGGCGTTGTAGGGAAAGCGGCAGATTCTGTTGCCTCGCCGCAACGAAAGCGGCGGGACAATTCCGGGAATCAACCCTCGATCAGAATGCGCAGCATACGACGCAGCGGCTCGGCGGCACCCCAGAGCAACTGGTCGCCGACCGTGAAGGCCGACAGGTACTCGCCACCCATCTGCATCTTGCGCAGACGGCCCACCGGAATCGTCAGCGTGCCCGTCACGGCGGCCGGCGTCAGGTCCTTCATGCTGGCCTCACGCGTATTCGGCACCACGCGGGCCCACTGGTTGTTTTCGGCCAGCATGCCCTCGATCTCGTCGAGCGGTACATCCTTACGCAGCTTGATCGTCAGTGCCTGCGAGTGGCAGCGCATGGCGCCAATCCGCACGCACAGGCCGTCCACGGCGATCGGCGAGGCACCGGTGGCGCCCAGGAAGCCTTCGCCACGACCCAGGATCTTGTTGGTCTCGGCGCCGCCCTTCCATTCTTCGCGCGACACGCCGTTGCCCAGATCCTTGTCGATCCAGGGAATCAGGTTGCCCGCCAGCGGCACGCCGAACTGCTTGGTTTCGTCGGCGGACAGGCCGTGCTGGGTCGACAGGATCTGACGGTCGATCTCCAGGATGGCCGAGGCCGGGTTGTCCAGCAGCGGCTTGACCGCGGCGTTCAGCGTGCCGAACTGCGTCAGCAGCTCGCGCATGTGCTGGGCGCCGCCGCCAGAAGCAGCCTGGTAGGTCATCGAGGTCATCCACTCGACCAGGTCGTACTGGAACAGGCCGCCCAGGCCCATCAGCATGCAGCTGACCGTGCAGTTGCCGCCGATGAAGTTCTTGACGCCCTTCTTCAGTGCATCCTTGATCACGCCCATGTTCACCGGATCGAGCACGATGATCGCGTCGTCCTTCATGCGCAGCGACGATGCCGCATCGATCCAGTAGCCGTTCCAGCCGGCTGCGCGCAGACGCGGGAACACGTCGTTGGTGTAGTCGCCGCCCTGGGCGGTGAGCACCACGTCGCACTTCTTCAGCGCTTCGATGTCGTTCGCATCTTTCAGCGTGGTTTCATTCTTCGCCATGGCCGGGGCCTTGCCGCCGGCGTTGGACGTGCTGAAGAAAACGGGCTCGAAATGGTCGAAATCGCCCTCTTCCTGCATGCGCTGCATCAGGACGCTGCCGACCATTCCCCGCCAACCGACGAGACCTACAATCATGACTTACCTCGGATGTGATGTGAACTTCCCCGCCATTTTCCTCGCCCGGCGTGGCTGCGCGGGGAAGACGGGCAGGCACGACGAACGATCTAGGGGATCGTTTTGGTAATAGTTTTAATCGTCGTTGCGGTAACCGCCAGGCCGAGCGAATCCACGCCGATCGTGCCGCGGATAGCGGTGCGAGCAGCGGATGCAGTCAGGATGGACTGGGAGATTCGGGCCATAGCGGGAGAGTCTACACGAATTTGCGGCAGTGCCGCAGGGGAAATATGGGGTGTTTTCTTGCTTTTTGCGGGGACTTCCCCCTTCTCCGTCACGCGGGAGAGGCTCGGAAACCTGGGAGAAAGGCAACAAATTGCGAAAACGCATCCTCACGCGCCCGCCCGCCCCCAAACAATCGAACTGCCCCGACCCCCTCAGCACCCCCAATTCAGGGAAATACGATTTTCAGAGTCGTTGCTGCGATCCAGAATTCAGTCACGTTTCACGAACCTGACGACGGAGCAACATCATGACAACCCACGCTCTCAAAGCACTGCTTATCACTACGTTGGTCGCAACATCCAGCAGCGCTTTTGCAGCCGAGTCGGCGGACCTGGCGGTCAGGGGCACCATCCGTCCCTCAGCCTGCAACGTTGAACTGTCCGGCGGCGGCCAACTTGACCTTGGGACTATCTCGGCGACCACGCTAAGCGAGACGGCAGGTACCCAGGTTGCCAACAGTTCGATGACCATGACCGTTAGCTGCGATGCCGCAACCAGGTTTGGCATCTCCACCACTGACAATCGTGCGGGTACGGTTGGTGCAACCGCTCTCGCGGCTGCAGGCGCCGCCCATAGCCAAATGATGGGGCTTGGTACCGTGAACGGAACGGCCGTCGGTGGATATACGGTGTTTCTCCTTAACAATGGATTGACCGGCGACGGCAGCTCCATAGCTGGCATCTACTCGCAGAACGGTGGCAGCACTTGGACCGCGAACTTTCGAACTGGCGCCCTCGGCGTATATGCCATGGCTCAACCCGGGATCCGGACACACGGATTCGCGAATGATGGCGAGACCGCGCCTGAGGCATTCAGTACCGTGACTCAACCGATGAGCATCGCTGTCTACGTCAACTCCACCGATACACTCCCCGCACTCACCGGCGGCGTGCCGATTGACGGCTCCCTCACATTCCAGATCCAGTACCTGTAAGACAACGCAGAAGCAAAAGGGGGCGACGGTTTCACGTCGCCCCCTTTTGCTTGCACCGAATCGGCCTTACAGCGCAGCCAGCACCGCCTCACCCATCTCCCTCGTGCCAACCTGCTTGCAGCCCGGCGTCAGGATGTCGCCGGTGCGGTAGCCCTGGGCCAGCACTTTCTTCACGGCGGTTTCGATGCGGTCGGCCTGTTCGGCGCGATTCAGCGAGTAGCGCAGCATCATCGCGGCGGACAGGATAGTGGCCAGCGGATTGGCCACGCCCTTGCCGGCGATATCCGGTGCCGAGCCGTGCGACGGTTCGTACAGGCCCTTGTTGTTGGCATCGAGCGAGGCCGACGGCAGCATGCCGATCGAACCCGTCAGCATCGCGGCCTCGTCGGACAGGATGTCGCCGAACATGTTGCCGGTGACGATCACATCGAAGCTCTTCGGTGCCTTGACCAGCTGCATCGCGGCGTTGTCCACGTACATGTGCGACAGCTCGACGTCCGGGTACTCCTTGCTGACGTCGATCATGATGTCCTTCCAGAACTGGAAGGTCTCCAGCACGTTGGCCTTGTCGACGCTGCACAGCTTCTTGCCGCGCTTGGCCGCTGCCTGGAACGCCACGTGGGCAATGCGGCGGATTTCCGGCTCGCTGTAGCGCATCGTGTCGAAGCCTTCGCGGGCGCCCTTGAACAGGCCGTCCGGCGCTTCGCGCACGCCACGCGGCTGGCCGAAGTAGATATCGCCGTTCAGTTCACGCACGATCAGGATGTCCAGACCGGCCACCAGTTCGGGCTTCAGGCTCGATGCGCCGGTCAACTCCGGATAGCAGATGGCCGGGCGGAAGTTGGCGAACAGCTGCAGATGCTTGCGCAGGCCCAGAATGGCCTGCTCGGGGCGCAGCGGGCGCTCCAGGCTGTCGTACTTCCAGTCGCCCACGGCGCCGAACAGGATGGCATCAGCCTCCTTGGCCAGCTTCAGCGTGTTGTCCGGCAGCGGATGGCCTTCGGCCTCGTAGCCGGCGCCGCCCACGGGCGCGGTTTCCATCTCGAATTTCTCGTCAAGCGCGTTGAGCACCTTGACGGCTTCTGCAACGATCTCGGGGCCGATGCCGTCGCCCGGCAGGACTGCAATTTTCATGTGTCTTCCTAAACGTGTTATCCAACCAGGCGATTCGCCAGCCAGGGCATCTTCGTCAGACGCTCGGCTTCATACGCCTTGATCTTGTCCTTGTGGCGCAGCGTCAGGCCGATATCGTCGAAGCCGTTCAGCATGCAGTACTTGCGGAACGGGGCGATGTCGAACGAATAGCTGTCGCCGCCCGGCGTGACGACTACCTGCTTGTCGAGGTCGATCGTCACCTTGTAGCCCGGGAACGCGTTGGTCTCGTTGAACAGGTGGTCAACCTGCAGATCGGTCAGCACCACCGGCAGCAGGCCGTTCTTGTAGCAGTTGTTGAAGAAGATGTCGGCAAAGCTTGGCGCGATCACGGCGCGGAAGCCGTATTGCGTCAGCGCCCACGGTGCGTGCTCGCGCGAGCTGCCGCAGCCGAAGTTGTTGCGCGCGATCAGGATCGACGCGCCCTGGTAGCGCGGCTGGTTCAGCACGAAATCCGGGTTCAGCGGACGCTTGCTGTTGTCCTGGCCCGGCTGGCCGACGTCCTTGTAGCGCCATTCGTCGAACAGGTTCGGGCCAAAGCCCGTGCGCTTGATCGACTTCAGGAACTGCTTCGGGATGATCGCGTCGGTGTCGACGTTTTCACGATCGAGCGGCGCCACAAGGCCGCTGTGTACGGTGAACTTTTCCATGTGATGTCCCTTACTTCTTCGCGGCGTTCTCAAGGGAACGGCCGGCAGCTTGCGTGTCTTTGCCCAGGCCGGCCATTGTGTTGCAGCCGGCGATTTGCAGCATGCCCAGGCATGCCAGCAGCGTGATCACGAACTTTTTCATGTTGCTCAGCCGAGCTTGCGGATATCGACGAAATGCCCTTCGATCGCGGCTGCGGCAGCCATGGCCGGGCTGACCAGGTGCGTACGGCCACCGGCGCCCTGACGGCCTTCGAAGTTGCGGTTCGACGTCGACGCACAGCGCTCGCCCGCATCCAGACGGTCGGCGTTCATCGCCAGGCACATCGAGCAGCCCGGCTCGCGCCATTCGAAGCCGGCAGCCTTGAATACCTTGTCGAGCCCTTCCTTTTCGGCCTGCGCCTTCACCAGGCCCGAACCCGGCACCACCAGCGCCAGCTTCACGTTCGATGCCACCTTGCGGCCCAGCTTTTGCACCACCCACGCGGCGGCGCGCATGTCCTCGATGCGGCTGTTGGTGCACGATCCGATGAACACCTTGTCGATGTTGATCGATTCCATCGGCATGTTCGGCTGCAGGCCCATGTACTCGAGTGCGCGCTCCATCGCGTTACGCTTGTTCGAGTCCTTTTCCTTCTCGGGATCGGGAACGCGGTCCTCGATGCTGACGACCATCTCGGGCGACGTGCCCCAGGTCACCTGCGGGCGGATTTCCTCGGCACGCAGTTCCACCACCTTGTCGAACTGGGCGCCGGCGTCCGAGTGCAGCGTGCGCCAGTAGGCCACGGCCTGGTCCCATTCCACGCCCTGCGGCGCGTACGGGCGATTCTTCACGTATTCGAGCGTGACATCGTCCACGGCCACCAGGCCGGCACGCGCGCCGGCTTCGATCGCCATGTTGCAGACCGTCATGCGGCCTTCCATCGTCAGGTCGCGGATGGCCGAACCGGCGAATTCCATCGTGTAGCCCGTGCCGCCGGCCGTGCCGATCTTGCCGATGATTGCCAGCACGATGTCCTTGGCGGTGCAGCCGCGCGGCAGCTTGCCTTCCACCTTGATCAGCATGTTCTTGGCCTTCTTGCCGAGCAGCGTCTGCGTGGCCAGCACGTGCTCCACTTCAGACGTGCCAATGCCGTGGGCCAGCGCGCCAAACGCGCCGTGCGTGCTGGTGTGCGAGTCACCGCAGACCACGGTCATGCCCGGCAGCGTGGCGCCCTGCTCCGGCCCGATCACGTGAACGATGCCCTGGCGGTGATCGTTCATCTTGAACTGGGTGATGCCAAAGGCATCGCAGTTCGTGTCGAGCGTGTCGACCTGGAGCTTCGAAACCGGATCGGCGATGCCTTGCGAGCGGTCCGTGGTCGGCACGTTGTGGTCGGACACTGCCAGGTTTGAGCTGATGCGCCACACGGGACGCTCCGCCAGCTTTAGCCCTTCGAACGCCTGCGGGCTGGTCACTTCATGCAGCAGGTGGCGATCGATGTAGAGCAGCGTGGTGCCGTCTTCCTCGACGTGGACGGTGTGGTCATCCCAGAGTTTGTCGTAGAGCGTCTTGGCCATGATGCGGGTGGCAGACCGTCCGTCCGGCCATGTGCGGCAAGAACGGCGCGTATCTGCGCGTTGGTTTGCAGGGGATTTGTTTTCCGGATGCCTTCGCGGGCAAGCAGCTAATTTTGCTGCTTTTCCGGCGGCGCCGGCAATTGCTTGACATCGCAATCGATTATGCCATGTGCACCGGCCGCGAACGGGCCGGACAAACCGCCCGGGCGGCGGTCATTGGCGAAAGGGGGCTTTCGTGGATGGCGAAGGGGGTTGTACCCCCAAGTTTTGCTCCCTTCGCCCACTTGTGGGAGAGGGGTCGGGGGAGAGGGCCTGGCGGCTCAAGATGCGATTTGTTGGCAAGCAGAACTGCCTTGCCCTCTCCCCCAGCCCCTCTCCCGCACTGCGGGAGAGGGGAGCAAATCCGTCAACCGCCCAGATACGCCGCGCGGATGCGGTCGTTGGCCAGCAGGTTCTTGCCGGTATCGGCCAGCACCACCTTGCCGGTTTCCAGCACATAGCCCCGGTCGGCCACATGCAGCGCCTTGTTGGCGTTCTGCTCGACCAGGAACACTGTGACGCCTTCTTCACGAATCGTGCGGATGATGTCGAAGATCTGCGCGATGATCAGCGGCGCCAGGCCGAGCGTGGGCTCGTCCAGCAGCAGCAGACGCGGGCGGCTCATCAGCGCGCGGCCGATCGCCAGCATCTGCTGCTCGCCACCCGACATCGTGCCGGCGCGCTGGCTGGCACGCTGGTTCAGACGCGGGAACAGCTTGAACACGTGCTCGATGCCCGCCTCGATCTCATGACGGTTGGCAAAAAAGCCACCCATCTTGAGGTTTTCCAGCACGGTCAGGCTCGGGAACACGCGGCGGCCCTCCGGCGAGATGGCCATGCCCAGGCGCATGATCTCGTGCGTGTTGCGGCGCGTGATGTCCTGCCCTTCGAACAGCACGCGGCCACTGGACGCACGCGGCGTGCCGCACACGGTCATCATCAGCGTCGTCTTGCCGGCGCCGTTGCTGCCGATCAGGGTGACGATCTCCCCCTTCTTGACTTCGATCGATACGCCCGACAGCGCCTCGACGGCGCCATAGTGGGTATGGACGTTTTCCAGCTTCAGCATCAGTCCTCTCCCAGATAGGCCTTGATCACGCGCGGGTCGTTGCGCACTTCCTCGGGCTTGCCGATCATGATCGGCTTGCCGTGCTCCATCACCAGGATGCGGTCCGACACGCCCATCACCAGGCTCATGTCGTGCTCGATCAGCAGCACCGAGATGTTGAACTCGCGGCGCAGCTTGTCGATCAACTGCTGCAGCTCGATCTTCTCCTGAGGGTTCAGACCCGCAGCCGGTTCGTCGAGCATCAGCAGGCGCGGCTTCGTGATCATGCAGCGCGCGATCTCCAGGCGGCGCTGGTGGCCGTAGGACAGCGTGCCAGCCTCGCGGTTGGCCACGCTGGTCAGACCCATGCGCTCCAGCCACTCGGCGGCACGGGCCAGTGCCTCGCGCTCCGAACGGCGATAGGCCGGCGTAGCAAGCAGGCCGCGCAGCAGCCCCGCCTTCACCTGCAGGTGTTGCGCGACCATCAGGTTTTCCACCACGGTCAACTGCTTGAACAGGCGGATGTTCTGGAACGTGCGCACGAGGCCGCGGCGTGCCACCTGATGGCTCGGCAGGCGCGCGATCGAGTGACCGTCGAGCGAGATCTCGCCGGCCGTGGGCTTGTAGAAGCCGCCCACGCAGTTGAACACGGTGGTCTTGCCCGCGCCGTTGGGGCCGATGATGGCGAAGACCTCATCACGACGCACATCGAACTCGATGCCGTCGACGGCCAACAGACCGCCGAAGCGCATCTGCAGGCCCGATACTTTCAGCATTTCAGCACTCATCGCGGCAACTCCACGTGGGGACGGCTAGCGGGCAGCAGGCCCTGCGGACGCCACATCATCATCAGCACCATCACCAGACCGAAAATCAGCATCCGGTACTCGGCGAAATCACGCGCCACTTCGGGCAGCACGGTCAGCAGGATCGCGGCCAGGATCACGCCGAGCTGCGAACCCATGCCGCCGAGCACGACCACGGCCAGGATCAGCGCCGATTCGATGAATGTGAAGGATTCCGGATTGACCAGGCCCTGACGCGCCGCGAAGAACGCACCGGCCAGACCCGCGAACGAAGCGCCCAGCGTGAACGCCGACAGCTTGATGCGCGTGGGATTCAGTCCCAGCGAGCGGCAGGCGATCTCGTCCTCGCGCAGTGCTTCCCAGGCACGGCCCATCGGCATGCGGATCAGGCGGCTGGTCACGAACAGCGTGAAGCCCACCAGCAGCAGCGCCAGCAGATACAGGAAGATCACCATGTGCTGGCCGGTGTACGGAATGCCGATCAGGTCGTTGAACGTCTGCGCGCCTTCCACGCTGGCACTGCGGGCCAGCTCGATGCCGAACACGGTCGGCTTCGGGATGCCCGATACGCCATCCGGACCACCGGTCAGGCTGGTCAGGTTGTTCAGCAGCAGGCGGATGATTTCACCGAAGCCCAGCGTCACGATGGCCAGGTAGTCGCCGCGCAGGCGCAGCACCGGGAAGCCGAGGATGAAACCGAACGTGGCGGCCAGTCCAGCGGACAGCGGCAGGCATTCCCAGAACGTCAGGCCGAAGTACTGGTTCAGCAGCGCATAGGTGTAGCCACCCACGGCGTAGAAGCCCACGTAGCCAAGGTCCAGCAGACCGGCAAAGCCCACCACGATGTTCAGGCCCAGACCGAGGATCACGTAGATCAGTGCCAGCGTGGCCACGTCCACCGCGCCGCGCGAGCCGAAGAACGGAAACACCAGGCCCACGGCCAGCAGCACCCATACCGCGCGGCGTTGCTGCTGCGCACCCATCGCGGGCAGCGTCGGCAGCTTCACGGCACTGCGCGCGCGCGTCAGCGTCGGCTTGAATAGCTGGAACAGGAACACCAGTGCCACGGCGATCCACACCGGACGCCAGTGCGGCTCCAGCACGACCTTGTAGCCATCGAGCTTCAGTTGCAGGCCCAGCAGCGGCACGGTCAGGATGGCCGTCAACACGGCGGCCGTCACGGCGTTCTTTAGCGTATCGGAGACCGACGCCTGCGGGATTGCCGCCCGCGAAATCGAAGTCGCTTGAGTCATGTCGTTCTCCCCTTAGACCTTTTCCACATCGGGCTTGCCCAGCAGGCCCGTGGGACGGAAGAGCAGCACCAGGACCAGCAGGCCGAAGGCCACCACGTCCTTGTACTCGGACGGCATATAGCCGGAGGCGAAGGTTTCGGCCAGGCCCAGCAGCACGCCGCCGAGCATCGCGCCCGGAATGCTGCCGATGCCGCCCAGCACCGCGGCCGTGAAGGCCTTGATGCCGGCGATGAAGCCGATAAAGGGATTGAGCTTGCCGATCGTCAGTCCGATCAGCACGCCGCCCACGGCGGCCAGCATCGCGCCGAGCACGAACGTGAACGAGATCACGCGGTTCGTGTCGATGCCGAGCAGGTTGGCCATGCGCATGTCTTCGGCGCAGGCGCGGCACGCGCGGCCCATGCGCGAACGGCCGATGAACATCGTCAGCGCAATCATCAGCAGCAATGTCACGCAGACGATCAGCAGGCGCGAGTACGGAACGGTCACCGTGAAATCGCCGCCCATCTGGAATTCGATGGCGCCCGAGATCAGGATCGGCACAGACACGTCGCGCGCGCCCTGCCCGATCTGGACATAGTTCTGAAGGAAGATCGACATGCCGATCGCCGAGATCAGCGGCACCAGGCGCGGGCCGCCACGCAGGGGGCGATACGCCACGCGCTCGACGGCATAGCCATAGACGCCTGTCACGGCGACGGCGACGATCAGCGCCGCACCTAGCACCAGCGGCAGCGGATAGCCCGCCTGCGCGCCAATGGCGGTCAGCGTCACGAGACCCACGTATGCGCCGATCATGTAGATCTCGCCGTGGGCAAAGTTGATCATGCCGATGATGCCGTAGACCATCGTGTAGCCGATGGCGATCAACGCATAGATCGCACCCAGCGTCAGGCCGTTGACCAGTTGCTGGGTGAACTGCGGAAGAAATTCGTTCATGCGAGGGACCTTGTGGATCGAGAAGCCCGATGCGGGGGCTTGATCGTCATCATGTGACGATCAGTCGACATCAGGCCGATACCAAAACGCCCCGCTCACCGGGTCGGGAGCGGGGCGTCTCGCCAGAGTGGCGCCGGGATTTAGTTGGCGGCGGTCTTCGTGGCGTCCTTGTGCCACGTGTAGACGACGAACTTGAACGACTTCAGGTCGCCCTTGGCGTCGTACTCGACCTTGCCGATCGGCGTGTTGAACGCGTTCTTGTGCATGTACGCGGCCACCTTTGTCGGGTCCGTGCTCTTGGCGCCGGCAATCGCATCGCCAATGATCTTCACGGCCGCATAGGCGGGCATCTGGAACGGGCCGTTCGGGTCACGCTTCTTGTCGGCAAAAGCCTTCACCAGGGCGGCGTTGGCCGGATCGGCCGAGAAATCCGCCGGCAGCGTCACGAGCATGCCATCCGAGGCCGGGCCGGCAATCGCCGTCACGTCCTTGTTGCCCACGCCTTCGGGACCCATGAAGGTCGCCTTGACGCCCTGCTCGCGTGCCTGGCGCAGCAGCAGACCCATTTCCGGGTGATAGCCGCCAAAGTAGACGAAGTCCACGCCCTGCGACTTCAGCTTGGTGATGATGGCCGAGTAGTCGGAATCGCCGGCGTTGATGCCTTCGAAGACCGCCACGGGGATCTTGGCCGCTTCCAGGTCCTTCTTCACCGAGCTGGCGATGCCCTGGCCGTACGACTGCTTGTCGTGCAGCACGGCGACCTTCTTCGGCTTGACCTTGCTGATGATGTACTGGGCGGCTGCCGGGCCTTGCTGGTCGTCACGGCCGATCGTACGGAAGATGAAGTTGCGCTTCTTCGTCTCGGTCAGCTGCGGCGCGGTGGCCGACGGCGTAACCATCACGATGCCTTCGTTCTCGTAGATGTCCGATGCCGGAATCGTCGAACCCGAGCACACGTGGCCGATCACGTAGTGGATGCCCTGGCTCACGATCTTGTTGGCAACAGCCACGGCCTGCTTCGGTTCGCAGGCGTCATCCATCATGACTGCTTCGAACTTGTTGCCGTTGGCGCCGCCCGAGGCGTTGATCTGCTCGATGGCGGTCAGGGCGCCAGCCTTGACCATGTCGCCGTACTGGGCAACCGAGCCGCTCATCGGGCCGGCAATGGCGATCTTGATGGTTTCGGCGTTGGCCGAAGTGAAGGCAGCGAGGCCGGCAGTGGCAAGCACGGCGGCCATGGCAGTGGACGTGAGACGGGACAACGTCATCAGGAGCTCCTCGATTATGTAGTGGTCACCCGGGCAGATTCGGCATGACCGGCGCAATCGAACAACACCCGCGGGAGAAGCGCCGCCTGACGTGGCGAACGGTAAGGCCCAAAGCGGAAGTCGGGCCTGCGGTGAAGACAGTGAAGCAGTGCGGGGCCCGGCATGTGTCGGCGTCCGCCAATCCCAGGAATAGGGCGGCCGCCAAAAGTTCGGAAAGACAACGTTGATGCGTTCTCTATTGCGCAAGCGCTTCGCCTGCCCCGCTTTTCCAACCCGGCTGGCCGGAAGGGTGGCCCGGCTGCCGGTGGCAAAGCTGCCCGCATTATAGGGGCAAAGTTGCAACCAGATGGAGTGAGGTTCTCCCGAATTGCGGAAAATCCGACAACTATTGCTGTCTGTTGCAACCCTCGCACGGCAGGAAGCATCGTGAAATTCAGGTTTCACAACATGTGTGCATAGTCAGACAAGTGATGCCTTGCCCGCTTTGCACAACCGGTTGCAACCGTGGTCAGTCATTGCAAAACAAAACGCCCCGGCAAGCCGGGGCGTTTTGTTTTGTTGCGGTGCGGGGCGGCTTTCACCACCCCGGCAGACCTGCGTGGATCAGCGCTTGGCCAGATCCGGCACGGCGCGCGAAGCGGCGCCGTTGAACAGCTGGCGCGGACGGCCGATCTTGTATTCCGGATCGGTGATCATCTCTTCCCACTGCGAGATCCAGCCCGGCGTACGTGCCAGGGCGAAGATGCAGGTGAACAGCGAGGTCGGGATGCCCAGCGCGCGCTGCACGATACCCGAGTAGAAGTCCACGTTCGGGTACAGCTTGCGGCTCACGAAGTACTCGTCTTCCAGCGCGATCTTTTCCAGCTCCATCGCCAGCTTGAACAGCGGGTCGTTGTGCAGGCCCAGTTCGTTCAGCACTTCGTGGCAGGTCTCACGCATCAGCTTGGCGCGCGGATCGTAGTTCTTGTACACGCGGTGGCCAAAGCCCATCAGGCGCACGCCCGAATTCTTGTCCTTGACCTGCTTGATGAACTCGCCGATGTGGTCCACGCTGCCGATCTCTTCCAGCATCTTCAGCGCGGCTTCGTTCGCGCCGCCGTGGGCCGGACCCCACAGGCAGGCCACGCCGGCGGCGATGGCTGCAAACGGGTTCGTGCCCGACGAACCGGCCAGGCGCACGGTCGAGGTCGACGCGTTCTGCTCGTGGTCGGCGTGCAGGATGAAGATGCGGTCCAGCGCGCGCTCGAGCACCGGGTTCACGGTGTACGGAGCGCACGGAGTGCCGAACATCATGCGCATGAAGTTGCCCGAGTAGGACAGGTCGTTCTGCGGGTAGATGTACGGTTGGCCGATGTTGTACTTGTACGCCATGGCGACCAGCGTCGGCATCTTGGCGATCAGGCGGATGGCCGAGATCTCGCGCTGGTGCGGATCGTCGATGTCCATCGCGTCGTGGTAGAACGCGCTCATCGCACCCACCAGGCCCGTCAGCACAGCCATCGGGTGTGCGTCGCGACGGAAACCGCGCAGGAAGAACTGCAGTTGCTCGTGAACCATCGTGTGGTTCATCACCGCGCCCACGAACTCTTCCTTCTGCTTGGCGTTGGGCAGTTCGCCCTTCAGCAGCAGGTAGCAGGTTTCGAGGTGATCGCACTTCTCTGCGAGCTGCTCGATCGGGTAGCCGCGATACAGCAGTTCGCCCTTGTCACCGTCGATGTAGGTGATTTTGGAGTTGCACGAAGCGGTCGACATGAACCCCGGGTCATAGGTGAACTTGCCGGTTTGTCCGTACAGCTTGCGAATGTCGATCACGTCCGGGCCAACGGTGCCCTGGTAGATCGGCAGCTCAACGCTGGGGGAACCATCGGAAAACGATAGCGTGGCTTTCACATCGGACGGCGTCATGTCGGTTCCTTCAAATACTGTGAATAATAATGTTGACCAAACTCAGACCGAACGCAGCAGGCCAAGAACGCGCTGCATCGGGGGCGTGTCGAGCTCACCGTCAAGCTCCTTGCGAGCAAGCAGCAGGTCCATCAACTCGTTGTCGCTGAGCTCGAACAGCTCGCCCAGCGATGCCACGTCCTCGTCGGACAGGCTCTCCTCGTAACGGTTGAAAAAACGTTCGACGATGATGTCGTTCTCCAGGAGGCCGCGGCGTGCGCGCCAGCGAAGACGTGCGCGCTTGTGCGGGTCGGCCTGATGGGAGAAAGTGGTGGAAAGACTCATGGTCAGCCTTCTTGCGACCGGCGCGCCACCCGATTGATACCGCATCGGACTGACGCGCCGCTTACATCAACTACAGACTGCCTGTTCACGCTGATTCTGCTTGGGCGCACACAAGGCAGTTTATACCGGCCGATTAAACAGCGCGGCGAACCATCAATTCCTTGATCTTGCCAATCGCCTTCGTCGGGTTGAGGCCCTTCGGGCACACGTCGACGCAGTTCATGATGCTATGGCAACGGAACAGACGATACGGGTCGTTCAGGTTGTCCAGACGCTCGCCGGTGGCCTGGTCGCGGCTGTCCGCGATAAAGCGGTAGGCCTGCAGCAGGCCGGCCGGGCCGACGAACTTGTCCGGATTCCACCAGAACGACGGGCACGACGTGGAGCAGCTGGCGCACAAGATGCACTCGTACAGGCCATCCAGCTCGTCACGCTCCTGCGGCGACTGCAGACGCTCCTTCTCGGGCGGCGGCTCGTCGTTGATCAGGAACGGCTTGATCGAGTGGTACTGCTTGAAGAAGTTCGTCATGTCGACGATCAGGTCGCGCACCACGGGCAGGCCGGGCAGCGGACGCAGCACGATGCGGTCCGGCAGCTCGCGCATGTTCGTCAGGCAGGCCAGGCCGTTCTTGCCGTTGATGTTCATCGCGTCCGAGCCGCACACGCCTTCGCGGCACGAACGGCGGAACGAGATGGTTTCATCCAGCTTCTTCAGCTTGACCAGCGCGTCCAGCAGCATGCGCTCGTGACCGTCGAGTTCTACCTCGTAGGTCTGCATGCGGGGCGCGGCGTCCTTGTCCGGATCGTAGCGGTAGACTTCGAAAATACGCTTCATTTCTGTGGGTCCTGTTTTCTCTACGACGCGGGGATCAGAACGTACGGGCCTTCGGCGGAACCGATTCCACCGTCAGCGGTTGCATCTTCACCGGCTTGTAGTCGAGACGGTTGCCTTCGCTGTAGAACAGCGAGTGCTTGAGCCAGTTGTCGTCGTCGCGATTCGGGAAATCGCTGTGGGCGTGGGCGCCACGCGATTCCTTGCGGGCTGCGGCCGAGATCATCGTGGCCTTGGCCACTTCCACCAGGTTCGACACTTCCAGGGCTTCCACCAGCGCGGTGTTGAAGACCTTGGACTTGTCCTTCAGGTGGATGTTGTTGGCGCGCTCTGCCACTTCCAGGATGCGCTCGACGCCTTCGTCCATCAGCTTCTGCGTACGGAACACGCCGGCATGCGACTGCATGTTGCGGCGGATGTCGTTGGCAACGTCCTGGGTGTACTCACCCGAGGTCGTGCCTTGCAGCTTGGCCAGACGGGCCATGGCGCGGTCGGCGGCATCGGCCGGCAGCGGCTTGTGCTCCTTCTGCTTGTTCGCGTTGGCAACGATGTGGTTGCCGGCGGCACGGCCGAACACAACCAGATCCAGCAGCGAGTTGGTACCCAGGCGGTTGGCGCCGTGCACCGACACGCACGAGCATTCGCCGATCGCGTAGAAGCCGTTGACCACTTCGTTCGGGTTGCCGTTCTTCGGCACCACGACCTGACCGTTGAAGTTCGTCGGAATGCCACCCATCTGGTAGTGGATGGTCGGCACGACGGGGATCGGTTCCTTGATCGCGTCGACGTTGGCGAACTTCATGCCGATTTCGCGGATCGACGGCAGGCGCTTCATGATCGTCTCGGCGCCGACGTGCGTCAGGTCCAGCAGCACGTAGTCACCGTTCGGACCACAGCCGCGGCCTTCCTTGATTTCCTGGTCCATCGAGCGCGACACGAAGTCACGCGGCGCCAGATCCTTCAGCGTCGGGGCATAGCGCTCCATGAAGCGCTCGCCATCCTTGTTACGCAGGATACCGCCCTCGCCGCGCACGCCTTCCGTGATCAGCACGCCCGCGCCGGCCACGCCGGTCGGGTGGAACTGCCAGAATTCCATGTCTTCCAGCGGGATGCCGGCACGCGCCGCCATGCCCAGGCCGTCACCGGTATTGATGAAGGCGTTGGTGGAAGCCGCGTAGATACGGCCGGCGCCGCCGGTCGCGAACAGCGTGGTCTTGGCTTCGAGGATGTAGACTTCGCCGGTTTCCATTTCCAGCGCGGTCACGCCCAGCACGTCGCCTTCTTCGTCACGAATCAGGTCCAGTGCCATCCACTCCACGAAGAAGTGGGTCTTGGCGCGAACGTTGCGCTGGTACAGCGTGTGCAGCAGCGCGTGACCGGTACGGTCAGCGGCCGCGCAGGCGCGTTGCACCGGCTTTTCGCCGTAGTTGGCGGTGTGGCCGCCGAACGGACGCTGGTAGATCGTGCCATCGGCGTTACGGTCGAACGGCATGCCGAAGTGTTCGAGTTCGTACACGACCTTCGGTGCTTCACGGCACATGAACTCGATGGCGTCCTGGTCACCCAGCCAGTCCGAGCCCTTGATGGTGTCGTAGAAGTGATAGTGCCAGTTGTCTTCGCTCATGTTGCCGAGCGAAGCACCGATACCGCCCTGCGCCGCCACGGTGTGCGAGCGCGTCGGGAAAACCTTCGACAGCACGGCCACGTTCAGGCCGGCTTCTGCGAGCTGGAGGGATGCGCGCATCCCGGCGCCGCCCGCCCCGACGATGACCACGTCGAATTTGCGACGCGGCAATCCAGTCTTGACTGCGACCATTTATTACACCCTCCAGAGAATCTGAGCAGCGTAGCCCGCACAACCGACGAGCCACAGAATCGTAAGAACTTGCAGCACGAGGCGCACGGCCATCGGCTTCACGTAGTCCATCCAGATGTCACGAATGCCGATCCATGCGTGGAACAGCAGCGACAGGATGGTAAGGAACGTCAGGATCTTCATCCACTGATTGGCGAAGAGACCCGACCAGCCTTCGTAGGAAGGATTGCCAAAGGCGAGATACACGAAGGCGAGCACCACGGTGAACACCACCATGATGACTGCGGTGACGCGTTGCGCGAGCCAGTCTTTCAGACCGTAGTGCGCACCAACGACGAGGCGCTTGGGACCGATATTATTGTTTGCCACCTTGATTCTCCTCAGAACAGGCCGAACAGCTTCAGGCCGAAGATCAGGGTGAGCAGCAGGCTGACCACCAGCACCGTGACAGCCGACTTGGCCGAAGCGGGCTTGGAAACGCCGACGTGCACATCGAGCAGCAGGAAGCGGATACCGGCGCAGAAGTGATGCAGGTACCCCCAGATCAGGGCCAGGATCACCAGCTTGACGAAGCCGTTGGACAACAGGGCCGAGAACTTGGCGAAGCTCAGTTCGGAGGTGACGCTCTGCTCAAACAGGTACAGAATGAAAGGAAGAAGGAGGAACATCATGGCACCGCTTACGCGATGCAGGATGGATACCTTGCCGGCCCAGGGCAAACGGTAGCGCGAGATTTGCGCGATACCGATGTTCCGGAACTCCGGCCTGGCTTGTTTGACGGCTTCAGCCATGCGAGACCCCATTTGCTGTGAAAAGAAAACTGCAAAAGAACGACATTGCCATTACCCCCGATTGCATTGGCACCGCACAGCGGTTACCGTAAATGCACCTGATTGCACCAAGCGTGTGGGTTCACTGGATGCAAATGGATGCAGGGGAGCAAATCCACGTGATTTTAGCGCCTTTGTTGCGCGGCGCACCAATAATTTTCGCCTATCGCACACCAACGCGGAGCGCCCGACAATCGCACGCGACAATGCGCGCACCACCCCGGGCACAAAGTTTCCGACGATTCCATTCACGATCGACAATGGCCGGCGCGCGTCCCATATACGCATGACAATAATCAGCGTACCGGACAGACTTTCCATGGTCATGACACTTCAGCTCAGCTCAGGTCGTTCTGGTAATAGTGCCGTGTCGTGACATACAGGCCACGCCGGACTTCCACCGGGCGATCACCGTAGGTGAATGACACGCGCTCCACCGAAAGCAGCGGCGAGCCGGGCTCAACAGACAGCAATTCGGCAGCCGTATCGTCGGCGGCGACTGCCCGGATCTTTTCCGAGGCACGAATCATTCGCGTACCGAATTCGGCTTCGAAGAGCGCGTACATCGGGCCCTTCCACTCATTGAGCTTCTCGGCCGTCAGACCCTTGAAGTTGGCACCCAGCAGCCAGATCTCGTCCAGCACCGTGGCTTCATTCGAGAAAGTCAGCACACGGCGGATCTGCACGACGCTGTCGCCAGTGCGGATATCGAGCAGGCGGGCAATTTCGGCCGGTGCGCGCAGGCGCTTGCATTCAAGCACGCGGCTGGCGCCATAATGCGGTTCGCCCTCGTCGGGCACCAGGCGGAGGAAGCGGAATTTAACCACGTCCTCGTAATGGGTAGTCACGAACGTGCCCTTGCCCTGCCGGCGCGCCACCAGGTTGTCGGCGGCCAGTTCGTCGATGGCCTTGCGCACGGTGCCCTGGCTGACCTTGTAGCGGGCGGCCAGATCCATCTCGCTGGGGATCATCTCGCCCGGCTTCCACTCGCCTGTCTGCAGGCTTTGCATGATCAGGGCCTTGATCTGCTGGTAGAGCGGGCTGAAAGTGGGTGACGGCGAGACACCGGCCGGCGCGACGGACGCGCCCGGTGTATTCGAGGGCGACTGCGTCCCGGCGCCGCTCAGGGGGGCGCCTGACTCCGGTGTACCGTTGGCGGCGGCTGCGGTCAGGGACGTAGGCAGGGATGACATAGCCCGGATTCAACCACAAAAAAGAGAATCGCGTCCAGCGCGCTATGAAATGTCTTATGTCTTATATAAGACATATGAATTGACATCAATCGGGGGGCACCCTACACTCGCGCAGGTCCGCGCCGTCGCTCCCCAAACCGTTTCCGGGATGCGACGCACCACACAGCAGTAGTAGACTTACGCCTTGTCGCCCACGACGCTCGCACTCTGGCCGGAAGCGCCCTCCTCGCCGCCCGGCCGCGTGCAGTGCCCGCGGGTTCCGCGGCGCACGCCAGCCTGCCTTCGTGGCGACACGCGACCAGCACCCGGTGACGCGCCGGGCCGCTCCATTCCCTGGAGACCCGAGCGCCACCGACCGGTTACCCCTCTTTTCGTTTGGAGACTTACTCATGGCTAAAGCCCCAATGCGCGTCGCAGTCACCGGCGCCGCAGGCCAGATCGGCTATTCCCTGCTGTTCCGCATCGCCAACGGCGACATGCTCGGCAAAGACCAGCCGGTCATCCTCCAACTGCTCGATCTCCCGCAAGCCCAGGCCGCCGTCAAGGGCGTGGTGATGGAACTGGAAGACTGCGCGTTCCCGCTGCTGGCCGGCGTGGTGATCACCGACGACCCCAAGGTCGCCTTCAAGGACGCCGACGTTGCCCTGCTGGTGGGTGCCCGTCCGCGTAGCAAGGGCATGGAACGCAAGGACCTGCTCGAAGCCAACGCCCAGATCTTCACGGTGCAAGGCAAGGCACTGGACGAAGTGGCCAGCCGTGACGTCAAGGTGCTGGTGGTCGGCAACCCGGCCAACACCAACGCCTACATCGCCATGAAGTCGGCGCCGAACCTGAAGCGCGAGAACTTCACCGCCATGCTGCGCCTGGACCACAACCGTGCCCTGTCGCAAATCGCCGCCAAGACCGGCAAGCCGGTGACGTCGATCGAAAAGATGTTCGTGTGGGGCAACCACAGCCCGACGATGTACGCCGACTACCGCTACGCCACCGTCGACGGCAAGAGCGTCAAGGACATGATCAACGATCCGGTGTGGAACAACGACGTGTTCCTGCCGACCGTCGGCAAGCGCGGCGCCGCCATCATCGAAGCCCGTGGCCTGTCGTCGGCCGCTTCGGCTGCCAACGCCGCCATCGACCACGTGCACGACTGGGTGCTGGGTTCGAACGGCAAGGTCGTCACGATGGGCATCCCGTCGAACGGTGAATACGGCATTCCGAACGATGTAATGTTCGGCTACCCGGTCACCACGGCCAACGGCAAGTACGAAATCGTCAAGGGTCTGGAAATCGACGCGTACAGCCAGGAAAAGATCAACATCACGCTCAAGGAACTCGAAGAAGAGCGTGCCGGCGTGCAACACCTGCTGGGCTGATCCTCCGCGAGCCAACCCGCTCATGAAAGACCGGGGTTCCGCATCGATTCTCGAAAATCGGCGCGGACCCCGGTTTTTCTTTGGGCGCGCGCAACGCGCCCCCGAATAACCCTACTCACCTTAAGTATTCAAAGTGCATCCATCCGAGGTCTTGTTCCAGGGCGAAGCCATTCCGGTGCAACTGCCGGTCTGTGACCACTATGCAGGCAGCGAAAAGCTCATGCGCAAGTCGCTCGCCCTGCAGCAAGCGCTTGGGCCCGTGTTCGACATCACTTTCGACTGCGAAGACGGCGCCGCCGTTGGACTCGAACGCGAACACGCCGCACTTTGCGCGCAACTGATCAACAGCGCGGAGAACGCGCACAACCGGGTCGGCGTGCGCATTCACGACCCGGCGCACCCGAGCTGGCGCGAGGACGTGGAAATCCTGGTCGAGGCGGCCGGCGCGCGCATGGCCTACGTCGTGGTGCCGAAGGTGACCGACGTGGTCGAGGTGGCCCGCGTCACCGACCACGTCAACCACGTCGCCCGATCCGCAGGCATCGCACGTCACATTCCGATTCATGTGCTGATTGAGACGCACGCGGCGCTCGAACAGGCTTTCGACATTGCCTCGCTGGTGCAGGTGGAATGCCTGAGCTTCGGCCTGATGGATTTTGTGTCGGCACACCACGGCGCGATTCCGGGCGATGCCATGCGCTCGCCCGGTCAGTTCCAGCACCCGCTGATCCGCCGCGCCATGCTGGAAATCTCGGCCGCCTGCCATCGCCACGGCAAGGTGCCGTCGCACAACGTGAGTACCGATGTACAGAATCCTGAACGCGCCGGTGAAGACGCGCTGCGGGCACGTACCGAATTCGGCTACCTGCGCAAATGGAGCATCCATCCGGCCCAGATCGAGCCGATCGTGGCTGCTTTCCGCCCCAGCGACAGCGAAATTGGCGCCGCGAGCCAGATCCTGCTTGCCGCGCACGAAAACAACTGGGCGCCGATCCGCCACGACGGCCAGCTTCACGACCGCGCGAGCTATCGTTACTACTGGTCGCTGATGCAGCGCGCCCACGCCACCGGCACGACGTTGCCTGCGCCAGTTACCGAACTATTCTTCGATTGACGCCAGGGCGGCAGGAATCGCGCGAACACTGCTCATTTTTGCCGCCAAGTGGCCGATGACAAGCCGTCCGCACGCGATTATGTAACCAATGTCTGATGGGCTTCGCCATGTCAGGCAAATCGTAGAGAATAGCGGCGGAAAGTTGTAGCCCGAGCGCCTCCCGCGCTCCCAGCCGGACCGTACAAGAGACGAGCCGTTTTTGACTTTATCCAGCAATCCGGAAGGAACACACAATGAAACACCTCGTGCTGGCAGCCTGCCTTGGCGCCCTGACCCTGACCTCCACCGGCGCTGCACTGGCCCAGGAGCCCGCCAAAAAGCCGGCCGCCACCAAGAAGTCAACCGCGAAGAAGAGCACCAAGAAATCTACCGAGGCAGCCGCCGCGGTCGAGCCGAAGGGTGAAAAGTGGCAATGCGAACTCGGCCATTCGATCTACCTCAACGGCAACCTGCTGCGCGATGAAGTGATCGGCCTGAACTGGGAAGGCAAGGAATACAAGCTGCAGCGCCAGAACACCGTGACCGGCGCCGACCGTTACCTCGACGCACGCTCGGGCATGGACCTGGTCGTGATCCCGAGCAAGGCCATGCTGTTCAACCGGAACCTGGGCGAGCGCGTAGCGGACGAATGCCAGTCGGCCGCCATGCAAGCTGGCGGCTCCGCACCGACGCAAGCCGGCGCGCTGCGCGCCCCGGTGGCCACGCCGCTGCTGATGGCACCGTCGCAACCGGCAGCCCAGCCGGCCGCCGACGGCCAGCCGGCTGCTCAAGCGCCGAAGCAGTAAATTCCGCAGTAAAGTCCTAGTCTTACCTTTGCCTGACCCGTGCGGCGCGCCAGCCTGCGCCGCACGGGCCGAGCCGAGTTGTTGTAACGGTGCGCGTCCGGTCTGCCGGCCGCGCCGCTTGCAAGGCGGCGGAACCCAATCGCGCACCGGGGTCTCAAGAACAAGAGCGTCCAGAATTCGAATCCCGCGTTGTCTTTCGATTGGAGTCAGGTAATGCCCCACAACCTCAATAAAACCCTCAAAGAATTCAAAATCGGCACCGGCGGCCGTGGTCAGTACTATTCCCTGCCGCAACTGGGCAAGGCCCTGGGCATCAAGATCGAACGCCTGCCCGTGTCGATTCGCGTGGTCCTGGAATCCGTGCTGCGCAACTGCGACGGCAAGAAGGTGACCGAGGAACACGTCAGGCAACTGGCCAACTGGAAGCCCAATGGCGAGCGCGTGGATGAAATCCCGTTCGTCGTGGCGCGCGTGGTGCTGCAGGACTTCACGGGCGTGCCGCTGCTGGCCGACCTGGCCGCGATGCGCAACGTGGCCGAGAAGATGGGCAAGAACCCGAAGAAGATCGAACCGCTGGTCCCCGTGGACCTGGTGGTCGACCACTCGGTGCAGATTGACCACTTCCGCGAGAAAAAGGCGCTGGACCTGAACATGCAACTGGAATTCCAGCGCAACAACGAGCGCTACCAGTTCATGAAGTGGGGCATGCAGGCGTTCGACACATTCGGCGTGGTGCAACCGGGCTTCGGCATCGTGCACCAGGTCAACCTGGAATACCTGGCCCGTGGCGTGCACAAGAAGGATGGCGTCTACTATCCGGACACGCTGGTGGGCACCGACTCCCACACCACGATGATCAACGGCATCGGCGTGGTGGGCTGGGGTGTGGGCGGCATCGAGGCCGAAGCTGGCATGCTGGGCCAGCCGGTCTACTTCCTGACACCGGACGTGGTAGGCGTGGAACTGAAGGGCCGCCTGCGCGAAGGCGTGACCGCCACCGACCTGGTGCTGACCATCACCGAGATGCTGCGCCGCGAGAAGGTCGTCGGCAAGTTCGTCGAGTTCTTCGGCGAAGGCACCGCCAGCCTGAGCACGCCCGACCGTGCAACCATCGGCAACATGGCGCCCGAGTACGGCGCCACGATGGGCTTCTTCCCGGTGGACGAAAAGACCATTGAGTACTTCCGTGGCACCGCACGCACCGACGAGGAGATCGCCGCGTTCGAAGGTTACTTCCGCGCCCAGGGCATGTTCGGCGTGCCGCGCGCTGGCGAGATCGACTACACCAAGACGCTGTCGCTGGACCTGAGCACCGTGGCCCCGTCGCTGGCCGGCCCGAAGCGCCCGCAGGACCGTATCGAGATCGGCGACGTCAAGAACACGTTCTCGTCGCTGTTCAGCAAGCCGGTGTCCGAGAACGGCTTCAACAAGAACGCCGCCGACCTCGACCGCGAATACACCAACGCCGATGGCGTGAAGGTCAAGAACGGCGACGTGCTGATCGCCGCGATCACGTCGTGCACGAACACGTCGAACCCCAGCGTGCTGCTGGCCGCCGGCCTGCTGGCCAAGAAGGCTGTGGAAGCCGGCATGACCGTGGCGCCGCACATCAAGACGTCACTGGCCCCGGGAAGCCGCGTGGTGACGGAATACCTGAAGGCCGCCGGCCTGCTGCCGTACCTCGAAAAGCTCGGCTTCGGCGTCACGGCCTATGGCTGCACCACGTGCATCGGCAATGCCGGCGACCTGACGCCGGCACTCAACGAAGCGATCGTGCAGAACGACATCGTGGCTGCCGCCGTGCTGTCCGGCAACCGCAACTTCGAAGCGCGCATCCATCCGAACATCCGCGCCAACTTCCTGGCGTCGCCGCCGCTGGTGGTGGCCTATGCCATCGCCGGCACGGTCTCGCGCGACCTGATGACCGAGCCGGTCGGCAAGGGCCGCGGTGGCAAGGACATCTGGCTCGGCGACATCTGGCCGACTTCCGAGGAAATCCATGCGCTGCTGAAGTACGCCATGGACGCCAAGACGTTCAAGGGCAACTACGAGCAAGTCAAGAAGCCGAGCAAGCTGTGGGCCAACATCAAGGGCACGAAGGGTCAGGTCTATGACTGGCCGACGTCGACCTACATCGCCGAGCCGCCGTTCTTCCAGGACTTCTCGCTGGAGCCAAGCGGCGAAGCCGTCACCGTAAATGGCGCCCGCGCGCTGGGCGTGTTCGGTGATTCGGTGACCACCGACCACATCTCGCCGGCCGGCTCGATCAAGGACACCTCCCCTGCCGGCAAGTACCTGCTGTCGCATGGCGTGCTCAAGGCCGACTTCAACAGCTACGGTTCGCGCCGCGGCAACCATGAGGTGATGATGCGCGGCACGTTCGCCAACGTGCGCATCAAGAACCTGATGATCCCGGCCAAGGCCGACGGCTCGCGCGTGGAAGGTGGCATCACGCTGCACCAGCCCACCGGCGAAGAAATGTCGATCTACGACGCCGCGATGAAGTACATCGGCGAAGGCACGCCCACCGTGGTGTTCGGCGGCGAGGAGTACGGCACGGGCTCGTCGCGCGACTGGGCTGCCAAGGGCACCCAGCTGCTCGGCGTCAAGGCCGTGATCGCACGCAGCTTCGAACGCATCCACCGCTCGAACCTGGTGGGCATGGGCGTGCTGCCCCTGCAGTTCAAGGGCGATGACAGCGTGCAGTCGCTCGGCATCGTCGGCGATGAAACCTTCGACGTGGAGGGCATCGAAGGCGAACTGAAGCCGCAGCAGGACGTGACGCTGGTGATCCACCGCGCCAATGGCGACACGAAGCGCGTGCCGGTATTGCTGCGCATCGATACGCCGATCGAGGTCGATTACTACAACCACGGCGGCATCCTGCCGTTCGTGCTGCGTCAGTTGCTGGCGGCGTAACCTTCCAGCATCGGACCGAAACCGCCGCTCCCGCTTCAACGCGGGGCGGCGGTTTTGTTTTGCGGGTAATCCCCATCCCCTCGCGTAAGTTTTGCGCAAGCCTGTACTGCCAGACTCGTCCCCACAATAAGTATTCGGCGCAACGCACGGCGCTGCCCATACCAATCCGGAGACATGACATGGCCAAGATCCTGATCGCGTTCGTAGTCGTTGCAGGCGCATGCCTTTACCTGCTGACCAAGGGTGGCGGCGAAGTCTCGATGGCCGGCGAATCGCACGGTACCGAATCGCACGCCCCGGCCGCGCAAAAGTAAGCCAGTACGGGTTTCCGCGCCTCGTTTGAGGGTTCGCGAGAACTGCACCCGCTAGCGTAGCGAGTAGAATACCGTTTTACGAAAAACGGACGTTCTCTACTTATGGCAGGTTTTCGCCCCAAGTCTTCCTCCCGACTCTCTCCCGACGCCGAGCGATTGGTGGCGGACGCGCTCGCCCTGGACGCCTCGGGCAGCCGCATGGAGGACGCGTATTGGGAGCGGCGGCTGTCGCAGCGGCTCTACCGCCTGCTGAAGAACGGCAGCCAGACCGCGCTCGACGCGGCGCTCGAACACCTGTTCAAGCACAACGCCGATGCGTCCGACGTGCTGGCCGAGCAGGCCGAGACACTGGCCGAGTCGGCGACGATCGAAATCGACGGCGTCAAGCAGGATGCGCTGCTGATTGCCGCGCCGATCCTGGCCCATACGCGCTACGCGATCCCCTCGGGCGCCTTGAAGCCCGAACTGGCCCAGACGCTCGCCGTGCACTTGCAGGCGCACGTGCTGGCCACCAACACCAAGGTCGCGCTGTCGCCGTACCTCTACAGCATCGACCAGTTGCCGCGCAGCCACAGCGATACGTTCGCGCTGACCCAGAAGCTGGCCTCGGCGGCACTGGCCGGCACGATGCCGAAGGTGGATCTGCGCGACCTGCCCGAAACCGCCCCGATCCTGGCCGATCCGCGCTACCTGCTGGCCGTGGTGGTGGCCCCGCACGAAAGCGCCCTGTTCCGCTGGCAGGAAGATGCCAAGGAGCACCATGCCGAGCGCTCCGTTTGCCTGGAGCAATGGCGCAACCAGGTGCAGCCTACCGTCGCGGTCCTGCTGCCCGGCTGCGAATTCGAACTGCTGCTGCCGGACGCGTTCTTCCTGTCGTGCCGCGAGTCCGACAAGAGCATTCGCCCGCTGACCGTGCGGGCGGCCGTGAACTACCTCTGCGGCACGCTTGACGTGCCGGCCGGCCAACTGGCCGCCGTGGTGGCGGGTTTCGGCGAGGAAGTGGTCGAGGAATACCGCGTCGGCTTCACCATGCGTGGCGAGAAGGAAGTGATCTACGGCATCGTCTGGCCCGTCTATGGCCGCGAAGCCGGCGAGGTGGACGCCGAGGAAAAAGGCAACCCGGTCGAGCAGATCTGCGAGGAACTGCGCAACGCCGGCGTCGAAGACATCTTCCGTCATGCCGCGCTGTTCGATCCCGAGTACTGCGAGGATTGCGGTACCCCGCTCTACGCGGACCGCTCTGGCGAGATCGTGCACGCCGAACTGCCCGAAGACGCCCCGACGCAGCAGCCGCTGTTCCACTGACAAGAAACCCGCCAGTTTGGCGGGTTTTTCATTTCACCAAACGCTGACGCAGCGCCAGAGTTCGTGCCCCGACGCCGCGTACTTGCGTTCGAACGGCGTCATCGCAACTTCAGGCTGCCAGGCTTCGACACGCGCAGGCCGCCCCACCATCGCCAGCGCGGCAGCAAACTCGTCGACATAGATCTTCCAGTTGCTGCGGCATTCCAGATAGTCACCGCAAGCGGCCAGCGCGGGAAACACGGCGTGCCCGTGCCAGCGCCGTGCCAGATGACCAATCTTGGGCCAGGGATTCGGATACAGCACATAGTGCCGCGCAACCGGCACGCTGGCCGCCTGCAACAGCCGCCAGAAATCAACGAGGTCGGCGCGGGCCCAATGGAAGTTCCCTGGCATTGGCGCGTCCCACCAGTCCTTGCCCGCCGTCAGACGCTTTTCTGATTGATCGACGCCTATCACGTAGTGGTCGGGAAACGCTGTCGCCAGACGCAGCGTGCTTTCGCCGACACCGCAACCGGCATCGATGATCAGCGGTGCTTGTCCCGCACGCTGCCACGCCTCGATTGCCGCATCGAACGCGCGTTGGCTCGGCGCGCCCATGGGCTTGCGGAACGGCTCGGCCAGATGACGTTCGACCAGCGCGGCCAGATGCTCATGGATATCGGACTGGGCCGAAGTAATCGTGCGGGAATTGGCAAACATGGGCGCGATTGTACCGGGTCGGCAACGATGTATATTTACCGGCACAATAGCGGCCAACACCGCCAAACACCGCCCAACACCGCTCGAGGAGCCCACCGATGATCCGCCGCACGCTGCTGCAAGCATCCCTGTCGATCGCCTTGAGCGCCGCCGCGCTGACGCTGCTGCCCGCCCGGGCCGCCCACGCCGAGGATTTGCGCATCGGCCTTTCCGCAGATGTCACGTCAATGGACCCGCACTGGAACAATTCAGGTCCGAACAATGCCATCGCGCTCCATATCTTCGAGTCGCTCGTATTCCTGGACAAGAACGCGCGCTATATCCCCGGACTCGCGCTTTCGTGGAAACCCGTCAACGCGATCACGTGGGAAATCAAGCTGCGCCCGAACGTGAAGTGGCACGACGGCTCGCCGTTCACGAGCGAAGACGTCAAGGCATCGCTGGAGCGCCCGGAGAAGCTGACCAATGCCCCGGGATCGTTCACCAGCTACACCAAGCCGATTGCCCGCATTGAAACACCCGACGCGCTGACGGTGCGCCTGACAATGAGCGTGCCCAACTACGCGAACATCGCCAATGACCTGAACAGCGTGCCGATCATGCCGAAGAAGATCGCCGCGAACCTGAGCCAGGCGGACTTCGATTCCGGCAAGGCGATGATCGGCACGGGGCCATTCAAGTTCGTGCGCTTTACGCGCGGCCAGGAAATTGTGATGGCGAAGAATCCCGATTACTGGGGCCCGAAGCCCGAGTGGGACCGCGCGATCTTCCGCATCATTACCGACAACGCCGCCCGTTCGGCAGCGCTGCTGGCGGGCGATGTCGACGTGATCGAAGCCGTGCCGTCCACCGACGTAGCCAGGCTCAGGAAGGACCCGAAGTTCAAGATCGAGCAGACGGTATCGTGGCGCACGATCTTCTGGCAGATGGACCAGTGGCGCGACAACCCGCCCTACGTCACGGACAAGGCCGGCAAACCGCTGGGCAAGAACCCGTTCAAGGACGCGCGCGTGCGTGCGGCGATCAGCAAGGCCATCAACCGCGACGCGATTGTCAGCCGCATCATGGAAGGCCTGGCGGTGCCCGCCTCGTCGATCGTCTCGCCGCAGATCTTTGGCCATCCGGGCACCAAGCCTGAAGCCTACGATCCCGAAGGGGCGAAGAAGCTGCTGGCTGCCGCCGGTTACCCCGACGGCTTCGGCCTGACGCTGCATGCCACCAACAACCGCTATCTGAACGACGCGCAGGTGGCGCAGGCCACCGCCGGCATGCTGACGCGCATCGGCATCCAGACCAAGGTGGAGACGCTGCCCGTCGCCGTGTACTTCACACGCGCACGGCAGGGTGATTTTGCTTTCGAGATGCTCGGCTGGGGTTCGGCAGCGGCCGACGTGGCGCTTCGCTCGATCACCGGCACACCGAATCCGAAGACCGGCTACGGCACGTGGAATTGGGGCAAGTACAGCAATCCGCAGCTCGACCAGTTGATCGAGAAATCGCTGACCACCGTGTCCAGCGACAAGGCCCGCGAGGAGAACGCTCGCGCGGCCGCCAAATTTGCACTGGCCGACCACGCAATCATTCCATCGCACAGCCAGTTGGCGATGTGGGCAATGCGCAAGGGCCTGCGGTATGAGGCCCGGACCGACGAGTGGTCGCTGGCGCAGTTCTTCTACAAGGAGTGATGTATCTCCCCTGGGGGAGAGGGCTTTGAGGTTCAAATTGCGACAAACGCATCTTGAGCCGCTGGCCCTCTCCCCCTGCCCCTCTCCCGCCAGGCGGGAGAGGGGAGAAAACCACTACCTCAAATTACCAGCCGTTCTTCCTGCCGCGCATTCGCCGCGCGCAGTTTCTTCACCCAGTCCTTCGCGGGCAGCTTCGTAGCGGACTCGACCACTTCGGCCCTCGCCTCCAGCGTTTCCCACGACACATCGATCGCCGGCCCATTGAACGCCATTGCAATGACGTTGCCGTCGTGCACCTCGGGGAAGACCAGCACGCGATTGTCGAACGCGTCGCAGATGCGCACGATGTTCTTCGGAAAGCTGTCGTGGTCGCCGAACAGGTTGATCGTCATCACGCCGGGCGCCTTGAGCACGCGGCGGCAGGCGCGGTAGAACGCTGTAGTGTCCAGCACCGGCCCACGGGCCGTGGCGTCATACAGATCGACCTGCAGCGCGTCGATCGTTGCCGTGTGCGCGCCGTCCATCACGTAGTCCCACGCATCCTGCTCCAGCACCGTCAGCCGCGCATCGTCGTCGCGCAGCGCAAACATGCTTCGGCCGGCCACGATCACTGCCGGGTTCAGCTCCACGGCCGTCACCTTCGCACGCGCGAAATGACGATGGGAGAACTTGGTCAGTGCCGCCGCACCCAGGCCCAGTTGCGCCACGTGGAAGTCAGGCTCCGACGGGGACAGGAACAGCAGCCACGCCATCATCTGCTGGGCGTATTCGAGTTCGATGGCATCGGGCTTGCGCAGGCGCATCGCACCCTGTACCCATTCGGTGCCGAAATGGAGATAGCGCACGCCGTCCATTTCCGAGAACGTGACCGGTGCAAAGCGCGGCGTCATGCGTTTCTCGCCGGCATCCCTGGAAAAATTCGTGCGCGAGGATTCACGTTCGCCGCGCGCCGGGCGGCGCGAGGCCACGGCCTCGATAGATTTGCGTTTCAAAAGCGTCATGGAAGAAAACAACGCGCTCAAGGCGCGGATCATTGGCCCAGCGCGACTTGCGCGCGCTGGAGCCATTCGCGATTGTGCTCGCGGGCATGACGCGGCCAGTGGCGCGCGTCGTGAACAATTTCGGTATAGAGCGACCTGGCGCGTTCGCGGTCGGCCGCATCGCCCTGCCGGGTAAGCCAATCGGCAAACAGGCAGCGTGGCGCCGCATCGCTAGCGCAGGTCAGCGCGCGCTCGAACGCTTCACGCGTGCCGGGCGCATCGATGGCCGACAGTGCACGCGCATAGAGCAGCGCGGGCTCGGACTGATCGCGTGCCTGCGGGTGCGCGGAGAACAGCTTCTCCAGCGTCGCTTGTGCATCGGCATGACGGCCCGTAGCCACCTGCGCGCGCGCCAGCCCTTCGAGCAACGCCGAATCAGACGCGAACGGACCATTGGCCGCGGCCTGGTAGTGCTCCAGCGCTTCCGCCGCATTGCCGACATCGAGCAGTGCGGCACCAAGGCGCATGCGGTGGTCGACAGTCGGCGCGCGGTCGAATGCCTCGCGCGCCTCGCGCACGGCGCGATTCGGGTCGACGATCTGCTTGATCGCACGCGACGCTGCCCGCGCACCGCGCGAATCGCGCAGGCTCGGCAGATAGATCGCAAAGAAATAGACGATGCTGCCCAGACCGGGAAATATGAACAGCAACAACAGCCAGTACATGTTCTGGTGCGTGCGCACGGCGTGTACGGCGAAGAAAATCGCCACGATCACATGCAGGCCGATGCCGCCGATACCAAGAGAGGACATATCAGATCAATCCTGAAGAAGTGCAACCGGGATGATGCATGGCCGCGATTGTGACAGAAGCCGGTAGGACATCGGCGGCAGCCCTAAAGTTTTTGCAGATCCGGACCGATGTGACAGGTGGGCTCCATCCTCGACCGGAAATCAAGACATGACATCGATCAGCAGCGTTACGCCGCAGGTATCCACGGCCAGCAGCGCGGCAGCCACCGCCGCGACCTCGCCTGCGGCGGCCGATACTTCGGCCCAGGGCAACACTTGGAACACCAGCGCCTCGGCCAACGGCCGAATCGCCGCCCCTTCTGCAGCCGCCAAGGCTGGGAAAGCCGGCAAGTCCGGAGGCGCCGCCAGCGCCGGTGGCACGGACAGCTCCAGCAGCAGTGACAGCGAATCGGCCGTCATCACGGCGATCAAGCAGCAGATCAAGACGCTACAGAAACTGCTCGCCACGCAAATGCAGCAGCTCCAGGCCGCCCAGAACGCCCGCACCGACGAACGGACCAAGGCCAGCACGGTAGCCACCCTGCAGGGCGCCGTGGCCACCACCAACGGCGCCCTGCAACAGGCATACGCCAAACTGGCCGAGGTCATGCAGCAGCAAAGCGGCGCAAGCACCGGCAACATCGTCGATACGACGGCGTGAGCAGCACACGACCTCCCGCTCGTCACGAAGATGACCGTCGCCTGGCCGGACGATTTCCCGCCAGGCGACTGACACCACCCCTCACGCACTCCCCGGCAGGCACCTTGCAATTCACATGTAACTCCCCTTGACCTTCATTTAACCAAATAGTTAAATGAGCGCATGCCCAATACCGAAGATCAGCTCTCCATCATCTTTGCCGCACTGGCCGACCCGACCCGCCGCGCGATTCTTGCGCGGCTTTCCGAAGGCGAGGCCCCGGTGAGCGAACTGGCCCGCCCGTTCGATATGTCGGCCCCGGCCATCTCCAAGCACCTGCGCGTGCTGTCCGATGCCGGGCTGATCGAGCGGGAGGTCAACGCGCGCTGGCGCATCTGTCATCTGCGCCCCGGTGCGTTGCGTGATGCGCATGGCTGGCTGGAAGCCTATCGCCGGCATTGGGAGGACAACCTCGACAGGCTCGTCGCCTTTATCGAGCAGGCGCATATCGTCACCGATGACAAGGGGTTCAAGTCATGACCGAAGCTGCTACGTTTCATCTGGAGATGACCCGCCAGATTCGCGCGCCGCGCGAGCGGGTCTTCGATGCATTCACGGACCAGGCTGCCCTGGCGGCCTGGCATTGCCCGCGCGGCATGCACGTGCTGGAGGTCAGCGCCGATGCCAGGGTCGGCGGGCGCTACCGGCTTGTGATGGGCGGCCGCGACGGCTCGCGCCACACGGTTGGCGGCGAATACCAGAAGATCGACCGCGCCAATTTCCTGGCCTACACATGGCAATGGGAAGGCGGCGAGTTGCCCGAGGGAACGCGCACGCTGATCGAGGTCACGCTGACCGACAAGGACGGCGGCACGCTCTTGCATATGCGCCACAGCGGGTTCCCGGACGCGGCCACGCGCGATTCGCATTCGCACGGCTGGCAATCGGTGTTCAATCGCCTGAGCGACTATGCCGATGCCGAAGGCAGCGCGGGCACCATCACGGTCTATGGCGACGGGCGCAGCACCTATGTGCGTACCGTGCGGATGGCGCTGGCGGAAAAAGGCATCGCCTACACGCTCAAGCCGCTGACTCCGCGCGACCCCGAACTTCTGGAGCACCAGCCGTTCGGACGCATCCCGGCATTTGCGGACGGCCCGCTGGAGTTCTACGAAACGCGGGGCATCCTGAACTATATCGAGGAAGCCTTCGACGGCCCGAGCCTGATCTCGCAGGCCGGCCCCACGGCGCGTGCCCGGTGCGAGCAGTGGATCAGCCTGATCAACTGCCACGCATATGACGCGATGGTGCGCCGCTACGTCCTGCAGTATGTATTCCCGAAGGGCGAGGATGGTCAGCCGGATCGCAAGACGATCGATGCCGCGCTGCCAGAGATCGCCAAACAGCTCGACATACTGGAGCAGGCGTATGGCGGAGGCAATTTCCTGGCAGGCAACTCGCTGACGATGGCCGACCTGTTCTTCGCGCCAATCGTCGAGTACCTGGGCCTCTTTCCGGAAACAGCGGCGATGCTGGAGTCGCGGCCGAATATCCGGCGCGCCCACGCGGCGATGCGCGCGCGGCCAAGCTTTGCGGCCACGCAGCCGAACCCCAGCTGATCGGCCAGGCCAATCGCGCTTCCAAGGTGCAGTGGCACCGCCTCCAGCGCTGCGTGTCGACCACGCTGGAGGCGGAGGCGCTTCCCGATCTGTGTATCCGCTTTGTATGGATTTGGCATGCGCAGACATACAACACCCGCCCGAGTATTACCGAGTCTGTCACGCATCATCACAAGCGGTTAAATACCGCGTAAAGCCGCGCCAATTCCTCCGCAAGACCCGTCTTTCCGGTTGCTAGTGTGACGAGAGGCCGAGCGTGTAGCACACGCAACATGCCCGGCCGAAACCGTCGCAGACAAACGTCTGCTTGTCCCGGAAAGTAATCCATGACCACTACATCCGCTACAGCATCCAGTACCTCCTCAAACACCGGCCTGATCACAAACCTTGGCGTCGGCTCAGGCCTTGACCTCAGCTCCCTGCTCGACCAGCTCACGCAGGCCGAACAGGCGCCGCTTACGGCCATCACGCAACAGCAGCAGAGCTACCAGACCAAGCTGTCCGCCTACGGGCAGGTCCAGAGCATGCTGGGAGCATTCCAGGCATCGGCCAACCAGCTTGGCAACCCGTCCTTCTTCCAGGCGACCACTGCCAGTTCCAGCAACACCGCGGTGCTCAGCGCGGCGGGAAGCAATACCGCAGCCACCGGCAGCTATGCCATCAACGTCACGCAACTGGCGCAGGCGCAATCGCTCGTGTCGAAGGGGCAGTCCAGCCAGACCACGGCAATCGGCACCGGCACAATTCATATCGATTTCGGCGCCATCACCGGCGGCACGCTCGACACCAACACGTCCAGCCCGACCTACGGCACGTACACCGGCGCCACGTTCACGGCCAACAGCGGCAGCACCGGTGTGGATATCACGATCGACAGCAGCAACAACACGCTGCAGGGCGTTGCTGACGCGATCAACAAGGCCAATGCCGGCGTCACCGCAAGCATCATCAACGATGGCTCGGGCACGCCCTACCGCCTGGTGATCAACTCGAACAGCACGGGCGCCACCAACAGCGTGCGCATGTCGGTCAACGAGACGGATGGCGGCTCGGCGCTCTCCAGCCTCGCCACATACGACCCTGCCGGCACGCAGGACATGCAACAGACTGTCCAGGCCCAGAACGCGCAGCTGACGGTCAACAACATCGGCATCCAGAGCGCCAGCAACTCGGTGAGCGGCGCGGTGGCAGGCGTGACGCTGAGCCTGGCTCAGACGGGCACGACCAGCGTATCGGTCCAGCGCGACACAAGCTCGATCATCACCGGCGTGCAGGCATTCGTCACGGCCTACAACAACCTCCAGAGCACGGCCGCGTCGCTGTCGGCCTATGACCCCAGCACGCAGACAGGCTCCCCGCTGACGGGCGATTCCACACTGAGCATCATTCAGAATCAGCTGCGCAGCGTGCTGAACAATCAGCAATCGGGCAATGCATTCACCAATCTCGGTCAGATCGGCATTTCGTTTCAGAACGACGGAACGCTGGCGCTCGATACCTCCAAGCTGACCACGGCGCTGAACAGCAACGCGGGCGCGGTGGCCAGCCTGTTCGGCAATACCGACGGCACGAGCGGCTACGGCAATCAGATCAGCACACTCATCACTGGCCTGACCAGCAGCAACGGCTCGCTTACGGCGGCTACGGCAGGCATCAACAGCACGTTGAAGGATCTCGGAACCCAGTACACAGACACGCAGAGCCAGATCAACGCGACCATCGCGAACTACCAGGCGCAGTTCCAGCAACTCGATGTGCTGATGTCCCAGATGCAGAACACCAGCACGTACCTGACCCAGCAGTTCGCCGCGATGAACAACACCAGCAGCAGTAGCAAGTAATAACGTCAACGGAGGTATCGGCAGCATCGGCCCGCCTTGCGGGCCAATTTCCGCTTCACAAAGCGGCCTCACAAGACCGACTGTCCCCGATCATCAAATCATTGTCACCTACGATCAAGCGTCTGCCGGGCGTTTGCGCATACTGCCGTATCTCATTGGCCCTTGGCCCCTTGGCCGGTACGACAGGAAGATCTGCAAATGACGCGCGATGATGTCGAGTTTCGTTCTGGCAACGTCCGGTGTGCCGCCTGGCTCTATCGCCCGGAGGGCGTGGACGGACCCCTGCCATGCGTGGTGATGGCGCATGGCTTCTCGGCCGTGCGCGAGCAGCGGTTTGACGCCTTTGCCGAACGCTTCGCGCAGGCAGGTCTGGCCGTGCTGCTGTTCGACTACCGGTACTTTGGCGCCAGCGATGGCATGCCGCGTCAGTTGCTGAAGATTGGCCACCAGTTGCAGGACTGGGCAGCGGCGATTGCGTTCGCGCGCAGCCTGCCCGGCATCGATCCAAAACGCATCGCGCTGTTCGGTTCATCGCTGAGCGGTGGCCATGTGCTGACGATGGCGGCGCGCGATCGGGCCGTTGCCGCTGCAGTAGCGCAAGTGCCCACTTGCGACGGCTTGCGCAACCTGCCGGCATTGGGGATTGTTCAACTGACACGACTGACGCTGGCCGGCCTGTATGACGCAGCGCGCTCGCTCGTCGGCCTGTCGCCGTTCTACATCGCGGCCGCCGGGCGCCCGGGCTCGTGGTCGGCCATGGCAACGCCCGACGCACTGTCCTGGTTCGAGAGCGTAACGCCGGAGAAATCCACTTGGGTGAACAAGGTCTGCGCGCGCATTGCCCTGCATTACGGCATGTACCGGCCGATTACCGGCGTGCGGAAGATCCAGTGCCCGACGCTCTATTGCATCGGGCAAGAGGACGCTCATCTGGCGCCGGCGCATCTGGCCCATGAAGCGGCCGCACGCACGCCCCGGGCCGAGGTGAAGACCTATCCGTGCGGGCATTTCGGCCTTTACAGCGGGCCGTTGTGGGAGCGCTCGATTGTCGATCAGACGGACTTCCTTGTCCGCCATCTGCGCTAGCCACGGCGCTAGCCACGGCGCTAGCGAGTGCCCTGCCCCCCCAACCACTCCCGCAACGCTTCCCACGCAAGCAGTTTCTGCGCGTATGCCAGCGTATGAGCGGGGCTGCTGGAAGGTAACCTGACAATGCGGTGCTGGTCGCCATGCCGCTGGAGGGCCTTCAAGCCAATGCGTTCAGCGGTCCCGCCATTGAACGCGATGACCGCCAGCTCCGGCAACGACTCGATCAAACCCACCAGGTCATTGCCAGCGTGGTCGCGTATGTTGCTATCCAGACTCCCCTCCCGCTTGGCTTCCGCCACCACGTCCCATAGCCCGACGTGATGCGCCAGAAGCGTCTGCAGCCGATCGGCATATTCAATGCCGACCAGATCCACGCCGAGAACATCGCCGACGAGACGCCAGAACTGGTTCTGCTTGTGCGCGTAGTACTGCGATTGCGCAAGTGAGGCTTCGCCCGGCAGGCTGCCGAGGATCAGTACGCGGGTGTGGGTATCGACGACCGGAGGAAAGCAGCGTTTGGTGGTCATCGGGATGGGGTGATTAGAGATGGACCGACTTGCCCTCTCCCCCGCCCCTCTCCCGCAGGCGGGAGAGGGGAGAACACCAAGGGCATAGCTAACCCTGTCGGTTCGCTCCCCTCTCCCGCTCGCGGGAGAGGGGCTGGGGGAGAGGGCAAGCGCATCAGGCTGTGATGCCAGCCATCAAGCCAGCAGACGGTTCACCCGCTGCACATACGCAGCCGGATCGTCGAGCATGCCGCCTTCGGCCAGCAGGGCCTGGTCGAACAGTACGCGCACGCGGTCGCCGAATGCATCGCCATCTGGCAGGTCGCGCAGCTTCTTCACCAGCGCGTGTTCCGGGTTCAGTTCCAGGATCGGCTGGGCATCGGGCGCCTTCTGGCCGGCCTGCTTCAGCAGCCGCTGCAGATAGCCGCTCATGTCGCCGTCATCGGACACCAGGCATGACGCCGAATCGGTCAGGCGCAGCGTCACGCGCACATCCTTGGCCTGGCCCTCGAGCACGGCCTTGGCGCGATCCACCACTTCCTTCCATTCGGTGCTGGCCTTTTCCTGCTCGGCTTTCTCAGCCTCATCGGCCAGCCCGCCCAGGTTCAGGTCGCCACGGGCCACCGACACCAGTTGCTTGCCGTCGAACTCCTGCAGGTACGACAGCATCCATTCGTCGACGCGGTCCGTCAGCAGCAGCACCTCGATACCCTTCTTGCGGAACACCTCGAGGTGCGGGCTCGACTTGGCCGGCGCCCAGGCATCGGCGGTGACGTAGTAGATCTTGTCCTGCCCTTCCTTCATGCGGCCCACGTAGTCGGCCAGCGACACCGACTGCTCGGCCGTGTCGTTGTGGGTGGTGGCAAAACGCAGCAGCTTGGCGATGCGCTCGGCGTTGGCGTGATCCTCGCCCATGCCTTCCTTGAGCACCTGGCCGAACTGCTCCCAGAACGTCTTGTACTTGGCGCGTTCGGCTTCGTCCTCGCTATCGGACAGCGATTCGAGCATCGACAGCACGCGCTTGGTGCAGCCTTCGCGGATGGCCTTCACATCGCGGCTTTCCTGCAGCAGTTCGCGCGATACGTTCAGCGGCAGGTCAGCCGAATCCACCACGCCCTTGACCCAGCGCAGGTACGCCGGCAGCAGCTGGTCAGCATCGTCCATGATGAACACGCGCTTCACGTACAGCTTCAGGCCGGCCTTGTGGTTGCGGTCCCACAGGTCGAACGGCGCGCGCGCCGGGATATACAGCAGTTGCGTGTATTCGCTGCGGCCTTCCACGCGGTTGTGGGTCCAGGACAGCGGCGCCTCGTGGTCGTGCGCGATGTGCTGGTAGAACGCCTGGTACTGCTCGTCGGTAATGTCAGCCTTGTTGCGCGTCCAGAGCGCGCTGGCCTGGTTCACGCTTTCCCACTCGCCCGTGGCTTTCTGCTTTTGCGCCTCGGCATCCCATTCTTCCTTGGGCATGCGGATCGGCAGCGAGATATGGTCCGAGTACTTGCGGATGATGTGCTGCAGGCGGTATGACGACAGGAAATCGTCCTCGCCGTCGCGCAGGTGCAGCGTGATCGTGGTGCCGCGCTCGGCGCGGTCGATCGCGTCGATCGTGAATTCGCCATCGCCGGCACTTTCCCAGCGCACGGCTTCGCTGGCGCTCAGGCCCGCGCGACGCGTTTCCACGGTGACGCGGTCGGCCACGATAAACGCCGAGTAGAAGCCCACGCCGAACTGGCCGATCAGCGCGGCGTCCTTCTGCTGGTCGCCGGACAGTTGCTGGAAGAACTCCCGGGTGCCCGAACGGGCGATGGTGCCGAGGTTGCGGATTGCCTCGTCGCGGCTCATGCCGATGCCGTTGTCGGTGATCTTCAGCGTGCGGGCGGCCGGGTCGGCTTCGATCCGGATGGCCAGGTCGGCATCGTTCTCGAGCAACGCGGGATCCGCGATCGCCTCGAAGCGCAGCTTGTCGGTAGCGTCGGAAGCATTCGAAACCAGCTCGCGCAGGAAGATTTCCTTGTTGCTGTACAGCGAGTGGATCATCAGGTGCAGCAGTTGCTTCACTTCCGCCTGGAAGCTCATCGTTTCGTGCGGTGCGGTCATGGTTCTCCTCTTAAAAACGAAAACGTGCGCCAACTTGCCCGGCCCGTGATTCCGGAACGGGATCGATGGGGCTCGACATAGGGTTCGAGGCGCGGTTTTTCAAGTCCCCACGGTAGTGGGCTGGCTAGCGGGCTGGCTGGCGGGCTGGCTGGCGGGCTGGCCCGACAGGCGCTCCATCTGGCTGGCCAGGAAGCGCAGCATGCCGGGGTCGCCGCTGCTGGCCACGTTGAAGCGCGTCCACGTGGACGGCATCTGCGACGGCGAAAACAGGCTGCCCGGCGCGAACAGGTACCCCTCTTCATGCCCGGCGGTGGCGATCACGTTGGTGTCGACGCCCGTATCGGCCCACAGGTAGATGCCCGCGTGGTTGCCGGGGAAAATGCGCAAACCGAGCCGTTCAAGCTGGTCGCGCGTCTCGTCGCGCGCACGGTCCAGCCGGCCGCGCACGCGCTCCACGTGCTTGCGGTAGTGCCCTTCGGTCAGCACCTTGTAGACCACCCGCTCGTTGACTTCGGGCGTAGCCATGCCGGTCACGAGCTTGCTGTCGGTCAGCGTCACGGCCATGTCCGGGCTGGCGGCGATGAAACCCACGCGCAGGTTGGCGGCCAGCGTCTTCGAAAAACTGCCCAGGTAGATCACGCGCCTGAGCTGGTCCAGGCTTGCCAGCCGCGTGGCCGCATGGCCAGGCGGGCAGAGATCGCAGTAGATGTCGTCCTCGACGATCGTGAAGTCGTATTGTTCGGCCAGTTGCAGCAGCCGGAATGCCCGCGCGGCGGACAGCGAGGTGCCGGTCGGGTTGTGCAGCACGGAGTTGACCACCAGCAGCTTGGGCCGATGCGCCTGGGCGATCCGCTCCAGCGCTTCCACATCGGGACCATCGACCGTATAGGGCACGCCAATCACGTTGGCGCCCTGCGTGGCAAAGCGCGCGAACATCACGAACCATGCGGGGTCGCCCACCACGACGGTATCCCCAGGCTGCAGGAACTGGCGCGCGATCAGGTCGAAGGCCTGCGTGATGCCCGAGGTCATGACGATCTGGTCGGGCGTAACCCCGATCTCCAGTTCCTCCAGCCGCGTGCGCAATTGCTGCCGCAGTGGCAGGAAGCCCTGCGGCGTGCCGCTGACCAGGAAATGGTTGCCGGGCTGGCGGCCCAGGCTTCGCAGCGCGCCCGAGACCAGTTCGCCATCGAGCCAGTCATTGGGTAGGAAACCCCAGCCGGGCGCCTTGTGGCTTTCGGCCGAATGAAACATGCTGCGCAGCAGCCAGGTGACATCGACATTGCGGATGGCCGGCGAGGCCGGCTGCACCACCGTGGACGCATGCGGCGCGCGCTCGCGCACGTAGAAGCCGGAGCCACGGCGCGATTCCAGGTAGCCCAGAGCCACCAGCCGCTCGTAGGCTTCCACCACCGTAAAACGCGAGATCCCCTTCTCCGTCGCCAGCTGGCGAATCGACGGCATGCGCATGCCGGCCCGGAACACCCGTTCGTCGATGCGCAGCCGCGCCCACTCCGTGAGTTGCTCCACCAGCGTCATCTGGGCGGATGGAATCGGGTCCGGAAGCTGCTCAAGCCCCGTCGCCGGCATCACGAGCCGCAATGCCCGTGTGCTGCCTGCTGCACCGTCGTGATCCCCCCGGTTATCCTTCTGGCTGCCTTCCATGTGGCGCTCCCGCAACTGTACTGAAGACGATCTGCTCAACTGTATCGGTACTGTACCGACGAGCTTGACTAACATCAACCGACCATGACACTTGCCATCGACCATCTCGTGATTGCCGCCCCCGACCTGGACTCGGGAGCCGAGTACGTGGCCAGCGCCCTCGGCGTTGCCCCACAGGGCGGCGGCACGCACCCGCGCATGGGCACCCACAACCGCGTCATGGGGCTCTATGGCGGCCTGTACCTCGAAGTGATCGCGATCGACCCTTCCGCCCCGGCGCCCAAACGTCCGCGCTGGTTCGGCCTGGATAGCGACCTCGTGCAGCAGCGATTGCGCGAAGGCCCGTTCCTGGCGCACTGGGCGGCCCGCGTGGATCGCCCGACCGACCTGTCGCGCTGGCAGGCGCAGTACCCGGACCGGATCGCCCCGGTAATCCCGATGACGCGCGGTGACCTGCGCTGGCGCCTGACCGTGCCCGACGATGGCAGCCTGCCCGCCTGGCACGGCGACGCGGCGCATGCGGGCGATGGCCTGTTCCCCACGCTGATCCAGTGGGACGTTTCCAGTCACCCGGCCATCAGCCTGCCGCGCCAGGACCTGGCGTTGCGCAGACTGCACGGCCAGCATCCGCATGCGGAACTGCTGCGGCAAGGGCTGGCGTGGATTGGCGCCATGGACCTGATCGAAATCGAACAGACCGACGGCCCGCCACTGCTGGCCGCCGATATCGAAACCCCAGCGGGCATCAAGACCCTGCGCTGAAGACACACAGACAAACACTGAAGGAGCCCCCGCCATGTCCGCCACCACGCAAAAGCGTTTCGACGACGACGCCTACCTCGATCACTGTCAGGCCACGGTGGTAGCCGTGAGCGAAGCAGGCATCGAGCTGGACCAGACCGTCTGCTACGCACGCAGCGGCGGACAGGCCGGCGACACCGGCACGCTGACCACCGCCGACGGCCGCATCGTCATGCTGGCTGACACCGTCTACGCCGACGACCGCGCGCGCATCCTGCACGTCCCGGCCCCGGATGCGCCTTTGCTGCAGGTGGGCGACCGCGTCGAAGTGAAGATCGACTGGGCGCGCCGCCACAAGCTCATGCGCCTGCATACCTGCCTGCACCTGCTCGGTTCGCTGATCCCGGTGCCGGTGACGGGCTGCGGCATCTCGCCAGACTCCGCCCGCATCGACTTCGACCTGCCCGAGTCGACGCTCGACAAAGCCGTGCTGACCGAGCAGCTCAACGCGCTGATCAATGCGAAGACGCCGGTCAGCATCGACCGCATCACGCCCGAGGAACTGGCCGCGCAGCCCGACCTTGTACGCACGATCGGCGCCGCGCCGCCAGCCGGCACGTCGACGATCCGCATCGTCGAGATCCCCGGCGTTGACCGGCAGCCCTGCGGCGGTACGCATGTGGCGAACACGGGCGAGATCGGTGCGGTGGCCGTGACCAAGATCGAGAAGAAGAGCCGCACCAATCGGCGCGTGGTCGTGAACTTTGCGTAGCCGATGATGGAAGCCTGGCTCACGGGGCTCTCGGCAGCCCAGTTCCTTGCGTTGGCCACACTGCTTGCGGTGGGTGCCTTCACGCCCGGACCGAACACGACGATTGCCGCCGTCACGGGCGCCAACTTCGGCCTGCGTGCCACGCTGCCGCATTGCATTGGCGTGTCGTTCGGCTTCGCCAGCATCATCGCGCTGTGCGCCAGCGGCGTTGGGGCGCTGATTCTGACCAGTCCGATGCTGGCCACGGCGATTCACGTGATTGGCGTGCTCTACCTGCTGTGGCTGGCCTACCGGATCGCGCGCAGCACGTCGCTGGCCGAGAAAACCGTGCTCAGGCCGATGAACGTCTGGCAATCGGCCGCGCTGCAGTACGCCAACATCAAGGCGTGGATGCTGGCGCTGGCGGTGGCCGCATCGTATATGGCGGGCGCGCCGTCACCGGGGCAGCGCGTGCTGCTGGTCAGCGTGATGTTCGCGGTGTTCGGCTTCTTCAGCAACGGCGCCTATGGCGTGCTGGGCGCATCGCTGCGGCGCTGGCTGATGCAGGGCAAGCGCGTGCGCTGGTTCAACGGCGCGATGGGGCTGGCACTGGCGCTGACAGCCATATGGATTGCAATTGCCTCACAAGCACACTAAGACCATGACTCGGCACCACACTCCTTCCGGCGGCATGCTGCTCGGCTTTATCGGCGTGGCGATCTTCAGCCAGACGCTGCCGTTCACGCGCATGGCCGTGGCCGAGCTTGATGCCACGTTCGTTGCGCTCGCGCGTGCCGTGATCGCCGCGGCGCTGGCGCTGGCGCTGCTGGCCGCGCGCGGTGCGCTGGCGCCGGAAAAATGGCCACGCGGGGGCCAGTGGCTGCGGCTGGCCGTGACCGCGCTGGGCGTGGTGGTGGGCTTCCCGGTGTTTTCCTCGCTGGCAATGCGCGAAGTGCCCGCCGGGCACGGCGCGATCGTGATCGGCCTGCTGCCGCTGGCCACGGCCGTGTTTGCCGCGTGGTTCGGCAACGAGCGGCCATCGCTGGGCTTCTGGCTTTCGGCCTTGACGGGCAGCGCGCTCGTGGTGGCCTTTGCGCTGTGGCAAGGCGCGGGCGGCCTGCAGCACGCCGACTGGTTCCTGTTCCTGGCCGTGGTGCTCGGCGCACTCGGTTATGCGGAGGGCGGCAAGCTGTCACGCGAACTGGGCGGGCTGGAGACCATCAGCTGGGCGCTGGTAGTGTCGCTGCCGGTGTTGCTGCCCGTGGTGGCCTGGCTGTGGCTGACCAATGCCCCGGCAATCGCCGAGGCATCGCCGCGCGCCTGGCTGGGCATGGCCTATGTGTCCGTGTTCTCGATGTTCATCGGCTTTCTGTTCTGGTACGCCGGGCTCGCAAAAGGCGGCGTGGCCCGCGTAGGCCAGATACAATTGCTGCAGCCGTTCCTCACGCTGGCGGGCGGCGCGCTGATCCTGGCCGAGCCCCTCGATGCCACCACCGTCGCATTTGCAGTTGCGGTGATTGCCATCGTGGCCCTTGGCCGACGCGCCGCCGTGCGCAACACCGCACCCGCCATGCCACCGGCTGCCACGCCCGAGGAGGCGCCCCCCATCCTTCCAGGACGACTTCACTGACAGGAGACATGCATGTCCGTCTATGACACCCTTGCCCGCCTGGGCGTGGAACTGCCGACCGCCGGCGCCCCCGCCGCCGCCTACGTCATGGCAGCCACCACCGGCAACACCGTATTCCTGTCTGGCCACATCGCCAAGAAGGACGGCAAGCCTTGGGCCGGCAAGCTTGGCCACGATATCGACACCGAAGCCGGCAAGCAGGCCGCGCGCAGCATCGCCATCGACCTGCTGGCCACGCTGCACACCCATATCGGCGACCTGAACCGCGTCAATCGCATCGTCAAGGTGATGAGCCTGGTGAACTCCACGCTCGAATACACCGAGCAGCACCTGGTCACCAACGGCTGCTCGGAGTTCCTTGTCGAAGTGTTCGGCGAAAAGGGCAAGCACGCGCGCAGCGCATTCGGCGTGGCGCAGATTCCGCTGGGCGCCTGCGTCGAGATCGAAATGATCGTCGAGATCTGAAGCAGTCAGAAACCATACGAACAGACAATACCGCGCCGGCCCCCAGGGACCGGCGCATTGAATTCCCCCACCACGAGACCAATCATGAAATGGGCCATCTCCCGCCGAGCACAGCAACTGACCAGCTCGGCTATCCGTGAAATCCTGAAAGTCACCGAGCGTCCGGAAGTCATTTCGTTCGCCGGTGGCCTGCCCTCGCCGGCGTCGTTCCCGGTAGCGGCCATGGAAGCGGCGGTGGCCCGTGTATTCGCTGACAACCCGCAGGGCGCGCTGCAATACGCGGCCACCGAAGGCTACATGCCGCTGCGCGAGTTCGTGGCAAAGCGCTACAACGTCGGCGTGGAACGCGTGCTGATCACCACGGGTTCGCAACAGGCGCTGGACCTGATCGCCAAGGTGATGATCGACCCGGGCAGCCCGATCCTGGTGGAAACGCCGAGCTACCTCGGCGCGCTACAGGCGTTCTCGCTGTTCGAACCGGAATTCGTGTCGATCCCGTCCGATGAAAAGGGTCTGATCCCCGAGGCGCTGACGCCCGAACTGACCGCCGGCGCACGTTTCCTGTACGCACTGCCGAACTTCCAGAACCCCACCGGCCGCCGCCTGCCGCTGGAGCGCCGCCAGGAACTGGTCAAGCGCGCGAAGGACCTTGGCGTGCTGCTGATCGAAGACGATCCGTACGGTGAACTGAGCTACTCGGGCAACCAGTTGCCGTCGCTGCTGTCGATGAACCCGGACGGCGTGATCTACATGGGCTCGTTCTCGAAGATCCTGGCCCCCGGCTTGCGCCTGGGCTTCGTGATCGCCCCGCCCGAACTGCATTTCAAGCTGTGCCAGGCCAAGCAGGCGTCTGACCTGCATACGCCGACGTTCACGCAGCGCGTTGCCTACGAGACGATCAAGGATGGCCTGCTCGATCGCCATATCCCGACGATCCGCGAACTCTACGGCAAGCAGTGCGCGTACATGCTGGACGCGCTGAAGCGTCATATGCCGGAAGGCGTGACCTGGAACGTGCCCGAAGGCGGCATGTTCATCTGGGTGGAGCTGCCCGAGGGCCTGGACAGCATGCAGATCCTGGAAGAAGCCGTGCGCCGCAACGTGGCCTACGTGCCGGGCGCGCCGTTCTACGCAGGCAATCCGCGCAAGAACGCGCTGCGCCTGGCCTTTGTGACCGTGTCGGCCGAGCGCATCGAGCAAGGCGTGACGATCCTGGGCGAAGTGTTCCGCGAAGCGATCGCACAGGCCGCGCCGCAGGCACGGGCCGCCTGATCAGGCAGACGCCATGGAACCCGAGGAGCCACTCAACATGCTGCGCATCTGGGGCAGGCTATCGTCGATCAACGTGCAGAAGGTGGTCTGGTGCGCGCGCGAGCTGCACCTGGACCACGAACGCATCGACATCGGCAATCAGAAGGGCGAGCTCGATACCGAGGCGTACGTGCGCCTCAATCCAAACCGCATGATTCCCGTGATCGAGGACTTCCGCGACACCGACGTGGCCGGCGAGCCGTTCGTGCTGTGGGAATCGAACGCGATCGTGCGCTACCTGTGCGCGCGCTACGGCGAGGACACGCTGTGGCCGTCCGACGTCAAGGCGCGCGCCTCGGCGGACCGCTGGATGGATTGGCAAACCACCACGTTCAGCCCGGCGATGGTCCAGGCGTTCCTGCAACTGGTACGCACGCCGGCCGCGCAGCGCGACGAGGCGGTGATCGCCAAGTCATGCGAGCGGGCCGAGCCGCTGGCGAAGATGCTGGACGACGCGCTGCAAGGCCGCGAGTTCATCGGCGGAGACCGCTTCACGATGGCCGATATCTCGCTGGCCTGCGCGGCGCACCGCTGGATGGGCATGCCGAGGGCGCACACGCCCAGGCCGAACCTGGAACGCTGGCTGACAGCGATGCGGACACGGCCGGCGGCGACGGGTATCCTCGAACTGCCACTGAAGTAACTCCCTGCTGCGCACCCGCCCCTTTTCGGGGCGGCGTGCGAGCCGGGCGAAGCGCCCGTATCCAGATTTAAGTGAACGACTATTAAGCAGGCTCGTGACTTTGACCAGAATTCAATCGGAACCGCTTGGGACCACTGAATTCATCAAGAAAGGTCAAAAGATCATGAAAACCGCTATCAAGTTCGCCGCCCTCGCCACCCTGGCGGTCACTTCGTCAATGTCAATGGGGGCATATGCCGCGGAAACCGCCGATCTCGCCGTCAAGGGGATGATTCGCCCGTCGGCGTGCAATGTGACCACCTCGGCCAGCCAGATCGACCTGGGTACCATTAGCGCGCAGACACTGTCCGCAACCGCCGCCACCACGCTACCCGCGCAGAATTTCAGCCTCACCGTGACATGTGACGCTCCGACCAGGGTGGGCCTGCGGTCCATCGATGGCCGGACCGGCACAATCCAGCAGGCTGCACGGACCGCGCTCGGTGCTAACAACGATATCTATGCCTACGGATTCGGTGCCGTTGGCGGAAAGAAAATCGGTGCATTCACCGTTCGCCGGAATGCCAATCCCACCGCGGACGGCAATACCGTCGCACTCGTGGGTTCAACGAATGCCGGCGTTTCGTGGGCCGCGGCGAGCGCCAACGCCCTGATCGTCAGCTGGCCGACCAACAGCTCGATCATCGGCTGGGCAAACTCGGGCCAGACAACGCCCGGCTCCTACTCATCCATGACGGAGCAGTTCACGCTGACCCCGGCGATTGGACCGACATCTGCATTGCCTGACCTGACGACAAACATCTCCCTGGATGGTCTGGCGACGTTCGAGGTGGTCTATCTCTGATCACCGCCCAGGCCCCCTCCTCGCGCCCCTGTTCCACAATCGGAACCCAAAGCGAAAACCCATACCATTGCGCATGGGCTTTCGCACATCCTGACCACCGTGTTGGTTTTGCTCCCTTCCCTCCACATTCCCTATTTCGGATGCCCACATTAAGGAGTACGCTCCCGCGAGGGTGTAAGGTGCAGCAGTCTGCCCCCGAGCAAACCCTGATCCCTGAATCCGGCTCATCGTCACGATGACCGCATTTAAGGCAGATTGCCCGGAACCCGTCTTTACAATCCCCTTTCTGTCCGTCCGGGGGGCGATTTCGCCGCTTGTGAACGTGCATGTAGTCCGGCAGCCCAGGCCCGTCAGAGGAAGGCCGCCGTTTCTTTCCAGAGGAGGATTCAATCGTGTGGAGTCAAGTGTATGACCCGCTCGGCAGTATGGCGCTGTCCACCATTGCCGCTGGGGTCCCGGTTGCCGTGCTGCTCGCAGCGCTGGCGTTCTTTCACATGCAGGCCCACCTGGCGGCCGGACTGGCGCTGGTGGTCGGTATCTGCGTGGCGTCGTTCGTATTCGGGATGCCCGCGGCAATGGCCGGCAAGGCGGCCGGGCTTGGCATCGTATCCGGCCTGTTCCCGATCGGCTGGATCGTACTCAATATCATCTTCCTGCACCGGCTGACCACGGTGAACGGGTCATTCAAGGTGTTGCAGAACTCGATCTCGGGCGTGACCGAGGATCGCCGCCTGCAGTTGCTGCTGGTGGCATTCAGCTTCGGCGCGTTCTTCGAGGGCGCGGCAGGCTTCGGCACGCCGGTAGCCGTGACCGGCGCCATCCTGATCGGCCTGGGCTTCTCGCCGCTGGCTGCTTCGGGCCTGGCGCTGATCGCCAACACCGCGCCGGTGGCCTTCGGCGCGCTCGGCGCTCCGATCATCGGCCTGTCGTCGGTCACCGGCATCGACCAGGTGCAGCTGTCCGCGATGATCGGCCGTCAACTGCCGTTCTTCTCGGTGCTGGTGCCGTTCTGGCTGATCTGGGCCTTCGCGGGCTTCCGCGGCATGCTGGCGATCTGGCCGGCGATCCTGGTGGCCGGCGTCAGCTTTGCGGTGCCGCAGTTCCTGGTGTCGAACTTCCATGGCCCGTGGCTGGTGGACGTGATTTCGGCGCTGGTGTCGATGGGCTGCCTGACCGCATTCCTGAAGATCTGGCATCCGAAGGAAATCTGGACCTCGACGCGCATCCTGGGCCGTCACGACGATTCCAAGGTCGATCACCCCGAAGCAATCGAGGCCGAAGCCAAGGCGCAAGCCGCATCGGCCAATATCTCGGTGGTCAAGGCCTGGATGCCGTGGGTGATCCTGACTGTCTTCGTGTTCGTCTGGGGCGTCCCCGAGTTCAAGAAACTGATGGACGGGATCTGGCAATGGAAGTTTGCGATCCCCGGTCTGGACAAGGCCGTGATCAAGGGCCCGCCCGTGGTGCCCAAGGAAATCGCCGAGCCGGCCGTGTTCGCGTTCAACGTGCTGTCGATGGCGGGTACCGGCATCCTGGCATCGGCCATTGTCGGCGGCCTGCTGATGGGCTATTCGATCCCGCGCCTGTTCAAGGAGTACTTCGAGACGATCAAGCTCGTTCGCTACTCGCTGCTGACGATCTGCGCGATGTTCGGCATCGGCTACCTGACCCGCTACTCGGGCCTGGACGCCACGCTGGGCCTGGCCTTTGCGCAGACGGGCGTGCTCTACCCGCTGTTCGGCACGATGCTGGGCTGGCTGGGCGTGGCGCTGACCGGTTCGGATACCGCATCGAACGTGCTGTTCGGCGGTCTGCAAAAGACCACGGCGGAACAGCTTGGACTGTCCCCGACGCTGATGGCCGCGGCTAACAGCTCGGGCGGCGTGATGGGCAAGATGATCGACGCACAGTCGATCGTCGTGGCCTCCACCGCCACCAAGTGGTACGGCCACGAGGGCGAGATCCTGCGCTACGTGTTCTTCCACTCGATCGCGCTGGCGATCATGGTTGGCTGCTTCGTGACGCTGCAGGCCTATGTGCATCCGTTCACGCAGATGGTGATTCACTGATCTGCCACTCTGAGACAGCCTCAAGCCCCGCCAGCGAGCGGGGCTTTTTCTTGGGCGTATGATGATCGGTCCACTCCAGCTGACCCGATAAGGACCGCCCCGATGTTGATGCGCCGCCTGGAAAAACTGATCGACCCGTTCCGCGGCCTGCCCGACAGCCAGCCGCCCGAGAGCGTGTGGCGCTTCTATATCCATTTCCTGCGCGAGGTCCGTGGCGTGTTTATCGCGCTGCTGGTTGTCGGCCTGATTGGCGCGCTGGTCGAAGTGGCCCTGTTCAGCTTTCTTGGCCGGCTGGTGGACCTTGCGCGCGAGACGCCCGACGGATCGTTCTTCGCGCGGCATCGCAACGAACTGCTGTGGATGGCGCTCGTCGCGCTGGTCCTGCGCCCGCTGATGATCGGCGCCCACGACGTGCTCGTGCACCAGGTCATCAACCCGAGCCTGGCCAACATGATCCGCTGGCAGAACCATCGCTATGTGCTCAAGCAGAGCCTGTCGTTCTTCCAGAACGACTTCGCCGGACGCATTGCCCAGCGGATCATGCAGACGGGCTACTCGCTGCGCGATTCGGCCGTGCAGGCGGTGGATGCGCTGTGGCACGTCATCGTCTATGCAGTCAGTTCGCTGGTCCTGTTTGCCGAGGCCGACTGGCGGCTGATGATTCCGCTGGTGATCTGGATCATCGGCTATATCGCCGCACTGGCTTGGTTCACGCCGCGCGTGAAAGAGCGCTCGGTGGTGGCCACCGATGCACGCTCGCGCCTGATGGGCCGCATCGTCGACGGGTACACCAACATCACCACGCTCAAGCTGTTCTCGCACACGCGGCACGAGGAAACCTATGCGCGCGACGCAATGGCCGAGCAGACCGACAAGGTGCGGCTGGCGGGCCGCATGGTCAGCGCGATGGACGTCACGGTGACCACGCTGAACGGCTTGCTGATTGCCGGCACCACGGGCATCGCGTTGTGGCTCTGGAACCAGGGGCTGGTGACTACCGGCGCGATTGCGCTTTCCACGGGACTGGTCATCCGCATCAACAACATGTCCGGCTGGATCATGTGGGTGGTGAACGGCATCTTCGAAAACGTGGGCCAGGTGCAGGACGGGATGAAGACGATTGCCGTGCCGCGACGCGTGATTGACAGGCCCGAAGCACGACCACTCGATATCCGACACGGCGAAGTCAGATTCGACAATGTCGGTTTTCACTATGGCAAAGGCGGCGGCGTCATCGACAACGTGAACCTCGTCGTGCGTCCCGGGGAGAAGATCGGCCTGGTCGGGCCATCTGGCGCGGGGAAGTCCACGCTCGTCAATCTGCTATTGCGGCTTTACGACGTGGAATCCGGCCACATCCTCATCGATGGCCATGATGTCGCCGGTGTCACACAGGAGAGCCTGCGCGCGCAGATCGGCATGGTGACGCAGGATACGTCGCTGCTGCATCGATCGATCCGCGACAACCTGCGCTACGGCAAGCCAGACAGTACCGAGGCCGAACTGAGCGAAGCGCTGCGCCGCGCGCGGGCCGATGACTTTATCGATACGCTCGCTGATTCGCACGGCAATCACGGCCTCGATGCACTGGTCGGCGAACGCGGCGTGAAACTCTCCGGCGGCCAGCGGCAGCGGATTGCCATCGCACGCGTGCTGCTGAAGAACGCGCCAATCCTGATCCTCGACGAAGCGACGTCCGCGCTGGATTCCGAGGTGGAGGCGGCGATTCAGGAAAGCCTGGAAGAACTGATGCACGGCAAGACCGTGATCGCCATCGCTCACCGGCTATCGACGATTGCGCGCATGGACCGGCTGGTGGTGCTCGACGGCGGCCATATCGTCGAGACCGGCACGCACGCAGAGCTGCTGGAACGCGGCGGTCTGTATGCGCGGCTGTGGGCGCACCAGACCGGGGGCTTTGTCGGGGTCGATTGATGCTGTTAGCGACTGAAATTCAGCGATCTACGATTTCTTGATGACGGCCCAGAAGCCAGAATTCAGGTACTCCCGCCAGGGATGCTTCCTTGAACCTCTGGATCAGGTCATACCATCATGAAAACCACCACTATCCGCCTGGCCGCACTCGCCACGATGCTCGCGGCCGCATCTTTTGGGGCCCATGCCGCCGAGTCCGCTGACCTTGCCGTACAGGGGACGATCCGGCCTTCGGCTTGCAATGTCAGTTTGTCCGGGAATGGGACAGTTGATTTTGGGACGATTTCGGCGCTGACGTAGAGTGAGACTAGCGCGACAACGCTGGCAGAGCGAAATCTGACACTAACTATTACTTGTGACGCAGCGACCCGGGTTAGCCTTGTTTCGGCAGACAATCGCGCCTCCACTGCAAATGTCTCCGCGGGTAATGCCATAGCAAACGGCTTTGGCACCGGCAATTTTGTGTTTGGTGTAGGAACGGTCGCTGGCCATAACATCGGCGCTTACGGAATCGGGATCAACCGTGGCACTGCTACTGCGGACGGGAGCAGTGTTGACACCCTCCGTTCGTACGACCATGGCGCTACATGGGGGGGCTTCAACGACACAGACCAATCTTGGGTGGTGTCAGGTGGCAGGCGGGCACACAGCTGGGCCGCTAGTGGGACAACTTCTCCAAGTGCATACTCCACAATTGTGCAGCCGCTATTTGTGCGACTCGCAATTGGTCCTACTTCGGAGCTTCCGGCATTGACGAGTGCGATCCCCATCGATGGGCTGGCGACGCTTAGCCTCATCTATCTCTGATTGAACTGCCCAATGTGCAAGTGGCCATGCAAACAGCATGGGCCACTTTCCCTACACCCACCCCAACAACCCCGCACCCGCCCCCAACCCCACCAGCACCAGCGGGTGCACCTTTGTCTTCAGCATCAACCCCACCGTCACCAGTGTTACTAGCACGGCCGTCCATTTGTGGCCGGCGCTGCCAGCCAGCACCCAGCCCGTAGACATCAGCAGCCCGATGGTCAGCGCCGCAAGTCCGCGCCGGATCAGCCCCGGCCACACGGCATGCGGGGATCGTCCCGCGAAGTACTCGAACCCCAACGCAATCAGGCTCGACGGGCCGCAGATGCCAAGCATCGACGCAAACGCTCCCGCCGGCCCCGCCACCTGCCAGCCAAACAGCGCAACGAACAGGATGTTTGGCCCCGGCGATGCCTGCGAGATGGCGTAGAGCGCCGCGAATTGTTCATCGGTCATCCAGCCATTGGCCTCGACCAGAAAGCGATGCATGTCAGGGATCACGGTGCCGCCACCGCCCACGGCAAGCAGTGACAGCATGCCGAAATGGCCAAGCAGGCTGCGCAGAATCTCGGGCGACGTCATGCGCCCGCCTTGCGCATCGCGCGGTGTTCGAGGATCAGTGCGACGGGGACCAGCACGGCCATCACCGGCAGCAGCGGCCAGCGCAACAGCCCGATGGCAGCGAATGCGGTAACACCCACGACAATCGTCCGCACCGTTCGCGGCAGGCTTGCCGCGAGCTTCAAGCCTGTGGACAGGATCAGCCCGGCCGCCACGGCAGTCATGCCGGCCAGCATCTGGCGCACTTGCGGCACGTTCTGATAGTGCAGATACAGGCCCATGGCACACAGCACCACGATCAGCGGCACCAGCACCAATCCGCAGAATGCCGCCAGCGCGCCGCGCAGCCCCGCGAAGCGCAGGCCGAGCATCAGCGCAAGATTGATGACGTTGGGCCCCGGCAGTACCTGCCCTAGGCTCAGGATTTCGACAAAGTCACGATCGTCGAGCCAGCGGTTGCGCTCGACAACCGAGCGGCGGACGAACGGCAGCACGCCGCCGAAGCCCGACAACCCCATGCGGGCGAATTCGAAGAACAGTGCGCGGGGCGTGGGGGCTGGTGCGAGTGCGGACTCGGCGGGGGGCGGCGTGGCGGACATGGTTGTGATGATGGTATTCCAGCGAATTACTCCGCCGCCTTCACCGGCTTGAGCATCAAACTCTTCCGGTTCGCTCCCCTCTCCCACGTGTGCAGACCGGGGACATG
>NZ_ALOU01000028.1 GCF_000292345.1 Cupriavidus sp. BIS7
TGAAGCATCACAAAGACCGAGGTCCCCATGGCGTTCGCCATCAAGCGCCCACACTTATCGGTTGTTTGGTTGTTAAAGAACCTCAACGACCGGCTTTGCCGTCGTTGCGCTGCGTCGCTGACGTTTCGTCATTCGCTGCAGCAGAGAAACGAGATTATGCAGAGCATTCAGCGTTTCGTCAACAGTTTGCAGAAGATTTTTTTCTCTGCCGGTCAGCGCTGCAAACCCCCGCGCCACTGACCACTGCTGCCCCGTAACCCTTGCCGGTGCTGCGTTTGCAGCGCGGTTTGTGTTGCGAGGGGGCGAATATTAGGCCCGTTTTCCGAGCTTTGCAACACGTATGTCATGCACCGGTGATCAAGATCTTGGCAGGTGCATCACAAGCCATTGATCACAAAGGAAAATCGGGCCGGAAATATTTTCCGGCCCGATCAATAACCCTGAAATTACATCGGGTATTCCCTAGTCCAGGCTTCAACGATTGCGGAAATTGGGTGCGCGTTTCTCCACAAATGCGGCCATCCCTTCCTTCTGGTCCTCCGTTGCGAAGGTCGAGTGGAACAAACGACGCTCGAAACGCACCCCTTCATTCAGAGTTGTCTCATAGGCAGCGTTGATCGACTCCTTGATCATCATGACCACGGGCAGCGAATAACTGGCGATCGTCTCCGCAGCGGCAATGGCTTCGTCCACCAGCTTGTCGGCCGCGACGATTCGGGACACCAGCCCCGCGCGTTCGGCCTCGGCGGCGTCCATCATGCGCGCGGTCAGGCACAGGTCCATCGCCTTTACCTTGGAAACGGCGCGCGGCAACCGCTGCGTGCCGCCGGCGCCGGGCATCGTGCCGAGCTTCACTTCGGGCTGGCCGAACTTGGCGCTGTCGGCTGCGATCACGATGTCGCACATCATCGCCAGTTCGCAGCCGCCGCCCAGGGCATAGCCAGCCACCGCGGCAATCACAGGTTTGCGAATGCGGCGGATGGTTTCCCAGTTGCGTGTGATGTAGTCGCCCTTGTAGACGTCCATATAGGAGTACTTGGCCATCATGCCGATATCCGCGCCGGCTGCGAAAGCCCGCTCGCTGCCCGTAATGACAACGCAGCCGATAGCCTCGTCCTGGTCGAACGCCATCAGCGCCGCGCCCAGTTCGTCCATCAGCGCATCGTTGAGCGCGTTGAGCGCCTTGGGACGGTTGAGCGTCACCAGACCGACGCGGCCGCGCGTCTCCACCAGGATGTTCTCGTACGACATGTCTACTCCTTGCGATAAAAATGCATTCTCTTGTTGTCAGCGGGTGGATACTGGCGCGCTCGTGGCCGGGCGGTCAAGCGTGCCAGGCACGGACCAGGCCCCTTGCGCCCCGTCGTCATCCCGTCTACCATTTGCCGACCGACTGGTCGGTTAATTTAACGGAGCCGCGCGCTATCTACAATGGCGTGCGTTCCATCGTGGCATCAGATCCACTTACCGACCAGGAGAACAACATGGCGCAGGAGACAACAATGCCCCCAACCCATGCGCAGGCACCTGCGCGTGCAAGTCTCGATTCCGGCCCCATCCTGCTGCGCTGGCAGGGCGACGTCGCCGTGATCACGCTGAACCGCCCTGACAAGCTCAACAGCTTCACACGCGACATGCACCGGGCGCTGGTTACCGCGATCGACCATGCCGAAGCGGGCGGCGCCCGCGCGCTGCTGCTGACCGGCGCAGGGCGCGGATTCTGTGCCGGGCAGGACCTGGCCGATCTCGATTTCACCCCCGGCCACGCCACTGACCTCGGCGAACTCATCGATACGTGGTTCAACCCGCTGGTGCGGCGCCTGCAAGCCTTGCCCCTGCCGGTGATCGCCGCAGTCAACGGCACCGCTGCCGGCGCCGGCGCGAACCTGGCGCTCGCCTGCGACATCGTGCTGGCGGCCAGATCGGCCAGCTTTATCCAGGCCTTCGTGAAAATCGGGCTGGTCCCCGATTCTGGCGGCACCTGGCTGCTGCCCAAGCGCCTGGGCATGGCCCGCGCACTGGGTCTGGCGATGACCGGCGACAAGCTCAGCGCCGATGACGCCGAAAAGTGGGGCCTGGTCTGGGAAGTGATGGACGACCCACTGCTGCCCGAGCAGGCGATGGCGCTGGCCACACACCTGGCAGCGCAACCAACGCGCGCGCTGGCGGCGATCAAGCGGTCGATGCATGCCAGCGCCACCAACACCTTCGACGCCCAGCTCGACCTCGAACGAGACCTGCAACACGAACTCGGCAAGTCGCACGACTACAACGAGGGCGTGAACGCGTTCCTCGAAAAGCGCGCGCCCCGCTTCACGGGCGCCTGACCGCATCCCGGAAACCCCAAAGGAGACCCGCTTGAAGCAAGATCCTCAAGCGCTGGCCGAAGCGGCCGCCCACGCCATGTACGAGTCCGACGCCTGCAGCCGCTGGCTCGGCATCGTGCTGGAAGCGGTACGCCCCGGCTATGCCCGCATGTCGATGCCGATCCGTCCCGAATTCCTGAATGGGCACGGCATCTGCCACGGCGGCCTGATGTTCACGCTGGCCGATTCCACGTTCGCATTCGCCTGTAACAGCCACAACATCAACACGGTGGCATCGGGCTGTTCGATCGAGTTCCTGCGGCCCGTGCATGGCGGCGACCTGCTGACCGCGGAAGCGGTGGAACAGGTCCTGTCCGGCCGGCATGGCATCTACGACATCCGCGTGACCAACCGGGCCGGCGAGCCCGTGGCGATGTTCCGCGGCAAGTCGGCCAATATCAAGGGGCACGTCGTGCCACCTCCCGAGGCCTGACACACACTACAAATAACTCGCGCCAACGTAGCGCAGCCCTTCCGAGAACGGAGACAACATGAGTACGCGCCTGACCGATCTGCCCCTGGAGCCGATCGAGACTGCCAGCCGACAGGAGCTCCAGGCCCTGCAGCTTGACCGCCTCAAATGGTCGCTCCGGCATGCCTACGAGCACTCGCCCGTGTACCGGCGCAAGTTCGATGAAGCCGGCGTCCATCCGGACCAGGTGCAGTCGCTGGCCGATCTGGCGCGCTTTCCGTTCACAACCAAGAAGGACCTGCGCGACAACTACCCGTTCGGCATGTTTGCCGTGCCGCAGGACAGGATCGCGCGGATCCACGCTTCCTCAGGCACCACTGGCAAGCCAACGGTGGTCGGCTACACGCTAGGCGACATTGACATCTGGGCCACCGTGATGGCGCGCTCGATCCGTGCGGCTGGGGCGCGGCGTGGCGACAAGGTGCACATCAGCTACGGCTACGGCCTGTTCACGGGCGGACTCGGCGCGCACTACGGCGTCGAGAAGGCCGGCTTGACCGCCATTCCGTTCGGCGGCGGCCAGACCGAGCGGCAGGTGCAACTGATCCAGGATTTCAAACCCGAGATCATCATGGTGACGCCGAGCTACATGCTGGCGATTGCCGACGAACTGGAGCGCCAGGGCATCGACCCCGCCTCCACGTCACTCAGGATCGGCATCTTTGGGGCAGAACCGTGGACGCCGGAAATGCGTCTGGCGATCGAAAAGCGCATGGGCATCTCGGCGGTCGACATCTACGGCCTGTCAGAAGTGATGGGCCCGGGCGTGGCCAATGAATGCGCCGAGACCAAGGATGGCCCGACCATCTGGGAAGACCACTTCTACCCCGAAATCATCGACCCGGATACCGGCGAAGTCCTGCCCGATGGCGCATTTGGCGAACTGGTCTTTACGTCGCTGACCAAGGAAGCGATGCCGGTGATCCGCTATCGCACGCGCGACCTCACGCGGCTGATGCCGGGCACGGCGCGTGCCGCGTTCCGCCGCATGGAGAAGATCACCGGGCGTACCGACGACATGATGATCGTGCGCGGCGTCAACGTGTTCCCTTCGCAGATCGAGGAACTGATCCTCAAGCATGCCGAGCTTGCGCCTCACTATCAGTGTGTGCTGAACAAGGACGGTCCGCTCGACACGCTGACCGTGCGCATCGAATGCGCGCATGGCGCCGATCCGGCCGTCGCACGGCGGGCCGAGTCGACGCTTGCGCACGATATCAAGTCGTATATCGGCGTGACGGCAGCTATCGAGATCCTGCCCGAAGGCGGTGTCGAGCGCTCCGTGGGCAAGGCCCGGCGCATTGTGGATTTGCGGCCGCGCTAGCGCTGTCCCGTCGTGCCGCGACGATCGTCGCGCTTGAATCCAAGCCGCCTGGCCAGCTTGTGCAGATTGCTGGCATCCACGCCAAGCTGCCGCGCGGCCTGGGCCCAGTTGCCGCCTTGCGCCTGCAGCGCCTGTTCGATGCACTGGCGCTGGCAGGCTTCCATGGCCTCTTTCAGCGTGGCGGTTGGTACGGCCAGGAACGGCACCGACTCGCCTGTCGCGTCGGGCGTGACCACCACGCCGTCGAGGTCCAGCAGATCGGCATCGACCGTAATGATGTCCTTGCGGCTGGCACCCCGGCTCAGCAGCTTCAGCGCGGCACGGCTGACCACGTGTTCGAGTTCGCGCACGTTACCGGGCCACGCGTACCGGCGCAATGCATCCTGCGCCGCTGCGGACAGGCGCAGGCTGCGCATCCCCAACCGCGCCCGATTGAGCTCCAGGAAGCGGCCGGCCAGCAGCAGCACATCATTGCCACGCTCGCGCAGCGGCGGAATTGGGATCGGATAGACCGAGAGCCGGTGATACAGGTCGGCCCGGAACGAGCCGTCGCGCACGTGCTCGCGCAAGTTTCGATTCGTAGCGGCGATCACGCGCACATCCACGCGGCGCGGCCGATCCGAACCGAGCCGCTGGATCTCGCCGTTCTGCAGCGTGCGCAGCAGCTTGGCCTGGATTGCCAGCGGCAGCTCGCCCACCTCATCAAGGAACAGCGTGCCGCCGTCGGCGGCCTCGAAGCGACCCGGGCGCTCCCCGGTGGCGCCCGAGAATGCGCCACGCACGTGGCCGAACAGTTCACTTTCGGCCAGCGACTCCGGTAACGCCGCGCAGTTCACGTGAATCAGCGGGCGGTCGCGGCGGCGCGACAGCCTGTGCAACCTGTGCGCAAACAGCTCCTTGCCGACGCCGGTTTCCCCCAGCAGCAGCACCGGCAACTCCGAGTCCGCCACAACCCCGATCTCGTGCAGAAGCTGTGTGATTGCCTCGCTGTCGCCGATGATCTCGCCGTCCTCGCGCGGCGTATCGCCGGCCGGTTCTGCGGCACGCGCCAGGCGCAGTGCGCGGATCTCCGCTTCCAGGCGGGAGGTGCGGATGGACGCCTCGATCAGGGCGGTCAGTTGGCCCAGTTCCGCCTGTGCCGACGCCGTAAACGTGCCAACCTCCAGCGCATCGAGCGTCAGCACGCCCCACGGCTTGCCCTCGCTCTGCAGGCTGATGCCCATGCAGTCGTGCACTGGCAGCGGCTCGCCCACGTGTTCGTCGATCAGGCCGTCGTATGGATCGGGCAGCGCGCTGTCATGGTGAAAGCAGGTCACGCCGCGCCGGGCCAGGATCGCCGCCAGCCGCGGGTGCAGCCCCACGGCGAAGCGGCGCCCCAGCGCATCGCGCACCAGACCATCCACCGCGACCGGGCGCAGGTGGTCCTCCTCCAGCCGCAGCATCGCCACCGCACCGCAACGGAAATGCGAGCGCAGGCTGCCCACCAGCCGCTGCAGCCGTACGGCCTGCGGGAAGTCCGCACAAAGGTCATCGAGAATCAGGTTGCCGATCATGGTCACAAATACCCATCAGGGTTTAATTCACCATAGACAGAGACGGTAAATATTACCCTCAACGATCACACTTCGTTGAATTTTTTGAGTTTTTTATCAGGCACGCGAATCGCATAGGAGGACCGGCAACTATTGAAATATCAAGAAGGAGCGATTCATCGTGGGCCCCTACAAGAAACTATGGTTCTTACTGATCGCCGTGGTGGCGGTCACCTTTTCGCTGCTCGGCTATTACGGCAACGAGGTCTACCGGCAGGCGCCGCCGATACCCGCCAAGGTCATCACGGCGGACGGCGCCACGCTATTCACCGGCGACCAGATCCTGGATGGGCAAACCGCATGGCAGTCGGTCGGCGGCATGCAACTCGGCTCGATCTGGGGGCACGGTGCCTATCAGGCGCCGGACTGGACCGCCGACTGGCTGCACCGCGAGCTGACTGCCTGGCTCGACCTTGCCGCCCATGACCAGTACGGCAAGGCATTCGCGGCGCTGGACGCGCCCGCCCAGGCCGCGCTGCAGGCGCAGCTCAAGGCCGAGTACCGCGGCAACCAGACCGATCCGGCCAGCCATGTGCTGACGGTATCGGCACGGCGCGCGAAGGCCATGGCGACTACTGCCGACTACTATCAACGGCTGTTCTCCGATGCTCCCGAGCTGCACAAGAGCCGCGAGAGCTTTGCGATGAAGGAGAACGCGCTGCCGTCGGCCGAACGGCGCACAAGGCTGACGCAGTTCTTCTTCTGGACAGCCTGGGCAGCCGCCACGGATCGCCCCGGGCACACCGCCACCTACACCAACAACTGGCCGCATGAGCCGCTGATCGGCAACCATCCCACCGCGGAAAACATCGTCTGGTCGATCGCCAGCGTGGTGATCCTGCTTGCGGGCGTGGGCCTGCTGGTATGGGCCTGGGCCTTCCTGCGCGGCAAGGAGGAGGAACTGCCGGCAGCGCCGGCGCGCGACCCGCTGACCACGTTCGCGCTGACCCCGTCGCAACGCGCGCTTGGCAAGTACCTGTTCCTGGTTGTGGCGCTACTGGCGTTCCAGGTCCTGATTGGCGGCTTCACCGCGCACTACACGGTCGAAGGCCAGAAGTTCTACGGCATCGATCTCTCGCAGTGGTTCCCGTACACGCTGACGCGCACCTGGCACATCCAGAGCGCGCTGTTCTGGATCGCCACGGGCTTCCTGGCCGCCGGCCTGTTCCTGGCGCCGCTGATCAACGGCGGCAAGGACCCGAAGTATCAGAAGCTGGGCGTCGACATCCTGTTCTGGGCGCTCGTGGTTGTGGTGGTGGGTTCCTTCACCGGCAACTACCTGGCGATCGCGCAGTTGATGCCGGCCAACCTGAACTTCTGGCTTGGTCACCAGGGCTATGAGTACGTCGATCTGGGCCGTCTCTGGCAGATCGGCAAGTTTGCAGGCATCGTGATCTGGCTAGTGCTGATGATGCGAGGCATCGCGCCCGCGCTGCGCGCACGCGGCAGCGACAAGAACCTGCTCGCGCTGCTGACCTCGTCCGTGGTTGCCATTGGCCTGTTCTACGGCGCTGGCCTGTTCTACGGCGAGCGCACCAGCCTCTCGGTGATGGAGTACTGGCGCTGGTGGGTTGTCCACCTGTGGGTGGAAGGCTTCTTCGAAGTGTTCGCCACCACCGCACTGGCCTTCATCTTCTCCACGCTCGGCCTCGTATCGCGCCCGATGGCTACCACGGCCAGCCTCGCATCGGCCTCGCTGTTCATGCTTGGCGGCATTCCCGGCACGTTCCACCACCTGTACTTTGCCGGCACCACCACGCCGGTGATGGCCGTCGGCGCAAGCTTCAGCGCGCTTGAAGTGGTGCCGCTGATCGTGCTTGGCCACGAAGCCTGGGAAAACTGGCGCCTGAAGGAGCGTGCGCCGTGGATGGCAAATCTGCGCTGGCCGCTGATGTGCTTCACGGCCGTGGCGTTCTGGAACATGCTGGGCGCCGGTGTGTTCGGCTTCATGATCAACCCGCCGATCACGCTGTACTTCGTGCAGGGCCTCAATACCACGGCGGTGCATGCACATGCCGCGCTGTTCGGTGTCTACGGCTTCCTGGCCCTGGGCTTCACGCTGCTGGTGCTGCGCTATATCCGCCCCGACTACGCGCTGAGCCCGCGCCTGATGTCGATCGCATTCTGGGGGCTTAACGGCGGCCTGGTCCTGATGATCTGCACCAGCCTGCTGCCGGTTGGCATCATCCAGTTCATCGCCAGCGCAAGCGAAGGCCTGTGGTACGCACGCAGCGAGGCCTTCATGCAGCAACCGATCCTGCAGACTCTACGCTGGGTGCGTACCTTCGGTGACGTCGTGTTCCTGACCGGTGCGCTGACGTTCGCACTGCAGGTGGTGCTGGGACTGTACGGACGGTCGCCCGCCGGCAAGGTCGCCGAAGGCGTGCTGGTCCGTCAATGACGACGATTCGGGGAGGTCGATGACTTCCCCGATCAGAATGACCGCCGGGCTCGCCAGCCCGGCATCCGCCGCCTCGGCCAGCCTTGCCAGATTTCCTACCCAATGCTTCTCTTCGACACAGCTCGCATGCATCACCACCGCAGCCGGCATATCCGGCTTCATACCGGCCTGCAGCAGTGCATCACGAATCACGGTAATACGGCTCATGCCCATGTAAATGACGAGCGTCGTCCGGCTGCCGACCAATGCCGCCCAGTCAGGGTCGCCATCGTCGCGCGTATGCGCAGTAACAAAGGTCACGCCATGGCAATGCCGGCGATGGGTCAGCGCAATGCCAAGCGCCTGCGCAGCCGCCAGGCCACTGCTGATGCCGTTGACCACCTCCACTTCGATGCCATGCTGACGCAGGAACTCGGCTTCTTCACCGCCGCGGCCAAACAGCAGCGGATCGCCGCCCTTTACGCGCGCCACGCATCGCCCGGCCTGCGCGTGGGCAAGCGCCTGCGCGTGAATGCTTGCCTGGCTCACCGAGCAGCGCCCACCGCGCTTGCCGACTGAAATGAACTGCGTGCCGGGGCTCGCATAACACTGCATGGCGTCCGGCACGAGATCGTCGACAAGCCAGACATCGGCCTGGACCAGCGCCCTGACCGCCTTTACGGTGACAAGCTCCGGATCACCCGGCCCCACACCAACCAGCCAGACCTTTCCCGTCTTCTGCATTTCAGTATCCTCAGTGGCTCGTGCCGGACGAGCGCGTGGTCTTGTTGAACACGTTGTACTTGCCGATTGGCTTGTCCATCGGCAGCCGCTTCACTTCCTTCAGCGTCTCCGCGTCGTAGACGACAATCGCGCCGTCGGCCTCCATCAGGCTCACCAGCGCGTAGCGGCCATCCCGCGTGAACTCCACATGCGCGGCGGTTCGCCCCGGCGACGGCGTGACGCTGCCCACAACGGCCAGCGTCTGCTTGTCGATGACCTGCAGCGTGTCGCGCTTCGGGCTCATCATCGCATCAGCCCATGCATAGGGCGTGGCCTCATGGCTGCGCAGGAAGAAGCCGGGGCCGTTGGTTGGAATGGTCGCCACGGTCTTCCACGTTTGCATGTCGATCACGCTGATGGCGCCCTGCTTCAGGTTCGGGGACGCCATGACTTCACGACCATCCCGGACCCAGGTGATGCCGCTGCCAAGGTGGGGCATGCCGGTCAGCGCGAGATCCGCCACCTTGCGGCCCGCGTCGAGGTCAATCACCTGGCCCGCCGCGCTGCGCGACGCGCCGAGAATATGGCGATATGACTGGTCGAAGAAGAAGTCATCGAGCACATCGGTAAGCCCGATCACGCGCGGCGTGAACGCGGTCTTGCCGGCGTAGGGAATCTCCCAAACCTCGGGGATGTCGCGCAGCGCGGCAATAAATGCCCTGCGTGGCGCGGCATCGTAGACCGCGGAAACGCGGGAAGACTTGCCGTCTGCGCCGGTGACCGGATAGACACGTTCGAGCGACAGGTCGCCAGCGCGCAGCAGCACCAGTGTCTGCGGCAAGGTGTTGCCGACCGTCACCCACTCGCCATCGTCACTGACCGCGAGGTTGCGTGTATTGAGGCCGGCGCGAATCTCGGCCACGAGCGTCAGGTTCCACAGGTCGTACTTGCTAACCCACCCATCGCGGCTTGCCATGAATACATAGCGCCCGTCTCGGCTGAACTTTGGTCCCCCGTGCAGCGCGAATCGGCTGCGGAACCGATGAATGGGTTCAAGCTTGTCGCCATCGAGCACGGTGACATGGTGCGTCCCGGACTCGACCACCAGAAACAGATTGGATGGGTCGGCGCTAAAAACCGGGCGATCCGCCAGCGTGCCCGGTGCGTGGTAGATAACGCGCGACGCGCGAATATCCGCTTGCTCCCAGCGTGGCGTTCCGGCGGGTGCGGTACGCAGCCAGCCGGCCAACTGGTCCAGCGTGGCATCGCCAAGCTCGCCGGCAAAGCCCTGCATCTGCGTGGCGGGCCGGCCATTGCGCAGTACGTCGAGCAATGCATCGGGCCGCAGCCGCTCCAGGCTCTCGGGCAGCAGTGCCGGACCCATGGCGCCGAAGCGGTCGGCTCCGTGGCATGCCGCGCAATGGCTGCGATACACGCTGGCCGGGTCCATCGGCGTCCCGGCACTGGCCGCCAGCGAAACGAACAGGGATGCCCAGAAAATCATGCGCTTCATGCCATTGCCTCCTCCGGCTGTGCGCCAATCTCCGCGTCGGAGAGGTAGCAGCCTGGGTCCTCGGCCCATGGATTGCCGCTGACGGCATAGGCCCGTGCGCGCGTGTTGCCGTTGCAGATATCGCGATGCAGACACCCGGCGCATCTTCCTTCCAGCGGCCGGGGGCTGGCGGCAAGGCCGCGCATCAGTGGGTGGCTGCGATCGGCCCAGATCTCGCCGAACGGACGTTCGCGCACATTGCCGAGCGATAGCTGCCACCACATCGTGTCCGGATGGACGTTGCCGAGATTGTCGATATTGGCCACGCCCACTCCCGTGGCATTGCCGCCCCAGTTGGCCAGCCGCTCGCGCATGTCGCCAAGCCTCTCCGGCCAGCGCCGCGCAATCCAGTACAGCAGATACACGCCGTCGGCATCGTTGTTGCCGGTGACAAAGTCACCGGCCCGGCCCTGCTGGGCGCGCGCCCAGACATGATCGAACAGCCATTCGACCGCGGCGCGCGTACCCGCATGGCGCGCATCGGCATCGCGATGATTGCGGCCACGGCCTGCGTAGTTGAAGTGGGACAGATAGAACTTGTCGATGCCCTCGGCCTCGGCCAAGGCGACCACGGCCGGCAGTTCGGCGGCATTGGCTTCAGTCAGCGTCATGCGCACACCTACGCGCAGGCCGGCATCGCGTGCCGTGCGCAACCCGGCAATCGCCTGCGAAAACGCGCCTTGCGCTCGGCGGAAGCGGTCGTGCGTTGCTTCGATGCCGTCCAGGCTGACGCCGACATAGTCGAAGCCGGCCGCCGCCAGCCGCGCGGCATGCGCCGCATCGAGCAGCGTGCCGTTCGAGGACAGCGAAAGATGAAACCCGAGTTGGCGAGCACGCGCCGCGATTTCGTACAGATCGGGCCGCAGCAGCGGCTCGCCGCCGGACAGGATCAGCGCCGGCACGTGTGCCGCTTTGAGCTGGTCGAGCACGGCCATCGCTTCGCCGGTCGATAGCTCACCCTTGAAGTCCGTATCGGCCGATGTCGAGTAACAGTGTTTGCAGTTGAGATTGCAGCGCCGTACCAGATTCCAGATCACAACGGGGCCGCGGGCACGGCGTGACGGGGGAACCGCTCCCCCGTCGCGTAATGCCTCCATGAAACGGGAGAGTCGGAACATAGTTCAGAGGCTAGGTCAGAAGCTGAGTCAGAGGCTGAGTCAGAGGCAAAGTCAGAGGCTGAGTACCCACTTGGCCAGCGCGCCTGCATCAGCCTCGCTGACCGGGTTAGGCGGCATCGGAATCGGCCCCCACTTTCCGCTACTGCCTTTCACGATGCTCTGCGACAGTTGCGCCGGAGCCGCCTTGTCAGTCTTGTACTTAGCGGCGATGTCCTTGAAGGCCGGGCCCACCAGCTTCTTGTCCACGCTGTGGCACGCCATGCAGTTCTTGCTGGTGGCAAGTTCCTGGCTGGCGTGCGCGGCAACCGGCAGCGCGGCGGCAAGCGCCACGGCGGCGATGAGTCTTGATGGATGCATGCGTTGCTCCTTCGTCCTGGTTAGTACACGTCGTGCTGCGTGTTATGTGCGTTGAACTTGCCCGTTGGCGTAATCAGGCGCGGGTCCTTGATCACGGTCTTGAGCTTGCGCGTCTTGTCGTCAACAACAACCAGCGCCGACTCACCGTCCTTGGTGCCCCAGACGGAGAACCAGACTTCGTCGCCGGCCTGGTTGTACTCGGCCTGCACAACACGCTTCGCGCCTTCACCCTTCAGATTGGCCCATTCGGCGATCGGCAGGACTTCATAGCCGTCCGCGAGCCGCTGCGTATTGAATACGGCCACGCTCTGGTTCAGCTTTGCATCGGGATTCAGCGGCGTATCGACCCACAGGTTGTGGGACTTCGGGTTGGTCTTGATGAAGAGCGAACCGCCGCCCTGGCCCTTGAGCGTTTCCACCACCTTCCATGCCTGCGCCTTGTGATGGACCGGGTCGGTGCCGATCAGGCTGATGGTTTCGTCGCCGAGATGGCTCGTGGCCCAGACCGGGCCGAACTTTGGATGCACGAAGTTGGCGCCGCGCCCCGGGTGCGGGGTCTTACCGACATCGACCAGCGCAGCCAGCTTGTCTTCCTTGGTATCGACCACGGCAATCTTGTTCGATGCATTGGCCGCAACCAGGAAGTAGCGCCCGGTGGAATCGAAGCCGCCGTCATGCAGGAACTTCGCAGAATCGATGGTGGTGGTCTTGAGGTTGCGCAGGTCCGAGTAATCGACCATCAGGATCTTGCCGGTCTCCTTGGCATTGATGACGAACTCGGGACGGAAGTGGCTGGCCACGATCGACGCGACACGCGGCTCCGGGTGGTACTCGTTGTCGACGGTCATGCCGCGCGTGGACACCACCTTGAGCGGTTTGAGCGTGTCGCCTTCCATGATCACGTACTGCGGCGGCCAGTACGAACCAGCCACGGCGTACTTGTCCTCGAAGCCCTTGTATTTCGAAGTCTCCACCGAACGCGCTTCCAGCCCTATCTTCACCTCGGCCACGTTGTCGGGCTTGGGCAGCCACAGGTCGATCAGGTTCAGGCGCGCGTCCCGGCCGATCACGTACAGGTAGCGGCCGGACGCCGACATGCGCGAGATATGCACCGCGTAGCCGGTCTTGACGATATTGATGATCTGCTTGGTGTCACCGTCGATCAGCGCCACCTCGCCGGAATCGCGCAGCGTTACCGAGAACAGGTTCTCAAGGTTGTAGCTGTTCATCTTGCGCGTTGGCCGCTTGGCCACGGGCACGATGTCCTTGCGCGATTTCTCGATATCGGCCAGCGAGAACTCGGGCGGTGTCGGCGGGTCGAGCTGGATGTAGCGCGCCATCAGGTCGACCTCGGCATCGGAGAGGTCTCCCGACGTGCCCCAGTTGGGCATGCCCGCCGGGCTGCCGTACTTGATGAAGGTCTTCAGGTATTCGGTGCCACGTGCGCGCGTGATGTCAGGCGTCAGCGGCTTGCCCGTGGCGCCCTTGCGCAGCACGCCGTGGCAGCCTGCGCAACGTTCAAAGTAGATCTGGCGAGCGTGGTCGAACTCTTCGGCGCTCAGCTTCGGCACGGGATTCTGGGGCGACGCCTGTGGCGAAGCAGTGTCCGCGTGGCCCTGGGCGCTCCAGAGGAAAAGCGGCATGGCCGCGAGCGCGGGGAACATCCATGATTTCGCTTTCATGATTTTTCATTAGCGAGTGGGGAATGCTGTGCGGCGCGCCGCGCATGAAGCGCGGCGCACGACAGATGCGCCCATCATGGAGAAGAAGAACCGCGTGGCACTTGACACGAGTCAACGCCAAAGAAAGTGCCATGAAAGCCCCTACGCGGCATCGGGACTTTCGCGCGATCGGCCGGGCTTGCGTTGACGCCCGCCGACAGAAACGTCTCAGCTACGCGGCATCAACTGCGCGGCATCAGGACCCACATCCTGCCGCCCTGCTTCATGCGGCCGGCCGTTTCTCCGGCTGCATCGCCCGCGCCCCAGAAGAAGTCTGCGCGCACGCCGCCCTTGATGGCCGAGCCGGTGTCCTGCGCGAACATCAGGCGCTGGATCGGTTCGGTCGACAGCGGACGCGTGGTCGACAGGAATACCGGCACGCCGAGCGGAATCGTTGCCGGATCGACCGCAATCGATCGTTCCGCGGTCAGCGGCACGCCCAGTGCCCCGACCGGGCCGTCATTGGTGGGCGGCAGTTCGCGGAAGAACACGAAGCGGGGATTGACGTTGAGCATTTCGTCCACGCGGCCAGGATTGGCCCGCGCCCATGCCTTGATGCCCTGCATGGTGGCCTGGGCCGGCGTGATCTCGCCCCGGTCGAGCAGCCATTTGCCGAACGAGCGGAATGGCTGGTCGTTGGTGCCGCCAAACCCGACGCGCATCATCGTGCCATCGGCCATGCGGATACGGCCCGAGCCCTGGATCTGCAGGAACGCGGCCTCCACGGGGTCATCCACCCAGGCCAGCTCGTTGCCGCGCAGCGCCGGGTTCTGCAGCAGCTCGGCGCGCGGCGGCAGTGCGCCCCGGCCAAGTTGCGGCGGGCGGCGGTACAGCGGAACCTGGTACGCGCCCTGACGCGTGCGCGAACCATGCAGGATCGGCTCGTAATAGCCGGTGATCAGGCCGTTGTCCGTGCCATCGACGTTGACCACGCGGTACGGCTGGAAATTGGTCTCGAAGTAGGTGCGCATCGCGTCGAGGTCGCCGGCGTCGACCATCAGGCCCATCGCGCAGACGCGGTTCCACTCCGGACGCTTCTTCAGCGCCTGGCAGCTAGCCTGCAGCGCCGGCCATGCGCCGCGCACATCGTCCTGGGTCCAGCCGCCGATATCGGCCCAGCTTGCGGGCTGCAGACGGCCTGCTGCCGCGCCCCCTGACGGCGCGGTGCCGCCCGGTGCGCCGCCCGGGCCTTCGATGCGCGGCGGCGGCCCGCTCATGCATCCGGCCAACAGCGCGGCGGCGCCTGCCAGTGCGAGCCAGCCACGCCACGGAGTGTTGCTTGACGACGCGCCGGGGGCGCGCAGGGAATACTGATTTGCCATCTTGTTCGTTCTTCGCAGGCGGGGGCCGTGGGTTGACGATCCACGGCACCGCGCATGACCTAGCATGTCCTACAATCACAACCCAATCCGCCGACTGCCCCCATAAAGGCCGTTTCAAAATGATTCTGGCGTCGTTGCGGGGCCTTGCCGTACCACTTGTACTGTCTGCGGCCCCGCGCCTAGCCAGAACCGCTTCGCTTCATTTTGAAACAACCTCTTAGAGATAGATGAGCCAGTTCTTCGAAAACCACCCCACCCTGCTGCTTGCGGCCGAAGCCGGCGTGGCGCTGTTGCTGCTGATTTTCATCGTGGTCTGGACGATGAGCACGGCCAAGAAGAATCCGCGCCCCACGCGCGCGCCGAAGGACCACCCGTCGCGCACCGGCCAGGCATCGCAAGATCCAGACCGCAATCCGGACGCTTAGGTTCCAGCCCGGCTGCCGCTCAATGCAGCATGCGCGGCAGCACGAGCGCGAATTCGGGAATCGGCACCTCGAAGCGGTGGCCGTCCTCGGCCACGCAGAAATAGTCGCCCTTCATCGACCCCACCGGGGTCGAGATGGTTGCCCAGCTGGAATACTCGAAGTGCTCACCCGGCTTTAGCAGCGGCTGGTGGCCGACCACGCCGAGCCCGGACACTTCCTGCGTGGAGTTGTCGCTGTCGGTGATGATCCAGTGGCGCGAGATCAGCTGCGCGGCCACTTCGCCGGTGTTGTGGATGGTGATGGTGTAGGCAAACGCATAGCGTCCGCGATCAGGGTCCGACTGGTCGGGCATGTACTGCGTGCGCACGGCCACGGAAAATGCGTACTCGCTCATGGGTAGACAAATGAGGATGGTCGGCAGGCCGCGTGGCGGCCGGGTGTTGCGCATTGTGCGGCAAGGCCCGGGCAGCGGCAAGCGGGCCGTCCGGCCGGCAGCCCGGGCCCAGACGGCCCGAGGGGCGTAAAATACCGCCCATTCCGCTTTCAGCCCGCCCGAAAACCATGAGCAGCCCCACTTTCCGCATTGCGCCATCCATCCTGTCCGCCGACTTCGCCCGCCTGGGAGAGGAAGTACGCCGCGTCACCGAGGCCGGCGCCGACTGGATCCACTTTGACGTAATGGACAACCATTACGTGCCCAACCTGACCATTGGGCCGATGGTCTGCGAGGCGATCCGCCCGCACGTCACCGCCCCGATCGACGTGCACCTGATGGTGCGCCCGGTAGACCGCATCATCCCGGACTTTGCCAAGGCTGGCGCCAATATCATCACGTTCCACCCGGAAGCCAGCGACCACGTCGACCGCTCGCTCGCGCTGATCCGCGACAACGGCTGCCAGGCCGGCCTGGTGTTCAACCCGGCCACGCCGCTTCATTACCTGGACCACGTGATGGACCGCCTGGACGTGATCCTGCTGATGTCCGTGAACCCGGGCTTCGGCGGCCAGTCGTTCATCCCCGAGACGCTGAACAAGCTGCGCGCCGTGCGCCAGCGCATCGACGCCTACACGGCGCGCACGGGCCGCCAGATCCTGCTGGAGGTGGACGGCGGCGTGAAGGTGGACAACATCGCCGAAATCGCCGCCGCTGGCGCCGATACGTTCGTGGCGGGCTCGGCCGTGTTCGGCAAGCCGGACGCCGATGGCGGCTACAAGGGCATCATCGGCGCGCTGCGTGCCGAGCTGGCCAAGGTTGCCTGACGGGCGGGATTGACGCGCATGAGCCAAGAAATCCTGCGCCGCACGGACTGGAGCGGCATCCAGGCGGTGATCGTCGATCTCGACGGCACCATGGTGGACACGGCCGGCGATTTTCACGCCTCGGTCAACGCGATGCTGCTGGCCCTGGTGCACCAGCACCCGAACCTGGGCCCGGTGGCACCGATGTCCGAGCAGGAGATCGTCAGCTTCGTCGGCAAGGGATCGGAAAACCTGATCCGCCGCGTGCTGGATGCGCGCTTCTCGCCACTGCACGCCAATGGCCTGTTCGCCGATGCCTACGCGTTGTATGACCGCGAGTACGTGCGCATCAACGGCCAGTATTCGAACGTCTACCCGAACGTGCGGGAAGGCCTGGCCGCGCTGCGGGGAATGGGCCTGCGCATGGCCTGTGTGACGAACAAGCCCTGGAACTTCACCGAGCCGCTGCTGGCCAAGACCGGCCTGGCCCAGTACTTCGACCTGGTCTACGGTGGCGACACATTCGCGCTGCGCAAGCCAGATCCGTATCCGCTGCTCAAAGTGGCCGAGGTTTTCCATCTCGATCCGGCGGCGGTACTGGCCATCGGCGACTCCGAAAACGATGCGCAGGCCGCACGCGCGGCGGGCATGGGCGTGCTGTTGATGCCCTATGGCTACAACCATGGCAACCCTGTACAAGCCGTCGACGCCGATGGTATAGTCGGCGACATTGCCCGCGTGGCGGCGCTTCTTGGCGCACATCGGGCAACTCACCGCTAAACCCGGCTGAAACCATTCAATGTTCCTCAACCGCAAACGCAACTTTCTTGGCAGTGATCGGCAGGCTTGGCCCTGGCGTCGCTGGCGCGCCTCTGAACAGGCGTAAAGTGCGTTCGCGAGTTTCCTGACGGGCTTGCCGGGACATCCCTGACTTTCGCAGTCTGCTGCGGATTCCCCCCAAGCTCCGCCGGCCCGGTCCCCGATACCCTGACGACCGGCCTCCCCGGCAGATCCTTCCGCCAGCGCCGTAGCCCGGTTGTCTGTGTGCTACGGTTAGCTCATGAACGCGCCGCACGCCACCCCCTCGGCCGTGTGTGCGCTTCGCGTTCAGTCGTGTGCAGCACGGTCCGCCCCCGGGGCGGGTTGCCGCAACTTCTCCAGCCCTCCCCTGCCGACGACACATACGGCGCCGCCTGAACCGACCATCATGGCGGGCGCTGCAAGAAGAGGATCGACATGACCGAACTGGAATTCAAATCGCTGGCCGACCAGGGATACAACCGCATTCCGATCATCGCCGAGGCGCTGGCCGACCTGGAAACCCCGCTGTCGCTGTACCTGAAGCTGGCCCAGTCGCAAACGCGCGGCGTGAATACGTTCCTGCTGGAATCGGTGGTTGGCGGCGAGCGCTTCGGCCGCTACTCGTTCATTGGCCTGCACGCCCGCACGCTGCTGCGCGCGTACGGCAATCGTGCCGAAGTGGTCACCGACGGCAAGGTCGTGGAAACGCACGAGGGCAACCCGCTCGACTTCATCGCCGAATTCGAGAAGCGCTTCAAGGTGGCGCTGCGCCCCGGCCTGCCGCGCTTCTGCGGCGGCCTGGCCGGCTACTTCGGCTATGACGCCGTGCGCTATATCGAAAAGAAGCTGGCCGACAAGCAGATGCCCGACGACCTCGGCCTGCCCGATATCCAGTTGCTGCTGTGCGAAGAACTGGCCGTGATCGACAACCTGTCCGGCAAGCTCTACCTGATCGTCTACGCCGACCCGACACTCCCCGAAGCGTACCCCCGCGCCCGTCAGCGCCTGCGCGAACTGCGCATGAAGCTGCGCCAGCCGGTGGACGTGCCGGTGACGAGCCCGTCCGTGCAGACCGAGGTCTATCGCGAATTCGCCAAGGCCGACTACCTGACCGCAGTGCACAAGGCCAAGGAATACATCATGGCCGGCGACATGATGCAGGTGCAGATCGGCCAGCGCCTGGTGAAGCCGTATCGCGACTCGCCGCTGTCGCTGTATCGCGCGCTGCGTTCGCTGAATCCGTCGCCATACATGTACTTCTACAACTTTGGCGATTTCCAGGTGGTGGGTGCGTCGCCCGAGATCCTCGTGCGCCAGGAGACCCGCAAGGTCGGCGGCACGCAGGCGAACGGCGATACTGAAAATGCCCGAATCGTCACGATCCGCCCGCTGGCCGGCACCCGCCCGCGCGGCAGCACGCCCGAGCGCGACGCCCAGCTTGCCACCGAACTGCTCAACGATCCGAAGGAGATTGCCGAGCACGTGATGCTGATCGATCTGGCACGCAACGACATCGGCCGCATCGCGGAAACGGGTTCGGTCAAGGTCACCGACAAGATGGTGATCGAGAAGTACTCGCACGTGCAGCACATCGTCAGTTCCGTGGAAGGCACGCTGCGCGACGGCATGAGCAACCTCGACGTGCTGCGCGCCACGTTCCCGGCCGGCACGCTGTCCGGCGCGCCGAAGGTGCGTGCGATGGAGATCATCGACGAACTGGAGCCGCGCAAGCGTGGCATCTACGGTGGCGCGGTGGGCTACCTGTCGTTCGGCGGCGAGATGGATCTGGCCATCGCCATCCGCACCGGCGTGATCAAGGACGGCAATCTCTATGTGCAGGCTGCTGCCGGCATTGTGGCGGACTCGGACCCCGAAGCCGAATGGAGGGAAACCGAGGCGAAGGCGCGCGCCGTGATCCGCGCCGCCGAACAGGTCCAGGACGGTCTGGACGCCGACCTCTGAGCCCCCGGGAGAGATGACATGCTGCTGATGATCGACAACTACGACTCGTTCACCTACAACCTCGTGCAGTATTTCGGCGAACTCGGCGCCGATGTGCGGACCTACCGCAACGACGAGATCACGATCGAGGAAATCGAAGCGCTCAAGCCGGACCATATCTGCGTCTCGCCGGGGCCGTGCAGCCCGCGCGAGGCTGGCATCTCGGTTGCCGTGCTGCAACACTTCGCGGGCAAGATCCCGCTGCTGGGCGTATGCCTTGGCCATCAGGCCATTGGCGAGGCGTTCGGCGGCAAGGTGATCCGCGCCAAGCATGTGATGCACGGCAAGGTCAGCACGATCGAGACCACGCAGGAAGGCGTGTTCGAGGGACTGCCGAAGCACTTCGACGTGACGCGCTATCATTCGCTGGCCATCGAGCGCGAAACGCTGCCCGATTGCCTGGCTGTGACCGCCTGGACGCCGGACGGCGAGATCATGGGCGTGCGCCACAAGACGCTGGCCGTCGAGGGCGTGCAGTTCCACCCGGAATCGATCCTGTCCGAACACGGCCACGCGCTGCTGGCCAACTTCATCAAGGCGCCGAGATGAGGCGCACCGACTTTTCCGCCTTCGCCGCCCACACTTTCCACGAATCCGCCATGTCCATCACGCCGCAGGAAGCGCTGACGCGCTGCATCGAACACCGCGAGATCTTTCATGACGAGATGCTGCACCTGATGCGGCAGATCATGCAGGGCCAGATCTCCCCCGTGATGGCCGCGGCCATCCTGACCGGCCTGCGCGTCAAGAAGGAGACGATCGGCGAGATCTCGGCGGCGGCACAGGTCATGCGCGAGTTCGCCAATCATGTGACGGTCAAGGACCGCGAGAACTTTGTCGACATCGTCGGCACCGGCGGCGACGGCTCGCACACGTTCAACATCTCCACGGCGTCGATGTTCGTGGCAGCCGCCGCTGGCGCAAAGATCGCCAAGCACGGCAATCGCGGCGTGTCGTCGAAGTCTGGCAGCGCCGATGTGCTGGAAGCGCTCGGCGTGAACATCATGCTGACCCCGGACCAGGTGGGCCAGTGCATCGAGGAAACCGGCATCGGTTTCATGTTCGCCCCGACCCATCACCCGGCCATGAAGAACGTGGCGCCGATCCGCAAGGAAATGGGCGTTCGCACGATCTTCAACATCCTCGGCCCCCTGACCAATCCGGCCGATGCGCCTAACATCCTGATGGGTGTGTTCCATCCGGACCTCGTTGGCATCCAGGTACGCGTGATGCAGCGCCTGGGCGCGAAGCACGCGATCGTGGTCTATGGCAAGGACGGCATGGACGAGGTCTCGCTTGGCGCGGCAACGCTGGTCGGAGAACTCAAGGACGGCGAAGTGCGCGAGTACGAGATCCATCCGGAAGACTTCGGCCTGTCGATGATCTCGAACCGCGGGCTCAAGGTGGCCGACGCGATGGAATCGAAGGAAATGTTGCTGGAAGCGCTGGGCGACGTGCCCGGCACCCCGCGCGAGATCGTGTCGTTGAACGCCGGTACCGCGCTCTATGCGGCCAATGTGGCCAGTTCGATCGAGGATGGCATCCGCCGCGCGCGGGAGGCCATCGCCAGTGGCGCCGCGCGCGAGAAGCTCGACCAGTTCGTGCGTGCCACGCAGCAATTCAAGTGAGTCGCCATGTCATCCAAATCCGACATCCTGGAAAAGATCCTGGCCGTAAAGGCCGATGAAGTGGCCGCCGCGCGCAAGAAGCGCGAGATGCCAAGCCTGCGCGCCGAGGCCGAAAGCCTTCGCCACGAAAACGGCATGGCCCCGCGAGGCTTCGAACGCGCGCTGCGCGACAAGATCGCGTCCGGCAACGCCGGCGTGATTGCCGAGGTCAAGAAGGCGTCGCCGTCGAAGGGTGTGCTGCGCGAGCACTTCGTGCCGGAAGCCATCGCGGAGAGCTACGCCGCCCACGGCGCTGCCTGCCTGTCCGTGCTGACCGACGTGAACTTCTTCCAGGGCCACGCCGACTACCTGAAACGCGCGCGCGGCGCCTGCCCGGTGCCGGTGCTGCGCAAGGACTTCATGGTGGACCTGTATCAGGTCTATGAAGCCCGCACCTGGGGCGCCGACTGCATCCTGCTGATCGTCGCCGCGCTCGACCACGGCCTGATGGCCGAACTCGAAGCGTGCGCGCACGAGATCGGCATGGACGTGCTCGTTGAAGTGCATGGCGACGACGAACTCGATGCCGCACTGAAGCTCAAGACACCGTTGGTGGGTGTGAACAACCGCAACCTGCGCACGTTCGATGTCTCGCTGGACAACACGCTGAACCTGCTGCCGCACATGCCGGCCGACCGCCTGGTGGTGACCGAGTCCGGCATCCTGGGCCAGGCCGACGTCAAGCGCATGCGTGACGCCAACGTCAACGCGTTCCTGGTTGGCGAAGCGTTCATGCGCGCACCGGAACCCGGTGTGGAACTGGCACGCCTGTTCTCCTGATGGCACGCGAGATCGAACTGAAACTGGCCGTGCCCGACGCCGCGCTCGCGGCGGTGGCGGCATGGCTCGATGCCAACGGCCAGCCGTGTGGCGAAGTGACGCTGCTGAACGTTTACCTCGATACGCCCGCCCGCGATCTTGCTCAGGCCCGCGCCGCGCTGCGCCTGCGCAAGAAGGGCGAGCAGTGGCTGCAGACGCTGAAGACCGCCGGCCATAGCGCTGGCGGCCTGGCTGCCCGGCACGAATGGGAAACCGCCGTTGCCGGCGAAGCGATCGACCTCACGCGTTTTTCCGACGAAGCGCGCACCGTGCTGGCGCCGCTGGCAGACCGGCTGGCGCCGGTGTTCCGGACCGACTTCGTCCGCCGCACTTGGATCGTCGAGCAGGATGGCGAACGTATCGAAGCGGCGCTCGATAGCGGGACGATCAGCGCTCCCGGCACGTCTCGGACCGAGCATATCCAGGAACTCGAACTGGAATGGCTCCACCGCGAAGGTGCGGACGACAGCCATGCCGAAACCGCGTTGCGCGCGTTCGCGCTTCGCCTCGCCCACGTCGCCCCGTTGACGCCGTCCGATCTCAGCAAGGCCGCACGCGGCTACCGTCTCTCCAGCAAATCCTGATGCAAGCCGCCCTGTTCGCCCCCGACACCCCGCACAACGCCCCAAACACCGCCCACGCAACGCCATCGATCGACTGCCTGCAGGACCAGGTGGATGCCCTGCCCGCCGGCTGGCGCGCGCTGCTTGAGCCGTGCGTGGGCAATGCCGAATGGGCATCGCTGCGCAGGTTTGTCGACGAGGAGCGCGCCGCAGGCAAGCCGGTCTTTCCGCACGCGGTCTTTCATGCGTTGCACCTGACGCCGCCCGAAGCGGTCAAGGTCGTGATCCTCGGCCAGGACCCGTATCACGGTACCGGCGTGGTCGGCGGCGTGGAGATTCCGCAGGCGCACGGGCTGGCCTTTTCCGTGCCCGAGGGCGTCAAGGTGCCGCCGAGCCTGCGCAACATCTTCAAGGAAATCGCCGCCGAGTACGGCGTGGAGCCGACGCGCGCGTCCGGCAACCTGGAAGGCTGGGCGCGTCAGGGCGTGCTGCTGCTGAATACCGTGCTGACCGTGGAGCAGGGCCAGGCCGCCAGCCATGCGCGGCGCGGCTGGGAAGCGGTGACCGACTGCCTGATCCATGCGCTGGCCGCCGCGCGCCCGAATCTCGTGTTCCTGCTCTGGGGCAGCCATGCACAGGCCAAACGCGCACTGCTCGATGGCCAGACCCACTGCGTGCTGGAAGCGCCGCATCCGTCGCCGCTGTCGGCACATCGCGGCTTCCTGGGGTGCGGCCATTTCCGCCAGGCCAACGACTGGCTCCAGCGCCATGGCCGTGGCGGCATCGACTGGCTGGCAACCTGACGCGTCAGACCGTGGGAAGCCAGCCGAATCCCTCAAACGACTGGACTTCCACCGTGACCACCTCCACGCAGATCACCCGGGCCCCGGGCGGGCCGGCAGCCATCCACAGGCGCAACGCATCCAGTTTCTCGATGGGCCCGCTGGCCACCACCTCGACGGTGCCGTCCACCCGGTTCCGGACCCAGCCGCCCAGTCCCAGCGTCGTCGCCTGCGCAGCACATGCGGCGCGATAGCCCACCCCCTGAACGCGGCCATGGGCGAACAATTGCCAAGTTTCGAAGGCTGAGGTCATTGGAACTCCAGATTTGTCACATCCTTTGTCTTCGAGACTAGGTAAACTCCCTACGCTTCTCAGGCGTTAGCTCGTCAGCATACGACGCCTTTGCCCAACACTGCCATGCCCCAGTTCCTGCCCCGCGCGCGCGGAAGACGGGAGCGAAATCAGGCCTACCGATGCCACCGACGCAAGACAACCAATCCACACCCGGCTACGTCGGCCCGCTGCTGACCGCGCCGCCAAACCGCTTCGACTTCGCGCTGCTGCCGATCATCCTCGCGGTCATCGTCATCGTGGCCTTTGCCGCGCGGCAGATGAATGTGCCTTATCAGCCTGGCGACGCGATGACCGTCCAGCTCGATATCGCCACACTGCCGTATTACCTGATGCGTACCAGCATCCGCATGATCGCGGCACTGGGCGCCTCGCTGCTGTTCTCGTTCACGTTCGCGGCAATCGCCTCGCGCAATCGCACCGCCGAAAAAGTGATGGTTCCGGCGCTCGACATTTTGCAGTCGATCCCGGTGCTCGGTTTCCTGTCTATCACGGTCACCGGCTTCATCGCGCTGTTCCCCGGCAGCCTGGTTGGTGTGGAATGCGCGGCGATCTTCGCGATCTTCACCTCGCAGGCCTGGAACATGGCCTTCAGCCTGTACCAGTCGTTCCGCACGATTCCGGGTGACCTGGTGGAAGCCGCCGCGATGTTCCGGCTTTCGCCGTGGCAGCGCTTCTGGCGGCTTGAAGTGCCGTTCGCCATGCCGGGCTTGCTCTGGAACATGATGATGTCGATGTCCGGCGGCTGGTTCTTCGTCGTCGCATCGGAAGCCATCTCGGTTTCCGGTCATGACATCCGCCTGCCCGGCATTGGCTCGTATATCGCGCTGGCGATCCAGCAACAGAACCTGCCCGCGATCGGCTGGGCCATCGTTGCGATGCTGGTCGGCATCCTGATCTACGACCAGTTCCTGTTCCGCCCGCTGGTGGCCTGGGCCGACCGATTCCGCTTCGAGACGCTTGCGCAGGACACCGTGCCGCAATCGTGGCTGCTGGACCTGCTGCGCCGGTCCGCCTGGGTCCATGCGCTGCTCAAATGGACCGCCAGCGTTGGCGGCCACACGCTGGCGTGGAGCGCGCGCCATCGCAACATGGTGACGCTGCCGGCCGCGCCGGCGCGCTGGAGCCCGTGGCTCGACCGTGCGCGCGATGCGCTGATCATCCTGGTTGCGCTGGCCGCGCTCTATCGCGTGATTCACTTCGTCCACAGCGAGGTGGGCTGGGGCGAGGCCGCGCATGTGGTCTGGCTCGGCGTGCTGACAATGACCCGCGTGATCGTGCTGATCGCGCTGGCCGCGCTGATCTGGGTACCGATCGGCATCCGCATCGGCCTGAACCCGTCGGTGGCGCGTATTGCGCAGCCGATCGCCCAGTTCCTGGCCGCATTCCCGGCGAACCTGATGTTCCCGCTGGCCGTGATGGCAATCGTCAAATTCGGGCTCAACCCCGAAATCTGGCTCAGCCCGCTGATGATCTTCGGCACGCAGTGGTACATCCTTTTCAACGTCGTGGCCGGAGCCTCCGGGATTCCCACCGAGCTGCGGCTCGCGGCACGCAACTTCGGACTCAAGGGCTGGCTGTTGTGGCGCCGCTTCCTGGTGCCTGCCGTGTTCCCGAGCCTGCTGACCGGCCTTGTCACGGCGGCGGGCGGTTCATGGAATGCGAGTATCGTGTCGGAATATGTGACCTGGGGTGACCGCACGCTCGTGGCCACCGGCCTGGGCAGCTACATCGCCGAAATGACCTCGCGCGGCGATTTCCCGCGCATCGCACTTGGCATCGGCGTCATGGCGCTGTTCGTGGTCGGCTTCAACCGGCTGCTCTGGAACCGCCTCTACGATCTCGCGCAGCAGCGCACCCGTCTCTGAGACATACACGATGGCACTGCACGACAATCCATCCCAACTGGCCCAATCCGTCATCGAACTGCATGGCGTGGGCAAAGTCTTCCGCACCGCCGACCACACCGATCGCGCCGTGCTGGAGGGCGTGAACCTGACACTGCGCGAAGGCGAGATCGTCGCCATGCTTGGCAAGTCGGGCTCGGGCAAATCCACGCTGCTGCGGATCATGGCCGGCCTGGTCGGCGCGGACCGTGGCGAGGTACGCTTCCGCGGCCAGAAATTGACGGGCACCGCCGAAGGCATCGCGATGGTGTTTCAGTCGTTCGCACTGTTTCCGTGGCTGACCGTGCAACAGAACGTCGAGATCGGCCTGGAGGCGCAAGGCGTACCGAAGACCGAGCGTGCGCGCCGTGCCGAAGCGGCGATCGACATGATCGGCCTCTCTGGCTTCAACAGCGCGTTGCCCCGCGAACTGTCGGGCGGCATGCGCCAGCGCGTGGGCATCGCCCGGGCGCTCGTGACGCAGCCGGACCTGCTGCTGATGGACGAGGCATTCTCCGCGCTCGACGTGCTGACCGGCGAGACGCTGCGCGATGAAATGCTCGACCTGTGGGAATCTGGCCGCGCCAATATCAAGAGCATCCTGATCGTCTCGCACAACATCGAGGAAGCGGTGATGATGGCCGACCGGATCGTGATCCTGTCGAGCGACCCGGGGCGCGTGCGCGCGGAAGTACGCGTGCCGTTCGCGCGCCCGCGCAACCGAGACAGCGCCCAGGTGCGCGGCCTGATCGACGAGGTCTATGCGCTGATGACCTCCCCGGCCGCACTCGGCCCGCGCGTGGCAGCCATGGCCGCCGCGCAGCAGATTGGCTACCGCCTGCCGGAAGCAGACATCAGCCAGATGGAAGCCATCATCGACCTGCTGCACGAGTCGCCATTCTTCGGCCGCGCCGACCTGCCGCACCTGGCCAACGACGCCGGGCTGACCGACGACGAACTGCTGCCGGCCTGCGAGGCGATGCAATTGCTTGGACTGGCGACGATCGAGCGCGGCGACATCACGTCGACCGCGCTAGGCCGCAGCTACTACGAAACCGAACCGCCCGAACGCAAGGTGGTGTTCGGCAAGCAGTTGCTGAGCCACGTGGCACTGGCCTCGCATATCCGGCGCGAACTGGAAGCAAACGAGGGCGGCGAGGTAGGCGAGGAAGCGATCCTGCGCGAAATGGAGGCGTACCTGAAACCCGAGGAAGCCCGGCGCGTGCTGACCATCGCGATCGACTGGGGCCGTTACGGCGAGGTCTACGGATACTCGTTCAACAGCGGCGTGTTCACGCTGCCGGACGTCGAGGAAACGGAAACGACCGGAAAGGCGTAGCAGGGTCTTCTTCTCCCCTCTCCCACGAC
>NZ_ALOU01000029.1 GCF_000292345.1 Cupriavidus sp. BIS7
AATTACTTGACCACTACACCCCCGCCCCTCTCCCGCAACGCGGGAGAGGGGAGAAAACCGGCGCAGCATCAACCGCCGCCCATCTTTGATGGATCGTCACTGCGCGACGTCGTCGTCACGATCCCGTCGTTGCCGAAATGCACGTTGAAGAAAGCCCGCTCGGTCGGGCTTTCGAACCATCGGTAGCCCCACACCTCTTCCTTCTTCAGCGCGAACGCCTCCACCTTGGTCGGCTTGCCGAGCATGCGGCGGATCTGGTCCTTGTTCATGCCGGGCCGCACCTGCGCGAAGGTCTCCGCTGTCAGCACCTGTTCGATCTTGCGCACGGTGCCGTCCGGGCCGGTGGTCACCATCCACGTGGTGCCGCCTTCCGGGCCGCGCGGATATTCGAGCCGGCGGCCGCCATCGTCCTCTTCCCAGACGATCTCAGGCTTGCCGGCCTGGCGCCGGACGTCGTCCTCGGTTGACTTGCCGATCTCGATGCCCTTGAACAATTGGCTGTCCGGCTTCACGCTGTTCCAGGTATTGCGGGCGGCGTCGCCGGCCTTCTTCATGGCTTCGTCGACCTTCTGCTGGTCGCAACCGAACAGGGCAAGCAGGCTGGCTATCAGTCCCATGGCGGCAAGGCGTCTGCGCGACGCGTCAGTGAGTCGGATATTCATGGATCTCATCGTTTGACGGGTTCGACCGGCTCGCCGGCCGGTGCACTGGCTCCGGCAGCGGCTGCTGCGGCGGCGGATGCTTCAGCCGCCGATGCCGCGGTGGCACGCCGGCCAGAGCCGCCTCCAGAAAACAGGTTACCCCAGCTATTGAAGCGGCGGTTGAACAGCACCGACAGCCCGTTGATCGATCCGCCCTTGGCAAGCAGCGACCACCGCTGCGAGAACGCCCACGTCAGCTTGACCACGTTCGACGCGGACGTCAGGCTCTGCTCGTATCCCACCGATATCTGGTCAGTGACGGCCTTGCCGATGCTGACCACCTGCGTGTCGCTCAGGCCCGCGGTGCTCGGTCCGATCGAGAATTCGTCGATGCCGAAATGCGACACCACGCTCTTGCCGGCCTTGCCGCCGATCATGCCGAGCGCCGCGCCACCAAGCGCTCCGCCACTCATCTGTTTCTGCTGGCTCGTACCGGCGCTTTCCGCGCCGTAGCCAAACATCAGCCACGACAACTTGTCCTCATCGGGCACGTTAGGTTCCGACACCAGCCGCACGCGCGGCAGCCGCACCGTGCCGGTCACTTCGACGCCTGCCTCCACTTCCTGGTTGCGGCGCATGGCGCGGATGTTCATGCCCGGGTTGTCCACTGGCCCGTTGAAGTTGATGTACCCGTATTCGATTTCGAGCTTGCGGCCGAACGCCTCATACGTGCCGCTCACCACGCGTACCGTGCCGGTGGCGCGCATCGGCGACAGCGGCTCGCTGCGCACGCCGATCTGCCCGGCCAGCAGCAGATCTGCGCCTGCACCACGGAAGCGGAAGTTGTCGCCCAGATCCACGGCCACGTCTACCAGCGGACTGAAGCGGCTGGCCGGCTTGCTCTCGGGCGTCGGCGTGGCAGCCGTCTTCACTTCGCGCTGGTCGCGCCGGCGAACCACCACCACGTCGTCGCCCAGCTCCGGCGCACCGGCTTTCGGCAGGTCGAACAGTCCACGATCGACGCGGAACTTGCCGCGAATCGCAATCTTCCGGTTCTCGTTGGCGATGCTGGCGTCACCGGACACGATCAGTGTGCGTTCCGGACTGGCAAACAGCTGCAGCTTGTCGGCCACGATCTTGGCGCTCAGGTTCGGGTCGGCCTCGCCAAGCTTGACCGCGCCGCTGGCCGTCACCGTGCCATCTCCGCCACGGAAGCGCACCTGCTTCAGTTCCACCGTGTTCTGGTCCAGCGCAAGCTGCACCACGCCATCGGTCAGGCGAATACCGAGGTCATAAAGCGTGACGGCGATCTCGCTGCCATCGACGGTGCCCGTCAGCAGCGGACTGCCGACTGTTCCGGCCAGGCGGATCGCGGCGGCGATCCTGCCCTCGTACGCGTACTGCGGCCCGCTCAGCGCCTCCAGTGACTTGAGGCGAGGGATATCGGCGGTCACCGTGCCGCCAAGCGTGGACGCCGGGCCGATCGTCAGCAGGCCCTGCTCGCTGACCAGCCCGGCCGATGCGTTCACATCGAGCTTGCCAATCCGCTGCGACGTGGTGCCGCCGCGCAGCGTGACGTGGTTGCCAGTGAAGTCCGCGCGCAGCGCAGTCTCGCCCAGGCCAAGCGTGGTCCAGCCGCGCCCGGCGTTGACCGAGGCATCGCCACTGCGTCGGCGGATCTCGGCAAACCCGTTCGCGGTTTCGGCCAGCTTGAGGTTCCAGCGTCCATCGAGCACGAGATCCGAACGCACTGGCAGCGCTTCGCCGGTCAGCGCCTGCATGACCTCCAGCACATGGCCAACCTGTACGCCATCGAGATTGCCCTGCGTGACAATGCGTCCATGGTCGAACTCGAAGCCTTCGACGGTCAGTGTCGAACGGTCAAATATCAGCTTTGTCTTGGCCAGCCGGATATGCTGGTCCGCAACCAGCAGCTGCGTTGGCGCGGCCAGCCGCACGTTGACGGTGCCGCGCTCCTCGAACGTGCGGATCGTGCCCGTCCAGCCCTGGTCGCCGCGCCACGCACCCTGCCCCGCCAGCGTGAGTTGCAGCGGGTGGTCGTGCAGCGTGCCAACCGCCTTGGCATCGAAGGTGTGACTGGCCTGCGTGCCAGCGAGATTGGCGTCAAGGGTCCGGATGCTGGCCTGCGGGCCATGGTAGTCGCGCGCGCTCAGTTGCGCCGACAGCGTGCCGTCGAGTCCGCCGCGCAGTTCCGCGTGGCCGCTTGCGCTCGCCACCTTGTGCGGGCCGATGACCAGCGACTGCGCGCTGTAGTCGCCCACGATCTCGGGCCGCTTCAACGTGCCGGTGATCTCGGCGTCCACCTTGGCCCGGCCGGCCACGCCGAACTTGAGCCGTTCGAGCTGCGGCGCGTCGACATTGACCTTGAGACGATCACCGCGCGCCCCGAAGCTGCCACGCAGATTGATCTGATTGCCAGCCATCAGCAGCGATACCTCGCTCGGCATCAGCCGCTCGCCCTCCAGGCGCACCTTGCCGTTTCCGGTCATCGGCAAGCCCGCGTACTCGCTTTCGTTGAGTCCGAAGTCGACGGCCATGCGCAGCGTCTTTGCGAGCGAACCCGTCGTCGAGAAATCGGCATTGATGCGGCCCGGCGCCACCTTGGCCACGCGCGCCGGATCGAAGTTGGCCAGCTTGCCCTTGAAGCTGAACGCCTGCTCGCCCTTGAGTCCGAGCTTGCCCTCGGCCGTCAGCGTGCCGCTGCCAAGCCCGGCACGCAGCGCAGTCAACGTCAGCGCATCCGCATCGACACTGGCGTTGGCAAACAGCTTGATCTCGCCGCCGGCCACGTCAAGCGCCACGCTCTGGCGGCCCGGTTCAAGCCGCAGGCTAACCGGGCCAGACAGGTTGGTCGGCACCAGGCTCGTGTACAAGGCCGCCACATCGAGCCTGCGTACATCGAGATCGAATCCGCCACGGCCGTCATGCAGCGAGCCGTGGCCGGTGATCTCGGCCTTGCCCGGCAGCGCGATGCGCAGGTCGCTCAGCGTCTGCGCGGCCTCGCTCAGTTCGACCCGGGCGTCCACGCTGTGAACAGGCAGGCGTTGCTTGTCGATGGGGCCGGGTTCGAGGTTACGTATGGACATCTCCCCGGCCACGACCAGCGGCACGGCCTTGGCGGGCGCAGCTTTGGCATGAGCCGCGCTGGCTGACGAAGCGGAAGGAGTGGAGGCAACCGATGGAGCAGATGCAGCCGGTGCCGACGCACCCGCCGCCGATGCCACCGGCCGCAGATCGGCATGCACGGTCAGGTCTGCTTGCGGCGCGGTGGGGCTGAACAGGCGAGGGTTGATGCGCTCGCCGTCGATCATCAGGTGCGTGAACGGCACCTCGTCAAACGGCGTGACATCTGCATTGGCGCGTGCGCGAATCCGGTCGCCGTTGGCTTCCACCTGCGCATGCAGCGCGGCCAGCGAGCCATCGGCCCGCACAGTCATCTCGTACGATTCCTCCTGCCAGCGCCCTTCCATCAGCGCCTCGACGGTTAGTGCAAACGGCTTGCGCCCGGCAATCTGTGCATTGGCCTGCAGCTTCCCGTACGGCGTGACGAGGTGATCCACAACCAGGCGGTGGCGCCGGCCATCGGAATGCAACGCGGCGGACAGGTCCGACAGCAGCAGCGGGGTGGAAGTGGCCGCTGGCCCCTGCAACAGCGATAGCTCGCCAAGGGTCAGCGTATCGATATCGACCGCGAGCGGCAGTTCCAGCGTCGCGGGCATCTGCGCGGGCTGAGCGCTCGGCTTGGAAGCCGGCAGGTGCGCATCAACCTTTCCGACGCGCAGCCACTCCACATGCAGCCGCATCGGCGACCATGTCACCTGCCATTTGCTGTCGATACGGTCGATCGTGACGCGCGTGTCGCCGCTCGCATACACCACGTCATGCAGGCGCAGGCCGCCGGCCACGGTGCCGCCGTCGAACTTGCCGGCCAGCATGCCGGCAGACAGCTGTGTGGCCACGCTCCATAGCTGACGCGTGCCGGCCTCGGTGCGCAGCGCAAGCACCGTGGCGGTCATCGCCGCAATCACCAGCAGCAGCACGAAGCCGACGTTCCACGCCAGCACCCGCCACACGCGGCGGCGTGGCGGTCTGGGCGGGCGCGGGGCATTTCTGTCCTCGCGCGGGACGGGCGGCATGTCGGGAATACTCATCAGAACGCCACCCCAAGCGAGATATGCGGCCGGAACTGCCGCTTCTGGATGCCATAGCCGACATCCAGCTGCACCGGGCCCACCGGGCTGCGCCAGCGCGCACCCAGGCCCACGCCGTTGTAGATCGTGATGCCGCTGAGGTTGTTGGTGGCCGTACCCGCGTCCCAGAAAACGGCCGCGCCCCATTCCGGCTTGAACCAGTACTGGTACTCAAGGCTGCCCGTGCCAAGGTAGCGCGCCGGCACCACGGCCGCCCCTTCCGGGGTGCCGATCGACTGGAAGCTGTAGCCACGGATCGAGTCGGTACCCCCCGCGCGGAACCGCAGCGATGCGGGCACCTCCGCTGGGTCCGCCTTGGTCAGGTCCGCGCCAAGTTCCAGCCGCGCGATGAACAGGTCGCGGTTGCCCACTGGCACGTACTGGCGAATGCGGCCGTACACGCGCATGAACGTGGCGTCGCTGAGGATGTTCTTGGCCGCCACGCCGATCTGCGTGTTGATCACGTTGCCGCGGCGCGGGAACACGGGGTTGTCCACATCGCGGCGGGTCCAGGCGAATGCCGGCACCAGCGCCTTCGAGATCTGGGCCGGCTCGCCGAACGGCAGCAGGTTGTCATAGTAGAAATCGAGCGAGAACGTGGTGTCGTACTTGTCGCGCGAGCGCGATCGTTTGAGGCCCGCGCGCCAGCTCGTCAGGTCGGTGCTTTCGACGTCGATCGTACGCTCGTAGCTGCCGTAGATGCTGTTGCGGAACGTGCGCGAGTCTGGCGGCATTGCCGTTTCCAGGTACGCGTACTGGCGCTTCTGTTCAAGGCTGAGCTGGGAATCGAACACCCAGGCACGGTTGAACAGGTTGTAGTACGAATAGCGCCCGCTGACCTGCGCGCCCGTGTCGGTCGTGTAGCCGACGCCTGTGTTCAGCCGATGCAGCGGCTGCTCGCGCACCCGCACGCGCACCGGGGCCGTCACGGTTTCGTCCTGCGACGCCGCCGCTGCCGCGGTGGCTGCCGGCGGCTCCTGCAGGTCGACCTGCACGTTCGAGAAATAGGGCTGGTTCTGGACCGCGCGCTGCAGTTCGAGCAGCCGCTCCACGCGATAGGGCTCCCCTACGTTGAGCGGATTCACGTTGCGGACGATCTGCGCCGGGTAGCGCCGCGTGCCTTCGATCACCAGCGGTCCCAGCACGTAGGCCGGCCCGCTCTCGTACTTGGCGGACAGATCGGCCGACTGTTCATCAGGCTCGATCCGCGCCCGTGACGAGGCCAGTTTCGCGCCATAGTAGGAACGGCTCTGCAGCGTGACGAGCGCCTCTTCCTTGGCCTTGTCCCAGTCCGCCTGGCGGAACGGCTGTCCGACTGGCAATCCCCACTTGGCGCGCATCTGCGCCACCTGATCGGGCGCCTGCGTGGCGGCGGGGCCGGTCACATCCACGTCCACGGCCCGGATCAGCGTGCGGGCACCGGGATCGACCGAGATATGGACCACGCGGTCCTCGCCCTTGCCTTCCACGGTGGCCTTGGTGACCGGGTCGAACCACCCCTCGGTGGACGCAAACTGACGTACCTGGTCGCCAACGGTCTCGACCATGTATGCGAACTGGTCGTCGGAAATGTCCGTACGGTCGGTGTAGCGGGCCAGGTCAAGGTGCTCCTGGAGAATGTCCTTCAGCACCTTCGGTGCATCAATCTCCACCTTGTAGGCAGCGCGAGCGGCGTGGCTGGCGGGAGCGAAGACGGCCAGCGCAATCAGCAGGCCCAGCCCCGCAAGACGCGCGGGCAGGCAGGCACCCCTGAGGGTACGTTGCGTCCTGCCAGCGGCGACTAGTCCGGCCAGGTGGCCCAAGTCGATCCTCATCCGTCGGTGTCTACCCGCAAAGTCGCTATTTGACCACACCGCCGTCGGGGAAACGCCAGATTCGTCACCAAAATTCACGATTCTTCGCGTGGCCGCGATGCGGTAAAATCCAGCCCCAATATCCATAACGCCGCCCAGAGGGCACAGGTTTCGCCATGGCCATGTACGAATCGGAAGTCACCCAGTTCCTGAAGACGCTCAAGCAGGAGCGCCCGTCGCTGGAAGCGGAACAGCGCGAAGGCCGTGCCCTGCTGTGGGACAAGGCCCCGATCGACCTGGACGAGCGCGCCCGCGCCGATGCGTCGCGTGTGGCCCAGAAGCCGTACGTGTACGCGTCCGCAGACTGATCCCCCGGGAATCCCCCCGATGCACCCGAGCGATCCGCGGGATCAGGACGCGCAGGAGAAGCTGAGCCTGCCGGTGGCGCTGCCAAGCGTGGCACCCGAAGGCGCTGCCGCCAACCCGGCCGACATGGTCGACGGCATGGCATTCGCGCGCCTGTACGGCGAGCCGCTGTTCAAGCTGCCGCAGGACCTGTACATCCCGCCCGATGCGCTCGAGGTGTTCCTGGAAGCATTTGAAGGCCCGCTGGATCTGCTGCTGTACCTGATCCGCAAGCAGAACTTCAATGTGCTGGACATCCCGATGGCCCAGGTGACGCGCCAGTATCTCTCGTACGTCGACCAGATCCGCCAGACCAACCTGGAACTCGCGGCCGAGTACCTGCTGATGGCCGCGATGCTCATCGAGATCAAGTCCCGCATGCTGCTGCCGGTCAAAAAGGCCGACAGCGACGAGGAAGCCGAAGACCCGCGCGCCGAACTGGTGCGCCGCCTGCTCGAGTACGAGCAGATGAAGCTTGCCGCCCAGCGCCTGGACACCGTGCCGCAGCTAGGCCGCGACTTCCTGCGCTCGCAGGTGTATATCGAGCAGAGCATTGCGCCCCGCTTCCCCGACGTGGAAACGGTGGACCTGCAGGGTGCCTGGGCCGACGTGCTAAGGCGCGCCAAGCTGAACCAGCACCACAAGATCTCGCGCGAGGAACTGTCCGTGCGCGAGCATATGAGCCAGATCCTGCGCCGCCTGCAGCACGCGCGCTTCATGGAGTTCAGCGAACTCTTCGAGGACGCGATCCGCTCCGGCAAGGGCGTGCCCGTGGTGGTGGTGAACTTCATCGCCATGCTCGAACTGTCGCGCGAGTCGCTGGTGGAGATCACCCAGGCCGAGCCGTTCGCACCGATTTATGTGCGATTGGCGTACACGCCTGCGTAATCTTTCCTGATATTCGGACAATATCGGCGCGCGCCCAGCGGCCTGAATCCGCGCGGATGCTCTACAATCCGCCGACAGCCGGCCAACGTCTGCCCAGAGCCCGGCAACCAGTTTGCCCGGCATCGGGACGCTTCTACCACGACCGCACAGCACATTCATGAAAGTCATCTCCTCCATCCAGGCGCTGCGGGACCAGTTGCGCGGACAGAACCGCGTCGCTTTCGTCCCCACCATGGGTAACCTGCATGAAGGCCATCTGTCGCTGATGCGGCTGGCCCGCCAGCATGGAGACCCCGTGGTGGCGTCGATCTTCGTCAACCGCCTGCAGTTCGGCCCGAACGAGGACTTCGACAAATACCCGCGCACGCTGCAGGATGACATCGAGAAGCTGCAGAGCGAAGGCGTGTACGTGCTGTTCGCCCCGACCGAGTCGGACATGTATCCGGTGCCGCAGGAATACCGCGTGGATCCGCCGCATGACCTGGGCGACATCCTCGAAGGCGAATTCCGCCCCGGCTTCTTCAAGGGCGTCTGCACGGTGGTGATGAAACTGTTCTGCTGCGTGCAGCCGCGCGTGGCCGTGTTCGGCAAGAAGGACTACCAGCAGTTGATGATCGTGCGCCGCATGGCAAAGCAGTTCGCGCTGCCAGTGGATATCATCCCCGCCGAAACCGTGCGCGCCGATGACGGCCTGGCGCTGTCGTCGCGCAACCGGTATCTCAGCGAAGCCGAACGCGCCGAGGCGCCGGTGCTCTACAAGACGCTGCACGAAGTACGCGATACGGTGCTGGGCAAGGACGGCGTGGACCTGCTGGCCGTGGAGGCCGATGCGCTGGCCCGCCTGCAGGCACGCGGCTGGAAGCCCGACTATGTGTCGATCCGCAAGCGCGAAAACCTGCAGGCCCCAACCCGCGAGGAATTCGCGGCTGGCGAGCCACTGGTGGTGCTGACGGCAGCGAAGCTCGGCGCGACCCGGCTGATCGACAATCTGGAGATTTGAGCGAAGCCCCGGCGTTTGCCCCAACGGAAAAGGCCTGCGTTGCGCAGGCCTTTTTGTTTTGGGTGACTGGCGCGCCCCGTCTGGCACTCGACATCGGGGAAAGATGAGTTTCAAATCCCCCTGTCCACAACAACTCGTCCTCATTGCGATAGCCGGCGTCCTACAGCGGGCATCGCTGGGAACCGGTCGCCAGCCATCCCAGTTCGAATGTTCGACGGGCCTTATGTGACTAATGCCACTCTTGCGTCATAGCTCACGTCTCTCCGCTGTGCATCGGCTTGTCGTCCGGCGCCGCTGGCGGTTCACCAAATCGGTTTGCGTTCGGCTGTCCGGGTTGAAAGCCGTGCAGCATGAACAGCGCGAACTGCCCAATCACCGGAATGAGGAACAGCAGCATCCACCAGGCCGACATGTCGAAGTCGTGCAAGCGCTTCACTCCGACTGCGATCTGTGACCATGCCGCGAACACGCCAATCGCGATCATGATCATCGACTCCAGGGGCGACCAAGCGTCATACCTAGCCCAGCCGTCGCTAGCCCGCGCAAAAACGAGAGCGATTGCAGTGTACATGACGAAGTAAATCCACCAATGCCCGCGATTAATTCTGCCTTTGAACGAAAAGAGAAACCACGTTAGATTCATCACTTATCTCACTGGAACGGTCACCGGACCATGCGCCCGACATGTGAGATCGTCAACTACAGGTAGTGCGAAGGAAATAGTCGAAACTTGAAAGTGTTTTAAAAGTTTCGCAATTCTGATTGAAAGAAAATCACAACATGGCCGGACGGCTTCCAGCTGCTCTAAATTGCCTGGACAACCCTACCAGTTCTGGCCAGCCCCCCAGGTAAGGCGGAGGGATGATGCCCGTAAACGAGCATCATCCCTCGGCACTCTAGTCACACAAGCAAATACCTACGCTACTCCTGATCCGACTGCGATAACGCCCTACCCAAAAATTCAGATACTTCCGTCCCGTGAAGCCATATACATTGCCTCCAATCGTCGGTTGCCTCATATTTTTGCAGGTACATCACGCGCTCTTCAGAGGATAAATTCTCCCAGAATGGAAGCCAATATCCATCCCACCAATATTCAAGATCACCCTGCAAGGAACCTAGCTTAAGTGGTTCATCAACATCCGGGAAAGCGACCCAGGGAGGTGGCGGACTTGAATTGGCCTCGGCAATACGCTCAAACACCGAGATATCATCGGATATTATGGACAGGATCGCCCCGGAAAATTCCTCACCTATCGAAATAAACAGATGGCAACTCCCCTTGTTCTCGGCCGACTTTACATACGAATTCTCATCGACGCGATTGAATCCAGTCGTAGCCCCCTTGACGATCCGATCGACCTGATTCGATTCAGATTGAAAATGGGCGTAAAAGGCATTAACGTTTAAGCTGTGGACCAAGCTGGAGACAGCGGGGTATTTGAGTGATCTTTCTTGCAGATCCGATACTTGCGTCAGATCCAATGGGCAAGGGAATAATGCTCGCAACTCCTCCCGTGAATGCCCAAAGCGTGCCCGCAGCGCCCGATCTCGCTCGCGTGCAATACGCCTGTGAACCAGCATGTCGCGCAGCCTTTTGAACACTGTCTTCACTCCATTTGATCAACTGCCCAATCGGCACCCAAGTAGCCGAGAGTTCCACCAATGAGGCCACCGACGAGTCCCGTCACTATTGCACCCGGCCCTGTCTCTATACCAACTGTAGCCCCGGCGGCGGTACCGATTTTCGCACCGGCCCATGCTGCGCCCCAGCCACCGGCTTGACGAATGACCTCCCTCTGAATTGGTCGAATGCTTTTAAGTTCAATTGACTGCTGCGTTGCTGTGGTCAGGTCATAGGCAGTAAAGAACACGCCGACTACCTGGACAACCCTACCGGTTCTGGTCAGTCCCCACGTAAGGCGGAGAGATGATTCGTTAAATACCGCGCTTGCGGGTACTGGCTTGCCATGCAGTAGCACCTCTTTGTCTATGTCTCTTGCCCACCCTGCCTTACACACCGCGCCGGATCTGTACATCCTTGTGCGCTACCACCCGTCGAGCGATCGTCCCAATTATTGTCGGGCCCTGTGCGAATTCGTCGATCCCGATGATCAGAGAAAGGGGGACGGCCTCGCTGTCTATATGTCCCCATTTGATGCGCATCTCGATGCGGCGTTTATGACAGCGCCGGGGAGGCAGTATCACTCCATCCACGCGGCGGATTTCGATCCGCGAGAGTTGATTCAGGATAATGCTGGCATATTGCATTACTTCCTGCATTGCGGTTGGGCAGCGAGCGACGGGAAGTTGGTAATGCGCAAGAGCTGCGGTCTCGCCGCGATTTACGGGTTAGAAAGCATTTGTGTTGATTCGGGATCGATGGATGCCATCGATTTGAAAATTTCCGACACAGAGTTAAGCCGTTACAACCAAATCAGGGATCGGGCACGTGTCCGCAAGGGCGAACACTTTGGCTTCGCTGTGACAATGCTGCTCCTTTCAAGTGGAACGCAAAGCTCACAGCTATAGCTCAGCACACAGATGAAGTCGTTAGTAAACGTACGATTTCTGGGACAGAAAAGTCTCACCCCCGCCGCAGCCGCTCGCGCTCCAGGTGGCGGCGATGTCCGGTGCGGCGCTTCCACCAGATCAGCACGCCGGTCACGGCGAAGGCCAGCGGCACCAGTCCGAATACCGTGATGAACGCGCGGCCCCACGGGCCAAACGCCTCGCCGGTGTGCAGCGGGAACAGCCAGTTGATGAAGGTGTCGCCGGACGGCGCGTTGAGCGGATCGCGCACACCGAGCGGGCGGCCGGAATAGGCGTCGAGCCAGAGCCGCGTGGAGCCGGTATCGGCGCGCACCTCGCCATCCTGGCGCAGGCGCACTTCATATGCATCGCCGGGCTTGCGCGGCAGGCTGATACGCGTCACCGCCGCGCCGGGAAACTGCTTTTGGGCGGCCGTCATGGCCTGGGCCGGCGTGATCGCGTGGGTCCCCTCGGGAGCCGGGTCCGATACGGGCTTGAACGGCGCGCTCACCGTCATGACACTGCCGATGATCGGCGTGACCCATTTCGGCAAGTTCAGGTACCAGCCCGAAAACGCGATCGTCGCCAGGATAGGCGCCACGAAGATCCCGCCCGCGCGATGGCTGGTGTAGATAAAGCGCGACCACGAGCCGCCATGCGTGATCCGCACCGACTGCTTCAGCGCCCGCGCCTTGAGCTTGGGCCACCAGAGCACCACGCCCAGCAGCACGCTGATAAACAGCATCATGCCGGTCACGCCGGTGATCGTCTTGCCCGTGTCACCCGAAAGCAGATAGCGATGCAGATGAAAAACCGTCGGCATCAGCGCCTGGCGCGACAGGCCCGGCACGCCCCACAGCCGCTCGCCCTTCACGGCCAGCGTGATCGGGTCGATCATCACCTGCCGGAAACGCCCCGGCCCCGCTTCGGCCCCCTTGATCGGGTAATAGGCCACGAACACATCGTGCTCGTCGGTAGGCAGCATCAGCAGATTGGGCTTGCCATAATGCGGATCTGCCATCAGCTTCGCGGTCACAGATTCCACCGTAGCGGCGCCCACCGGAATGCGCGTGGCCGAGGCGGCCTGCAGCAAGTCCGGGTTCAGCCACTTGTCGATCTCGTCACGCCACGAAATGGCCGTGCCGGTCAGCCCCATCAGGATGAACAGCAAGCCAAAAAGCAGGCCAATGTAAAGGTGCAGTTTTACGAGAACCGTGCGGAAACGACCGGAGACCATTGTAGGATTCGTGGATACTTGCGCGAGGCGCACAGGCACCTCGGGCACTTCAAGTCACTTCGACTGACATGTGGATTCGCATGGCTTGCGCGCAACTTGCAAACGCAAATGCGAAGGATTCGCGATTCTAACAGTGCAACCACGCGTCGCCACATTACGTCCCGTTTCATGGCACACCAGATTGAACTTGTCCCAGCCGCCCCGGCCGATGCCGCGCTGCTGGCCGCCATCCATGCCGAAAGCTGGCGCCGCAACTACGCTGGCCTGATCCCGGCTGACTACCTGGAGCAGCATGCGCTGCCCGAACGGCTTGCCACCTGGCACGCGCGGATGCAGGAAGGCGCGGAGGCGCCGCACGAGGTGACGATCCTGCGTGTCGATGGGCAACCGGCCGGCTTCTCATGCCTGATGCCGCTGGCAGAACCCGGCTACGGCATCTACCTGGACAACCTGCATGTGCTCAACAAGTACCAAGGCTGCGGCTTTGGGAAACTGCTGATGGCCCATTGCGCGGCCAGCGCCGCGCGCCAGTGGCCGGGCAAGCCGCTGTTCCTGTATGTGCTGGAGGGCAATGCGCAGGCGCGCGAGTTTTACCGGCGCCTTGGCGGCGTGGAATCGGCGAGTTTCGAGGACCCGTTCCCGGGGGCGGACCTGATGGTGCCGATCCGGCGCGTGACCTGGGATGACGTGGAGGCGCTGATCAGCCGGCTGCAGCCGGCACCGTAGCCGCGCCGGACGAACCATCGAGCCAGCGCAGGATCGGCTGCCACTGCTCCCAGTCGCGCGCCACGCGCGACGGCGTAGCGTCCCAGATTGTCAGACCGTGCGCGGCTAGCTGGACATAGTTCTGCGTGTCGCGCAGGTAGCCAAGTACCGGCAGGCCCAGCCCCTCTACAAAGCGCTGGAGCTGCTCTGCCGCCCGGGTACGCATGTCCACGCGCATCCCGATCACCCCTACCGACACGTCGCCATGCCGCACGTGCTTGTCATCGGCCAGCTTGGCCAGGAAGTCCTGCGTGGCCAGGATGTCGAACATTGACGGCTGCAACGGCACCACCACGCGATGGGCCAGCTTCATGACATCGGTATAACGCCAGCCATGCAGGCCGGCGGGCGTGTCCAGCACCACGTGCGTGGTGCCCTTGGGCGGTCGGGCGATATTGTCGCCGTCGATTTCCCAGGTCTTGATCGGCGGCGCCGAGTCGGGGCGCAGGCCCAGCCACGCGCGCGAGGACTGCTGGCGGTCGGTATCGCCTAGCATCACGGCGTGCCCGTTGCTGGCGAAGTACCCGGCGAGATTGGTGGCCAGCGTGGTTTTGCCCACACCGCCCTTTGGATTGGCGATCACGACTACCGGCATGAAATCCTCCAATGTCCAATGGATGCCGAAACACAACGGGGCTTTCGACGCTCCCGATGCTTCCGGCTTCGGCGGGCGTACGGCGTCACGGCAGGCCGGCCCGCCCCTCCCCCTTCGACAACTCCGCAAGTGTAGCGTCACGCCGCAGCGGCGCGAACAGCGCAGCCAGATCGAGATGCGCTGCCATCGTATCGGCCAGCCTGTCGATCGACGCCTCGCGCAGCGCGTCCAGGTCCACCCCTTCGGCCCGCGCCAACCCGGCCCAGCGCAGTAGCGCACCGCACGCGGCGGGGTCGTCGAACAGGCCGTGGACGTAAGTCGCCAGCACCTGGTCATCCTCGGATCGGGCGCCATCGGGTCTGTCGCCTTCGAGCCACAATGCCGGGCGGGCCAACCCAGGGCCCTCGCTGACACCGAGATGGATCTCGTAGCCGCTGACCGGCGCATTGCCCTCGGCAAGCCGCCCGGCCACACGCCGTAGCTGTTTTTCCGCGGCCAGTGTCGTTTCGTAATCGAGCAGTCCCAGACCGTCGCTCGTGCCGGCAGGCCCTTCCCGGCCGTCGGGATCGTGAATGCTTCTGCCAAGCATCTGCATGCCGCCACAAATGCCAATCAGCTTGCCGCCATAGCGCAGATGCCGCTGCAGCGCGCGATCCCAGCCATTAGCGCGCAGGAAGGCCAGGTCCGCGCGCACGCTCTTGCTGCCTGGCAGGATGACAAGATCGGCCGGCGGAATCGGCATGCCCGGCCCGATGAACTGCAGATCGACACCCGGATGGGCGCGCAGCGCATCAAAATCGGTATGGTTGGAGATGCGCGGCAGCACCGGCACGATCACACGCAACACCTCGCCCGCACGATGGTCCACCTGCGCGCTGACAATCGCATCCTCCGCATCGAGGTGCAGGCCGTGCAGGTACGGCAGCACGCCGAACACGGGCTTGCCAGTGCGCGCGGTGAGCCAGTCCAGACCGGGCTCCAGTAGCGCGATATCGCCGCGGAAGCGGTTGATGATGAAGCCGCTCACACGCGCGCGCTCGGTCTCGGACAGGCAATCCAGCGTGCCAACCAGGTGCGCGAACACCCCGCCCCGGTCGATGTCCGCCACGATCACCACGGGGCAGTCCACGCGTTCGGCAAACCCCATGTTGGCGATGTCGCGGTCACGCAGGTTCACTTCGGCCGGGCTGCCCGCGCCCTCCACCAGCACCACGTCGTACGCCTGTTCCAGACGGCCATGGCTTTCCAGCACGGCGGCCATCGCCTGCGGCTTGTAGTCGTGATAAGCGCGCGCATCGAGATCCATGCGCGCGCGGCCGTGGATGATGACCTGCGCGCCGATGTCGCTGCTCGGCTTGAGCAGTACCGGGTTCATGTCGGTGTGCGGCGCCAGCCCGGCAGCCTGCGCCTGCAGCGCCTGCGCCCGGCCGATCTCCCCGCCATCGACGGTGACCGCGCTGTTCAGCGCCATGTTCTGCGGCTTGAACGGCGCCACCCGCACGCCGGCACGCGCCAGCACGCGGCACAGCCCGGCCACGACGGTACTCTTGCCGGCGTCTGAGGTGGTGCCCTGGACCATCAGGGTGCCGTACAGGGCACGCCCGGCCGGGGCGAAATCGGTTCGGAAAACAGGTTCGTCGCGCATCGCGCGATTATCGCAGCATCGTCGCGCGCGCAGTCCCCCAGAGACTCGCCGGAGACACATCGGAGGCCTACCGGAGAGCCTTCATGTCTGCAAGATCCATGCATGCGAGGCGTCCATGCGACGGCTACAATACGCGGCATGAAGACCAAGGCCATCGCCCAGGCGCTCAACATCTCGCCCTCCGCCGAACCCGCATCGGCGGGTGCCGCCGTGGCCGGCGAGCCGGACACCCAGCCGGCCCATGAAGCGCAAGCCGGTACGGCGCTGCCGCGCGAGTTGACGCTTGTGCTCGGCGGCGCACGGTCCGGCAAGAGCCATTTCGCGGAGCAGGTGGCCACGGACCACGCGGCGCTGACGCGCGGCCCGGTCACGTATATCGCCACGGCGCGCCATGACGCCGATCCCCCCGACGAGGAGATGGAGTTGCGCATCGCGCTGCACCGCGCGCGCCGCCCGGCCGACTGGACGCTCGTGGAGGAGCCCGTGCACCTGGCCGATGCGCTCTATGCCCATGCGCGCCGCGACGGCTGCATCCTCGTCGACTGCGTGACGTTGTGGCTCAATAACCTGATTTTTGGCGACAGCCGCGAATATCCCGAGCATGGCGTCATTACCCCGCCGCCGGCCTTTACCGAGGAAATCGACGCGCTGATGACCGCATTGCCGATGCTCCCCGGGCACGTGATCCTCGTGTCCAACGAGATCGGCTTCGGCGTGGTGCCGATGGGCGCCATCACGCGCTTCTATGTCGATGAACTCGGCCGCCTGAACCAGAAGCTCGCCGCCGCGGCGGACCGCGTGCGGCTGCTGGTGGCCGGCATCCCCGTGGCGGTCAAGGACACGCGTCCCGAATGATCATGCTGTCCTGGCCGGCCTGCGTGGCGGCCGCGCTTGCCGGCGTGCTGCTGGATCGCTGGCTTGGCGAGCCGCGCCGCTGGCATCCGCTGGTCGGATTCGGACGCCTTGCCACGGCCCTCGCCGATCGGCTCAATCATCCCAATCGTCCCAGTCATTCCGAACGCAGCGCGCTGCGTCAGCGCCTTGCAGGCCTGCTCGCCTGGGCGCTGCTGGTGCTGGTTCCGGCCGCCATCGCGTGGTGGCTGATCGCGCTAGCCCAGGCGGTGCACCCCGCGCTGGCCTGGGCACTGCATGCATCGGCGCTTTATGCCGCGCTCGGCAGCCGCAGTCTGGCCCAGCATATCGCCCCGATCGCCGACGCCCTGACGCGTGACGACCTGCCCGCCGCGCGCGAACTGACCGCGCGCATCGTCTCGCGTGACACCGAGGACGCCGATGCCGAGGCGCTGGCACGTGCCGCGTGTGAATCGGCGCTGGAAAACGGCAACGATGCGATCTTCGGCGCGCTGTTCTGGTTCCTGGTCGGCGGCGCGCCCGCAGTGATCATGTTCCGCCTTGCCAATACGCTCGATGCGATGTGGGGCTACCGCACGCCGCGCTGGTTGATGTTCGGCTGGGCGGCCGCGCGTATCGACGATCTGCTCAATCTGGTTCCCGCACGGCTGACCGCACTGTCTTACGCACTGCTCGGCACAACGGCGCAGGCGCTACGCTGTTGGCGCACGCAGGCACGGGCGTGGTCGAGCCCCAACGCGGGCCCCGTGATGGCCGCCGGCGCAGGCGCAGTCGGCGTGGCGCTTGGCGGCGGCGCGCGCTATCACGGTGAATGGGAGGAACGGCCTCCGCTCGGCACTGGCGACACGCCCGCCGCGCGGCACGTTCACGCCTGCCTGCGGCTGGTGCAACGCACGCTGTGGCTGTGGCTCGGACTGGCGATGCTGAGCGTGCCGCTGGCCGCCCTGCTGGGGCACGCATCGTGACTGCGCCGTCCATCCGTCACGGCGGCAACCTGCTCGCTGCCGCGCGCCGTTACGGCCGCCCGGTAGAGGCGTGGCTCGATCTTTCGACCGGCATCAACCCCAACGGCTACCCCGTGCCGCCGCTGCCCGCCGACGCCTGGCAGCGGCTGCCACAGGACGATGATGGGCTGGCCGCTATCGCCGCACAGGCGTACGGCGCCCCGCATGCGCTGCCCGTGGCAGGATCTCAGGCCGCCATCCGCACGCTGCCCCGACTGCTGCGGCCGGGACGCACCGGCATTGCCGCGCTCGGCTACAGCGAGTACGCACCGGCCTTTGCGCAGGCTGGCCATACGGTCGTCCCGCTGGATGAAGCCGACTTCGGCTGCGCCGATCTGGCAGAAGCGCTCGATCACCTAGTCGTCATCAACCCGAACAATCCGACCGCACGGCTGTTGCCTGCGGAAACGCTGCGGCACTGGCACGCACGGCTGGCCTCGCGCGGCGGCATGCTGATCGTCGACGAGGCGTTTATCGATTGCACCGACGCGGCGTCGCTGGCCGAATACAGCGCCATGCCGGGGCTGGTAGTGCTGCGCTCGCTCGGCAAGTTCTATGGCCTTGCAGGTGTGCGCTGCGGCTTCGTGCTGGCCGAGCCGTCCCTGCTTGAATCGCTGGCCGCGCACCTCGGCCACTGGACCGTATCGGGCCCGGCACGCGCCGTGGCAGGTATCGCACTGACCGACACCGCATGGCAGGCCGCCACGCGATCATCACTGGCTGCGGCCGGCCAACGGCTGGCAATGTTGCTGCGCGACCATGGCCTGACGCCTGCCTGCCAGCCACTGTTCAGTTGGGTTGCCGATGAACGCGCGGGCGCCCTGCACGAAGCGCTGGCGCAGCGCGGCATCTGGACGCGCCTGTTCGATGCTGCCGGGGGGTGCCCGGCGAGCCTGCGTTTCGGCCTGCCCCCGAAAGACAACATGGCCTGGCAACGGCTCGATGCCGCGCTTGGCGAATCGCTCTTCTCTCTCACCGGACCCCGATGAAGCTCCCACTTGCAGCGGCTGCCCTGCTGATTGCCGCGCTACCGGCGCACGCCGCCGTTTCCGTCGTCGACGATGCCGGTCAGACCGTCACGCTGGCACAACCTGCGCGCCGCATCGTCTCGCTGGCGCCGCACGTCACGGAATTGATCTACGCTGCCGGCGGCGGCGATCGCATCGTCGGCACGGTCAGCTATAGCGACTACCCGCCCCAGGCACGCGAGATTCCGCGCGTGGGCGACAACAAGGCGCTCGACCTCGAACGGATCGCGGCGCTCAAGCCCGACCTGATCGTGGTCTGGCGCCACGGCAACGCGCAGAAGCAGACCGACCGCCTGCGCGCTCTCGGCATGCCACTGTTCTTCAGCGAGCCGCGCAGGCTTGAAGGCATTCCGGACAACCTTGAGAAACTCGGCACGCTGATGGGCACCGAGCCGGTGGCCAATCGCGCTGCCACCGACTTCCGTCAGCAGGTGGATGCGCTGCGCAAGACCTACGCAACCCGCGCACCGGTCACGGTGTTCTACCAGGTCTGGCAACAGCCGCTGATGACGCTGAACGGCCAGCATATGGTCAGCGATCTGTTGGCGCTGTGCGGCGGGCAGAACCTGTTCGCAAAGGAGGCGCCGCTGGTGCCGACGGTCTCGGTCGAAGCGGTGGTAGCCGGAAACCCCGAGGCCATGATCACCGCTGGCATGGGCGCGACGCGCCCCGACAAGCCGCTCGCCGATTTTTCGATGTGGGAGAAGTGGAAGCAGATCACCGCCGTGGCACGCAACAACCTGTTCGTCGTGGATGGCGACCTGGTCAACCGCGCGGGCCCGCGCGTGGTGAAGGGCGCGGCGGAGATCTGCAAGGATCTGGACGTGGCGCGGTCACGGCGACCGGGTTGATGGCTGTTTGTTTGCTCCCCTCTCCCACGGAGTGGGAGAGGGGTTGGGGGAGAGGG
>NZ_ALOU01000030.1 GCF_000292345.1 Cupriavidus sp. BIS7
CTCTCCCCCGCCCCTCTCCCGCATTTGCGGGAGAGGGGAGAAAACCAAGGGCATATCAAATGCCGGCGCTCCGATTCCACCAGCCCAGATGCGCCTGCCCTGCCTCCAACCGGAAGTGACAGGTTGCACCGAATTCAAGCCGCCACTGCAGCGTCCGCGCCAGCGGCAGCCCAAGCCAGTGCGCGGCCAGCATGCGCATCGGTCCCGCATGGGTCACCACCCAAAGGCAGTCACTCGATCCAGCATCAAGCGTGTCCGCCCACGCCGTCACGCGTGCCATCACCTGCTGCGCGCTCTCGCCGCCATGCGGACGCGCACCCATCAGGTCCGCCGCCCAGAGATCCAGCGCATCACGCGGGATCGCATCCCATGGCGTGCCTTCCCACGTGCCGAAGTCCAGTTCGCGCAGGCGTGGCTCGATTTCGCAGGCTGGTGTAGCAGTGTGCTGCGCCAGCAATGATGCGGTCTCGATTGCACGCATTGCCGGGCTCGTCACCAGGCGCGATGCCGGCAAGCCGTCAAGCATCCGCACGATCCGCTCCGGTTCGGGGGTGACTGGCTGCGCCAGCTTCAGATCGAGCGCGCCGTAGCAGACGCCCGGCGCCACATCGGGGCGCGCATGCCGGATCAGGACCACGTCCATGCTGCCGCCACCAGGTAGATCGACAATTCCGCAAGCTGCTGTGCCATGCCGAGGCAGTCACCGGTATAGCCACCGATGCGGCGCACGAAGTACGCACCGAGCATGGCACGCAGCACCGCCAGCACCACAATGACCACGCCGGCAAACAGCGGGGACAGCCACAGCAGCGGCAGTACCCCGCACGCCAACGCGAACAGCAGGCCGACGCCGGTCAGGCGCTGCGCCACCGGCTTGGCCTTGCCTTCGGCACGCACGTAGTCATGCGTGGCCAGGAACGTAATGGCCATCGCGCGGCTGGCGCCGTGGGCAGCCACAAGCAACGCCAGCAGCACCAGCACGCCGCCCGACTCATCCACCGACACCAGCAGTTGCCATTTCAGCAGCAACGCCACGACGATGGCGATGGCCCCGAATGCACCCACGCGCGAGTCGTGCATGATCTCCAGCACATCCTCGCGGCGATACCCACCGCCAAACGCATCGACGCAATCGGCCAGACCGTCCTCATGAAACGCGCCGGTGAACAGCAGCGTGGCGGCCATGCCCAGCACGACCGCCACCGACGGCGACCACAGCGCCAACGCACCCCACGTGACCAGCGCGCCGAATGCGCCGACGATCAGCCCTACCAGCGGGAAGTAGCGCGACGCGGCGTTCAGATAGTGCGGCTCGAACCCCACCCAACTCGCCAGCCGCTGCGGCAACGGCACGCGCGTGAAGTAGCCGACGGCGGTCAGGAAGAAGCGGAGTTCGTTGGCCATTGTGCAACCCTAGCTTGCCGATGCGTTGCTGACGCCCGCGCCGCTGAACGTCGCCATCTCGCGCAGGAACGCTGCGGCGGACGCCACCAGCGGCCACGCCAGCGCCGCACCCGTGCCCTCGCCCAGGCGCAGGTCGAGCGCCAGCAGCGGCTCGGCCTTGAATTCAGCCAGCAGCGCACGATGCCCTTGCTCGTGCGAGCAGTGCGAAAAGACGCAGTACTGCAGCACGTTCGGATCGATCCGCGCGGCCACCAGCAGCGCTGCCGAGGCGATAAAGCCATCGACGAGGATCACCATGCGGCTGGCCGCGGCGGCCAGGTACGCACCCGTCATCGCCGCGATCTCGAAGCCGCCGAACGTGGCCAGCACGTCCAGTGGAGCGGTGACATCGGCATGCCTTGCCAGTGCACGTGCCAGGATCTCGCGCTTGCGCGCCATGCCGGCATCGTCAAGCCCGGTGCCACGGCCGGTACAGGCTTCCAGGGACAGCCCCGTCAGCCGGCTCATCACGCAGGCCGCAGCCGATGTATTGGCGATGCCCATCTCGCCAAAGCCGATCACATTGGTGCCTTGCTGCGCATGCCGCAAGACACGTGCGATACCAGCGTTGATGGCCGCGCCGGTCTGTTCCGGCGTCATGGCCGGCTCGTCGACGAAGTTGCGCGTGCCATTGGCCACGCGGCAGTTCACCAGGCTGGGCGACGCCGGCAGCGGCGCGCGCACGCCCACGTCCACCACCTCCAGCGCCAGCCCATGCAGGCGCGTGAACACGTTGATCGCGGCACCGCCATTCAGGAAGTTCAGCACCATCTGCGCCGTCACTTCCGCCGGGAACGCGCTGACGCCGGAATCGGCCACGCCATGGTCGCCCGCGAACACGATGATCGCCGGACGGTTCAGCTCGGGCACGGTCTCCTCGCGGATCATCCCGATCTGCATGGCGAGCGCTTCAAGCCGGCCCAGCGAGCCGGGCGGCTTGGTCTTGTCGTCGATCGCGGCCTGGAGCGTGGCGCGCAGCGATTCATCGAGCGCGGCGATCGGCGGCAGGGTCAGTGCGTATTGGGAAAACCCAGGGGAAAACTCAGCGGAAATCTCGGTTGCCATGGTTCAAACGTTCAAACTCAGATTAGAGGCTGTTTCAAAATGAAGCGCAGCGGTTCTGGCTAGACGCGGGGCCGCAGACAGTACAAGTAGTACGACAAGGCCCCGCAACGACGCCAGAATCATTTTGAAACGGCCTCCTACATTTCTACGCCCGGCTGGGCCTTGATGCCCTGCTCGAAAGCGTGCTTGACCGGTGTCATGTCGGTCACGGTATCGGCCGCTTCGATCAGCGCCGGAGGCGCGCCGCGGCCCGTGATGACCACGTGCTGCATCGGCGGACGGGTGCGCAGATCGGCGATGACGGTGTCGAGATCAAGATAGTGCAGCTTCAGCGCGATATTGAGTTCGTCGAACAGGATCAGGTCGATCGATGGATCGCGCAGCATGCGCCGCGCCACTTCCCAGGCCGCTTCGGCCTTGGCCACGTCGCGCGCGCGGTCCTGCGTCTCCCACGTGTAGCCCTCGCCCATCACATGGAATTCGCATTCCTCGGGGAAGCGCCGCAGGAACATCTCCTCGCCGCTCGGGAACGCGCCCTTGATGAACTGGACGACGCCGGTCTTCATGCCGTGGCCCATTGCGCGCACCACCATGCCGAAGCCGGAACTCGACTTGCCCTTGCCATTGCCAGTGGTGATCACGATCACGCCGCGCTCGGTCTGCGCGGCGGCGATCTTCGCATCGACGACTTCCTTCTTGCGCACCATGCGCGCCTTGTGGCGCTCGTCGCGGCCAGCGCCGTCGGTAGTGTTCGGGGTATCGCTCATGTCTGGTCTCCATCGGGAATCAGCGCGGTATGCGGGCCGTCGCTGATGCTGATAATCGGGGTGCGCAGCGCACGGGAGCACTGCGCGGGGGTAAGGACTTCATGCGCGGGGCCGTGGATGGCGTGGCCGTCCTCGGCCATCAGCAGCGCATGGCTCGCATAGCGATGCGCAAGCGTCAGGTCGTGCAGGATCACCACTGCAGCATGCCGCCCCGCCCGGGTCAGGTGCTGCAGCAGGTCCAGCACCATGATCTGGTGGCGCAGGTCCAGGTGGGCCACCGGTTCGTCGAGCAGCAGCAGCGGCGCCTGCTGCACAAGTGCGGCGGCCAGCGATACACGCTGGCGCTCGCCGCCGGACAGCGTCAGCACATCGCGGCCGCGCAGCCCATCGAGGTCGAGTTCGCCGATGACATCGCGCACGATGCGGTCATCGTCGCGCTTGCCCCAGCCCCAGCCGTTCAGGTGCGGATGCCGGCCTATGCGCACGGCATCCTCGACGATCATCGAAAACGTGTCGTGCACGGCCTGCGGCAGGTAGGCGCGCTGGCGTGCAAGCGTGGCCGGCGCAATCTGCGTGATGGCAGCTTCGTCGACCTCGGCCGAGCCGCCGTCTGGCGCGCGCAGCCCTGCCAGCACGCCCATCAGCGTGGACTTGCCAACACCATTCGGCCCGACGATGCACCAGAGCTGACCGGCGCCAATCGACATCGACAGTCCTTCCACCAGTACGCGACTGCCGGCACGCAGCCGTACATCGCGCAACGCAAGTTGGGGACAAGCGGCCAGCGGCTCGGACCAGTGGCTCATCGCGGCCTCCGCAGCAGCAGGTAGAGGAAGGTAGGCACGCCCAGCAGCGCTGTGATGACGCCCACCGGCAGTTGCGTCGGCGCAATCACCGTGCGCGCGATCAGGTCTGCCGCCATCAGCAACGTGCCACCCAGCAGCACAGAAGCGGGCAGCAGCAGGCGCTGGTCGTTGCCCCAGGCCAGACGCACGATATGCGGCACCACCAGGCCGATAAAGCCGATCGAGCCTGCCGTGGTGATGGCGGCGGCGATGGCGAACGAAGCGATCAGGAACGTGGCCAGGCGCACGCGGCCAACGCGCACGCCGAGCGATTGCGCCACGGTCTCTCCAAGCAGCATCACGTTGAGCGACCGCGCCATCGGCATGACCAGCAGCAAGGCAATCACCAGCGTTGTCAGCGCCGCGCCATAGGCGGCTGTGCCGCCGAGGTCCCCGGTCAGCCAGAACAGCATGCCGCGCAGGCCGGATTCCGGCGCGATGGCAAGGATCAGCGTGATCACCGCGCCCCACCCTGCGGCCAGGATCACGCCAGTCAGCAGCAGGCGTGCGCCGGCTTCGTGATGACCACCCTGCACCTGCGGATGAAGCAGGTCACGGCGCGCGAGCGTGGCGACGAGCACCATCGACAACAGCGCCCCGCCTGCGGCACTGGCCTGCACGGTCCAGAGCGGCGCCAGCAGCAGCATCGACAGCAGCGCGCCCGTCGACGCCCCACCGGACACGCCGAGCACATAGGGCTCGGCCAGCGGATTGCGCAGCAGCACCTGCATCAGCGCACCGGACAGCGCCAGCAGGCCGCCGCATGCAAACGCGGCGGCCGCGCGTGGCAGCCGCAGCTCGCGCACGATGGCGCCGGCCGTGCCGGTATCGGCCCCGCTCAGCGCCTGCCAGAGCTGCCCCGCATCCAGAGACACGCTGCCAACCGCCAGCGACAGGCCAAACACGGCCAGCCCCGCCAGCGCGAGGGCGCTCCAGACGATCAGCGCACGCCGCAGTTCAGCCATGGCAATCCGCGCATGGCGTCATTTCTGACGCCACCCCAGCGTGATAAAGCCGGCCCGGCCCTGCGTGTTGTACGGGTAGGCGAGCTGGTAGTTCTTGTCGAACAGGTTTTCCACACGGGCGGCAACGAACCATTGCTTGTCGATGTTGTAGCGGGCGTTGAGGTTGACGATACCGTACCCGCCCAGCGTGCGCGGGCCGCTGTCGAGTCGTGCCGAGGATACCAGCCATTCGCCGCCGAAGCGCCAGTTGCCGAAGTTGCGGCCCACGTCGAACGACGCGTAGCGACGAGCGCGGCGCAGCAGCTGCGAATCGTTGGTTTCATCCAGCGGGTTCTGGAACGTGACGCTGGCACCCAGATCGGTGCCCAGCAGGTTGGCGCGCCACGAGCCTTCGACACCCTGCACCTTGGCCTTGTTCACGTTCTGGGCCAGGAACATGCCGCTGGGCTGCAACGCCGCGACGATCAGGTTGTCGTAACGGGTTTCAAATGCGGTCACGCGCAGCAGGCCGGTCTGGGCTGTTTCCACCTGCACGCCCACCTCCGCCGATTTGGCGCGTTCGGGCTGCAGGTTCGGCTGGCCGAAGAACGGGTAGTAGAGTTCATTGAACGTCGGCGCGCGGAATGCGTTGCTAAGCCTGCCGATCAGCTTGACCGCATCGGTCACGTAGTAGCCATAGCCTGCGGAGAAGCTGGCCTGGTCGCCGAAGTCGGAGTAGTGATCGTTACGCGCGTTCAGTTGAATCTGATGTTTGCCGATGCGGCCCTCGTACCCGCCATAGACCGAGAACACATTACGCGTGGGCGCGGTGTAGGAACTCGAATCCAGTTCCTGCTGCAGCCAGTCGGTGCCGAACAGCAGCGTATGGTTTGGCGTCAGCGCGTATTCGTTCTGCCAGTTGAACTGGCGGGTGCGCGTGTTGAACAGGCTGTTGAACTGGCCGTTCAGCGTCCCTTCGCTACGATCCTGGCTCTGCGAGAGCTTGAAATGCGTGGTCCAGTCCGGCATCACCTTGCCGTTGACGAACGCGGACAATGTGTAGAGCACGCTGTCCATGCGGTTGTCGTCAGTCGGCTTGCCGAATGTGTTGTCAAAGGAAAGCTGGCTGTTCGAATAGTAGGCCGCGACGCCGGCGTCCCAGTCCTGCCCGAGCTTTTGCTTGACCTGGCCCGAGATGCTCTTGTTCTCGTATGGGTTGTTGTTCGGATTCGGCCCGATACCGAGCGCGGCACTCTTCGGATTGTCGGCGTTCCACTGCGCGGCGTTGATCGCCGAAAAGCCGTCGGTCTTGAACATCGAACCGGTCACGTTGAACGACGTATCGCCCACCTGACCGCCGTAGCCCACCGTGCCCTGGCGCGTGTTGTTGCTGCCGTATTCCACCTGCGCATTGGCTGCGGGCGCCTGGCCCGCACCGTTCTTCGTGAAGATCTGCACCACGCCGCCGACGGCGTCCGAGCCATAGAGCGCCGAGACGTTGCCGCGTACCACTTCGATATGGTCGATCTGGTCGGGCAGGATATTGGCGATCTGCGCATTGCCATTGCTGACGCCGGCGATGCGCACGCCGTCGATCATGATCAGCACCTGGTTCGAATTGGCGCCGCGCATGAACAGCGTGGTGTTGGAGCCCATGCCCCCGTTGGTCGAAAACTCCACCCCCGCCTGGTTGCGCAGCAGCGAGCGCAAATCCGGCGCCTGCGAGTTGACGATGTCCTCCTGGGTCACCACCGTGGTGTGCGGCAGCGCCTCGGTCACAGCTTGCTCAGTACGCGAAGCGGTGACCACCACGGGTGCCAGCGTCTGTGCGTTGACAGTTGGCGCGGTAGTGGTCGGTGCGGTAGTGGTCGGTGCGGTGGCCGGCGCAGCGGCAGTGGGTGCGGTGGCGGACGAATCGTCGGCCGGTGCGGTCTGCGCAAGGGCCGATGCGGACGGGAAAAGGGCGATGGCCGCCAGAATGGCGGGCATGGACGGGCGAACCGGCGGCTTTTGCGCGACGGTCGGCCTGGATAGCGTGGAACGCATTTGCAGGATGGAAGAGAACGGCCGGGCCCGTTCCCCCGCGGGCCATATGGCGATGAGGCATGCTCATGAGCATGCCCGCGTTCTTCAGGCCGGTATCCGGGCTGACGACATCAGGCTGGCCGCCTTCCCGATCAGATCGTGACGATTCAGATTCAGTGGCTGTTGGCCGGCCCTGCGACGCGCATGGTGCGCGTTCGCGGTCGCTTACCGTTGCGGGGGCAGCACAGGTTGGCTTGGCTCCGATATGCAATCGGCGCCCGGCTCCCTGTTTCCCGTTGAACTGCGGCCCTGTATGAGCAGGGCGCGAGCACCTGGAACGAGCGCGAGTGTAGGGAGTTTCAAATTCGGAGTCAATGCGGCAGGTCAACCTGCCGATAACCGAAGATTGACGCCCGGAGGCGCGCCGATAGTTACAGATCGATGCAACTTCGCGCCGACAAGCGCGTCTTAACCGCCGCGTTGGCTGTGGCCGTAACGCGTGCATCGGCTAGAATCCCGAAACCTGACCCACACTCCTACCGGACACGACAGGCACTATGCTCAACGAACTCGAACAACTGGCCGCCAAGATCGGGCGCGTGCTTCATCACGCGGACACCCTGGCGGCGGAGAACCAGCGGCTGCGTGCGGAGATTGACCGCCTGCAGGCCGAGGCGAGCCAGTTGCGCGCGGACCGCGAAGCCATGGCGGCCGACCGCGAACTGCTCAATATCAAGATCGAGGAAGCCCAACTGCGCATCCAGTCGATTCTGGACAAGCTGCCCACCGCCAGCGATGCGCGCCAGCTCGACCTGCTTGGCGACGGTACACGCGCCGCATCGGAAGGTACGCAGCAAGCCCCCGGAGAACACGCATGAGCAACAAGCAAGTGGAAGTGAACATCGCCGGCCAGCCCTATCGTTTCGCGATCGCGCCGGACAACGAAGCTGCACTGCTCGAAGCGGTGGCACTGGTTGATGACAAGATGAACAAGCTCAAGGGCACCGTCTCGTCCAAGGGTGTGGAACGCGTGGCCGTGATGGCGGCGATCAGCATCGCTTCGGACCTGCTGGCACTGCGCCGCAAGCAGGAAGAAGACGGGTCGATTCCCGTCGACGCGGTACGTGCGCGCATCCGCGAACTGAACGAACGCGCCGACGAAGCGCTGCGCCAGTACGCGCACGTAGGCACACGCTGACCCCCGCTGCTGCGGGAAACCCGCAAGAAAATCGGCAGATAGCTTGAATTGCGCGGCGCCGGCCCAATCTCACCGCATGTGAAGCCGATGCCGCGCACCGTGCACGCAGCGCCTGCGGTGTTGTGGAAAATGTAACGACGCGGCATGTGCGACTTGGTATGACTGTCGTCGCGGTGTATAGTGTAGCCACTGCGCGGCGCATGAAGACCGATGCAGCAGAATGGTCGGGTTATCGGGCCCGGCCGCCGTTTCCATCCCATCCTTAGTTGAAACGGCAAACGTCTGACATCCCGAGCGTCGAGCACGCACAGGAACAAAAAGTCAGACGTTTGACAGTTTCCCTGCCTGGTTCGTGAGGGTCATAAACTCCTTGAACCGATATGCATTGCATGGTGCGGGATTATGTCGTGTGGGCGAGCGCGTTACCGCACTCATAGTCTGGGCCGAGCCTGGACTCCCTGAGTGGGCGATGTACCCGAAATACGACTTCCGCAGCCACTCTGAACCTCACTTGGGTTCAGGATGCCGACCCAGCGGCCGAGGCGGGGACCCCCTAAAAGGCGGTGGTTTTATGAACCACCGCCTTTTTTCTTGACTGCTCATTTCCTGATTGCTCATAGACGGACCGATCCGTATCGTGACGCCTCCCTCGACCCAGCGAGCCCGCCAGTACTGGCTGATGAAGTCCGAACCGGACGAAGCCAGCATCGATGACCTTGCCAGCAATGGCACCCTGCCTTGGACCGGCGTGCGCAACTACCAGGCGCGCAACTTCATGCGTGACCAGATGCGCATTGGCGACGGCGTCCTGTTCTATCACTCGTCGTGCCCCGAGCCCGGCATTGCCGGTGTGGCCGAGGTCTGCTCCCAGCCCTATCCCGATCCCACGCAGTTCGATCCCAAGAGCGACTACTACGACAGCGCGTCGAAGCAGGACAACCCGCGCTGGTCGCTCGTGGACGTGCACTTCGTGAGCAAGAGCGCGCTGATCCCGCTGCAGGCCCTGCGCGAACACGACGCACTGGCCGACATGGTCGTGCTCCGACGCGGCAATCGCCTGTCGATCACGCCGGTCACACCGGCCGAATGGCGCTTTATCACCGAAAAACTGATGAAGTAAAGACGCAAAACACGCGAATACAGCCGCGCGTGTGCGGCGTACGGAACGAACCCGGGTCTTGTGCGTCTGATAGCCATCACTTTGATCGGGAGAACAATATGAAGAAACTGCTGGCCGCATCGCTGCTGAGTACAACCGCCGCCATTGCCACCGCCCAGACGGTTGCACCTCCGTCAGGGGTTCTGTCCCTGTCCGCGCAGGCCGCAACCGAAGTGGCGACCGACGTCGTACACCTGACGCTGGCCGCCGAACAGGAAGGCCCCGAGCCCACCGCCATTTCGAACGCGCTTTCCGCGCGCACGCAGGCCGTGCTGGCACAGGCCAAGCGCACATCCGGCGTAGAGGCCCAGTCGGGCGGCTTCACGATCCACCCGAACACCGACCGCAACGGCCGCATCAGCACGTGGCGCGGCCGCTCCGAGGTGATCCTGAAGTCGAAAGACTTTGCTGCCGTATCGAAGCTGGCCGGCGATCTGGCCAACCAGATGCAGGTACAGAACATCGCATTCTCGCTGTCGCGCGAGGCGCGGCAGGCCGCTGAACAGAAGCTGGCCGACCAGGCCGTGGCCGCGTTCCGCGACAAGGCGCAAGCGACCACAAAGCTGTTCGGCTATAGCGGCTACACGATCCGCGAGGTCTCACTGAACGAATCGGGCGGCGTCATGCCGATGCCGCGCATGTACGCCGCAAAGGCCATGTCGTCCGATGCCGGCGCGCCGATTCCGGTGGAAGGCGGCAAGAGCCAGGTCACGGTTTCCGTGAACGGCTCGGTGCAGATGGTGAAGTAAGGCGAGAACGCTTTCGGGGTTGCGCCCCTCTCCCGCGTGCGGGAGAGGGGCGCCAAACGATAGGAACTTCAAATCGCCCCAAACTGCTGGCGCAGCACATTCTTCTGGACTTTGCCCATCGTATTGCGCGGCAGTTCGTCCACCACGTGCACGCGCTTGGGCACCTTGAAATTGGCGATGCGGCTCTTCAGCGTGCCGATCATGCCTACCTCGTCGATATCAACGCCGGGCTTGCGCACCACCACGGCCACCACGGCCTCGCCGAAATCTGCGTGGGGCACGCCGATCACAGCGGATTCCACCACGCCCGGCATCTCGTCGATAAAGCTCTCGATCTCCTTCGGGTACACGTTGTAGCCGCCCGAGATGATCAGGTCCTTGCTTCGTCCAACGATCGTCAGGTAGTTGTCCGGCACTTTGCGCTCGCCGGCCTGACCGACCAGCGCGCCGCCAAAGCGGCCCACGTCCCCGGTCTTGAACCACCCATCGGCAGTGAACTCCTCGGCAGTCTTCTCGGGCATGCGCCAGTAGCCCTTGAACACGTTCGGGCCCTTGACCTCCACATTGCCGATCACGCCGGGCTCGCACATCTCCCCTTCGCCATTCATGACGCGCACCGACACGCCGGGCAGCGGCATGCCGACCGTGCCGCCGATTCGTTCGCCAAGCGCCATGTCGTACGGATTCGAAACCAGCATCACGGTCTCGCTCATGCCGTAGCGCTCAAGAATCGTGTGGCCGGTACGCTCGCGGAATGCGTCGAACGTCTCCAGCAGCAGTGGCGCCGAGCCCGACACGAACAGGCGCATATTGCGGCAGACGTCCTTATCGAAGCGCGGCTCCTGCAGCATGCGCACGTAGTACGTGGGCACGCCCATCATCACCGTGGCGCGCGGCAGATACTTCAGCACCTGACCCATGTCGAGCTTCGGCGCCCAGATCATCTTGGCGCCGGCCAGCAGTGCGCCGTGCGACGCCACGAACAGGCCGTGCACGTGGAAGATCGGCAGCATGTGCAGCAGCACGTCGTCGCTGCGCCAGCCCCAGTACTCATGCAGCGTCTGCGCGTTCGATGCCAGGTTGCGGTGCGTCAGCATCGCGCCCTTGCTGCGGCCCGTGGTGCCTGACGTGTACAGGATCGCGGCCAGGTCGTCGTCGGCACGCTCCACGGTGTCGAACGTATCGGGCTGCACCGCCGCGCGCTGCAGCAGCGAACCGGTGCGATTGTCGTCGAGCGTGAATACGTGTCCGGTACCGTGCCGGAATGCCACTTTCGACACCCAGCCAAAGTTGTTGCTGCTGCAGACCACCACGTCCGGCTCGGCGTTGCCGACGAAGTAGTCGATCTCGGCCTCCTGGTAGGCAGTGTTCAGCGGCAGGTACACGTAGCCCGCGCGCAGCGTGGCCAGGTACAGGAACAGTGCTTCCGGCGACTTCTCTACCTGCACGGCAACACGCGAACCGGCGGGGAGCTTCAGCGCGGTCAGCAGGTTGGCCAGCTTGGCCGTGGCGCGGTCGAGGTCGTCCCACGAGTAATAAAGGCCGTCATGCGTTTCGATGCAGCATGCGGAGCGGTCGGCAGGAAAGCGGGATTCGAACAGGGCGAACAGGTTGGCGTTCATGGTGCGGGACAAGGACTGGACAGGTACGGGACAGGTACGGAATGCAGGGAAAAGCGGCCCCGGAGCGGCACGATGGCACAGGCAGCCGGCAATGATAGCCCGGCGGCCGCCATCTTACTCCCCGGTGAAATCCGGAGGCCGGTGCGCCAGGAACGCGGCCACGCCCTCGGCATGGTCGCGGCTGCTGACATAGGCGAAATGCGCGTCGAGTTCGGCCTCGGTCAGTGGCGCTGGTTCAGGCGCCAGGCGGCGGATCGTCGCCTTGTTGATGCGGGCCGCCAGCGGCGCGCCCGCGCTCAGGCGCTGGATGGTAGCCGTCACTTCATCGTGCATGGCCGATTCGGGTACCACGCGCGTCAGCATGCCCTTGCGTTGGGCCTCAGCGGCATCGAACACGCGACCTTCCAGCAGGATCTCGAGCGTCGCCGCACGGCCCACCAGTGCCAGCAGGCCGCGTAACTCGCCCGGCGCCATCGGGAAACCAAGCCGGTTGATCGGCACGCCGAAGCGGCTGCCCGCCGCGGCGATGCGCAAGTCGCAATTGCAGGCGATCTCGAGGCCGCCCCCAACGCACACGCCCTCGATCGCCGCCAGCGTCGGGTGCGGGCATTCCGCAATCGCCCGCAACGCCGGCGCGATGATTTCGGTGTGGTAGCGGCGCACCGCGGCCTCGTCGCCACGCACAGTCGGAAACTCGGCGATGTCGGCACCGGCCGCGAAGTTGCCGTCGGCGCCGCGTATCAGCACGCAGCGCAGTGACGCGTCCGCCGCCAGCGTGGCGAACCCGGCGGCCAGCGCCTGCCACATGCTGACCGAGATCGCATTGAGCTTGCCCCGATTCGACAGCGTGACAACTGCCGTCGAACCATCGCGCGAGAACGTGACCGTGCCGCTCATCAGTCGATCTTCGCGCCGGAGCGCTGCACCACGTCTGCCCATCGCTTGATCTCGGCATGCTCGAACTGCGCGAACTGCTCCGGTGTGAACTGCGGAATCTCCGAGCCGTTCTGCAGCCAGATCTGCTTCATTTCCGGGGAATTCAACGCCTTGGTGGTCTCGACGTAGATCTTGTCAATGATCTCCTTCGGCGTACCCTTGGGTGCCCACAGCGCGTACCAGGTGGACACGTCGTAGTTGGGCAACCCTGCCTCAGCCGCCGTCGGCACATTCGGGAACGTGGCGGAACGCGTCTTCGATGCCACCGCCAGCGCCTTGATGCGGCCCGAGCGGATATATTGCGACGATGAGCCGAGGCCATCGAACATCAGGTCCACCTGTCCGGCCATCAGGTCCGACAGCGCCGGGCCGGCGCCCTTGTACGGCACGTGGATCAGGTCGGTCTGGGTCTGCAGCTTGAACAGTTCGCCAGCCAGATGGTGCGACGAGCCGTTGCCGGCGGACGCATAGTTAAGCTTGCCGGGATTGGCCTTGGCATAGGCAATCAGATCCTTCACCCCACTGGCCTGGACCTTGGCCGGATTGACCACGATCACTTGCGGCGGCTGGGCAATCACGGTGATGGGAATGAAGTCCTTCTCGATGTCGTAGTCGAGCTTCTTGTAGACCGACGGTGCGATCGCATGATGCGCGCCGCCAATGAGCAGCGTGTAGCCATCGGGGGCGGCCTTGGCAGCGATGCTGGCGCCCACCGTTCCACCCGCCCCGCCACGATTGTCGATGATGAACTGCTTGCCGAGCTGCTTCGACAACTGAGCGGTCAATGGCCGCGCGAACGCGTCCGTACCGCCGCCGGCCGGGAACGGCACGATGACCGTGACCGGCTTGCTCGGCCATGCATCGGCCTGCGCGGCCGGTGCATACAAACTGCTGACCCCTGCACCGGCCACGAGGCCGGCTACTGCCAAAGTGCGCGCGAACGCGGTCAGACTGCGCTGACGTCGATTCATGTACTGTCTCCTCTCTCTACTTATGCGGAAAGTCAATCGAAGTACTGCTTGCTGCAAATCACCCGACAAAAAAATGCACCCGGCGTGTACTGCCCGGCGCGTACCGTGACCAACCCAAGCGTGACCGACCCAGGGTCACAGCAGTTTTGCCACTGCCCTGCTCATGCGCGGATTGCCACGGCCAAGGCGTGCCAGATTGTCATCCAGTGCCTCCGGCACGTAAAGGTAGTTCACCATCATGCCGCACGATTGCGCGATACCCTTGCGCGACAGGTCTGCAGCCCAGTTCAGGCGCTCAACGCATGCGCCGTTGCCAAGATGGAAGCGTGCCACCGGGTCCGCGGGCACGCCCTTGCCGCCCTCGCGCACAAGGTAGTGCGCGGCCAGCGTCATGGCCGTATCACGCGTGACCGGGTCCTGCGCATCTGCTGACAGCACGCTGAACCATGCCGCGCCGTCGGCAGGCACATCGGCACTCGCCTCCCCATGCTGCTCGCGCCAGCGCGCCAGCCGCCTGGCGCCAAGCACACGTTCGATCGATTCCCCATCCTGCTTGCGCAGCCAGTCCGCAAACCCGGGAATTGGCGAAAGCGTGGCGAACTGCTTGAGCTTGGGATGGTCGCGCTGCAGCTCCTCGATCACGCGCTTGAGCAGGAAGTTGCCGAAGCTCACGCCGCGCAGCCCTGCCTGTGTGTTCGAAATCGAATAGAAGATGGCCCACTTCACGTGGCGCAGATCCTCCAGCGGTGCGGCCTCGTCAAGCAGCACCTGCACGTTGGCAGCCATTTCCGGGGCGAACGCGACCTCGACAAAGATCAGTGGCTCGCGCGGAATACGCGGATGGAAGAACGCGTAGCAGCGCCGGTCGGAATCGAGCCGGTTACGCAGGTCCGTCCATGACGAGATCTCGTGCACGGCCTCGTAGTGAATCAGCTTCTCGAGCAGCGACGCGGGCGAATCCCAGGTGATCGGCTGCAACTCGAGCAGGCCCACATCGAACCAGTTCGAGAACAACGCTTCCAGGTCTTCGTCCAGTTCGCGCAGACCGGGAACGCGCTTGTGCCAGCGCAGCATGTCCGCACGCAGTCGGATCAGGAAATGCAGCCCGCATGCACTGTTGCCGCGCGGGCCGTGCTGCGCGGCAAAGCGTTTGAAAAAGCGGATACGCGCATTGGACAGGGCCTGCGACAAGCCCGACGCCGTTGCCGGCTGGGCGCCTGCCGCAGCCGTGCCGGCCGCCACCTCGGCCAGAACACCTAGCATTGCCTGGCGAACCGGCTCCTGCGCGGCTTCGTACTCGTCCTGCCACGCCTGCGCCGCGGCGTTTGCGGCGCCATCGGTCAGCCGCGCATCGAAACACTGGCGCAGTTGCTCGCGTTGACGTTTGGTTGCACGCGCGGACTGGGCGGGCGCGCCCCGCGCCTCGTGCGCTTCGGCAGGCACCGGCGCGGTGGCGTGGGCGTCTCCCTTGCGGCCCCACCAGCGCCCGAAGCGCGAGAGCAGCCCATCGGCCACGGGCTCGGCGGCATCAAGCGGAGCGCTGACTTTCTCTTTATCGGCGGGATCAAGGGCGGTCATGGCAAATCCTGCAGGGGCGCAAAGGAGATGGATCGATTCATCGATGACAGGCCTTCAGTCCTGTCCGGCAAGCCGCAGGCGAGTCTGGCCCGCGGCTTCCGGGTCCGGATCGGCACTGTCCAGCGCACGCAGCGCGCCACGCTGGCGCAGCACGTGCGTCTTCATCAGTGCCTCGGCGCCTTCGGGGTCATGGGCCTTCAATGCGGAGAACACCGACATATGCTCCGCGCACGATTCCTGAATGCGCCCAGGCAATTTCAAGCTCTTGTGCCGCGACAGGCGCAGCACTTTGCGCAGGTCACTGACCACGCCCGACAGCCACCGGTTGCCGGCCAGCCGCTGGATCGCTTCGTGGATCTGGTAGTTGGTCTCGTAATAGGCATCGATGTCGCCCTCCTGCGCGTAGCGCGCCAGTTCGGCGTGCAAGCCTTCAAGCGCATCCAGATCCGCCTGCGTGACATTGCGCGCGGCCTCATAGGCGCAGCGCCCTTCGAGCAAGGCCATCAGCGGAAAGATATCGTCGAGATCCTGCTCGGTCAGCGCGTTGACGAAGCACCCGCGACGCGGTTCCAGGCGGACCAGCCCTTCTGCGGCGAGTACCTTGAGTGCCTCGCGCATGGGTGTGCGCGAGGTGCCCAGCGAGGCCGCCAGCGCCACCTCGTCGATCCACGCGCCCGGCATGAGCGTGTGGTCGTCGATCATGGCACGCAGCCGGTCGGCAACTTCAAGGTAAAGCGCCTGCTGGACGATCCGCATGAAGCCCCTTCGATGTCATCATCGAGCGGCGCATACGCCGCAATAATTCATAATTATGGAGAAGGGCTTCAACGTCGCAAGGAGTTTCGATGCTGCAAAGCGGCATCGTTGCGGCAGGCCTGGCTTTGCCGGACTTCGGGGATTTCGGAATGGATGAAGGGATGAAGGGATGAAGGGACGAGAGGTGTGGCGGGCAACCCTCCTGCCTCCCTGCAGAAAGATTGCCCGCACCTGAAAGAACCGCCAATGACCAGTCTTATCGGTACCAGGCTAAGTGTGCCCGGCACGCGTGGGTCAGATTTGCATGCTGGCGCTGCCCCCGCGCCTGCCCCCGTTCAAGCACCCATACTGCGGTGCCAATTTTCCCGCTTGGCTTTTCCGTCGGTTGCGGTCGCATCCGCGCATCACCGTGCACGCTCTCCCTCCGATGCTTCCGTGGACTTTTCCAGTCCCGACCCGTTTGTTGTAACAGGCTGTATAGCGAGGACCATGCCATCCATGTCAAGTCGTTGATTTTATTGAGGCGGACGGTCCGAGACTTGTTACATTAGCCGGAGCATGTAACAAGATGTTTCTCCACCGTTACGACCTCGGTTACCCTGCCGGATGTAGCCGGTGCGGTGAAACAAGCGATTTGTGATGGTCGCGACATGCGGAAATGTGAGAATGTGTGGCTCACCGCACGAATGCGGGCGTCCAATCGGTTGCAAAAATGAAACGAGGGCGGGCGAAGGTATCCGGCCCCACCAATATCTCGGAGAGGTCACATGCAAGACAATTTTCAGGGAAGCCATTACATCGGCGACGGCACGTCGGCATTCGGCATGGCGCAATCGGCACCGCGGAATCTGCAGTTGTCGTTCACCGGCTCGGGTTCCGAGTTCTTCCGCATCTGGATCGTCAACGCGCTGCTGTCGATTGTCACGCTGGGCATCTACTCGGCATGGGCAAAGGTCCGCACGCTGCAGTATTTCTATCGCAACACGCGCCTCGACGGCGCAACGTTCGACTATCACGGCCGTCCCACGGCCATTCTCAAGGGCCGCGCGATCATTTTTGTAATGGTCTTGGCATACAAGGCCGCCATCCATGTCGCACCGATCCTGGCGCTTGTCCTTGCGATCGCGCTGGCGGCGGTGTTCCCGTACCTGCTGGTGCGCTCGCTGCGTTTCCGCATGGCCAATTCCAGCTATCGCGGCCTGCGATTTGCGTTCACCGGCAAGGACGCCGAGGGCTACAAGGTATTCCTGCTCTGGCCGATCCTGACCGTGCTGTCGCTCTATCTGCTGGCGCCATTCGCACATCAGCGCTTCAAGCGCTACCAGCACAACCACACGCGCTTCGGCACCGCGCCGTTCGCGTTCGAGGCCACGGCCAGTGCGTTCTACGGCGTCTACCTGCGCACGGCATTCGTTGTGGCGATCTTCCTGATCGGCGGCGGTCTGGTGGGCGGTCTGGTGGGCGGCTCGCTCGCCGCAGCGGCGGGGCGCACCCCGGCTGCGATGGCCATGGTCTTCGGCATGATGACGATCGGCCTGTACCTCGGCCTGATGCTGATCGGGCCGTATTTCACGGCCAGGCTCCAGAACCTGGTGTGGAATAACACCACGCTGGCCCCGCATCGCTTCCGCAGCGAGGTGCGCGCGGGCCAGTTGTTCGGCATCGTACTGACGAACTTCATTCTCACCGCGTTGACGCTGGGCCTGTTCTATCCGTTTGCACGCGTGCGCTCGACGCGCTATCGCGTGGAATCGGTAACGATGATCGCCGCGGGGCCGCTCGATGCATTCGTCGCTGGCGAGCAGCAACAGGTCGGCGCGCTTGGCGAAGCGGCGGTCGACTGGTACGACATCGACATCGCACTCTGACGGACACCCCGGGAATCAGCCATGGTCGCCGCGCAGTACTTCGACACCCGTTCGTCACGCGCCCACCCGGTGGTGCTGATTGTCAGCAGCGGGCAGGCCATCCTGCACGATGCCGACGGTGTGGAGTTGCGGCGCGCTCCGCTGGCTTCGCTGCGCGTCTCGGAACGCACCAAGCGCGCGCCACGGCTTGTCACGTTCGAAGACGGCGCCTATTGCGAGATCACCGACCACGCGACGTTCGAGACGATGCTTGCGGCCACCGGATATCGCGAAGGGCTGGTCTCTCGCGCGCAGAACAGCTGGCGGCTGGCGGGGCTATCGCTGCTCGGGCTCGTGGCGTTCGTGGTGTTTTCGTATTTCTATCTGCTGCCGTGGGCGGCTGCTGTGGCCGCCCGGACCGTGCCGCCGTCGATCGAGGCCAAACTTGGCCAGGCCACGCTCGATAGCCTGGACCATGGACTGGTCACGCCGACCCGCCTGCCCGAGGCCGACCAGCGGCGCATCCGCGACAACTTCGCCGCACTGCGCCGCCCTGACGACCCGGGTCACGACTACCAGATCCTGTTCCGCAAGGGCGGCCGCCTCGGCGCCAATGCGCTGGCGTTACCGGGCGGCACGATCGTCGTCACCGACGAACTGGTCAAGCTGGTCGGCACCGGCGCGGGCATGATGGGCGTACTTGCCCACGAGGCCGGGCACGTGGCGCAACGCCATGGCCTGCAGCAAGTGTTTCAGGCTTCGGCAGTGGGCGCGCTGGCGGCGTACATGTTCGGCGATATTTCCACGATGCTGGCCACGGTACCGGCCGCGATGCTGTCGATGCGCTACTCGCGCGATCACGAGCGCGAGGCCGATGCATTCGCCGTGGAAGTGCTGCGCGACAACGGGCTGCCCGTGACCGCGCTGGCGGACGCGCTGCAGCAGCTAGAGGATGCCCACACGGGAGGCGGCCGCAAGCAGGCGGCCAAAGATGAGGAAAGCGGATTCTTCACGACGCACCCACTGACGCGGGAGCGGATCGACGCCATCAGGAACGGCGGAGAGTGAGAGGGTTTAGCTCCCCTCTCCCGCCATGCGGGAGAGGGGTTGGGGGAGAGGGTCAGCAGTTCAATATGCGACAGATCGTAATTTGAACCTCAATGCCCTCTCCCATTGCATGGGAGAGATGGAATGAACA
>NZ_ALOU01000031.1 GCF_000292345.1 Cupriavidus sp. BIS7
GTGGCGTGGCGATCGATGCGCCCGATGCGATCGTGCCGATCCGTACGCTGCGCAATATCGCGCTGAACCCGAACTTCGGCGGCACCGCGATGATGGTCAGCCTGGGCTGCGAGAAACTGCAGCCCGAACGCCTGATGCCGCCGGGCACGATCCCGATCCAGACCGGCGCGGGCGAGGTACAGGTGGGCGTGGTCTGCCTGCAGGACGACAAGCACGTGGGCTTTGCGTCGATGATCGAATCGATCATGACGATGGCCGAGACCCATCTGGCAACGCTCAATGCCCGCAAGCGCGAAACCGTGCCGGTTTCCGAGCTTGTGGTGGGGGTGCAATGCGGCGGTAGCGATGCGTTTTCCGGCGTGACCGCCAATCCGGCGGTTGGCTTCGCCACGGACCTGCTGGTGCGCGCGGGTGCCACGGTGATGTTCTCGGAAGTGACCGAGGTTCGCGATGGCATCGACCAGCTTACGGCGCGCGCCGCCACGCCGGAAGTGGCCGAGGCCATGATCCGCGAGATGGACTGGTACGACCGCTATCTCGACCGCGGCCGCGTCGACCGCAGCGCCAATACCACGCCGGGCAACAAGAAGGGCGGCTTGTCGAACATCGTGGAAAAGGCCATGGGTTCGATTGTGAAGTCGGGCAGCGCGCCGATCACCGGCGTGGTGTCGCCGGGCGAGAAAGTCAGGCAGAAGGGTTTGATCTACGCTGCCACGCCGGCCAGCGACTTTATCTGCGGCACGCTGCAGCTAGCCGCCGGCATGAACCTGCACGTGTTCACCACGGGCCGCGGCACGCCTTATGGCCTGGCCGAAGTGCCCGTGATCAAGGTGGCCACGCGCAGCGACCTGGCGCGCCGCTGGCATGACCTGATGGACGTGAACGCGGGCCGTATCGCCACGGGCGAAGCGACGATCGAGGACGTGGGCTGGGAGCTGTTCCGCCTGATGATCGACGTGGCCAGCGGCCGCAAGAAAACCTGGGCCGAACATCACCAGCTTCACAACTCGCTGGCGCTGTTCAACCCGGCGCCGGTGACCTGATTTACTCCGATTGCCGAAGATTTTGCGGCTCTCCGAATTCGACTGGCGTGCCTGCCGCGCCGTCATGGCTTCGAACATCCTTGGAATTTTTATTTCCTGTGCACGTGAAAGAATCCGTGAGTCAGCGCTCAAGCAATCGGCCAAACGCCTGGTCAGATAAGGAGGTTGCACTTTTATCTGACCATTGGTCTGGGGTGCTCCCCATTCGGATGTGGAAGCATGAACTGCCCGCCCGCACCGAAAGTGCCATATTGAGCATGGCGAATTTCCTGGGATTACCCCGTCGCAATGTTCGGACTAACGTATTGGGCTCCTTGACGTGGAACATGATTCGTAACGTCCTGGCGCACGATTTTCCTCTCTCGTGCCGTCAACTGGCCGAGCTTACTGGCCTGAGCCGAAACTACATCGGTGTCGAGTTGCGGGCACATTCTCCCGCCGACGTCCATATTGCGGGGTACACGACCGGGCGACACAAGGAAGCGCTGTGGCAACTTGGACGGGGGCGTGACGCGATCAAGCCCGCTGCGCTGTCGAAAGCCGAGATTGCGAAACGGCATCGCGCGCGCCGCAGGGCGGTTCGTCGGGATATTGCGGCGTCCTGGATCTAGACTCGGGCATCCGCACCAGCGACGTCGCGCGTAGCGTCGCCTGGCCTGTCGCTTATTGCTCCTCCAGCTTGCTCAAATACAGTGCGAGTTCTATCTCGTTGCTCAGTCCGAGTTTGCTCATGGCAGCACACTTCTGCACGCTGACCGTCTTGGCACTGCGCTGGAAGCGCTGCGCGATTTCCCGGATGCTAAGGCCCTGTGCCAGTAGACGAAGCACTTCGTGCTCGCGCGCACTCAGACGCGTCTCCGGGAATCCTGGGGAATTGACGTCGGTATCGCTCTTTCCCTCGGACGTGGCCTGAAGCAGCTTCTCCGTCGAAGGGTCAATGTATCTGGCCCCCCTTTGTACCGTATTGCAGGCTATCGTCACAAAGCCCAGGCCAACCGTCTTGGAGACGAAAGCATCCGCTCCGGCTGCCATCAATTGGCGCGCATGGCCCACAGGCCGTACACGTGAAAATACGATGATCTTGATCTCCGGCCTCAGCCGGCGTACCCGTTCGATCATCCGAAGGCCGTCTCCTTCGCCGCCAAAACTGTAGTCAGTGATAACAATGTCCAACTCCGGCCTCTGCAGTCCGGAGATCAATTCTTCGACATTCGTTGCCTTGACGATGACGTCAAAATTCTCCCGCTGCAAATGCAGGTCAAGACCAGCCAGTACCACGGGGTGGTCGTCTGCTATCAGAACCGCGGGTCTTGTCTTCATCGCAGTGACAGCGCTATGGCGATCGGCCTACTTCCACATGATGAAGGCCGGCACCTTTTGCCAGCCAGGATGCTCCCTGTAGCATAGGCCAAGACCGGCATCCACTGTGCGGTACGCGGCGCTATTTTTGAACGTCCCAAGTCCCCGGTTCAGCGCTTGTGCCCGATTTGCCATGGAATTCAAGTGGTGTCCAATCGGACACGCTGCGTACTTGTCAGCACATTCGCTTAGGCCGCCTATGGCGTGGCGTTGATGCTCGCGATAGACTTTAACGCCCCGTTGCGCCGCGATACCCCCTTGTGCGAAACCACTCGCAGACTTCGTGGGTGACTCTCCAGATCCACCAGTTCATTTCGGACCCCAGAAGACATCTCTTTCGCTCTGCCGTCATGATTTTGGCTAAGTCACGAGAAGGCCATGCCTGATGAAGACAACCGCTCCGCTGGATCCGACCTCGCGTTGCTGCTATCTCACGTTTCCGAGGAGTGCTTGCGCGTCGACGATGAGATGCGAAAGATCTATCTGCAGGGATTCACGGAGGACCGGGATATGCTTTGCCAGTACCTGGAACTCGGGGTGCGCGAAACGCTACTGGAGTGGTGTCATCGGGCGGAGGGGTGTCTGTTGCTGCTGGAAAGCAAGGAAATCAATCAAATAATGGAGACATTCCACACGGCCGTGTCCACTGGAGACCAATCCGGGATTCAACACGGGGCACGCGATGTGCTTGGCATGTACGATTGGCTGATTGCTACCTTCGGCGCAAATGGCAAATAGGAGCGGAAGTACTATTGCCGTCCGCTTGATTACAGGTCATCGGGGTGAGGCATCACTGCAGATGCCACGCATAGTCTCCCAGAGGGTTTTGCCAGACTCCACGTAACTTCGAAACGACGCTCCCCCGCCTGCGAGCCCCTGCATGCAATCGTTGTAATGATCGCGCGGAGCCTGTGCAATGACCCGGGACCGGCCAGCCATCGCAAAGGAGTATCGACGTGAGCAGACTCAAAGTGGGGACGCGACTCGGGATACTGGTGGGCATCCTGTCGCTCGTGGCGGTCACGGTTGGATGGCTCGGCCTGAATGGCATGGCGGCAGAAAAGGGGCGGCTGGAGACGGTCTATCAGGACCGGACGGTCGCGCTGGTTCAACTGGCCAGCGTGCTCTATGACACGCTGTCGATCAGCCGGCAGTTCGATTTGGCCCAGGATGCTTCCACGCACGAGGCAATGCTGCACGGGCTGGATGAGGTAGAGCGGCTCGAAGCGGAGCGTGAACAGGCCTGGCAGGGCTACCTGCGCTCGCGCATGACTACCGAGGAAACGCAGTTGGTCAAGACCGCAGAGATGCATCGGCAGCGGCTTGCCAAGGCGCGCAGCGCGGTGATCGACGCGTACCGGCAGGGCGGCAAATCCGCAGGCCTTGCGGCCATGTTGGCGACCGGCATGGACAATTCCTTCGAGGCGTTCCATGCCGACATGAATGCGCTGATTGATCTGCAGGCGCGGGTTGCGCGCACGCTTTACGAGGCGGCCGACCAGGCGTATTCACAGTACCGCTTACTGATGATTGCCACACTCGCTTGCACCGCATTGTTTGCGGTCGGAGCCGCACTGATGCTGATGCGCTCGATCACCCGGCCGCTTGGCGCCGCTATTGCCGCCGCGCATGCCATTGCGGAAGGAGATTTCACGACGAGCCTGCCCCCTGCCGGTGAGAGCGAGTTCGGACGATTGCTGGAGAGCCTCACGAAAATGCAGACCGCGCTGCGCGCGATGTCCGACGAGATTCAGGCGCGAGTCAAGCAACTCGAGGACATGTCCAACGCATTGCCGTTGGCGGTCTTTCAGGCGCGGGTTGGCCCGGACGGACAGTACCGGTATAACTTTGTCGGCAGTCGCGCTGTGGAGATCCTGGGAGTCTCGGTGGATGAACTGATGGCAGATTCGGCCACCCGCTGGCGCAATGTCCATCCCGTTGATATCGAGCAGGCGCAGCAGAGCGTCGCCGAGTTGATGGCGCATACCGCGGCGGGGCGGGTGGGCGTTTCGATGGAATCGGTCAACAGGGTCATAGTGGGTGGCGAGACGCGCCTGGTCTACTCGACAGCCTATGCGGCGGCGCCTTCGCCGCAAGGCGAGCTTACTGTGAGCGGTTACTACCAGGATGTCACCGCGCAGCGGCGCACGCAGCAGCTTTTGCATGACGTCCTCGACGAGTGTCCGGCGGCGGTGTATGTCAAGGATCTGGACGGCGAATACATGCTGACCAACCGGGCCTGTGACCGGTTGCTGGGACAAGCGGACGGCGGAACCGTTGGCAAGACGGACGACGAACTATTTCCTTCCGAAGTCGCGCAGCAGTATCGCGCTATCGATACCGAGGTAATTGCGACGTGCTCCGTGCAGCAGTTCGAGGAAACCATGCCCACGGCGGGAGCGACGCCCATCGTATCGACCATCAAGTTCCCGCTGCTCGACGAAAGCGGCAATGCCTACGCCTTATGCGGGATTGCGAATGATGTGACCGAGCGCAAGGCCACCGAACAGGCGCTGCGCGACAGCGAAGCCTATAACAGGGTGCTGTTCCAGGAATCCCATGTGCCGATCGTGGTGGGCGACCCTGCAAGCGGGAGAATTCTGGACTGCAATGCGGCGGCAGTCGAGATTTTTGGGTTCAGGGACAAGGCCGAACTGGTCGGCAAGACCGGAGCGGACATGTCTCCGCCTTGTCAGCATGACGGGAGTGAGTCGATTGCGCTTTACTGGCAGACACTGCGCGCACCGTTCGACGATCGTCGCAAGCGCTTCGAATGGCGCTATCAGAGACCGAACGGCGCGATGTGGGACGCATCGGTACACCAGTCGCTGTTCCAGAACGGCGCCACGACACTGTTGCTTGGCACGTTTGAGGACATCACCCTGCGGAAATCCGCCGAGCAGGCGATCCACGCGGCGAAGGAGGCCGCAGAAGCCGCCGCCCGGATGAAGACAGATTTCGTTGCAGTCATGAGCCATGAAATCCGTACGCCCATGAGCGGTGTGTTGGGGATGATTGAGCTGCTGCAGAAGTCATCGCTGACAACAGAGCAGCACCGCATGGTCGAGCTGGCAAGAGAGTCAGGCCGGGCACTGGCCCAGATCCTGGACGATATTCTCGACTATGCCAAGCTCGATGCAGGACGGCTGGCGATTTCGCCCGTACCCCTGGATATCCGGATGTTGTGCGATGGTGTGCTGAGTGCGTTGTTGCCGCAGGCCTACCGGAAGGGCTTGCTCATGAAACAGAATATCAGCGCTCAAGTACCGGCCACCGTGCGCGCCGATGGCATCCGCCTGCGGCAGATTCTGTTCAACCTGCTTGGCAATGCGGTCAAATTCACAGATCGTGGCAGTGTGTTGCTGCGTGCCACGTTCGAGGCCGATGCGGGCGACCGGGGCATTCTCGCAATCGCTATCGAGGACACTGGCATTGGTATTTCCCGCGAGGATATGCAGCGGCTGTTTGCGCCATTCGTGCAGAGCGAGCAAAGCGCTGCACGGCGATTCGGCGGTACGGGGCTGGGCCTCTCGATCGTGAAGAGGCTCGCCGAACTCATGGATGGCGAGGTTGCCCTGCAAAGCCAGGAGGGCGCCGGCACAATCGTGAGATTGCAGGTGCCATGCGAGATCATTCAGATGCGGTACAAGCTGCCGATGCTGGAGGACCGGGCGCTTTGCTTGCATGTCGCTGAGCAGGGTAGACACGCGAGCCTGGTGGCCTATGGGCAAGCGGCAGGCATGCGCTGCCTGGAAGTTGGTGACATGTTGGCGGAGGACTGCATCCACATTGTGGATGTCGACAGTTCACCTCCCACGGCATCGTTTCCGTCCATGATCTTCCTGACCGACGGGCTCGAACCGCTGGGGTTCCGTGTCGACGGCCAGCGGGTGTGGCTCAGCAGAAACCCGCTACGCTGGACCGCGTTCGTTGGCGCGCTGCAGGCACTTTGCGGGCCGGCCACGGTCGAGATACCTCCGTCGGCTGAGACGTTCGAGGTGGCGCGCATGGATGCCGCGCTCCAGGGCAGCACCGTGTTGGTCGTGGAGGACCATCCAATCAACCGTGAGGTCATTCGGCGGCAACTTCGTCTGCTCGGTTGTCACATCACGACCTATGCTAACGGGCGCGAGGCGTTGTCAGCGCTGGAGGCCAGCGCCTACGATCTCGTGCTGACCGATTGCCATATGCCGGAGATGAATGGCTTCGACCTGACGCGAGCGATCCGGGCCAGCCAGAATCCGCGCGTGCGGGTGACGCCCGTGGTGGGCCTCACCGCATCAATCGTGCGCGAGGAGCACGCGCTGTGCATGGAAGTGGGCATGAACGCATGCCTGATCAAGCCTGTCGCACTCGCGTCGCTGCAGGAAGCCATTGACACCGTGCTGCACGCAAAGAAACCGAACGTCGTGACAGGCGAGTCCCCCGATCAGGCCATGCCCGGCGATGTCCATGGGCAGGGAACGCCGGAGCCTGATCAGTTCGGTTGAGCTGGATTTGTCACGTTCCAAAAAACCGCCTCAGACCTCCTTCGTCATGGCCTTGAAGTCGATCCACTGGTCGAACTGCTCGTTGGTCAAATGGCCCGAGGCGATGGCTGCCTCGCGCAGCGACAGGTTTTTCTTCACCGCGAGCTTGGCGATCTCGGCGGCCTTGTCGTAGCCGATATGCGGATTGAGCGCGGTCACGGACATCAGCGAACGTTCGAGCAGTTCCTGAATCCGTGCACGATCGGGCTCGACGCCTTCGACCATGTGTTCGGCGAAGCTCGATGCGGCATTGGCCAGCAGCGTCACGGATTGCATCAGGCTGTAGATGATCACTGGCTTGTACGCGTTGAGTTCCAGCGTGCCAAGGCCGTTTGCCAGCGTGACGGCCGTGTGGTTGCCAATCACGCGGCAACAGACCATGGCCAGCGCTTCGGCCTGGGTCGGGTTGACCTTGCCCGGCATGATCGACGAACCGGGCTCGTTGGCGGGCAGTTGCAGTTCGGCAAAGCCTGCGCGCGGGCCGGAGCCGAGCAGCATGAAGTCGCGGGCGATCTTCAGGAACGACGACGCAGTGGTATTCAGTGCGCCGGACAGGTCTGCCAGCGCATCGTGCGCGGCCTGTAGCGCGTAGCGATTGGGTGCCGCCTCGAACGGCAGGCCCGTGTAGGCGGCCAGTGCGCGTGCGAATGCGGCGGCGAATCCCGGAGGCGCGTTGAGTCCCGTGCCGACGGCTGTACCGCCCTGCGCCACCGGCATTGCGCGCAGCATGGCCTGCTGCAGCCGCGACTGGGCATCGGCCACCTGCGTCATGTAGCCGGAGAACTCCTGGCCCAGCGTCAGTGGCACGGCATCCTGCAAGTGGGTACGGCCGACCTTGACGATGTCGTCGAACGCTTCCACCTTCTTCGCAAAGGTCTGTTGAAGCTTCTCCAGCGAGGGCAGCAGCGTCTGCTGGATCGCACGCGTGGCGGCGATGTGCATCGCGGTGGGGAAGCTGTCGTTCGAAGACTGGCTGCAGTTGACGTGGTCGTTCGGATGAACCGGCTTCTTGCTGCCCACTTCGCCGCCCAGGATCTGGATGGCGCGGTTCGCAATCACCTCGTTCAGGTTCATGTTGGTCTGCGTGCCGGAACCGGTCTGCCAGACCGACAGCGGGAATTCGCCGGGCCACTTTCCGGCGATCACTTCCTCGGCGGCCTTTTCGATGGCATCGGCCAGCTCAGGCTTGAGCACGCCCAGTTCGCGGTTGGCGCGCGCGGCGCACAGCTTCAGCACCGCGAATGCTTCGATAAGCGCGGGCGGCATCTTCTCGCTGCCGATACGAAAGTTCTGGCGCGACCGCTCGGTCTGGGCACCCCAGAGATGTTCTGCGGGGACGGCAACGTCTCCCAGACTGTCTTTCTCGATGCGTGTGGCGGACGACTTCTCGGACATGGACGGACTCCTTCAGAAAGAGATCACAGCAGGATCAGAGCAGGATCTACAAGGATAGCCGCCCGGGGTGGCATCTGCTGCATACGGGGCAATCGCGGGGCGAAGCCCTGCCGCCAGCGTGTGCATGACGCACGCTGGCAGCGGTTGCCTGGTCCGGTTGCTACGGGTGCGGTCAGGCGGTCATCTTCAGGCACATCTCCATGCAGGCTGCGCAGGCCTTGGCACATTCCTGACAATGCCAGTGGTCATGGTGTTCGCATTCCTCCTTGCACCATTTGCATACCTCGGCACAGTCTTCGCAGACCAGTGGCGCGAATTCGCTGTTGCGCAGCATGTAGGACGCGGCCAGGCTGGCGATGCCGGCGCAGTCCATGTCCAGCGCAATGCACCGCGCCAGTCTCCTGGTGTCTGGCTCTTCCAGGCAGGCGGCGGCACACTTGAGGCAGGCCGCCGCCGCGGCATTGCAAGCGGCGATACAGTCAGCGTAACGGGAGAAATTTTCCTGCACGGTGGGTTTGATCATCGGTGTCCTCCTTGGGGGTAGGTGGTAGGCATACCGTTATCCACAATAGCAGGCGCATTGCGGTCGTGCCGGATCGGTGGACTGGTCTACAATGGCACGCCTTTGCAGCGCGGCAAACGTCGGTCACGGCTTCCGGCAGTTTGGAATTGGCTGAAGAAACGTGCAGAACGCCGCAGTAGATGAACACGGGTAGCAGTAGTCAGAAAGGACAGCATCATGGGTGAGGCAAAACGGCGTGGGACGCCCGAGGAACGGGCGCAGCAGGCGCGTGCGCGCATTGACGCATTGCGGCCTGCACAGTTGGTCTGCGGAGCCTGCAAGACCTCGTTCACCAACTTCGATGCCATTCCGGCCCCGGGCCTGCACGGTATCGATGCCGTATTCGGCGGCCAGTGCCCCAACTGCGGCAATGACGTAGTCGTATTCAAGGGCGAATCGAAGGCCGTGGCCGAGGCGATGCTGGCCTACGAGCGGATGATGGGCGAGAACGCGAAGCTCGGCTACCAGTCGGCCGACGGCCGCCACGTGCCGTTCGACGCGGACGCGCCGCTGGCGTCCGACGCATCGGACGAATCCACCAAGCACTGAAGATCAGGCCAGAAGGGCGCGGCAGCGCGCCTTTCAGCGCCGAAAGTGTGGCGTCAGGTCTCGGCTTCCATCAACTCGGAGGGGCCGATCTCAAAACGGCCGCGGCCCAGGGACTTGGCGCGATACAGCAGCATGTCGGCCTGCCGCATCAACGCTTCCATGCTCATTGGCGCGCCGCGATAGAGCGCCACGCCAATGCTGACATCGACGTCGGCCAGTATTCCGTCGAAGTAGAAGCGCCGGCCAACAGACTCCAGGACCGCGCTGGCAATCCGCTGCGCAACGGCCGGGTTGCCGATGTCTTCAAGAATCACCGCGAATTCGTCGCCGCCAAGCCGCGCGACGTGGTCGCTCTCGCGCACGCAGCGCCGCAGCCGTAGCGCGAACGCCTGCAGCAGCAAGTCCCCCGTGGCATGGCCGTGGATGTCGTTGACCGCCTTGAACCGGTCCATGTCCAGGTAGAGCAGTGCCATCAGCCGATGCTCGGCGCGGCTCAGTGTCATGGCGTCCTGCAGCTGGGTCTCGAATGCGCCGCGGTTTTGCAACTGCGTGAGATGGTCGGTGCGCGAAATATGGGACAGGCGCAGGTTTTCGAGCTTGCGCCGCGTGATGTCCTGAACGTGGATGTGCACGCCCACCACGTGCCGGCCGTCCTCACTCCACTCGGGGCGATAGTTCATCTCCATCCAGTGGTGGTGCGGGAAATGGAATTCGGCCTCGAAGTTGACCACCTCGCCGCGAAGCGCGCGCTCCAGGTAGGGCCTGGCGCGTTCGTAGCGTTCCTCGCCCAGCACCTCGCGCACGGTCTTGCCGCGGATCTCGTCGGGGGTCATGCCAAATAGCCGCTCGTACGCGACGTTGTTAAAGACGTAGCGTTCCTCGTTGTCGATGAAGGCCAGCAGGGACGGCAGCGTGTCGGTGACCGCGCGCAACCGGCGCTCGCTGCGCGCCAACTGCTGCCCGCGCTGCCGGACGTCGCGCATCAGGCGGATAAACGCGCGCGTGACATCGCCGATCTCGTCACGGTGCGGGCGCTGCGGAAGGCGCTCGAACGCGTCAACGTCGTCCGTGCTGGCCCGTACCACCTGATGCAGCCGGGAAAGCGGCGCCAGCAAGTGGCGCACCGCCAGCCATATCAGCAGTGCTACCACAGCAAGCGCGATGGCGGACATCATCAGGAAGCGGCGCTGCATCTGGCGCAGCGGCGCATAGGCCTCTTGCGCGGGCAGTACCGCCACGAGTTCCCAGCCCGTGGTCGCCATCAGGCGGCGGGCAATGACCGGGCGGCTCGGGTTGAGGAATTCCAGCGCCGCGCCACGGTCGTCCGCGCCGCAGGTCTCGCCGACCGCGCGCGCAGGCTGCCGCGCCATGGCAGGGTCCGGGTGCTGGATATAGCGTGGCTCGGGGCCAGCCGATGCCAGGCAATAAAAGCCCGTAGTGCCCAGCCGGTTATTGCCGATCTCCACCAGGAAGTTGGAACTGGCAAGGTCGAGCCAGCCACCCACGATGCCAAGGAAGGCTCCCGTTTGCGACAGCACAGGCGCCACCACCAGCACGCCCAGCGATCCATCGGTGCGCGCGCGGATCGGTGCGGCCACGACGACATTGCGCGTGCGCATGGCCTCCCGGAAGTAAGCGCGGTCCCCGATCTCGATCGGCTTGCCTTCCGTTGTCACAACAGCCCCGGACGCGTCGGTCACCATGACCGCGTTGAATGCCTCCGGTATCGGAATGGTGCGGCTCACCACCTGCAGGACTGCCGCGCGCAGGGCCTCGTGCGGGGTGCTATCGGTGTGCGCAAGCGTGTCGCGTAGCTGGGGAGCCAGGTGTGCAAGCAGCTCGATACGGTCCTCCATGGCTGTATCGAGCTGGTCCGCAGAGAGTTTTACGATGGAATCCTGCTGGTTCTGCAGCGCGTCCTCGAGATCGCGGTGCGCGAAGTAGAGCGAGCCGACAACGATGCCACCGCCAAGCACGGCGGCAAGCACCGTGGTGATCAGCGCGATGCGCACTTTGAGCGAGGGCAGCAACGGGGGCATTTGGCGGTTACGAATCGACGCGGCGACAGCGGCCGGATTTTTGCCGGTGGATACACCTGTGTCTGATCTGACAACCCGGACCATTGGCCAGCGTAAGCTACCACGGCTCACCCGTTTGAACAGCCCGAAGATTCCAGGTTGACAGGGTACAGCCGATGCGTCACTTCGGTGGACGCGTGCGGGCAGGCACTGTGCGGGCGTAAGCACACACGGTATAGTGCGCCAGACATTCCAATGCCGCATCCTCTTCAGCCGTTCATGAACCTGCTTTCGTCAACGCTCGTCGGGCTCGCGCTGCTTGTGGCCGTGGCTGCCGTATTGCTGGCGGCCTGGCTCGCGGGCCGTCTCCGGCACGAGCGCCGGGAGGCACGGCAACAGGCGACGCTGGCCGACGCCTACATCCGACACATGGCCCAGCATGACGCGCTGACAGGGCTGCCCAATCGCGCGGAACTGCACGAGCGGTGCGAGGCGCTGCTCCTCGAGGCACGCCTGCGGAGCAGTGGCGTGGCACTGCTGCTGCTCGATCTGGACCATTTCAAGCATCTGAACGAGACACTGGGCCACCCGGTAGGCGACGACGTGCTGCGCACGATCGCCGACCGCATTCGTGGCGCGGTACGGCCGCGCGACATCGTTGCGCGGATGGGCGGCGATGAGTTCGCCGTCGTGCTGGGCGACGTCCGGTACGACGGCGAGGCGGAACTGGTGGCCGCCAAGGTCCTGGCGCGCGTCTCCGAGGATCTTCCGCTTGCCGGCCAGCATCTGCGCGTGACGCCCTCGCTTGGCATGGCGATCTTTCCCCAGGATGCCGACACGCTGACGGACCTGCTGAAATCGGCCGATTCGGCGATGTACGCGGCCAAGCACGGCGGGCGCGCACAACTGCGCCGCTTTGCCAGCGAGATGGCCGTGGCATCGCGCACGCGGTTCACGATCGAGGCGTTGCTGCGGCGGGCGCTGGCGGAGCGCGAGTTCCGGCTGCGTTACCAGCCTATCGTCGACGCGTCGACGCTGGCGCTACTAGGCGTGGAGGCCCTGATCGCCTGGGAAACGCCGGAACGTGGCGTGATGCAGCCGTCCGAGTTCATTCCGATTGCCGAGCAGAGCGGGCTGATCAGCGCGCTTGGCGAGTGGACCCTGAGCACCGCCTGCCACGAAATCCAGTCGCTGCGCCGGGAGCTTGCGTGCGACTTCGACGTGGCCGTCAACGTTTCGCCGCTGCAGTTGCGCCAGGCGAATTTTCCGGACACCGTGGCGCGGGCGCTCCAGACATCGGGCCTGCCAGCCGCCAGCCTGACGATCGAGGTAACGGAAGGCATCCTCGTCGACGGCGGCGAAACCACGCTCGACACGTTCAGGCGTGTGCGCGAGCTTGGCGTGGGTTTGTCGATCGACGACTTCGGCACAGGTTACTCGGGGCTCGGCTACCTGACCCGGCTGCCGATCAGCAAGCTCAAGATCGACAAGTCGTTTGTCGACGATCTCGCGGCGCCAGGGCACGACCGGGCGGTGGCCGCGGCCATCATCACGCTGGGGCATCAACTGCACTTGCAGGTGGTGGCTGAAGGCGTGGAGTCGAAGGCACAGTTCGACTTTCTGCGCGGGGCTGGCTGCGATGCCTTGCAGGGCTACCTGTTCTGCCAGCCGGTTGGCCTGGATGCGCTACGGCAGATCCTTCGCGGGGACCGGGGGCTGGTCAACAGTGCTGAGCTGGCGGCCTGATCCGTGATGCGCAGGGCGCGTCCGGATCGCTCGCAGAAACGGGTACGGAACCGGGCAAAAAAAACCGGCAGACCGCTGTGGCGGCGTGCCGGTTCCTGTGATCTTGGGCGAGGGGTTCAGGTATTCGAGACAGGTGCCGCTGTCATGGTAATGCTCTCTGCCACTGGATTGTGCAGGCGGCGGTAAAGCTCATCGATGCGCGTGCGGCTGTTTGCCAACTCCTCGCGGCCCAGTTCCGTGAGCAGGTAGACCCGCCCGATGCCGTCGCGCAGCACGCTTTCGAGATAGCCCTCCATCTGCAGCGCGCGCAGCAGAGGTCGTACGGAGCCGATGTCTACCTGGAATCCGTAATCCATGAGCATTTCTGCAAGCATGGCCACGGTGGCGGGCACCTCCATGGCGAATTGCATGACGTAGACGCGGGCTAGCAAGCCTAGGAACTGTCGTTTCATGTCGCAGGCAACGCGGTAGAGTGCCGGACGGTTGACGCAGGAACGCAACGTGCACAGAACGCCCAGTGCCGTGACGGCCCCGCTGTGACATACGATACATCTTTCTGTAACGCCCAAAAAAAAGAAGCCGCCAGGTATGCCTGGCGGCTTGTCGGGAATGCGTCGGAGGGGTCAATTAACTCTGGCGCAGGACAGATTTTAATGGAATCGAACACGCGATGTCACGCGCTGTGGTAGTTACCCCTACATCGGGGGGGTGGTTCCGAAAGCAAATCGAAAGCATTGAGCGGCGAAAGCGCAACAATCGTGGCTTTTTCACCAAATTAGGGCGCCAGTTCGATGATTTAGGCGTGCGAAGGCGTATGTCCGAAATCAGCGCGCCTTCAGCCAGCTTCAGCGCTTTAATACGATCCCATGGACCGGTGGCGCTACGAGACGATGCGCCAAAGTGCCGATTTTGTCGCATTGCGGCAACAGTCTATTGTCTTTTGGTTTGATCATTGCTTCCAATCGCTCCAAATCGCTCAATGAAACCCGCTGACCTGATTCGCCTGCTGACGCTGTCCGCCATCTGGGGCGCCAGTTTCCTGTTCCTCCGTATTGGTGCCCCGGTGCTTGGGCCGCTGCCAACGGCATTCTTTCGGGTGCTGATTGGCGCAGTGACGCTTGCTGCCTGCCTGCCGATGCTTGGACTCAAGTGGGAGATGCACGGCAAGTGGCGCGCCGTCATCGTGCTCGGAATCATCAACTCCGGCATCCCTTTCGTGATGTACTCGATTGCTGCGCTCTGGCTGCCTGCCGGCTACTCGGCGATCTTCAATGCCATGACGCCGTTGATGGGCGTGCTGATCGGCGCGTTGTTCTTTGCCGAAAAGCTGACCCGCACAAAGGCCGCTGGTGTCGTCATGGGGCTGGCCGGCGTTGCGGTGCTGACGCGCACGGGCCCTGTGGTGTTTTCGCGCGAAGTGCTGTTCGGTGCGCTGGCATGCCTGGTGGCGACGTCCTGCTACGGGCTGGCCGGGTTCCTGACGCGCCGGTGGATCACGGCGCGCGGCGGGCTGGATAACCGGCTGGTGGCCGGTGGCAGCATGGTCGGTGCAACGCTGTTTCTGCTGCCGTTCAGCGTGGCCGCGCTTTTACATGAAAACACGCTGCCTGCAGCCGGGGCGGGAGTATGGACGGCGATGCTCTGCCTTGGGATGTTCTGTACGGCGATCGCCTATGTGCTGTACTTCCGGCTGATCGCCGATCTTGGCCCGGTGCGGTCGTTGACCGTGACCTTCCTGATTCCGCCGTTCGGCATTATCTGGGGATGGCTGTTCCTGGGCGAGGCGCTGTCGTGGGCCCACGCCGTGGGCATGCTGCTGATCGGGGCCGCGGTCTGGCTGGTTCTGCGACAGACCACGCCGGCGGTGGCGCCGGCCGTGGCCCGGTCATGATCGGAGTGGATCAGCGGCGGTAGTAGTCGTCGCGATCGTGGTCGTGGTGGTGGTCGTGGTCGTGGTCGTGATCGTGGTACGCGTGATAGTCGCGGCGGTCATACCAGCGGCGGCCGTCCCAGTAGCGGTCGCCGTGCCATCCAACGACAACGGCGGGCGCTGCCACCACCACGGGCGGGCCAGGGCGATAGACCACGGGCGGGGGCGCCACCACGTAGGCGGGCGGCGGCGGAGCCACCACAACCGGTGCCGGGGCAACCATCACGGGCGCAGGAACGCCAAGGTTGACGTCGATATCGACGTGGGCCATCGCGGACATGGATGCAGCCAGCGCGGCGGCGCCGGCGATGAGAATCGAAAGATAGAGAGGACGCTTGTTGTTCACGGTTATCACCAGAGGGGTGAGCTACTACGCCTCCACTCTACCCAAGTGGCGTATTACCATTCACGCGCGTTTGTAACGGGAATTAGCATTTCTGTAAGCGATGTGCGTCCTGGTCGACCGGCCTTCTTAACGGCAGCTTAACGGCAACGCAACGGTAACCTAACGACCACTTGGCAGCCCCCTGCCAACCTCTGGTTCCTGGGCCGGGCGACATGCGGGGCAGAGCCCGTAAAGCACCAGCATGTGCTCACGCAGCACGAAGTCGTTCCGTGCCGCAACCTGCATCTGACGCTGCTCGATGCGTTCGTCGCGAAACTCCTCCACCCGGCCGCATTCCAGGCAGATCAGATGGTCATGGTGGCCACCCTCGTTAAGCTCGAATACCGCGTGATCCGACTCGAAGCTGTGGCGCAGCAGGATGTCCGCCTGCACTAGCTGGTTCAACACGCGATAGACCGTGGACAGGCCGGCGTCGATGCCGAGCGTCAGCATCGCCCGATAGACGTCCTCCGCGCTCAGGTGGCGGCGTTCGCTACCGCGGAACACTTCCAGTATGTGCAGGCGCGGTGAGGTGGCCTTCAGGCCTGCACGCCTGAGCGGCACGGCATCGGCATTCGCGTAGGAATTCATCGTGAGGCAGCCTGCGCCCAGCGGGCGGTGCAATGAAGGTGCAAAAACAACGGAACGGATTAGATCAGGCGGGAGACGCCCGGGCCGTTCATGCTGCATCGTCCCGGGCGGCGCGCGGTGCCTGTCCGGCGCGCGGAATAAAAAGGTGGCCTGGCTTGTTGCTGGATGACGCGATCGGGAAAACGGGGTCTGGATGTTTTCCCGATCTTCCTGCAACTGGCTACTACCAAACGCTCCGTGTCTCGGAGCGGTCCCCACAAAAGTCGGTAACGGGCGCCGCGTTGTTTCCGCGTTACCAGGTCTTGCCTGCAAGAGGCGCCCTGCAATCTGGGTGTCCGGTATCGGCGATGTGCCGTTCGTCAGACAGTGAATGCATGGTAAATGCGAATCGATCTCATTACAAGAGATTTCTTCTGTCTGCTGACTAATATGAGGAAGCGATCCACAAGAACAGGAGAGCAACATGGAATCCGGATCCTTCTTCAAGATGTGCCGCACCTGCGCCATCGTCCTGTCGTTGAGCACCGTTTGCGGCTACGCAAGCGCACAGGTGGCTACGGCAAGTGACACACCTCCCGTCACCCGCGCGTCAATCCTCAAGGAATTGCAGGAACTGAAGGCTGTCGGGTTTGATATCAACGACGAGGCTTACCCCAACTCGCTCGAGCAATCGTTGCGCAAGCTGGAGGCCCGGCATCAGGCGGAAGCCGGCGCAACGCAGCAGGGCACCAACCCCGCGTTGCCAAGGCCGGCGCAATAGCACCGACCCGATAGCACCGACCCGATAGCACCAGTCCGATAGCCCGCCCTACTTGCCTGCCTGCGTGGCGGCGGTTCAGGGCGGGGGGCAGGATGTTGCAGCGATTCCCGCAATTGCAACGGCTGATTTCACAACAGCGCAAATCCTGCGGCCATTAACATCTGCTCACCATCGCGTAACCCACTGTAATCGACTGTCATCCATGATGGATTCCAACAAGCAAGGCCAATCGTTGGCCGTCAAGGAGTCCGAAATGCGCAAGTCGATTCGCTATACCGGTATTGCCGTTCTCAGCGCTGCCATGCTGGTAGCGGGATCGGCCTCAGCCCATGACCGCTACTATCGCGGCGGCGATTCCGCGGGCGCTGCGCTGGCCGTTGCGGCCGTCGCAGGACTCGCCATCGGCGCGCTGGTAGCCAGCAGCCAGCCCGTAGTGGCCGCGCCGGCGCCGGTCTATGCGCCGCCGCCCCAGCCCGTTGCCTACGCCGCGCCGCAGGTGCCGCCGGGCTACTGCTATCGCAGCTATGACGGCGCCTATGTACCGTGCGGCGCTGCGCCGGTCCGTTATGCGCCGCCGCAGCCGTACTACAGCTACTAGGATGCGGCCGGTGCAAGCCGCAGTGTCTGAAGCCGCGTGCATGCGCAATCCGCGCGTAGCACGCGGATGGGGCTCGCCGGGGACTGCGATCCGACGGCCCCGCCAGACGACACTAGTCGCGCGGAGGCCGCCGCACCACGCGCAGCTTGCCGCTGGTGCCGCCGCCGCAGAAGAACTGATCGCCACCATCGGACTCCAGTCCTGACACTCCCAGACCCTTCGGCATGTCCAGCTGTTCCAGCACCTCGCCGGTCTGGGCATCGATGCGCCGCAGCGCACCTTCATCACCTTCCCCTGCGCCGTGCCATAGCGACCCGTCAACCCACGTCACGCCGGTGACAAAGCGGTTCGAGTCGATCGTGCGCAGAATGGCGCCGGTTTGCGGATCGATCTGATGGATCTTTCGCTCGCGGTACTGGCCCACCCAGAGCGATCCCTCCGCCCACGCCAACCCCGAGTCGCCACCGCCGCCAGGCGCCGGAATGGTGGCCAGGATGCGGCCCGTCTGCGGGTCGATCTTGCGGATGCGATCGTCGCCGATTTGGTAGATGTACTGGCCATCGAAAGCGGTGCCCGCATGCGCCGGCAAATCGATCGATCGAAGCGTCTTGCCGTTGCCTGGGTCCAGGGCAACCAGGCTGTTGCCGACCGCCATCCAGACCTGCGTGCCGTCATAGGTGACGCCGTGCACGTGCTCGATCCCGGGGAAGGGGCCGAATTCGCGGAGGATTGTTGCGTTGGATCGTTTCATGATGGTCGTCCGTAGTCCGTAGTGTGGGACTTCATGCTAGTTGGCAGGCAGCGGAACGTGGAGTAACAAGGCTGTCGTGATTCCGGGCATCGGCGGGGTGATCCAGCGCTGAACGCGCCCGCGTCCGATTGATTGGACGCGGCCGGCAGTGGCCAGTGCCTCCAGCGCGCGCTGCACGGAGCGCTGGCTGGCGCCGAGGGCAAGCGCCAGCGATGAACTCGACCACGCCTGGCCATCCGCAAGACAGGCGAGCAGCGTTGCGTTGTCGTCCTCGACCGGCTGCGCCAGTACCGCCACATCGCATCCATTCCGCGGGGCGAGCGCGAACCCATGCTTCGTTGCATGTACGCCGGCCAGCGCGCCCAGCATCGCGCGCAATCGACCGATCTCTACACGCAGGCGTGCGCGGAGCGTTTCATCGGCATGCCGGGTGCGGAAGGCCTGCGCAATCAGCGTATTGCGCGGGACGTCGCCGGGCCACGCTTCGGCAAGCGTCCGGGCAAGCGCAAACAGTACCGGGCGCCTGGAGAGCGGAACCACCGTGCCCATGTGGCATACCGCCAGCCGGCATGCATCGACGACAAACGTGTCCGACCTCAGCAGCGCTTCCACGTCATCGAGCCGCAGCTCACGCATCTGGCCACGTGCAATGCAGCGTGCGGCCGGGGCGTCGAGATGCATCGCCGCGCTTTCCACTTCGGCAAGCAGCGCGGGAATGCCGGCTTGCCGCGCCGCTTGCCCGGCGCGGGCCAGCGAGGCGCGCGCGGCCGCTGTCTGCAGCCTGCGCATCGCAATGCCGGTGACCACCAGTTCATGGGCGGCGTGCAAGGCGGGCGGGAGCAGCGCAGGGTCGAGCGTGTCAAGCGCACGCTCGGCGGCATCGAGCTGGCCGATCAGCAACAGGCGACGGACTTCGAGATAGCGCGCATGCGCGGCATTGACGTGATCGCCGTGCGCGTCCAGCGTGGCACGCGCTGTTTCGAGTGCTTTCCCAGTCCAGCCCAGATCGCGCGAGGCAAGGGCGATCTCCGCTTCGGCGACGACGCATCGCGCCCGGGACACGGCTTCCCTGGCGCCGAAGCCCCGCGCGGCACTGCGCAGAAGTATCTTCGCGCGATCAAAATCGCCGAGCTGCGCCATGGCAATGCCGCGCAGCGCGAGTGCGGGCGGATCGTCGCGCAGGGCCACCCGGTTCAGCGCGCCAAGCGGGTCACCGGCCGCCAACGCAAGCGCCGCGGCGGTGATCAACGAGTCCATCCGAATCCCGCCATTTTTGTCACTCCCGCTGTGTGAAGGCCGCGGCTAATCTAGCACAGGGACCCCACTTCACCGGAAGGAGCGACGATGACTACACATTCCACCGGGACGCGCGAACAGTGGCTGGCGGCGCGGCTCGATCTGCTCAACGCGGAAAAGGAACTGACGCGGCGCAGTGATGAACTGGCGCGCCGGCGGCAGGCGTTGCCATGGGTACGCGTGGACAAGGCGTACCGGTTCGATACCGAGGGCGGCAGCGTGTCGCTGGCGGATCTCTTCAGCGGACGCTCGCAACTGCTCGTCTATCACTTCATGTTCGGCCCGGACTACAAGGCCGGATGCCCGTCCTGCTCGTCGATCGCGGACAGCTTCAACGGCTTCGCCATCCACCTGGCCAATCATGACGTCATGCTCTGGGCCGTATCACGCGCACCGCTCGACAAGCTGTTGGCCTATCGGCGCAGGATGGGCTGGACCTTCCCCTGGGCATCGTCGGCCAGCAGTGATTTCAATTTTGATTTCAATGTCTCGATCACAGAGGCGCAGCAGCGCGCGGGCGATGCCGAGTACAACTACGAACGCCGTGGGCACGCGCTGGACATGGATCAGCCGCCGGAGCCGGTCAAGCAGTTCGCGGCCACATGCGGCACCGATGCCGCCACGTTTTCGCGCGACAGACCGGGCCTGAGCGCATTCGTGCTGGAGGAGGGCGTGGTCTATCACACCTACTCGACCTACGCGCGCGGACTCGATGGGCTCTGGGGCATGTACCAGTGGCTCGACCGCGCACCGAGAGGACGAAACGAGACGGGCACCTGGTGGAAGCGGCACGACGAGTATGCGGATTCGGTACCGGCGTGATATCACGACGTGATATATCCAGTCTGCTGTCCATCATGGTGTGATGCATTCAACCGTAGCGGGCCAGGTGCGTGAATGTATGCGTCATTCATGCGCTTACATACCGTGCAGACATATGAGGCATGTGTACATCAATGCGCATATTCGTGAAGGTCAACTTAAGATTTCCACACTGATACATCGCGTGTTGTCTGGCGTGCGCAACGCGATGATCAGTGCACTGCATTTTCTTTGACCTTGCCGAATTCTGTGACATACACTTCGCGCAATATCAGCCGGTTTGGTCAACCGGTACATAACGAATACGGAGCTCGAAAATGGGGCAAAGAACCCATGCAGGGCGTCACGGCAGTGGGGGAAACCTGCCGTTTCGGGTCAAATCGGGTATTGGGTCTGCGGACATGGCGAGCCGTCGGGCGCGCTTGCGTCGCGCGCCACGAACTTACGGGTTCACGCTGATCGAGTTGATGATCACGGTCGCGATCGTCGCGATACTCGCAGCCATCGCTTATCCCTCCTATACGCAATACGTCATCCGCAGCAATCGTTCCGCTGCCCAGAGCTTCATACTCGGCGTTGCCAACCAGCAAGAGCAATACAACCTCGATGCTCGCCAGTACGCGACGTCGATGACGATATTGGGTGCGTCGGCCCCCGCAGCAGTCTCGCAGCACTACAACGTCACGCTCACGGCCAACAACGCGGCAACGCCGCCGACCTATACCGTCACGGCGACACCGTTTGGGACGCAGCTTGCTGGTGACACGCAGTGTCAGAACCTTACCGTCGATCAGACCGGCACCAAGGGCATCAGCGGTCCTGGCCCCCTGACAAACTGCTGGTGAGTGTGAGCCATGAAACATGCACAGAACACCCGCTCACTGGCCGAGTGGCGAAGCTCCGGCGCGAAAGGCTTTACGCTCATCGAATTGATGACCACGGTCATGGTGTCGGCCATCCTGATGGCGATCGCCACGCCGTATTTTCGAGACTTCATCCAGGGGCAAAGAGCCAAGACGGCTGCCTATGACCTCGTCTCCGCACTGACCTACGCGCGCAGCGAGGCGATCAAGCGCAATACCGGTGTCACGGTGGCGCCTGCCACGGGCGGATGGCAGAACGGCTGGTCGGTATCGGCGGGGGCAAGTGTGCTGACCGCGCACGACGGGTTGTCCGGGCTGACCGTTGCGGGGCCGACCGGCAACCTTGTCTACAACAGCAGCGGGCGGCTTTCGGCAACGGTCAATCCCTTCAGCATCTCCGCCACGAACAGTACGGCAACACCTCAATGCGTCAACGTCGACCTGAGCGGACTGCCTACCAGCCTGACGGGGAGTTGCTGATGCGCAGGTCATCGAGACATAGGTTTCGCCAGGGTGGCTTTGGCCTGATCGAGACATTTGTGACATTGATTGTCCTGCTCGTGGGTTTGCTGGGGCTTGTCGGCCTGCTGCTGGCAACACAGCGTGCGGAAGCGGAGACGTACCAGCGCGCCCAGGCCCTGATTCTGATGCAAGACATGGTCGATCGCATCAACGCCAACCGTACCGCGGCCGGCTGCTACGCGATCACTACGGACACCACGAACGGTGTTCCCTATCTGGGCTCCGGAGCGGGCACCATACCGTCCTGTTCGCTGGGCACGACACAGGCCTATACGTTGGCCAACAGCGATCTTGCCGCCTGGAGCGGTCTGCTTGCGGGCGCGGCCGAAACCAAAGGTGCCAACAGCGTTGGCGCGATGATCGGCGCACGAGGGTGTGTCAGCTTCAATGCCGTATCTGGCGTGTACATGGTCAGCGTTGCCTGGCAGGGCAAGACCCCGACTACCGCACCGGCGGGTGGGCTCACCTGCGGGGCGGGGCTGTACGGGAACGAAAACGAGCGGCGCGTGGTGAGTGCCACCCTGCAGATCGCAAATCTGAACTGATACCCGTGAAGAAAACTGTCGAACTTCGCCAGCGCGCCGGGCGGTACCGCTATCAGACGGGCCTGACCCTGATCGAGCTGATGGTTGCCATCACCATTGCGCTGTTCCTGCTCGCCGGCATAACGGCGCTCATCAGTCAGCAAAGCAGTGCGCGCGCAGAGTTGAACAAGTCCGGCCGCCAGATCGAAAGCGGACGCTATGCCTTCACGCTGCTTCAGGACGATATCGAGAATGCCGGCTACTACGGTCAATACGCCACCGCGATTGCCGTGCCGACCGCACTACCTAATCCGTGTGCCATGGACAAGGTGAGCATCGACGCATCGCTGGCGTTGCCATTGCAAGGGTATGACAGCCCGGCGGCGGTGCCGGCACCGCTGTCGACGTGCCTGGCCGACACGGATCATGTACCGGGAACGGACATTCTGGTAGTCCGGCGGCTGGAGACTGACGATCCGCCCCCCGCCATCGCCAGCGCCGCAGCGGGTCAGGTCTACGTACAGACCACACCGGCAGGCCGGATCACGGACATCGGGCCAGACCCGACGCCTGCCACGCCGAGCAAGTACACACTGGTGAAGAAAGATGGTGTCACGCCGGCCGATCTGAGACGCTACGTTGAACATATCTACTTCGTGAGCCCCTGCAATCTCTATGCTGCTGGCGCAACCACCTGTACCGCGGCTGCCGATGGTGGCAAGCCGGTTCCCACGCTCAAACGCCTGGAGATCTCGACCTCGGGTGGGGCCACCACGTTTGTCATGACACCGCTGGTTGACGGCATCCAGAACATGCAGCTCGACTACGGCGTCGATGCGATCAACTCGGGCTCGCCGGCTTCGCCGTTCATCACGGCGCCGGCGCTGAGCGACTGGCCCAACGTCATGGCGGTGGAAGTCAATCTGCTCGCACGCAACACGCAATCCTCGAACGGCTATTCCGACGCCAAGACCTACAGCATGGGTGTCTCGGGCGTGGTGGGGCCGTTCTCCGATGCCTACAAGCGCCACGTCTATGCGGGAACGGTGCGCGTCATCAACCCGAGCGGACGGAGGGAATGACGATGATCCGCAGGTTCAAACTTGCCCGGCGAAAGCAGGCCGGTATCAGCCTCGTTGTCGGACTGGTCATGCTGCTGGTGCTGACGCTGCTGGTCGTATCCGCGGTGCGCATGGGCAATTCCAGCCTTCGTGTCGTGGGCAACCACCAGGTCAGGGCCGAAGCGACCGCGGCGGCCCAGCAGGCCATCGAGAAGATCGTCAGCTCGTCGGCGAACTTCTATACGCCGGTTGCGCAGACCTTCAATATCGATATCAACAATGACGGGGTCGCGGACTATACCGTCCAGACTGCCTCGCCCGTCTGCCTGCAGATGCTGCCGGCGGACGGATACAGCTATGACTTCGCGGCCTCTGCACCGCAGGACACCTATTGGGATGTTGCCGCCACTGCCACCGACAATCGTGGCAGCGGTGTCTCCGTCACCGTGCATCAGGGTGTCAAGGTGCGGATGGACCCGACTGCCACCTGCCCCGGATGAGGGCTGGGCGCCAAAGAACAAACAAAACGCTTCGCTGGGGTCAAACCATGTCAATGCTCAAGCTGCTCCGATACGTCGTCCTGGTGGCGACTGCCCTCGTGCCGATTGCAGGCTATCCTGACGATACCGACATCTTCACTGTGCCGAACGGGGCATCGTCGGCCACCGCACCAAACATCCTGTTCATTCTCGACAACACAGCGAACTGGTCCAAGACTTCGCAGAAGTGGCCGGGATCAACCCAGGGCGAGGCGGAGTTGCAGGCTATTGCGAGCTTCGTCAAGGGGCTGACGCAGCCGGTAAACATCGGCCTCATGATGCTGACGACGAACGGGAGCGGGCGCTACGGCGGGTATGTGCGCTTTGGAATCCGAGATATGACATCGGCTGCCAACAACGCAGCGTTGCAGAATATTACCAACGGCATCGTCAATACCGTTACTGTGAATTGGCCCGACGAGAAGATTGACCAAGCATCCGGAGACTATGCCAACGCGTTGTACGAAGCGTGGCTCTACCTGACGGGCTCGCCGTTCAGCTGGGCGGGCATGGACCCGATGGCCGACTACGCGGGAAACCCAGGTACCAGCAAGGACAATCTCACCGCTTCGGGGGTACACCTCTCGAGCGGTTTTGCGTACAAGGGTTCTGCGAACGGTTCCGGCTATAACAGCCCGCTAGGTGGCGGATGTGGCAAGACGTACATCATCTTCATCGGCAACAACCGGAAGGGCCAATTGCCTCCGGTACCGCCTCCAACCGACCCTTCCAGTGCGACGCTTGCCAAGTACAACTACTCGACAGCGCCAGATGTGCAGTCTGCTTGGGCAAGGTTCCTGAACCTGCGCCCGGATCTTGGTGCGGGCAGCGCCGCTGCCACGAACGGCTCGGTGGTCACCTATACGATCGATGCATACAATCAGGAGCAAAACCCCGATTTCACCGCGATGATGAAGAACATGGCGGCCAATGGAGGTGGAGCCTACTTTCAGGCTGGCGATGACGCTGGGCTGGCGACTGCACTGCAGAGCATTCTCAGCCGGATCCAGGCCGTGAACTCGGTATTTGCCTCCGTATCGTTGCCGGTGTCGGTCAGCGTACGCGGTACCTACCTTAACCAGGTCTATCTGGGCATGTTCCGCCCGGATACCAACTCCAAGCCAAACTGGGTCGGCAACCTGAAGCAGTACCAGCTCAACGCGGATACCACCACCACGCCGCCTACCGTGTTCCTGGCGGACGCCAACGGCGCTGTCGTAGAAAACAAGAACACCGGGTTCGTCAACCCCGATGTCACCAGCATCTGGAGTACGGTCTCGAACTACTGGAACGCGACGTACTACCCGTTCTCGCAAGGTGCGGGAGGAAGCTCGGACGCACCCGATGGCGACCTGGTGGAGAAAGGCGGCGTCGGACAATACCTGCGTACCGCTTTCGCATCGAACCAGGCATCGCGCGCGGCCTACACGTGTACCGGAAGTTGCGCATCTGGGTCCCTGCTGTCCACCACGCCGTTCAGCACTGCCAATACCTCGATTACGGCCACGGCCCTTGGATTTGCCAGCGGAACCAATACCGAGCCCATCATCAACTGGATACGCGGCGGCAATACGCTGGTTGACGATCCTGCGGTCGCGAATCCCTCGTCGCCTCCGGTCTACAACATCCGCGGGTTCGTGCACGGTGATGTGCTGCACTCGCGGCCGGCCGTGATCAACTACAACCGCAACTCCGACGACGTGGTGGTGTTCTATGGCGCCAACGACGGGATGCTGCACGCGGTAAAGGGTGGTCCGAACTCGGGCGATGGCGCGGAACTCTGGAACTTCATTCCATCGGAGCATTTCTCGAAGTTCCAGCGGATGTACAACCATTCGCCGACGATCTCGTCGACGTCACCGAAGCCGTATTTCGTGGACGGATCAGCCTCGGTCTATACCTACTCCGCATATACCGACGGCAAGATCGACTACACGCGTGGCGACAAGGCCTACCTGTTCCTGACCATGCGGCGCGGCGGCAGGTTCATCTATGCGCTGGATGTCAGTAACCCCTCGGCTCCCAGAATGCTCTGGAAGCACAGCAACACGGATACGGGCTTTGCCGAGCTTGGGCAGACATGGTCGGACCTGCGCGTCGCGAAGATCCGTGCCTCCAGCGATCCGGTCCTGATCTTCGGCCTTGGCTACGATGCCAACGCCAACGATCCGGTCACGCAGCAGGCAGCCACGATGGGGCGTGGCGTGATGGTGCTGGACGCTGTTACCGGCGCGATCATCTGGCAGGCGGGGCCATCGGCTGCGGTCGGTACCAACATGGCCTATGCGATCCCCGCAAGCATGGCGATCATCGACTCCGACCGGGACGGCTATATCGACCGGATCTATGCGGCCGATACCGGCGCGAATATCTGGCGCATCAATATCAGCGACGCCTCGCCTTCCAACTGGACGGTCACGCTTTTGGCCGCCCTTGGCGGGAGCGGCACCAACGCACGCAAGTTCCTGTTCGCGCCGGATGTCGTTCCCGCCACACCAACGAACCCGTACGACACCGTGCTGATCGGCTCCGGAGATCGCGAGCATCCTCTCGACACGTCGATCCAGAACCGCTTCTACATGATCAACGACGACCACGGCTTGAATGCGGTGCGCGCGAGTCCGATTACCGAGGGTGCCCTTGGGAGTACGTCGGTTAGCGCTGGCCAGCTTTTCGATGCCACGTCCGACGCGGTGCAGGTCGGGACTTCGGCCCAGGTACAGGCGGCCCAGACGGCGCTGGCCGCCGCGAGCGGTTGGTACATCGTCCTAGGAACTGGCGAGAAAGTGGTCAGTGGCTCTACCACGCTGTCGGGCACCGTCATCTTCAGTACCAATACGCCGCAGGCTGCCGCACCCAACTCATGCACGGGCAATATGGGGGAAGCACGCATCTACATGGTGAACTACCTGAACGGTGCGGCGGTGTTCGACGTGAACCAGAGCGGTTCGCTTACCGTTGTGGATCGCTACCAGGTGCGTGCAGGCGGCGGCTTCCCGCCGACGCCGGTACCTGTCTCGGTCAAGATCGGAAGCAGTATCTATGACGTCGCAATCAGTGGCACTCAGGTGATTTCTCCTCCTGGCCCGGCGCTCGGGCGTCGCTATCGAATCTTCTGGCGCAGGGGTATCGACTGACAGGGTAAGAAGGCCAGCGCAGCGTTAATCGGTGATTAAGCAGGAACAGGCCTGTCCATCCGCAAGCCTGTTCCGCTACAATGCGCACCCATGACACGTGCAACCCTGAGCGTTCCGCTTCGGGGCGCGCTGCTGCTGATCATCGTGTTGGCGCAGTTGTTGACCCCGCTTCTGCACGGCCATATTGGTACTCCTACCCAGACTGGCCTCCACGTGCATACGACGCCGTCACGGTCTGTCGATTCTCATTCGCGTTTCGAATTGCTGCCTGGGCATGGGCATCATCACCATGCCTTTGCCTCCCACCGCGAGCCCTTCGAGGTGGATGTTGAAACGGGCATCGGTCCGGCTTCCTTTACCTTGCTGCTGCTGGCCGCCGCCGTACTTGGCGCTTCGGTCCTGACGTTCCTGCTGCGTGAAGCGCTGGCGGTCCACGCCATGCCTGGGCCGCGCTGGCGCGCGGTTCCGCGTTGCGGGCGATGGTCCAGCCGCGTCAGTCGGCCACCACCCGCACAAGCCCCACCGCTCTGCTCCTGATGCCGTTGGCCGGCTGCTCGCCGGCGTCTCTCGTGCACGCGCCTTGATCTGGTGCGCGCGCGGATCAAACGCATTCTGGAGTTATCCATGTTTTTCACCCGGATCCTGAGGACCGGCGCGGGGATCGCGTCGGCCATGATTCTTGCCGGGCATTCGTTTGCCCAGTCTCCAAGCCCGCAGGCGGTGCCGCCCGTGCCCTTGTCCGCGGACCAGGCGCGCGCGCTGGGCGTGCGGTTCAGCCCCGTCCAGACGTCTGCGAAGCTGGAAGTCGGCACGCACGCACGCGTGGTTTTCCGGCCCGATGCCCAGTACGTTGTGGCGGCCCCCTATGCCGGCATCGTTCCGCGCGTGATCGTGGCTGTCGGCCAGACCGTTCGGCAGGGGCAGGCGCTGGCGACATTCGCCAGTCCGCAACTGTTCGAGACAAGCCGTGCGCTGACCGAGGCCAACTCGCAGGCCAACCTTGCCCAGAAGTCCCTCGCCCGCGACAAGCTGCTGTTCGATGACGGCATCATCGCCAACAGTCGGCTCCAGGCAACCGAGGCACGCGCTACGGAGGCCGCCGCGATGGTCAAGGCCCGGCGTGCCGAACTCGCGTCGGCCGGCATTGCATTCGGCGGGGCAGGCGGAGAGGCACAGCTTGTGGCCAGCCGGGCTGGCGTGGTGTCCGAGGTCAATGCCATACCCGGGGCACGTGTGGACGCTGCGGCGCCGCTGTTCCGGATCGTCAATCCGGACGCGCTGGAGCTGGACTTGCTGGTCGGCCGTGACATACCGGTGCCTTCGCCTGGCGATGGCGTGGAGGTCAGGCAGCGCGGCGCGGCCGGCAAGGTGATCGGCATTGCGCCGACCGGCGACGGCACGGCGGGCGTGCGCGTGCGCGCATCGCTGGAGCAGCGTGGCAACCTGCGCGCGGGAGAGAACATCAACGTGACGCTCGTGCTGCGCGGCGCCACGGGTGTCGGCGCAGAGGGCCGGGTGCGCATTCCCGCCGCCTCGCTGGTGTACTGGCAGGGCACACCGGGCGTGTTCCTGGCCACGGACAAGGGCTTCGAGTTCCACGGTGTCACGGTTGAAAGCACGGACGAAGCGACGGCAGTGGTGCGGACCAGCCTGCCCGCCGGGGCGCGCGTGGCGGTCAGCGGCATCGGCGCGCTCAAGGGCATCCTGACGGGAGATCAGTGATGCTGGGCCGACTGATCGAATTTTCACTGCGGCAGCGCCCGCTGGTGCTGATCGCCGCATGCGTGCTGGCGATTGCCGGCGCATGGGCTTACCTGAACCTGCCGATCGATGCGTTTCCCGACATCTCGCCCACGCAGGTCAAGTTGGTGCTGAAAGTGCCGGGCATGACGCCCGAGGAAGTCGAGCAGCGTGTCTCGACACCGATCGAGCAGGAACTGCTCGGCATCCCTCACAAGACGATCGTCCGCTCGGTGTCGAAATACGGCATCAGCGATGTGACGGTCGATTTCGAGGAAGGCGTGGACGTCTACTGGGCGCGCCAGCAGGTCTCTGAACGTCTGGCAGGCATCGCGCGCGATCTGCCTTCGTCGGCGGTAGGCGGGCTGGCGCCCATCACCACGCCGCTTGGCGAGATGTTCATGTTCACCGTCGATGGCGATGGCTACAGCCTGGCCGAACGCCGTCGCGTGCTCGACTGGGTGATTCGCCCCGCGCTGCGAACGGTGGCGGGCGTGGCCGATGTCAATGCGCTTGGCGGCGAAGTCCGCAGCTACGAAGTCATTCCCGACCCGGCGCGGCTGCGTGCCCGAAGCGTAACGCTGCAGCAGTTGCGCGATGCGCTCGATACCAATAACCGCAACGATGGAGCAGGGCGACTGGAGCAGGGCGACGAGCACTGGGTCGTGCGCGTGGAAGGCGGCGTGCGTGGCGTCGATGACCTGCGTGCGATCGTGATCGAGCCCGCACAGGGCATGGTGAGCGCGGCTTCCGTGACGGTGGGCGATGTGGCCACCGTCAAGCTTGGGGAGGCCACGCGCAATGGCGCGGTAAGCCAGGACGGACGCGGCGAGGTGGTCGAAGGCCTGGTGCTCGGCCTGCGCGGCGCGGACGCCCGCAAGCTGGTGGAAGCCGTGCAGGCGCGCCTTGACACGCTGGCGCCGCAGTTGCCAAAGGGCATGACCACGCATGTGTTCTACAACCGTGGCGAACTGGTGTCGCGTGCAGCCAATACCGTCGTGCGCGCGCTGATCGAGGCCAGCGTGCTGGTGGTGGTGACGCTGTACCTGTTTCTCGGCGGCGTGCGCGCGGCGCTTGTGGTGGCCACTACGTTGCCGCTGTCGATGCTGGCCACATTCCTGCTGATGCACTACGTCGGGCTCACCGCCAACCTGATGAGCCTGGGTGGCCTGGCCATCGCGCTGGGCATGCTTGTGGATGCCGCCGTGGTGGTGGTGGAGAACATAGAGACCGCGTTGGCGCGCAAGAGCGAACACGGTACGCATGCAGACCTGCGCGGCGCCGCCATACGCCATGCGGTGGCATCGGTGGCCACACCGATGCTGGCAGGCGTGTCGATCATCGCCATCGTGTTCCTTCCGCTGCTGTCGTTGCAGGGGCTGGAGGGCAAGCTGTTTGCGCCGGTGGCGTTGACGATCGTGCTGGCGCTGGCTGCGTCGATCGTCATTGCCTTCACGGTGGTACCGGCGCTGGCGTCGTTGCTGTTGCTGGCCCATGCCGACGAAATGCCGTGGCTGATGCGCAAGGTGGCTGACGGGTTTGCACGGGTGCAGCAGTGGAGCTTCGCGCATCGCCGCATCGTTTTTGGCGTGGCAGGCGCGGCGCTGGCGCTGGCTGTGCTGCTGTACGTATCCGTCGGCAAGACGTTCATGCCGACCATGGACGAGGGCGACCTGATCGTGCAACTGCAGAAGGCGCCGTCGGTATCGCTGGCGGCATCGCTCGATCTGGACCAGCGCGTACAGCAGGCGTTGCTCAAGGAGGTGCCGGAGATCCGTTCGATCGTGGCACGCTCTGGCTCCGATGACCTGGGGCTCGATCCAATGGGCCTGAATGAGACCGATACGTTCCTGGTACTCAAGCCGAAGGACCAATGGCGTGGCAGCAAGGACGACATCGTCGAGGCGATCCGGAAGGTGATGGAGCGCTTCCCCGGTGTGGTCTACGGATTCACGCAGCCGATCGAGATGCGTGTATCGGAGATGCTGACCGGCACGCGCGGCGATGTGGCCATCAAGATCTTCGGCAGCAACCTCGCCGCCATCGACAGCGCAGCGCAGACCATCGCCGCCACGGTACGCAAGATCAACGGCGTGGCCGAGGTCATTGCGCCGAGCAACAGCGGCGTGCAGTACATGAACGTGGTGCTCGATCGCGCGGCCGCCGGTCAGGCGGGATTCAGCGGAGATGCGCTGCAGGCGCAACTTCGCGCGCTGGTGGAGGGCGACCGGATCGGTGTGGTGCCGGAAGGCATCGTGCGTACGCCGCTGATTCTGCGCGGCGGGCCTGGATTGCGACAGGCGCCGGAGTCGTTCGCGAACCTGCTGGTGACGGCGCCGGACGGCAAGGTCTGGCCGCTGACGTCGCTGGCGCGTATCGAGCGGATCGACGGGCCGGTACGTATCAACCATGAGGATGGTGCGCGCTTCGCGGTGGTGCAGGTCAACGTGACCGGTCGGGACCTGGCCGGCTTCGTGCAGGAAGCGCAGGCCGCGGTGGGCCGTATCGGCTCGCTCAACGGATTGCGCATCGTGTGGGGCGGCCAGTTCGAGAACCAGCAGCGCGCCGCGGCGCGTCTGGCGCTGGTGGTGCCGCTGGCCCTTGGCGCGATCTTCCTGCTGCTGATGCTGACATTCCGCTCGATTCGTCAGGCGGTGCTGGTGATCGCCAATATTCCGTTCGCACTGGTTGGCGGCATTGCCGCGCTGCGGCTGTCGGGCGAGTACATGTCGGTGCCGGCATCGGTGGGCTTTATCGCGCTGCTTGGCATCGCCGTGCTCAATGGCGTGGTGCTGGTGTCGCATTTCAATGCGCTGCTCGACGCCGGCCACGACATGGCCACGACCGTGCGCGTGGGCGTGCGCGATCGATTGCGGCCGGTGTTGATGACTGCCTGTATCACGGCGCTCGGCATGATTCCGCTGCTGCTGGCTTCCGGGCCCGGGTCAGAGATCCAGCGTCCGCTGGCCGTTGTCGTGTCGGGTGGTCTGGTCACTTCCACGGCGCTCACGCTGCTGCTGCTGCCGTTGCTGTTCGAACGCTTCGGCTTGCCCGGGCTTCGTCTGACTGCCCAGGGAGAAACGCAATGAAGCCGATCATGCTGAGCATCACGAAGGTGCTGATTGGGGCGGCCGTGCTGTCGAGCATCGCGGCGCGCGCGCAGGATGCGCTGTCGTACCTGCCTGCCGAAGGGGCAGTGCGCGAGGCCGTCTTGCAATCGCCTGACGTACTGACTGCGGAGTCACGGCGGGACGCCACGCTGGCACGTGCCGAGGGCACGCGCGCCGGTACTGCGGAAACCGTGATCCGTGCGATCGGACAAGGCCGGCAGGTTCGCGAGCCTTCCGAACGCTATGCCGAAGGCCAGATTGCGGTGGAACGGCCGTTGCGCCTCTGGGGCAAGGCCCAGGCCGATGGCGCGCTGGCCGATCTTGCGGCGGAAGCCGGCAATCTGGCGGTGAAGGATGCCCGTCACGAAACGTCGCGGCAGATCCTGAGTCTCTGGATCGCCGTCATTCGTGCGAGCCAGGCCCGCATGGCGGCCGAAGACAACGCGCGTGCTGCATCGGATCTGGCGACCATGACCGCTCGCCGCGTTCAGGTGGGCGATGCCGCGCGTCTCGATGCCGAACTGGCGGCGGCGGAGCTGGCCCGTGCGCGTGCCGCCGTGGCGACGGCCGAGGCGGCCGAAGCGGCATCGCTGGCGGATCTGCGCGCGCGCTTTCCGATGGTGGGACGTCCCACGCCAGAACCGGTCAGGATCGTGCTGCCGCCCGCTCCGCAGGAGCCCGCCGAGCAGCTGCGTACCGAGTACGTACAGGACAGCCACGAGTACCGGCTGGCGATGGCGGAGGAGGCCCATGCACAGCAACAGGCCAAACGCGCGGATCTCGATCGCAAGCCCGATCCGACGGTGGGCATGTTCGTCACGGTGGAGCGCGGCGGCGCCGAGCGGATTCTCGGTGTCAGTGTGTCGATGCCGCTCGGGTCTGCCTATCGCCGCTCGAACGCTGTAGCGGCCGCGGCGGATGCCGAGACCGCGGCGCGGCGACGGCTCGGCCTTGAGCGCAAGCTGGGCGCGGAGTTCGACGTGCTGTACCGGAACCTGTCGGGCAAGCGCGCCGCATCGGTGGCGCAGACCGAGGCCGCCGCGTTGCAGCGCACGGCGTCCGAGCGTGCGACGCGCGCCTATCGCGCGGGTGAATCGGGCTTGCCCGAACTCATTGCCGTGCGCCGCAGCCTGGCGGATGCCTTGCTGGCGGAGCGCCTGGCAAGCGTTGACGTCCTGGAATCGGACAGCCGTCTGAAGCTGGATCTCCACCGCATGTGGGACTTTGATGAGTGAGGAGCTAGCTCCCTGAAGGGCCCGGCAGACGCAACCCGTCTGTTGGGCCGTTCAACAATATATAAATTTATATACTATACTTCGCGAAAGTATTGGATTGCGCATGAGCCACCCCCATCCCTCCACAGACCTCGTCAGCCTGCAAAGTGCAGCGGAGGATGCCTGCGCGCTGCTCAAGGTGCTGGCCAATCGTGACCGGCTGCTGTTGATGTGCCAGCTTTCCCAGGGAGAAATGTCCGTCGGCGAATTGGAAGCGCGGCTTGGCATTCATCAGCCGACGCTGTCGCAGCAGCTTGCCGTGCTCCGGGAGTCCGGGCTGGTTTCAACGCGCCGCGAGGGCAAGAGCATCATCTATGCGGTGGCCAGCGGGCAGGCGCTTGCTGTCATGGGCGTGCTGTATGAACAGTTCTGCGCCAATACGAACACGACTACGAACACGACAACGAACACGCAAGGAGAGGGGCGACATGCTGCTGATTGATCTTGGCAACTTCACACCGGGCCTGTCCCTGGCCGGCGGGCTCATCATCGGCGTGGCCGCCACCGTGCTGGTGCTCTTCAATGGCCGGATTGCGGGCATCAGCGGCATCCTGGGCGGGCTGCTCAGCTTGCCGCGCAACGACATGACGTGGCGGCTGGCTTTCCTTGCTGGCCTGATCGGCGCACCAGTAGCCGCAGCACTGTTTGGCATGCCGGCCCAGGCCGACATCCAGGCGAGCTGGGGCGAAGTCCTCATCGCAGGCTTTCTGGTGGGGATCGGCACGCGCTATGCCAGCGGCTGCACGAGTGGTCATGGTGTCTGTGGCATCTCGCGCGGGTCCATCCGTTCGCTGGTGGCCACGCTGACATTCATGGCAGCGGGATTCCTGACCGTCTTCGTAACCCGTCATCTGATTGGAGGCTGACATGGGCGCCATTACTGCACTGCTTGCAGGCCTGCTGTTCGGCATTGGCCTGATGGTTTCCGGCATGGCGAATCCGGCCAAGGTGCTCGGTTTTCTCGATCTGGCCGGACGCTGGGACCCATCGCTGGCCTTTGTGATGGTGGGCGCCATCGTCATTGGCTCAATGGCGTTCCTGCTTGCCAGGCGCCGCCAGCGTTCGCTGCTGGGGCTGCCCATGCAATTGCCGGCAAGCACTGTCATTACGCCGAGGCTCGTGATCGGCAGCGCGCTGTTCGGAGTCGGCTGGGGTACGGCGGGATTCTGCCCCGGCCCCGCGTTGGTGGCGCTTGGCGCCGGCTACCCGAAGGCCGTCGGCTTTGTCATGGCCATGGTGGCGGGGATGCTCGTATTCGAGGTGATGGAACGTGCCAGGGCTCGCGTGGTGCGTGCCTGACTGCAGCACGTCCTGTCAGTTAGGCGCCGGCGCCTTGGCGTTGTGGCTGCGGCGCAGCGGGGAAGCGCAGCGTGAAGCGGGTTTTCCCGTTTGCTGACTGGACCGAGATCGCGCCACCGTGCGCCGTCATGATCGCGCGGGTGATGGAAAGCCCAAGGCCGACGCTGTCGGATTCCGGGCGCACTCGCGATTTATCGCCGCGGAAGAATCGGTCGAATAGCGATGGCAGCAACTCGGCCGGAATGGCGGGGCCGTCGTTCTCCACGGCCACCACAACCTCGGCCGCTTCCGTATGGGCTTCGACGACAACCGATCCCCCTTGCGGCGTATGGCGCAACGCATTGGAGAGCAGGTTGCTCAGTGCGCGCCGCAGCATCAATCGATCGCCCTCGACGATGCCGTCACCAAGCAGCCGCAGCGCCACTTGTCTGTCTTCGGCCAGCGCCTCATAGAAATCGAACAGCGCCTGCGCTTCCTGCGCGATGGAAATGGGCTCCTTGTGAGGCAGATCCAGCCCGTGTTCCATCTTGGCGAGATACAGCATGTCAGACACCATGCGCGACAGGCGCTGAAGCTCTTCCGCGTTCGACGCCAGGATATCGCGGTACTTTGCAGCGTCCCTCGGCTGGGACAGCGCCACCTGCGTTTGCGTCATCAGGTTGGTCAGCGGCGTGCGTAGTTCGTGCGCCAGGTCGGACGAGAATTCGGACAGCCGGCGGAAATCGCGCTGCAAGCGCTCCAGCATCGCATTCAGATTGGCGGCCAGATCCGCCATTTCCTCGGGCACGGCATCAACCGGCATGCGTTCATGGAGCTTGTCTCCCGTGACGACGTTGGCCCGCGTGGCCATTGCGCGCAATGGCGCCAGGCCCCGGCGCGCCGCCCACCAGCCAAAGATGCCGCTGGCCAGCACGGCTAGCGCCACGTAGGAGACGAGCGATCGACGGAACGCATGCACGAAGTGTTCGTGGATCTCGGTGTCCATCGCCAGCAGGATGTCGATGCGATTGCCCGGTGCCGCGAGTTCGGCGCGCATGCCGCGATAGCTCTTGTCCCCCTGTTTCCACTGGAAGAAGCCTTCGTTGCTGACGTGATCGCGCGATGCGGCGATTGCCGTGCCGAAGTCGAAGTCCGGCGTAGCGTAGCGCGTGCTGCCATCGGCGCCGCGTGCAAGCACCAGCAGGCCGCTGTGATGCTGGTAGGTATCGGTCAGCCTTGCAGGAAGCGCATCGCCGGTGTTCGCGGCAATCGTCTTCTCTACCAGCCGCATGTTGTCGCGCAGCAGCGCGTAGTCCTCTTCCGCGAAGTGCCTGTCCATCGCCGTGAAGATCAACAGCCCTAGTCCGAGCAACACGCAGGCCGAAGACAGCGAGAAGAACGCGGTCAGGCGTGTGGTCAGCGAGTAGCCGCGCATCAGTGCTGATCCTCCGGCGCTTCGAGCACGTATCCCATGCCGCGCACGGTCTGGATCAGCTTGTCGTCGAAGTCGTCGTCGATCTTCGCGCGCAGGCGCCGGATCGCCACGTCGATCACATTGCTGTCGCTGTCGAAGTTCATGTCCCAGACCTGCGATGCGATCAGCGATCGTGGCAGCACCTCGCCACGGCGGCGTGCAAGCAGCTCCAGCAGCGCGAACTCCTTGCCGGTCAGCACGATCCTGCGGCCGGCGCGCGTGGCCCGACGGCGCGCGAGGTCCAGCACGAGATCGGCGATCTGGATGCGGTCCACCGGCATCTGCGCGGCGCCGCGACGCAGCAGCGTGCGCACGCGGGCCAGCAGCTCGGAAAACGCGAATGGCTTGATGAGGTAGTCGTCCGCACCGAGTTCCAGACCCTTGACGCGGTCGGCAACGCTGTCGCGCGCAGTGAGGAACAACACCGGCACGGGATTCCCGGCGGCCCGGATGTTCTGCAGGATTCGCCAGCCATCGATGTCCGGCAGCATTACGTCGAGGATGAGCAGGTCGTAGGAATCCGTCAGCGCCAGGTGCTGGCCATCCTGGCCGTTCTGCGCCAGATCCACAACGAAGCCAGCCTCGGTCAGGCCCTGCCTCAGGTACTCGCCGGTCTTCGTTTCGTCCTCGACCACCAACAGCTTCATTCGCGTCCTCGTCTCGCCTGTGCATGGGCCCTGCGCCCGGAAACGCCGCAAGTGTACGCCGCCGTGCGAACATGACGCGGACATTACCGGAATGTAATTTTCGGGTCATTGGGCGGTTACTGCACCCTGACTAATCTGTGCCCGCCGCGCCAATTACAGGCGCTTGTTCACGCGTAAAAGGAAGCATTGCATGCGAGCCAAAGTTCCGGCCGACCTGATTCGGCCCGCTTCGGCGGGCTTGTCCCGGCGCCGATTCGTCCAGGGGCTTGTTGCCGGCGGCGTCATTGGCGCACTCGGCGGACTGGCACAAGGCGCCTCGGCGCATGGGGGCGGCAGCCACGCGCATGCTGGCAGCGGCACCGCGCCGGTCCTGAGCGGGACCGAGTTCGATCTCGTCATTGCGGAATCGGCGGTCAACTTCACGGGCAAGCCGGGCATCGGCACCACGATCAACGGCATGCTGCCCGGCCCCACGCTGCGCTGGCGCAAGGGCGACACGGTGACGATCCGCGTCACCAACCGCCTGAATGAGCCGACATCGATCCACTGGCACGGCATCATCCTGCCGTACCAGATGGACGGCGTGCCCGGCATCAGCTTTCCGGGCATCCCCCCGGGCGAGACATTCACGTACCGCTTCAAGGTGGAGCAGACCGGCAGCTACTGGTATCACTCGCACTCCGGCATGCAGGAGATGACCGGCGTCTATGGCAGCCTGCTTATCGATGGCGAGGACGATCCCGTGCGCGCCGATCGCGACTACGCCGTGCTGCTGTCCGACTGGACCGATGAAGACTCGATGCGGGTCATGTCCAAGCTCAGGATCCAGAGCGACTACTACAACTACAACCAGCCCACGGTGGTGGACTTCTTCCGTGACGTTTCCAGCAACGGCCTTGGTGCCGCCTTGGAGAAACGGAAGATGTGGAACCAGATGCGGATGAATCCGACCGATCTGGCAGACCTGTCGGGTGCCACGCTGACCTACCTGATGAACGGGGTGACCCCGGCTGGCAACTGGACCGGGCTGTTCCGCCCGGGCGAGAGGGTGCGGCTGCGCTTTGTCAACGGCGCGGGCAACACGTTCTATGACGTGCGCATCCCGGGTCTGAAGCTCAAGGTCATCCAGGTCGACGGGCAGAACATCGAGCCGGTGACGGTTGACGAGTTCCGCATCGGCCCCGGGGAAACCTGCGACGTGCTCGTGCAGCCTGCCGACGACGCTTACACGATCTTCGCGCAGTCGATGGATCGCACGGGATTCGCGCGTGGCACGCTGGCCGTGCGCGAGGGCTTGCAGCCGCCGGTTCCGGCGCTGGACAAGGTGGAGTGGCTCACGATGGCCGACATGATGGGCGACATGCACGGCATGCACCACGGCGCGATGAATCATGGGGCGATGGATCACAGCCAGCACGACATGTCGGCAATGGCTGGCATGGCCGGCATGGCGCATGGAGACTTGCTCAAGGTGCCCAGCAAGCAGGCGCGCCACGCGCGTACCGAGTATGGGCCGAGTACCGACATGCGCGTGGACATGGCGCGCACGAATCTCGACGATCCCGGCATCGGCCTGCGCAACAATGGCCGCCGCGTGCTGACGCTGGCGGACATGCACACGGTAGGCGGCCCGATGGACCCGCGCGGTCCAGGCCGAGAAGTGGAACTGCACCTGACCGGCAACATGGAGCGCTACACGTGGTCGTTCGACGGCGTGGAGTATGGCAAGTCGACGCCGGTCTTCTTCAAGCATGGCGAGCGGCTGCGGGTCATTCTCCACAACGACACGATGATGACGCACCCGATGCACATGCATGGCATGTGGAGTGAGCTGGAGGCGCCAGATGGATCGTTCCAGGCACGCCGTCACACCATCCCCGTACAGCCGGCGCAACGCATCAGCTTCCTCGTGACAGCCGATGCGCTCGGGCGATGGGCATGGCACTGCCATCTGATGATGCATATGGACATGGGCATGTTCCGCGAAGTGGTGGTGGCATGACGCGCGGATTCCAATTGTTCAAGCCACCGCTGCTAGTGGCCGCCGTTCTGTCCGTCAGCATGGGTACCGCATGGGCGCAGCATTCGCACGCCGGTCACGCGGCACAAGCGCCGGCGTCCGAATCGACGCCATCGACGCAGAACATGAGTGACGACGACATCCAGACGATGGATAGCGGCGATGTACAAACCATGGATGGTGGAAATGCGGAGAGCGCCCCCCCGCCTGTCATGGATCATGGCGACATGAAGATGCAGGGCGGCAGCGCCCCGCCAGACGCGCGCGATCCGAACGCATACTCTGGCGGGTATCAACTCGGCGTCGGCAAGTACGCGCTTGGCGAGAACCGTCAGCTTCACATGGCCGATGAGCACCTGTATGCCGCGGTGCTGGTGGATCGCCTCGAGTGGACACACGGCAGCGACAGCAATGCCGCTTCATATGAAGCGCAGGCGTGGTTCGGCAGCGCCTATGACAAGCTCGTGATCAAGGCCGAAGGCGAGGCGGAGAAGGGCAAGGTCCATGACGCCCGTACCGAACTGCTCTGGGGCCATGCGATCTCCACTTACTGGGATACGCAGATCGGCTTGCGCAACGATGCGGGCTACGGCCGTCCGGCCCGCAACTGGCTCGCGTTTGGCGTGCAGGGGCTGGCGCCGTACTGGTTCGAAGTCGATGCAACGGCGTATCTTGGCACCGAGGGACGTACCGCGATGCGCCTGTCCGCCGAATACGAACTGCTGATCACACAGCGGCTGATACTCCAGCCGCGTATCGAAGCGAACCTGTATGGCAAGAACGATCCGGCAACGGGCACGGGCAGCGGGCTTTCGAATGGCGCGGTGGGCGTTCGGCTGCGCTATGAATTCAGCCGACAGTTCGCGCCGTATATCGGCGTGGAGCGCTACCAGACGTTCGGTAACACGGCCGACATGCTTCGCGCATCCGGCGGCCGCAGCGGCGAGACGCGCTTCGTCGCCGGCGTCCGCGTATGGTTCTAGTGGTGTTACTCGGGGAGATTTGATGAAACTTGTCACTACGGCGGCCAGGGTACTGATTCCCGTGGTCGCGCTGCTGGCCAGTGCGGCCGCATTCGCGCATCCCAAGCTCGTCAGCGCCACGCCGGCAGACAACGCCGAAGTGCCAGCGCCGACCAGGATCGAACTGCAGTTCTCGGAGAACCTCGTCAAGCAGTTCTCGGGGGCGAACCTCGTGATGACGGGCATGCCGGGGATGACGGACCATCCACCGATGAAAGTCGCCGTGAGCGTTTCCGGCGGCGACGACCCACGGACGATGATCATCACGCCGAAGAGCCCACTGGTGCCCGGCACCTATCGCGTGGACTGGCGCGCGGTGTCGTCCGATACCCACCGCGTCAACGGCAGCATCACGTTCACGGCGAAGTAATCCCATGCAGGCGGACTGGCTCGATATCCTGGTGCGGTTCGCACTCTATCTGGACCTGATGCTGCTGTTCGGCCTGCCGCTGTTTGCGCTGTATGCATTGCGCGAGGGCGAACGCGGCGCCGCGAAATTCCGGTGCTACGCCCGATACGCAACGATTGCCGCAATGATCGGGTTGGTACTGTCGGCCGTTCACATGGTCGTGGTGACCAAGGCCATGTCCGGTGTGGAAGCCTATGCGGAACTTGGCAGCAACGATTTCGCGATGGTGATGACGGAGACGGGGTTTGGCATTGCGTGTTTCGTTCAGATGAGCGCACTGCTGGCGGCCCTGATTGCCGGGTTCGCGCTTGGGCACAGGCCGACGTTTCGCAACGTTGCGCTTGCCGCCAGCGGCGCCATTGCGCTGTCATCGCTGGCATGGGCCGGTCACGGCGCGATGAACGATGGGCTGGCGGGCGTGGCGCATCTCCTTATTGATATCGCACATCTGCTGGCGGCCGGCGCGTGGATCGGGGCGCTGGCCGGTCTGATGCTGCTGGCGCGGCTGGCACCCATCGCGCTGCTGGGTCGCGCTTCCCACGGGTTCGCACATATTGGCGCGGCGATCGTTGCGACGCTGGTAGTCACTGGTTCGGCCAATTACTGGTTCATCGCCGGGATGCCCGGCATCGACGGACTGATGTCACCCTATGGCCGGCTTCTGCTCATCAAGCTCGCGTTGTTCGCCGCGATGCTCGGGTTGGCCGCGCTGAACAGGTATCGGCTGAGCCCGGCGCTCTCAATGGCATCGGAGAACGGCAGTGCCATGGCGGTGCGCGCGCTGCGCAGGAGCATCGTTATCGAAGCATTGCTTGGCGTGGCCGTGGTGGCCACCGTGGCCATTCTGGGCGTGCAATCGCCCGAAGCCTGACGTTGCTGCTTTAGCCGGCGCCTATTGGCACGTTCGCGCAAGTCCGAACATCCTTGCTTTGCCTCTCCTGCGTTTTGGTCCTATCGTCAATGTGCATGCTGCGCCTGCTTTCCACAGCAGTGACGTAACAGCAATAATTTGGCTTTGGTTTCGGTAGGGCGTCCGGGGGGCAGCGGTCGGGCATATGTGGGCATATGTTGCGTCGTGGGTGTATCTCCCAACCTCGGAGAATTGAAGTGAATACCGCCGGTCAGGTGCCGAATACTCCCTCTCCCGTGCCACCGGACGAGTTGGCACCGCGCAGTCGGCAATCGTCCACGGTCCAGCCCGCGTGGGTTCGCATCACTCACTGGCTGAATGCGATAGCGGTGGTCATCATGATGTTGAGCGGCTGGCGCATCTACAACTCTTCGCCGCTATTTGGCTTCCGCTTCCCCAATGACATCACGCTCGGCGGCTGGCTTGCGGGAGCCTTGCAATGGCACTTTGCGGCGATGTGGCTGCTGGTAGCCAATGGCGTGGTTTATCTCGCGATGAACATCGTCACGGGCCGCTTTCGGCGGCGCTTCATTCCGCTCTCCATCTCCTCGGCGCTACGCGACGTTGCTGCCGCCTTGCGAGGCAAGCTCGCACATCCCGACCTGACCGAGTACAACGCAGCCCAAAAGCTCTTCTATCTGGGCGTCGTTGTGGTGATAGTGCTGACGGTGCTGTCCGGGCTTGCCATCTGGAAGTCAGTCCAGTTCCCGCTACTGCGCATGCTGATGGGCGGCTACGACGCAGCGCGTTGGGTGCACTTCATCGGCATGAGTGCGATTGCGCTCTTTCTTGTCGTTCACGTAGTGATGGTTGCGCTGGTCCCGCGCACACTCATCATCATGCTGCGCGGCAGATAGACCGAGATCTGGAGACGTGTCGTGAACAAGTCTGGTGAAATCGTCAAGCTGGACCGCAAGCTGATTCTGCACGATGCAACGCGTGAGTTGAGCGCGCCGTCGCGCCGACTATTCGGCAAACAGGCCATTACGCTCGGTGGGTTGCTGCTGTTGACTGGCTGCAGTCTTACCGACGAGTCATCCGTTGAATCGTTCCTGATGGCGGTTTCACGGTTCAATGACCGTGTGCAGGGTTGGCTTTTCGACCCGAACCGGCTGGCGCCAACCTATCCGGAATCCAGGTTGACGCGGCCATTCCCGTTTAATGCCTATTACGGTGTCGACGAGGTACCGCAGGTCGATGCCAGGGAATTCCGTCTGAGAATCGGTGGCATGGTCTCGCGCAATGCGGCGTGGACCCTCGATGAACTGTATGCGCTTCCGCAGACGTCACAAGTGACACGCCATATCTGCGTGGAGGGATGGAGTGCCATTGGCAAATGGGGCGGCACTCGATTCTCCGAGTTCCTCCAACGTATCGGGGCAGATACCAGTGCAAAGTACGTAGGCTTCCTTTGCGCTGACGACTACTACACGAGCATTGACATGCCCACTGCGCTGCACCCGCAGACGCTGCTTGCCTTTACTTACGACGGCGAACGCCTGCCACCGAAGTACGGGTTCCCGATGAAGCTTCGCATGCCGACCAAGCTCGGGTACAAGAATCCGAAGCACATCGTTGCCATTTTCCTTACCAACAAATATCCGGGCGGTTACTGGGAAGACCAGGGATACAACTGGTTCGGAGGTTCCTGATGGAGCAGCCGGGCCCGACTGGCAATTGCAACTTCGCCGGTCTCCTTACTTACCTACTCAAGGAGAACACCATGAAAAGGTACCTTGTTTTGCTGCTTTCGGCTGCGGCCCTGCTTGCCGGCAACGCCATCGCGCAGGACACCATGAAGAAGGACGAGATGGGCAAGGGAGGCGCCATGAGCGCAAGCGGCAGCATGGCGAAAGAGTCGATGGGGAAGGATGAGATGAAGAAGGACCAGATGAGCAAGAGCTACACCAAGAAGCCCGAAAAGAAGGGCGGCATGAGCAAGGACGACGCTATGGGCAAGGACTCGATGGGCAAGGACGCGACGAAGCAGTAGCGGCTCCCGACATGACGCAGGCGCAGCTTTAGCCGGCGAACGTCCACACAACAACCGACGCGATCAGGCAGTAGCAGCCAAACAAGTACCACCGACCCTGCTCCAGCCAGCGTGACAGCCAGCGCAGCGCCAGCAATCCGGCGATAAAGCTGAACACCATGCCTAGCAGGCTCGGTGCCAGCATGTGCAGCAGGCCGTCAGTCGCGCCCGCATGCGCCTTGACGAAGCGATAGCCCTCCTTGGCGATGACGGCGGGTGTCAGCACTACCGCGAGCGCGAAGCTGAACTCTTCCGCGCGGCGGCGCTGCACACCCAGCAGCATGCCGCTGGAGATCGTTGCGCCCGAACGCGACAGTCCGCGGAACGGCAGGCACAGCCCTTGTACAGCCCCAACCCAGAAGGCACGCCGGCCAGTCAGGTCTTCAGTTGCCGTGTTGGCGCGTCTGGACGACACGATGATGAGCACGCCAGCCACGGCCAGACTGACCGCCATCAGCCTGGTATTGCCAAAGAGGTGTTCCACCTCGAAGCTGTCGGCGTTGCCCATCACGGCATGCTTGATGACATACAGCAGGGCCAGCCCAACGACCCCCGTTGCTGCCGTGGCCACCGCCAGCAGGACGCCGTTGTCCCACAGTGCCTTGGTCGAAGAGAAATACGTCTGCCGCCATGAGCGCCAGAAATAAGCGATGACCGCGAACATGGTGCCCGTGTGCAACATGACCAGCATCAGCGTCATGTCGGGCGAGGTCGGGTCCAGGCCCAGCCATTTCTCGGCCAGGATGACGTGGGCTGAACTGGAAACCGGTAGCAACTCGGCCAGGCCTTGGACGCAGGCCAGGATGATGATGTGAAGTGTGGTCATGCGATGTTTGATAAGTGCATTAAGCTGCATTAAACCGCACCAAGCGCCGCATCAAGCGTCATGTGGCGGTTCGCTTGTTGTGCGGGCTGGCGCAGGGCCGCGCGGGCAGTAGTCACTCCCGGGGCACAACTTACCGAATGTCACGACTCAGGGTCAACTTGGATCGTTGAAGCGTCGTTCTTGAGATAGATGAGGCATATCGCCAATGGCCGTCCCCACGGGGAATGGCACATCCGACAAGTTTCGAGACAACCAGGGAGATGCCATGTTCCGTAAGACGATGCAGCTTGCATGCGCAAGCGTGCTGCTCGGTTTGAGTGTTGCCGCTGCCGCCCATGGTGGCGGAGGTGGCGGCGGTATGGGTGCGCCTTCGGGTCATGGTGGCCATGAGGCCGCGATGAACTCAAACGGTGCGTTCTCCAGCGACCGGGACAAGGGTCAGCAGCGTGCGTCGGATCGCCGGAGCGTTGCGGGGACCAGCCACGAAAAGGCCCAGGACAACCGGATGCACAACAACGGCAATCACAGCCAAAAACACTAGCGAGCGTCAGCTTCCACAAGCGGCGCTGACCACCGGTGACGATGGGCGCGCAGCGCGGGCCTATTCGTCACCGTCGCGAGAAGCGCCGTGGATGTACGCGCCAAGGCCGGCCACCAGCGCGGCAAACGTGACGGCGCAGCGCGCGTTGTCGCGCAGGTCCTCGTGCATGGCCACCCAGGTATCGAGCGTTTCGGAGAACTGTTCCGGCAGCACTCTTACCAGCCGCTTGTCCCTTGCCGCCAGCCGTGCGTGACACACGCCTATGCCGAAGCCGGCGCGGATTGCGCCAAGCTGGGCAAGGTCGCTGTCGCTCCGGAATGCGAGACTGTCCCGCGTGATCGGCTTGAGCTTGCTCTGCATGCTGCGGATGAACGCGGTTTCCTGGTCATAGCCGATCAGTGCGTGGCGAGACAGATCGCTCATGGACGCCGGCACGCCATGGGTCTGCAGATACCGTTCATGGGCGTGCAGGCCCAGTTCAACGCCGCCCACGCGCCTGGCGATCAGGGCACCCTGCGCTGGCCGGAACATGCGTATCGCGATGTCGGCCTCGCGGCGCAGCAGGTCTTCCGGCCGATTCGACAATACAAGTTCGACCACAAGCTCGCCATGCGTGCCGCGCAGCGCGGCCAGGATTGGCGGCAGCACCTCTGCGCCGATCACCTCGCTCGCCGTCAGGCGCACCGTGCCCCGAACGCCTGTGCCATGGCTGCTGGCCACGCGGCGCAGGGCGGCCGCGGTGGCCGCCAGGCTTGCCGCATAGGGCCGCAACTCGTGGGCGGCATCGGTGGGCGTGAAACCGTCGAACGATCGCGTGAACAGCTTCAGTCCCAGCGAGGATTCGAGACTGTCGATATGCCGGCCGACGGTGGGCTGTGTGATGCCGAGCGCACGGCCTGCTGCGGATAGCGAGCCGACCTCCAGCACCTGCAGGAACGTCCGGTACCACTCCCAATTGGGTTCGCTCTGGATGGGTTCAGCTCGGATGGGGGCGCTGTGGGTCTGGTCGGTTCGGGGCACGGTATGCATTTTTGTATGGGCGCCAGTCGATTCTAGGCAATTTTCTTTCCCTTGCCGCTCATCCACACTGCAGACTCAACATCTCACGGGAGAATCACCATGCCGAAGGTTGCATTGCTTGGGGCGGCGGGAGTCATCGGACAAAGCATCGCCGCTGCGCTGCGCGGCAAGGGCGAGCGCTACAGGGTGGTAGGCAGGAACGATGCGAATCTGCGCCAGGCATTTGGCAACGACCCGCTGGCGGAGATCGTGACCTGGGATACGGATTCCGCGGAATCGATGCGTGCCGCGGTTGCCGGTGCCGAAACGCTGATCTACCTGGTTGGCGTGAACTACTGGCAGTTCGAACTGCACCCGCAACTGATGCGCAAGACGCTGGATGCCGCTGTGGCGGCCGGAGTCACGAACATCGTCCTGATTGGCACGGTGTATCCATATGGCAGGGCACGGACCACGCCGGTGCGTGAAGACCATCCGCGTGATCCGCACACGTTCAAGGGCCAGATGCGCAAGGCGCAGGAGGACATGTTGATGCAGGCCCATGCCGATGGCCGCATCAACGCGACGGTGCTGCGGCTGCCCGATTTCTATGGTCCCGGCGTCGAGGCCAGCCTGCTGCATCGCGCTGCGCTGGCGGCGGCGAATGGCGGCACGGCGGACCTTATCGGGCCGATCGACCGGCCCCACGAATTCGTCTTCGTGCCGGACGTGGGGCCCGTGGTGGCAAGGGTCATCGACACCCCGGCCGCGTTCGGGAAGATCTGGCACCTTGCCGGCGCCGGCGTCATCACGCAGCGCGAACTGATTCAGGAGATGGAGCGCCAGACCGGCCGGCCGCTGAAGCGGCGCGTTGCGGGCAAGATGACGCTGCGTCTGCTGGGCCTGTTCAATCCGCTTATGCGTGAAATGGTGGAGATGAACTATCTGATGACCGATCCAGTCGTCCTGGACGATTCCGCGCTGCAGCGGCTGATCGGGCCAATCCGCAAGACGCCCTACCGGGAGGGGATTCGCCAGACGCTTGCCGCTGCAGAGTGCGCTAATGCGCGCATTGCTCCCGAACTGGCCGGCTGATCCCGGCCCGGTGTCAACGCCATGAATCCGGCAACAGTTAAAGGAAGCGAGCGTGAGCGTGAGCGTGAGCGAGCGGCGCGGTGACGCCGTCGCGCGTTGCAACATGCAAGGCCGCCACACTCGCATGCCTGGCCCCTGGTCATTGGGGCAAGCGTTTCTTTCGTGTCGTTGTTTCACCTGATCATGGGAGCAGCCAATGAAGAATCTGCTGATGTCGATGGCCGTTGCGGCCGCGCTGGGCCTGTCGCTCGGTGCACAGGCGCAGGCGCCCGCCGGCGCGCCATCGGGTAGTACCGCCCTCTGCAAGGACGGCACCTACTATTCCGGCGCCTCGAAGAAAGGCGCTTGCGCCGGACACAAGGGCATCAAGGACTGGTATGGCGGCGCCGAGGCCGCCGCGTCCGCTCCGGCCGCTCCAGCGGCAATGGCACCTGCGGCTCCTGCACCCAAGGCCGCGACGCCGGCGGCTCCTGCCGCAGAGAAGAAGACTGCCGCAGCGCCGGGCGGCGGCCCGGGCCAGGTCTGGGTCAACACGTCTACCAAGGTCTACCATTGCCCGTCAGACCGCTACTACGGCAAGACCAAGAGCGGTGAGTACATGTCGGAGTCGGACGCCAAGGCCAAGGGCTTCAAGCCCGATCACGGCAAGGCCTGCTCCTGACGCCATCGCCAGTGCACGGGGCCACACGGGGCCAGCGGTCCCGTGCCGGCTCCAATCAGGGCCTGCGTTTCTGGTAAGTGCCGATCAGTTCGGCATGCGCAAGGATGTGCCCCTTCATCGCCCGTTCCAGGGCAGCCTTGTCCGGCCTGCCCAGATCGGGCAATACGACATCCAGTGCGTAGAGCTTGTGGAAATAACGATGGCGGCCAACCGGCGGGCACGGGCCGCCAAAGCCGGTGCGTTGCCAGTCGTTGAGGCCTTCGTGCGTGCCGGGCGGCAGGCTGCTTCGTTTGACCCCCTGGGCAAGCGATCCATCGTGCGGTGGCAGGTCATATACCACCCAGTGGACCCAGGTCATCTGCGGCGCAGCAGGGTCCGGCGCGTCCGGGTCGTCGACGATCAGCGCCAGGCTGGCCGTACCGGGCGGCAGCCCGGACCATGCAAGCGGCGGTGAGGTATCCGAGCCTTCGCAGGTGTGCACGGCGGGAATTGCGCCGCCGTTGGCGAATGCGGAAGAGGTCAGGGTGAGCGGCATCGATGGCCTCGTTTGGGCGAGTGGTCCTGGCCCGGACAGCATGACCGCACCAGCCAGCAACCACGGTAGAAGTGGCAATCGCGACATATCGGCCTTCGCCTGGGTATGGCGGCTGCTTCAACTTAGTGCGGATCGAGGACCGGATCAAGGGCCTGCGCAAGGGCCTGTCGTACATCGCCATCGGCCGCATGGGAAACGAAAATGGCCCGGCAGAACCAGCCGGGCCATTGCGCCGCGTCACCGGTTAGTGTCCGCGGGTTGAACCCGCGCGCTGTGACCGGGTAACAAAGCCGCCCTTTGGCGCGCCGCCGCTGGCCTTTGTCGTGGCGGGCGGGTTTCCCGGTGCGCCAGACTGGCTCATGGGCGTTGTCGGGGGAGAACCTTTCCCCTGGCCGTGAGATTGCCGTGGCGGACCCTTCATGATCGCCTCCATGTTGCGCATGCGCGTCGCCCAGCGCGTGTGTGCCGAGTGGGGCATGCCGGGTTGTCAGGGAATGGAAGGAGACGTGCTCTCTAGCGCGTCGTAACCTTTGACGCGCCCGGGCACGGGGAGGTTCGCTCGCCGGTCAGTGGTTGGGGTAGCGGTTGTAGTTGGCATTGTGGCTACACCCGGTTGCGCCGCCGGAGAACCGGGTGCACGATGCAACGCCCGCGTGCCCGCGTGCCCGCGTGCCCGCGTGCCCGCGTGCCCGCGTGCCCGCGTGCCCGCGTATCCGCACCCACAACTAGTCAAACATGATCGAATTTCACCGCGAGTTTCACCATACCGCACGCCGCGCCACAGTGGCGCTGGCCATTCTGGCTGGTTTGGCAGGCGCCGCGCTGCCGGCCCACGCCACCGAGCCGACGCAATGGCGCATGGCAACGGAGTACCCCGCGAACACCATGCCCGGCGAAGGGGTGTCCACCTTTGCCGCGGAAGTGAAGTCCCGCACGGGCGGGGCGCTGGAGATCGTTCCTTCGTACGATGCCTCGGCAGGCATCAAGTCTGCCGATATCCCCAAGGCGGTGCGCGACGGCGTGCTGGATGCGGGGGATGCCTACGGCGGCGCGCTGACCGGATTGAATCCCGTATTCGCGTTGTCCTCGCTGCCGTTCGTGGTCGGTAACATCCAGGACGCGCAGCGGCTGCTTGACCTGGCGCGCCCGCTCTACGCCAAGGCATTCGAGGCGCTCGGCCAGCATCTGCTCTATGTCACGCCGTGGCCAGCATCGGGGATCTGGTCCAGCCAGCCGGCATCCAGCGTCGATGCGCTGCGTACGCTATCCATTCGCACCTATGACACCACGTCCGCCAGCGTCATGCAGGCTGCCGGGGCCAAGGCGGAGTTCCTTTCGTTTTCCGAGCTTCCGGCACGGCTGAAGGCTGGAACGATCAACGCCGCGTTGTCGTCGGGGGATGGCGACGCGGGCCGGAAGTTGTGGGGCTGGCTCCCGTACTTCACGACCATCGAATATGCAATGCCGCTGTCGTTTGCCACGGTCAGTGCCCGCGCGTACGCGGCGCTATCGCCGGAGCAAAGACGCGAGGTCGACCAGGCCGCCCAGGCCACGGAGACCCAGCAGTGGTTGCGGCTGCGGAGCCGGGCCGAGGATAACCGGCAGCACATGCAGCGCAGCGGCGTGACCATAGAACCGCCGTCGGCCGCGTTGCGCACGGCGCTGCAGCGCGCGGGAGGGCAAGCCGTTGCTGAATGGGAGCAGAAGGCAGGCCATGACGCCGCCGACGTACTGGATCAGTTCAGGCGCACGCCCGCCGGGGCGCGTTGACGAAAACGGATAAGATACGGCCGCCCGAAAATCGGTCTAGTCGGTCTAACAAACAAGCGGAGTGATTCAGTGATTCAACCGAGCAACGTATTCAAGGACAACCTGGCCCAGATGCCAGCCATCGACGGCATCGACCGCATCGATCTGGTCGACGCCGCTGGTACGGTGGTGGCCAGCATCGAGAACAAGCCCGGCAAGCAGGGCTCGCTGGCCGTGTACAACTACCTGCAGCAGGCATTCGGCACGCTTGACGCCAAGGCCGCCGAATTCGGCCTCGCGTTGTTCGGCGAACACACGGCCGATGCGCGCAATCGCCCGAACGCCCACCCGAACATCGACCGGCTGCTGGCCATCGTGGCTGGCGGGGAAGCATTGCGCATGATCGTGGTGGCCAGCGCGTAAGCACTGCTGTCAACTAGCAACAGGCCGTGCCGCGAGGGATGCCGAGACCGGGGTGATGTCGATACAATGCCCTCTGCTCATTTACTGCGAACGGACATGCTCAAGTACACCGCACTGGCCATACTCGGCACGGCCCTGATCTCCACTGCGGCGCAGTCCGTAGAAATTCAGGGCGCAGGTTCCACAGCCGCGGCGCCCGTTTACCAGGTCTGGTCAACGGGCTACGCGGCAGCCACCGGCACCAGGCTCACCTACGCGGCCGTTGGCTCTGGTGAAGGCATCCGTCGCATTCGCGATAGCAAGGTCGATTTCGGTGCATCCGACGTACCGCTGTCGCCGCAAGAGGCAAGCAAGACAGGCCTGATCTGTATTCCCGCAGTCGTCACCGCGGCGGTTCCGGTGGTCAATCTTCCGTCGATCCCGAAAGGCCAGTTGAGGCTGACGGGCGATCTTCTGGCAAGGATCTTTCTTGGAAAGGTGGATGCGTGGGATGCGCCCGAGATTCGTGCGCTGAATCCCGGGCTCACATTGCCCAACCTGAAGATCACCCCTGTCGTGCGGACCGACGGTTCGGGAACGACCTACCACTTCAGCGCCTACCTGAGCGAAGTGAATGCGGAATGGAAATCGGCCAACGGCGCAAAGTCGTCGTTCACGTGGCCCGCAAGCTTCACGGGCGCAAAGGGCAGCGGCGAGGTGGTCAAGTCCGTGCAGAGTATTCGCGGTGCGATTGGCTATGTCGACTACAACTACGTGCTGGACGCAGGCCTGAATCCGGCGCAGTTGCGTAACGCTGACGGCAACTTCGTCAGTGCGACGGTTGCGGGCTTCCGCGACGCCGTTGTGCACAGCAACTGGAACCGGAAAGGCGACTTCACCGCGACGCTGGTCAATCAGCCCGGCGCTGAAGCATGGCCGATCACCATGGGGACGTTCATCGTCGTCCCTGCGGTCAGTCATGCAGGCGAGCGCACGCTGGAGGCCATGAAGTTCGTTACCTGGGGCTACCTGCACGGTGACCAGCTCGCGCGTGAGGCAAAGTTCGTTCCGCTGCCGGCCCAGGTGCAGGCCAATGCATATCGCGAGTTGTCGCGCGTGACGGATGCTTCGGGTAAGGCCATCGGTCTGCAAAGCATGGCCATGACGACGGGCAAGGCGCAGTAAGGCCGGCCCTTCAGAACCACGGGCGGGCGCCTGGCCACCCGCTCCCGTTTCTCAATCCTCGTTTCTCAATCGACGATGAAGAGCGTGGCGCCCGTCGTCGTCCGCGACTGATGCGGCTCGGCGTCGTCGCCGACCTGATAGCTCATGCCAGGCCGAAGAACGAACTGGCGCCCGTCTTCCAGCGTGGTTTCCAGTTCCCCGTCCAGGCAGAACAGGACATGCCCCTTCTTGCACCAGTGATCGGCAAGATAGCCGGGCGAATACTCGACCATGCGCACACGCACGCGGCGATCGCCCTCGCCAAAATACTGCGTACGCCAGAAGGCCGTCCCGGTTTCGCCCTTGTGCTCGGTACGTTCGACCTTCGACCAATCGGTTGTGCCAAATGCGAATGCATCCATCTTCATGCCAAGGTCCCCGAGGAAAAATGATGCGGGGGATTCTACACTTGGCGACTTTCGTGTTTCCCCGGCACCGGCCATGACCCGCCTCACCAGCTTCCCCCGCTTCGCTCGTTTATCTCTCCACGGGCTGATCGCCGCGGTCCTGATGGCACAGGGCAGCGCAAATGCCTCCGACATCGACTGCGACCCGTCCGCCACGCCTGCCGTCCCCGTGCAGACGCAACGGCTGATCTGCGAGTCCGCGCTGTTTTCCATGGGCTACCAACGCATCTATGCCGAGCAGCAGCGGCTGCTCAAGGCGGGCGCCATCAGCCAGGCCGACATCGCGGCGTTCCGGAAGAAGCGTGACGGCTGCGACACCGCATCCTGTCTGGATACCGTATTCCGTGAATGGAAGGCGGCGAATCAGTTCAGCCTGCCAACCAGCCAGACTATGGCAAGGTAGGTCAGTACGTGCGCGTACTGGTCCAGGCCAAACGCCCACCAGAACCGCGGCAGATCCGGCGTCAATTTGGCACGTCGGCCGAGGCGCACCTTCCAGCGGTCGATCATGTAGTGGACGACGGCGTCGAAGATCCCCAACCAGAGCCAGTGGGTCACGCCGAATCCGCCGAGCAGCACGGCCGTACACAGACCATGCAGGCCCGCATGGGCATAGCCACCTGGGCTCCGGAAGTCGCCTTTGCCGGCTAGCATCCAACTCGGCTGCCAAAGGAAGTCGCATACGAGATGCTTGGTGAACAACGCAAATAGCAGCAGCAACGCCATGGCATCTCCTTCGCAGCGGTCTTATTCGCCTTCTGATGCGGGTGGATCCATTTGCGCAACTGGTTCCGATTGAACTCGACCGTTTGTAGCTAAAGGCTGTCAAGCATTGCCTTGAATTCGCTCAGGTCAGCGAGATCGAATCCCTCGGTGAATCCACCATAGAGTTCGGCAAGTTCCTGGATTGCCACACGAGTCTTGCCTTGTTGCTGCGAGAGCCGCGCCAGGCTAAGGGTTGCGCGCAGTTCCAGCAACCTGGCCCCCTGCTGATGCGCGATGTCGATCGCCTTCTCGAAACACGCGACGGCGGCTGCGTCGTCCGTGGCGCAAGCCCCGACGTTCAAAGCGTGCAGTCGCAGTTCCCCCTCGATCCGATGCAATTCGGCTTCGCAATAATGCTCTCCCGTCGTCTCTGCCATGGCTTTCGCTTCGGCAAGCGCGCTCATGCCTGTGTCGACGCGTCCGATGCGTCCATAGGCCTCCGCCAGCAGGGCCAGAAAGTGCGACTGCCCAAGCTTTGCTCCGGTGGCAAGATAATCTGCAAGCCCCTCGCGCATCAGCTCGATGCCTTCCGCGATGCCTCCCAAGTCCGCCAATGCCCAGCCGCGAAGGATCTTCCCCCAGGCCAGCCAGACTGGGAAGCCTTGCTCGGTCGAGAGCGCGATGGCCGCCTCGGCTAACTCTTGCGTGAGACGCGGCTCGCGACGCAGCAAGTGCAACTCCGCCACCAGGCATAAGGCATGACCCATGCTGAAGGGGTGTGAAAGCTCCCGGGCAAGTTTCAGGGATGTCTGCGCATGCTTGCTGGCCTGGTCGGCATATCCGAGCGTACAAAGGGCTATTGCTGAAACCGAAAACGCACGGATCTCCGGGGAGACGCCATGGAATGTGAGATGGGCGTGAAGAGTCTTCGCGGAGTAGAGCGCGATCGCATGGCTAGTGAGGGCATATGCCGACCTGAACCGGCCTGAAAAATACAAGGTGGTTCCAAGCGAGGCTTGGGCCTCGCCGAGAAAATCCGGGTCTTGCGCCGTCTCGGCCAGGCTGATCAGCCGTTTTCCTAATTTGTAGGCTCTTGCGTGTTCTCCGCGCAGGGAGAAATAGCTGCGCAGGCCGATCAGAGTCGGGAAGAGCTGAGGGGTTTCGCCGAACTGGTCACACAGCCTCAGCGCGCGGATGTAGGTTTCCTCCACTTCGGGCGCGGCAAATCCCCTGGCTGCAATCAGCGCAGGCCCGATGGCAAGCTGCAACGCGATTTCGCGGCGGTCTCGCTCGGGGTCTTCCGGGAGGCGCCTGAGCAATGCCAGGGCTGCAGTCAGTTGGCGGATTGCTTCCTCATAGGCTGAGCGCTCAAGGGCCTGCTGTCCCGTGCACTGCAGGTACTCCACTGCTTTCGGGTCATTCCCGCTAAGGCTATAGTGCCGTGCCAGCTCGCTGTAGTAATCCTTTAGCTGATGTTGGAAAAGGGACTCAATCGCCTGAGCCGTGCGTTCATGCAGTGCGGTGCGTTGTTCCGTAAGCAAGGAGTTGCCAGCGACTTCCTGAGTCAGCGCATGCTTGAACGTGTATTCCACATCGGGGAAGGCCGGCCGCTCGTAGATGAATTCGCCGGCTTCCAGTCGGGACAGGAGGTGGCGGAGCTGATCTTCCGATTGCGCGACAACCCGCTGGACCAGACTTAACGAAAACTCCTTCCCGATCACGGCAAGGCTCTGCAACAAGTCTTTCTCGGCAGGGGGCAGCCGATCAATGCGGGCGGCCAGTACGCCTTGTACTGTGGTTGGGATATGCAGTGCAGTGGGGCTCTTCTCGACGCGGTAATGGCCAGGATCGCCCAGCAATACCTTCTCTTCGGAGAGGGTCTGCACCACCTCCTCCATGAAGAATGGATTGCCCTCCGTTTTCTCCATGATGAGCGCCTTCAGCGGCATGAGGGCGGGATCATCCCCGAGCAAGGCAGTAAGCAGTTCCTGGGCCTCGACCTGGCCCAGCGGATCCAGCCAGATGTTCGTGTAGCAGGGCTTCCGATTCCAGCCATGTTGATACTCGGGGCGGTAATTCAGCAGAAGCAGAATGCGGGCGCCTCCCAGGTGCTCGACGAGTACCTCCAGAAAGGCCTCGGTTTCGTTGTCGAGCCATTGCAGGTCTTCGAACAGTAGTTGCAGTGGCTGATTGCGGCTTTCCCGGACCAGCAGGCGAGTGATCGCCTCAAAGGTGCGCTGGCGGCGGATCCCGGAGTCCATATTGGGTAGTGCCGAGCCTGGGTCCGCGATACCGAGCAAATGGAGCAGGTAAGGCAAGACATCTTCCAGCGTGCGGTCGAGCATCAGCACCCGGCCAGCCACCTTTTCCCGGCACCTCCGCTCATCGTCGTCTGCCTCGATCTGAAAGTAGTTTTTTACCAGTTCGATTAGCGGCAGATAGGCAAAGGACTTGCCGTGCGAGACCGAGAACGTCTCCAGCACCATGCAGCCGCGTTGTGACAGCGTCTTGAACTCGTGGAACAGACGGGACTTCCCAACCCCGGCCTCGCCGACCACGCCAACGATCTGCCCGCTACCCGCCTTGACCCGGTCCAGGGCGACATGCAATTGCGCCAGCTCGACCTGACGTCCGACGAACCGCGCCAGACCGCGACGCTGCGACAATTGCAGGCGTGTGCGTAACGCCCCTGGGCGCAGCACTTCGTACACGGCGAGCGGCTCCGGAATGCCCTTTATCTGGGTTGCGCCCAGGGCTTTGAAGTCGATGTACCCTTCGGCGAGCTTGCGGACCGAGTCGCTCACGAGAATGGACGAAGGTGTGGCGATGCTCTCCATTCGTGAGGCAATATGGATTGTGTGACCCACCGGATCGTAGTCCGTGTGCAGGTCGTCCCGCCGGATGGAACGCACGACCACCTCTCCAGTGTGGATGCCCACCCGAAGCTGGAGGGGTATGCCTTGCGCCAGACGAATGCGGTCACTGTGGCGCCGCATGGCCTCCTGCATGCGTAACGCCGCATACAGAGCACGCTGGGGATGGTCTTCGTGGGCAATCGGTGCACCAAATAGGGCCAATATGCCATCACCCAGCAACTTGGCAACGTAGCCCTCATAGTGGTGCACGGCCTCCATCATCAGGGCCACAACTGGATCGATCAGGCGGCGTGCGTCTTCTGGGTCCAGGTCGTGGATCAGCGCCGTCGAGCCGGCCATATCCGCGAACAGCGCCGTGATGGTCTTGCGCTCTCCGGCGGTGGCGCCCCTGGCTTCCATGGCGGCCTGTTCGGCCCGGATGCGCTCGGCCAAGTGGGGCGGGGTGTATTGAATGGGGGGAGAGGACGATACTTGCGGCACTTCGTCGACGGATGCGCCGCACGCACTGCAGAAGCGGGCCGCCGGCTCCAGTGTGTGCCCACAGCGCGCGCACAGGCGTGCCAGCCTCGTGCCACACTGCTGGCAAAAATTGGCTCCAGACGCATTCTCGAAGCCACATTTTGTGCACTGCGCCATGGGGCCTCCTTGGAACCGCAATAGAACCACCTTCGGTTAATTAGAGGCTCCGTCGCCTTCCCACGCAAGGGCGTACGGTTTTGCGTGCCTTGATCGGCTCGGCCCGAAGGTCAATACCACGCAGTCACTGAGGCCGATTTGTTCGTCGAAGATCCGATCGGCACGGTGGCCAACCCCATGTCTCAGCAAGAGCAGGACGCCAAGTTCATGGAGCTGACCGTCGATGTGCTTGGTGCCGATCGCGCGCAGCCGCTGCGGCTACCTGTTGGCGCCGGGCGCTTCATGCCCGCGCCAGTGCGAAGGTGAGACGCCGAACCAGATCGAGAACCAGCGTGTGAACGAACTCGGCATGGAAAAGCCGAGCAGTGCCGCCGTATGCGCAAGCGGAAAGTGAGGGTTGGCGAGATATCGCATGGCCAGTTCGCATCGCACCTCATTCACCAGGTCTGTGTACACGGTGCCCAAGGCCTTCAGTTGCCGCTGCAGCGTGCGCACGTTGAGTTCCAGCTTCTGTGCAATGCGCTCGATCGAGGCACAGCCCATGGGCAGCAGCAGATAGATTGCCTGGCGGACTTCCAGCACAGACGATGCCGCGCTCGCTTCCGGTAGCCGATGCTCCAGGAAGCGGCGAGCGTACTCGGCCATCATCGGATCCGCGTCCGTGCTCCGGTGATCGAGATCGGATGTTGCACAGACGATGCCATTGAAGTCGCTGTGGAACTTCAACTGACACCGGAAGACCTGCCGGTGCAGACACAGGTCATGCGGCGCACCATGGGTGAAGTTGACGCTTAGCGGCTGCCAGCGCTCGCCCAGGATCAGTTTGCAGGCCTGATGCAGCGTGCCGATCGCAAGCTCGTTGGCCTGGCGCGAGGCGGGTGCCTTGTCGAGCACAACTTCGGCGCGCACGATGACCGTCTTGCCAACCTCTTCCACCAGCATCGCAAGCGATTCGTTCATCAGGCGGCGGTATCGGACCAGGGTATCCAGCGCATCGCGCAGGCTGGCCTGATGCGCCAGCACCAGCCCGATGGCGCCCAGGTCGGCAAGCTTCCGCGTCTCTGCCATGCGCAGGCTGAACGTCTGGCATTCGCTCACGCGGGCGGCCTCATCGAGCAGCGCCATGGCCGAATACGCCGGGATGCGCCGATCGGGATCCTGGAACATGGCTCGTGTGAGACCGGCCGTTTGCAGGATGGGCAGCGTTTCCAGCTTCAACTGCCGCGCTACGTCGAAGTAGTTCTCCAATGCCGCTGCACGTATCTGCGCTTCCATGGTCCGTCTCCCCTTTTGTATTTCTGGCAAGGATGGTGTTCGGACGGCACGTCTAGTTTGATCTCGATCAAGGCGATCCGACCCCGAGCGATGCGCTGGCGCCAAACGCAACGCGCTTGTCGCGCAATGAAAAGTCCGGCCAATTTGCAGGGGCTAACTTGGAACCAACGCGACGAGCGTTGATTGCCAAAACAGAACACACAGGATCACACAGGAGACAGACATGACAGGCAGCAAGATTTCTTATGGCACCAGCCGGAGGGCCGCATGATGCGCGTGGAACAACTGACCGCCAGCATCGGCGCCGAACTGGTTGGCGTGAACCTGGCCGATGCCATTCATGATGATGGGCTGTTCGAAGAGATTCGGGCGGCGCTGCTTCAGCACAAGGTACTGTTCCTGCGCGACCAGGACATTTCCCGCGCCGAGCATGTCGCGTTTGCCGAACGCTTTGGCAGTCTGGAAGACCACCCCGTGGCCGGCAGCCATCCCGAGTACCCCGGTCTGGTCCAGATCTACAAGCGGCCGGACCAGCCGCTGGATCGTTACGAGAACGCCTGGCACACCGACGCCACCTGGCGCGAGGCGCCCCCGATGGGATGCGTGCTGCGCTGCGTGGAGAGCCCGGCAGTAGGCGGCGACACCACATGGGCCAATATGGTTCTGGCCTACGAGAACCTGCCCGAGCACGTGAAGCAGCAGATTGCCACGCTGCGCGCACGCCACAGCATCGAAGCAAGCTTCGGCGCGGCCTTGCCGATCGAGAAGCGGCTCGCGCTGAAGGCCCAGTACCCGGACGCGGAACATCCGGTGGTGCGCGTGCACCCCGAGACCGGCGAGAAGGTGCTGTTCGTCAACGCCTTTACCACGCACTTCACCAACTTCCATACGCCGGCGAATGTGCGCTTCGGCCAGGACGGCAATCCGGGTGCAGGCGACCTGCTGCGTTACCTGGTCACCCAGGCCTTTATCCCCGAGTACCAGGTGCGCTGGCGCTGGCGTCCCAACAGCATGGCGATCTGGGACAACCGCAGCACCCAGCACTACGCCGTGATGGACTACCAGCCATGCCACCGCAAGATGGAACGCGCCGGCATCATCGGCGACAAGCCATTCGGCATTGGCGAACGTGAAGTGGTTGCACGCAAGGCTCAACCGGCATTGGCCTGAACATATTCTTCCAGGAGCGAGACATGGATTTCATCGACGGTTCGTTGTTCCCCGAAAACCAGCAGAAGCTGGTCATTACCGCAGCCCCGTACGGCCCGGAGTGGATGCCCTCCGATTTTCCTGAAGACATTCCGGTGTCGATGTCGGCGCAGATCCAGAAGGCCGTGGACTGCTACAACGCCGGGGCCACGGTGCTGCACGTGCATGTGCGCGAATCGGACGGCAAGGGTTCCAAGCGGCTGTCCAAGTTCAATGAACTGCTTGACGGCATCCGTTCCCGCGTCCCCGACATGATCCTGCAGGTGGGCGGCTCCATCTCGTTTGCACCCGAGAACGAAGGCGATGTTGCCAAATGGCTGTCGGACGATACGCGCCACATGCTGGCCGAACTGAAACCCACGCCGGACCAGGTAACGATTGCGATCAACACCAACCAGATGAACGTGGTCGAGCAGATGTGCCCGGCCGATATCGTCGGCACTTCGCTGGCCGATCCGGTGGCCTATCGCGCCTATCGCGAAATGACCATTCCCGCCGGGCCGGAATGGGTGGAGGAGCATATCCGCAGGCTCAGCAGCAACGGCATCCAGACGCATTTCCAGCTTGCCACCAGCGCGCAGCTGGAAACGGTGGAGCGGATGATGCGCCGTGGTACGTGCAATGTGCCGCTGATCCTGACCTGGGTGGCGATTGGCGGCGGCTTCGAGGCGCCCAACCTGTACAACCTCGCCAACTTCGTGCGGGCGTGCCCGAATGGCTCGGTGCTGACGGTGGAATCGTCGATGCTCAACGTGCTGCCGCTGAACATGACGGCGATTGCCATGGGCCTGCACGTGCGGTGCGGCATCGAAGACAACATCTGGACGCAACGCCGCGACCGCAAGATGGGCACGGTCGAGCAGATCGAGCAGCTCGCACGCATTTCGCACGAGTTCGGGCGCGACGTGGCCAATGCCAGCGAGGCACGCAGCATCTACAAGATCGGCACCTTCTATGACAGCGCCGATGAGACGCTGGCACAGAACGGGTTTGCACCGAACCGCAAGCCTGGCCAGGTTGGATTCACCCAGCGCTTTGCCAAGGTGTAAGACGCAAGAAGCACATTAACGCCATCGAATGCGGATGCCCGCGCAGTTCCTTCAGTCATCGCTGGGGAATTGCGCGGGCACTGCATTTTTTGCGTCTTCGGACCTCGTACGGTCCCTTCACAGGGGGCATCGGCGGACGCTGCCCGTTGACGGGCGTGGTGGGAGAAAGGCGGTGAAAGGCGGCAAAAAGGGGACGAAAAGGGGGCGAAAGCCGGGGCCTTCGCCGGCAATGACGCATAATCGCGCCCTGGGCAGCGATGCGCCCAACGCCCGTCGCCTGCAGTTCGTATCTGGCAGAGCGCTTGACGTGTTCCCCGGATTTGCCTGTCTTTCATGGAATCTCGCATGGCTCCGATCGTCCAAGCGGGATGACAAGAGACATGACGGGAAAGCCCCCCAACTCAATGACCACGTTTCGGAATTTTTTTGCCCACTGCGCGCGCTGGCGCGTTCTTGCCGGCATTGGCCTGGCCTGCGCGGCCGGCTGCGCCAGTGCGTCACCGGTGGACCTGCCAGGGACCATCCCCAATATGGTCGGCCTGGGCATTGGTTCAACCACCCAGTACGCCGGCGCCAACGAGCGGATCATCGGCGCATTGCCGGGCCTGCGATACACGACCGAGGGCGGCAAGCTGCTCGAATGGTATGGCCCGTACGCGCAGTTCAATTTCGGGAGCCTGACCGGCTTCCAGTATGGCCCGGCTGCTTCGCTGCGCCTGGGACGAAAGAATGTCGACGATCCCGTGGTGGCACGCGTCCATGAGATCGACACGACAGCGGAGGCGGGCGGCTTCGTCGGCTACGAGTACATCCACGCCGGCGGGATCCCGTATCGCCTGCGCGGCAGCATCAATGTCATGACGAACGCGGGCATCGTGTACGGCGGCCCCCGGGTGTCCATGAACGGAAGCTTCTGGATGCCGGTCCACCCGCAGGTGCTGGTTGGCGTGGGGCTGGGCCTGACCTGGGTGAGCCGCAGCTTCAACCAGACCTACTTTGGCGTGACGCCCGACGACAGCGTGGCAAGCGGCCTGCCTGTCTATTCGCCAGGCGGCGGGCTGCAGCAAGGCACGGGATGGCTGGCGGCGATCTACCAGATCGACAAGCACTGGTTCGCGGGGGCCATGGTCTACGCGCAGCGCATTACCGGCAGCGCCGCGGACAGCCCGATCGTCAGCCAGCGCGGCACGCGCAACCAGATCACCTACGGCGCCGGATTGGCATATTCGTGGCGGTGACGGCCGGGACCGTCACATGCCGCTCGCATGTACTAGGCTCGTAAGACCCTGGATGACCAGACCGAACGGAGCCGCTCATGTCTCTTATTCGCCCGATGGACCCGGCCTTCCCGATTGACCGTCAGCTCGCGCTCGATGCGGCGCCGGTTGTGCTGGTGAACGTATTCACGATGGACAAGGCAGATGAGCCGGCCTTTCTGCAAGTGTGGACGGATGATGCGGCGTTCATGAGACGGCAACCCGGCTTTATCTCGACCCAGCTGCACCGGGCGATTGGCGATAGTCCAACCTATCTGAACTACGCGGTCTGGGAGTCCACGGCTGCATTCCGGGCCGCGTTCATGCACCCGGAGTTTCAGGCGAAACTGCCGGCCTATCCCGCATCGGCGGTTGCCAGTCCGCACGTGTTCCAGAAGGTCGCGATACCTGGCATCTGCGTCGCGTAGCGGGCGCATCGCCTGCCCCTCTCGCGACGCGCGATCTTGTCTGGACGACGCTCAGCCGAACTTGCGAATGGCGTCCAGCGCCAGCCCTGAGCCGATGCCGCCAAACAGGTCACCCTCCACGCGGCGCGCGCCGGGCAGCAGTTGAGCCAGTTGTTCGCGCAACAGCGGTACGCTGCTGGAGCCGCCGGTGAACAGGATCGTATCGACGGCGTCGGCGGTGACGCCGGCTGTCTTCAGCATGCCTTGCACTGTCGTGGCCGTCTTGCCGACGAGCTTGGCGATCGACTCGTCGAATTCCTCGCGAGTGATGGCGAGCGTGGTGTCCGGCGCGACGCGGCCCATGTCGACCACGGTCTGCGCGTCCGTCGACAGTGCGATCTTGGCGGCTTCCACCTGAATGGCCAGCCAATGTCCGGCGCGTTCGCGGATCAGCCGGATCAGCCGGTCCAGCTTCGTGGTATCCGCAACGTCGCGGTAGTTGTCCATGACGATGGACCACGCCTTGCGCGTGTAGACCAGGTTGATGGTGTGCCAGCTTGCAAGATCGAAATACTGGCCGGACGGCATGGCCTTGCCGTTGCGCAGTTCGCTGCCCAGGCCCAGCATTGGCATCACGCTGGCCAGGCTCAGCGCGCGGTCAAAATCGGTGCCGCCGATGTGCACGCCGCCGTTGGCGAGGATGTCGTCCAGCCGGTCGGTACGGCGCGCGCGCTCGGGCGACAGGCGCACCAGCGAGAAGTCGGAGGTACCGCCGCCGATATCGGCGACCAGCACGAGTTCCTCGCCGGAAATGCCAGCCTCGTAATCAAACGCCGCGGCGATGGGCTCGTACTGGAACGCGATGTCACGGAAGCCGGCATCACGTGCAATCTCGGCAAGCGTATCTTCCGCGAGCTGGTCGGCGGCGGCATCCTCGTCGATGAAATGGACTGGACGGCCGAGGACCGCCGCGCTGAATTCCCGACCGGCGGCACGCTCGGCGCGGCCCTTGAGTTCGCCGATGAAGTGGGCCAGCAGCTTGCGGAACGGCATGGCCTGACCCATCACCTCGGTGCTGTCGTCCATCATCGAGGTGCCCAGCAGGCTCTTCAGCGAACGCATCATGCGACCCTCGTAGCCGGCCAGATAGTCGGCCAGCGCCGCGCGGCCGTAGCTGACCAGCGGGTCTTCGGCGTGGAAGAAGATCACCGACGGCAGGGTTGCCTTGCCGTCCTCTAGCGGTAACAGCGTCGGGGCGCCCGGGCGAACCCACCCGACGGTGGAGTTGGACGTGCCGAAGTCGACACCGCATGCGTTTGAGATCATGAAATTCCGGATTGAGGTACAGCAGAACTTAAGGCAGTGCCCGGCCGGGCCCGCCGCGCGGGGTCGCTATTGTATTGGTTTTCTCGGAGGGCGGGGTTGGGTGCCGCCAGCGCCCCCGGATGGCATGGCGGATGAGGCTGATTCGACGCGATTCGGAAAAAATCGACTAAATACTGTGAATTCAAGTCATTTTCCGAATTGATGTGAAGGGGCTAATCTGTCACCTGGGCTGAATCCAAAACGCCTGGCGGAGACATCGCCCCTCCGCGCCACGACTGCATCGTTCCCGCTCCCAGCGCTCAACCGGCAGCCCGGCAAGAATCCGGCGAAGCCAGCCCTGCTGCGGACTGCCATCCAGGCAGGGCCACGATTTGCATCACGAATTGCACCATGTGCGCCATGACCTCGAAGAATCGCCCCATCTCCTCCCTGCTTGCCACTTTGCTGGTGCTCACTCCCGTGCTGGCCTGGAGCGCGACAGCCGCGTCCAGCGGCGCCGCCCCCGTGGCTTCAGCCGTCAGCCGTGATAGCGCGCTGTTTGGAACCCGCGCCGGAGTGGACACGGTGACACGCACCATCGACGTTGCCCCCGGCATGAAGCGCGTGACCGTCGCCTCGGGCGAATCGGTGGCATTCCGCGCCGGCGGGCAGACCATTGGGTGGACGTTCCTCCAGTCCATCAACGGCAGTGCGATGAACCTCGCCGTGCTGATGCCGGGCGTGCCGCAGGCCCATGACGTCTACGTGTTCATCGAGCCCAGCCAGATTTACAGCGCGGGCTGATCAACGTCCCATGCGGCGGTCATAGCTTTGCGAGATGCGCTGGACCAGGCCCGGATCGCGCGTGTCGTCGGCGTTGAACTGCACCACGACGCTCCCGTCCTGCTGCTGGCGCACATTGGCCGTGACCGCCGTACTGCCGTAGTTTCCGGAGATCAGTCCGCTGACCTGGTTCTGCACGTTGATCGACACGCCCTGATCGCGCATGGCATCGGCCGCCGCGAAGAAGGAACGATCGTAGCTGGCGGGCACCGTGCCGGGCGGATAGCCATAGTAGGTACAGCCACCCAGTATCAGGCCGAGACAGAGCGTCCAGATCGAAAGCAGGCGTGTCATGGTGAGTCCCCTCCCGTTTCATGGCCGGTGTGAACCGGTGTGAACCTATTCTAGGTTGCACTGGCAAGAAATCGCGCTGTTTCGATCAGGATGGCTCGCCGCGTTGCGAGCTTTATTGCGCCGGCGCCTTCGGTGCCGCGCTGAACGTCTTGTTCGAGATCTTCCAGACGCCGTCGATCTGCAGCAGGTTCATGTAGTCCGTGAACGTCACTTCGGGGTACTGCAGCACGACCTTCGCTGTGGCCGCATTGCCGACCACGTCGAAGCTGGCGATGAAACGCTTGCGCTGTGCTTCGTCAGCGGCGGGCTCGCCCTGGAAGCGGGCCGAGAATTCATCGACCGTCAGCGCATGCAGGGTGCCGTCGCGGAACGACATGATCCGGGCGTCGGCATGAAAGGCGCGGCGAATGAATTCGGCGCGGCCGGTACGGTGGCCTTCCAGGTAGTTCTCGATCGGCTCCAGGGCCGCCAGGTATTGAGCAGGGATTGCTTGGTTCGTCACGATGTGTCCTCCAGTACGTAATCGGAAACGCCTCGCCATCGGTCCGCGGGCGGTCTGCATTGTATCCGTAAATTGCATACAAAAAGACCGAGGCGATTGAAGACGGCGAGGTGCCCGCGCATGGGACACATAAAAAAACACGGGCGGGAGTCCGGAGGACACCCGCCCGTGCGTTGGCGTTCAGGGTGCAGCGATTACTCGTTCACAGCCAGATCCGACTCCGGCACATCGAATGCCGGCTTCTTCGGCCCGCGGTTGCGCCATGCCGACCAGGTCACGCCAACGATCAGCAGTGCCGAGATCACCACGAACGTGCAGCTGATGGGGCGCTGTACGAACACCATCATGTCGCCGCGCGACAGCAGCAGGGCACGGCGGAAGTTCTCTTCCACCATCGGTCCGAGCACGAAGCCGAGCAGGATCGGTGCCACCGAGAACTCCAGGTACATCAGCAAGGCGCCAATCAGGCCGAACGCCAGCACTTCCCAGATCTGGAACAGGCTGCTCTGCGTGCTGAACACGCCGACCGCAATAAAGAACATTGCCGACGGGAACAGGTAGCGGTAGGGCACCTGCAGCAGCTTGACCCACACGCCGATCATCGGCACGTTCAGGATCATCAGGATCACGTTGCCAATCCAGAAGCTGGCAATCAGGCCCCAGAAGATGTCCGGGTGATCGCTGATGAGCTGCGGCCCCGGGGCGATGCCCTGGATCATCAGCGCACCGAGAATCAGTGCCATCACTGCGTCGCCGGGGATGCCCAGGCTCATGGTCGGGATGAAGTCCACCTGCGTCTTCGAGTGCGCGGACGCTTCCGGTCCCGCCACGCCGGCGATCATGCCGGTGCCGAACTTCTCGGGCGTCTTGGAGATCTTGCGTTCCAGCGCATAGGCCACGAACGTCGTGATCGTCGGACCAGTGCCGGGCATGGCGCCGAACAGCGTGCCCACGCCGGTACCGCGCACCATCGGCCAGAAGGCCTGCTTCAGCTCGGCCAGGCTAGGACGCATGTCGCGGATGCGCAGCTTGGTGTTGCTGGTCACCGCGGTCATGCGGTTCACGTTCAGGATGAAGTCGGCAACGCCGAACAGGCCCATCGCGATCGCCACGAGTTCAAGACCGTCGCTCAGCTCAGGGATGCCCATCGCAAAGCGGAACGTACCGGTGTTCACGTCGGTGCCAACCACGCCGCAGAGCAGGCCGAACAGCGTCATCGCCACGCCCTTCAGCGGCGAGCCGCGCGACATCGTCGACCCGGCCAGCAGGCCCAGCAGCATGATCGAGAAGATCTCCGCGGGACCGAACTTGAAGGCGATGGCCGTCAGCAGCGGCGATGCGAAGATCATCACCAGAATGCCCACCGACGCGGCGAAGAACGAGCAGATCATCGTGATGCCCAGCGCCGTCCCGCCCTTGCCGGCCTTGGTCATCGGATAGCCATCGATACAGGTGACTGCGTGCGGCGGGTGCGACGGCAGGTTCAGCAGGATGGCGCCGATCGCGCCGCCGTATTGCGAACCGTAGAAAATACCGGCCAGCATCAGGATGGCGGGGACCGGATGCATCACGTAGGTCAGCGGCAGCAGGATCGAGATCGCCGAGAGCGCGCCCATGCCGGGCAGCACGCCAATCAGGTTCCCGACCAGCACGCCGAAGAACGACCACATCAGGTTGGTGCCCTGGAACGCGACGCCAAAGCCGAACCAGAGATCATGTAAGGCATTCGAAACCATGGTACTCACGCTCCCCACGTAAACAGAGGAAGCTGCAGCTGCAGCGCCCAGGAAAACACCACTGCTGCGATCACGCACATTGCAACCGACAGCAGGAAGGCCTGCTTGATGCTGTTGCTGCGATCACCAAGAGCGGAGATGAACACGATGGCGAACGTGGCGGGAATCATGCCGCCGTACTTGCCGAACAGCAGGAAGGCGAGAGTGCCCAGCACGATGCATACCGTGCCGCGCAGGTCCGGCGCGGCGTGGCCGTGCCCGTGCCCATGGCCGGCCGCTGGCGCGCCCTGGGGCGCATCGCCGCGCGCGGATATGGCAATCAGCACGCCGACGAAAGCCAGCAGCGACCCCACGGCCACCGGGAAGAAGCCCGGCCCCATGTGACTGAGCGTACCGGTGTGATACTGCATGCCGGCCCATACCGCAGCCAGCCCGACCAGTGTCATCAGCGTGCCGCCGTAGTAATCCTTCTTGAATCCTTTGGATTGGCTCATTTGAAGGCCCTCCTCCGGTTGCGCCACTGGGGCTGTCCTTCGGCTTTGTCCGCTGCAGATGCGCGAACGCCGCTATGTCGACTGGTCATGCTCTCCTCCATCCTTTCAGAACGCCAACGGCGCCAAGCGCCTGTAGACAGGGTAGTCGCGGCGCGCCGGGTCCGAGCAATCTATAAGGGATGGCTTGCAATCGCCTTTCGTTAGCCTTGCGCCAACCTTTCGAAATGCATCATGTTGTGATCCATAAGAGTCTTGCGGGGCCAAATTCAGTGAAATCCCTAGGCTGGACATGCCCTTCCCTCGCCTGTCCGGGTGTCTGGATATCCATACAAGGCCGGGTTTGCATGTGTGCGCTGGCAGCCATTGCGGCGTACATTGATCCGGAGAACCGGACATGACCCTGGAGTTCCTGAAAACCCTCTACGGTGCTTTCCTGCGTGCGCGCCGGGTGACGCACCATTTCCGCCGGCTGGCCCTGTTCGAATCATTGGGCGAGCCGGGGCTGTCGCGCGCGATGCCCGAAGCGCTGACGCGTGCGCTGCAGCGTGCGGCGCGGGACGATGTGCCCGCCGTGCTGGTGCGTCTGCACTCTCATGAGGACGGCCTGACCACGGAAGAGGCGCAGGAGCGTCTCAAGCGCGTTGGGCCCAACGAAGTCGACCACGAGAAGCCGCTGCCGGCATGGCTGCACCTGTGGCAGTCCTACCGCAACCCGTTCAGCCTGCTGTTGACGGTGCTGGCCGTGATTTCCTGGCTGACCGAGGACGTCAAGGCCACGGTCGTGATCGGTTCCATGGTGGCGCTGTCGACGCTGATACGGTTCGTGCAGGAGCGCCGCTCGAACCACGCCGCCGAAGCCCTGAAGGCCATGGTCAGTACCACGGCCACCGTCGTGCGCCGCGACATGGCCGCCAGTGTGACGGCAACCAGCGCGCAGTACCTGCATCTGCCTTTGCACTCGAAGCCGCCAGCCAGGATTGAAGTGCCATTGCGGGAACTGGTCCCCGGCGAGATCGTCGCGCTGTCGGCGGGCGACATGATTCCGGCAGACTGCCGCATCCTCGTCGCCAAGGACCTGTTCGTAAGCCAGGCCGCAATGACCGGCGAGTCGCTGCCGGTCGAGAAGTTTGCGGACCGGCGCCAGGGCGCGGACAGCCCGCTGGAACTCAGCAACATCGCCTTCATGGGCACCAACGTGGTGTCCGGCGCGGCAACTGCGCTGGTGCTTGAGACCGGTAATCGCACCTACTTCGGCACGCTGGCCGCGCGCGTGACCGCCACCGACCGTACGGTGACCGCATTCCAGGCGGGCGTGAACCAGGTGAGCTGGCTGTTGATCCGCTTTGCGCTGGTGATGGTGCCGATCGTGCTGCTGGTCAACGGCTTCACCAAGGGCAGCTGGATGGAGGCTTTTTTGTTCGCGTTGTCGGTGGCGGTGGGCCTGACGCCGGAGATGCTGCCGATGATCGTCACTTCCACGCTGGCCAAGGGGGCGGTGCTGCTGTCACGCCGCAAGGTGATCGTCAAGCGGCTCGATGCAATCCAGAACCTCGGTGCGATGAACGTGCTCTGCACGGACAAGACCGGCACGCTGACGCAGGACAGGATCGTGCTGGAACGGCATACCGATGTACTGGGCCACCTGTCGACGGAAGTGCTCAAGCACGCCTACCTGAACAGCTACTTCCAGACCGGTCTGAAGAACCTGCTTGACCGCGCGGTGCTGGAGCATGTGGAACTGCAGCGAGAACTCCAGCCCGTGCAGGACTACCGCAAGGTCGACGAGATTCCGTTCGACTTCCAGCGCCGCCGCATGTCGGTGGTGGTATCCGAACGCGACGACCACAACGAACTGATCTGCAAGGGCGCCGTCGAGGAAATCCTGAGCGTGTGCTCGCGCGTGCAGATCGACGGCAACGCGCTGGCGCTCGACGATACGCTTCTGGAACAGGTGCGTCAGGTCACGCAGGATCTCAACGCGGAAGGGTTGCGCGTGGTGGCGGTCGCCATGAAGGAAACGCCGCCGGCGCTCACCACCTACGGCGTGGCTGACGAACGCGATCTCACGTTGATCGGCTATATCGCCTTCCTCGACCCGCCCAAGGAATCCACGGCGCCGGCGCTGTGCGCACTGGCAGCGCATGGCGTCACGGTCAAGGTGCTGACCGGCGACAACGAGCTGGTCACCGCCAAGATCTGTCGCGAGGTTGGGCTGGAGATCGACGGCATCCTGCTTGGCTCGGACATCGAAAAGATGGAAACGGCGCAGCTCTCGCGCCTTGTGGAGACGCACAACGTCTTTGCGCGCCTGTCGCCGCTGCACAAGGAGCGCCTGGTCCGTGCGCTGCGGGCCAACGGCCATATCGTCGGCTTCATGGGCGATGGCATCAACGATGCCCCGGCGCTGCGCGCCGCCGATATCGGCATCTCGGTGGACAGCGCGGTGGACATCGCCAAGGAAGCGGCCGATCTGATCCTGCTGGAAAGGAGCCTGATGGTGCTGGAGGAGGGCGTCATCGAGGGCCGGCGAACGTTCTGCAACATGCTCAAGTACATCCGCATGACGGCCAGCTCCAACTTCGGAAACGTGTTCTCCGTGCTGGTGGCCAGTGCGTTCCTGCCGTTCCTGCCGATGCTGCCGTTGCAACTGCTGGTGCAGAACCTGCTGTATGACATCTCTCAGATCGCCATTCCGTTCGACCGCGTGGATGACGAGCTTGTGGCGCGGCCATTGCAGTGGAACCCGGGCGATATCGGCCGCTTCATGGTGTTCTTCGGGCCGATCAGCTCACTCTTTGATATCACCACGTTCCTGGTGATGTGGTTTGTATTCGGCGCCAGGACGGTTGCCGGGCAGTCTCTGTTCCAGTCCGGCTGGTTCATCGTGGGCCTGCTTACGCAGACGCTGATCGTTCATATGATCCGCACGCCGAAGCTGCCATTCATAGAAAGCCGCGCGGCTTGGCCGCTGATCGTGACGACCGGGGTCGTTATGGTATTCGGGGTGTTCCTGCCGATGGGGCCTCTGGCCGGCTACTTCAAGCTGCAGGCGCTGCCGGCCGCGTACTTCCCGTGGATGCTCGGCATCGTGCTGAGCTACACGCTGCTGACCACGGCAATGAAGCGGTTCTATATCCGTCGCTTCGGCTGGCAGTAGGGCCGGCCCATGCCCCGGCGACAGGTCAACGCACAGACGAAAAAAACGCCCGCGAGATCGGGGGTTCGCGGGCGATAGGTGCATCGTGGGGTCAAGTCACGATGACGACATTTAGCCATGCTGCGTGTGGCCTGTCACCCCTTCGGTCAGGTGGCTTGCGGGCGTAGGCCAATTCGGTGTACGTCAGTCCACCGGCTGCGCTTCGGGGAACTTGTAGGTACCGCCCAGGATCTCGGAGCGTGGCCGGTAGAGCCGCACGGTGTAGTTCCAGCCATCGGCGATCGGCAGGCAGTTCTGGACGCCCGTATCGCATCCGCCAAACTGGATCGCGATGGCGCCGTCGCTGCCGCGCCTGGCGGTCAGGTTGTTCAGCGTGTACGCGCCGGACTGATTCTTCTGGAAATAGCCTTCGGCGTTGTAAACGCTGACGGACCAGAAGCCGTCAACCGGCACGTCCTTCACCGCCAGCCGGTAGACGGTCTTGCCGTCGTTCTTCGCCGGGGTCACGTTCAGGTAGGTGGCGTCCTTCTCGGGATTGCCGCCCCACGCCGCAGCCGCGCCCAGCAGCCGCTTCACCGGATCGACTTCCCCCTTCCTGCCGAATGCGCCGCGGAAATCGGGGCTCGTGGCCTGCAGCGTCAGCAGCGCATCGCGCACCTTCTTCTGGCTTGCCGGGTCCCAGCGCGGCAGTTCCAGCTTCCCAGGCGCCTGCTGGCTTACCTGGATGGCGTCCTGCAGCATGTGTACCTGCTTCACATCTTCCGGATTGTTGGGGTCGACCAGTGTGCGAATGCCTACCACCACGTAGCGCGTACCCACGTTTTCGCGCGTCAGCACGTGCTTGCCGGCGCCATAGAAGACGTTGGGTACGTAGTGATCCTCGCTGATGACCTGCATCGACATGTAGCGCTTGCCCGGGTCGGGCATCGTGATGGTCGCGGGACCCGCGTCCAGATCGAATACGGCAGACGAATAGAGCGTGTCGCGGTTCAGGCGGATCACGGTCTGGTGATCGATCGAGGCCGGCTCGCGGCGGTGCAGGATCTTTCCAAGGCCACCCTGTTTGGCCAGACCTCCGAAGTACGTGTCGGACTCGGCGCGTATGAAATTGTCGACCGTGACCGGAACGGGTTTTCCATCTGCGGGTGCGGGTGCGGTGGCGGTTTGCGCATGTGCCACGCCGAGACCGGCGAGCATGATGACGATGACGATGACGTGCTGTGCGATTAGCGATTTTTTCACGGAGTAAGCCTTGTCGTGGTTCCAGATGTAGAGAGGCGCATCGCAGTATGCCGTAACGGCCGCCGCACAAACATCGGCGCACGAAAGTGCTTATCACGCGTGTCGAAGAAATTTAATTCTCGGGATTAACCTGGCGAACGGTCGATGATTCGGCAGGATCTGCCTGCCTGGATGCGCCCCCGTTCGAGGCGCATCGCTCTCCAGACCGGACTTAGTGGTGTTTCTTGTCCTTGTGGGGCTGGGTGGCCGTTGTCGCCGGTTGCGTGGGCGGGACCAGGTACGACGCCTGGGTCAGGCGTCCCACGGGTTCCGTTGCCCCTTGCGTGGGCGATGACGGCGCCACTGCCGTCTGGCCGTTTTCATATCCGGTGGACACAGCCTCGAGGTATCCGGGTGGAAACTTTTGCTCGGGCGATGACGCGGACTGTGCACAGGCGGCGGTGCCAGCCATCAGCGCAAGAACGCCGACCGCCAGCTCATGCCCCAGAGAGGTGGGCAGGAAGACTTTGGGATGCATCAGCAACTCCTTCTTTGCAACGTCATGCAACGACATCGGCGGGGCGCCCTCCGCTGATACCGGCACGACGACGCAAGACAAAGGGCTGCTGCTTCGGCTGAAGACGCTTCACGTCACCCGAAAGGGTGGCGGGCAGTCAGAGCCAGCATCGATTGCGTGTCGGAGATGGGGGAATGGGTTGAACAGACAGACCGGGTGAGGGCGCGTGGCCTCTCTCACAATCTGTCATCGATGGCACCAAGTCAAACCGATTTACACATCCGTTGGCAGATACGTTGCGGCCGTGTTGTGCAAGGCACGCCCGTCCACAGTTACTGCGCGTGCAGAGATTCTTGCCTTATTGATTGACGACTCCGCGATGCCGATCGGTCGAGGTGTACGACTACAGCTTCAGCGTTGACAGCAGAATGCTCGTCTCTGTGTTGGCGATCCCGGGGACCAGGCGGATGGCGCTGAGGATGCGGTCGAACGCTTCCAGCGTGTCGGCGCGCAGTTCGGCCATCAGGTCCCAGCGGCCGTTGGTGGTATGCAGCGCGACGACGTTCGGATGTCCGCGCAACTCCCGGCGTACATCCTCGCTGTGATTGCCCTCGATCTCGATGCTCATGATCGCGCGGATGCGGAATGCCTCCGCTTCGGGACGTAGCCGGATGGTGTAGCCGACGATCGTCCCGTCGCCCTCCAGCCTGGCCAGGCGGTTCTGAACCGTTGCCCGCGCCACGCGCAGCTTCCTGGCAAGCATCACAACGGGCATGCGGGCGTCATCCCGCAGCAGGGCAATGAGTTGTCGATCCGTATCGTCCATGACGGTTGGCTGATTGCTTCATTGGATAAGCAAAGTGTAGTGCGCTGGACGATTTTTGAACACAGGCCGGGTGCAAACTGGCTTGGGTAGGGCAAAGGCGCAACGACGCCAGAATCATTCTGAAACGGCTTCAAGTGCTTCAAGCAACGTTCATGGGCAGGAGAACCATCTGCTTGCCCTGCAAGTGCAGCCGGTTCTGAATTTCGTTCGGGGTCTGGTTGTGCAGCCACGCGGTCAGGAAATTGACATGGCGGAAGATCAGCTTGCTGGCAAAGCAGACGCTGTTCGGGTACTCGGCCATGACCTCATCCACAAGCAGGGTGAACTCCATCACCGGATTGGTGCCGTAGACCGCGCGCGATTCGGCGGCCAGGCCGTGCCGCTGGCAGGTGCCCACGTAGTATTGCAGTGCATCGCCAATGGTGTGCTGCAGCCTGTGCAGGGTTTCCTGTCCCTCGTAGCTCTGCGCGTCCACTTCGCCGACGGCCAGGAAGATGAAGTTCTGGAAGTGCCCCGGGAACAGGCGCTGCACCCACAGCAGCGCATGCATGCTGACGCCGCGATGCTTGCCGACCAGCACGATGGCCGTCGGCTTGTCCCGATCGAGCCGGGGCGCCTGTGCAGGATCGACCGGCGGGGGACTTCCGGCAAACATGGCGTCCGCGTGGGCAAGCTCGGCGCGCGTGGCCGAGTAGTGACGCTTGACCAGGATGCAGAACAGGATCACCAGTCCCGTGACGAGCAGTGTCAGCCATCCACCGGCGGTGAACTTCTCGACGGTCGTCACCACCAGGATGGTTGCCGTGACCGAAAAGCCCAGCAGCGACAGCCCGAAATGCCGTACCCAGCCTTGCTCTGTCCTGTGCCGCCACCAGTACACGCACAGACCGAACAGCGAAAGGCTGAAGGTCAGGAACACGTTGATGCTGTAGAGCACCACCAGCACCGATACGTCGCCGTGCGTCCAGAGCAGGATCAGCGCGCTGGATACACCCATCACCATGATCCCGTTCTGGCGCACCAGCCTGGCGGACAGATCGCGGAAATGGCGTGGCACCCAGTGATCGCCAGCCATGTTCGAAAGCACGGTCGGGCCATCCAGGAAGCCGGTCTGCGCGCCAACCAGCAGCAGGCCCGCTTCGAACGCCAGCACGGCGGCCAGCAGGCCGTGACGAGCCAGCGGCGAACCGAGGCCAAGATTGTCGATGATGCTGCCGAACACCACGGCATTGAGTGTCTGGCCCTCCACAGGCTTTGCATGCCAGAGCATGTACAGCAGGATGATGCCGCCGGCCGTGAACGCCAGCGAGGTCGCCATGTAGAACATGGTCCATTTGCCGTTGGAAACCCGGGGCTCCGCGAGCATGTTGACGTTGTTGGAAACGGCTTCAAGCCCGGTGTAGGTACCGCCCCCGAGCGAGAACGCGCGCATCATCAGCGCCAGCATGGCGACCGGACCGATTGCCTGCGAGATCGACGACGCTTCGCCAACCGCGCCGGGCACCACCTGCCCGATCGACCCGGCATGGGCGGCCACGCCATAGATGATGAGCACCAGATGCAGCACCACGAATCCCATGAAGATCGGCAGCAGGACCAGTATCGATTCCTTCATGCCGCGGAAGTTCAGCATGGTCATGGCGGCAACGATGCCCAGCTCCGTCACCAGCTTGTAGGGCTGCGCGGCAAGCGGCAGCAGGCTGAAGAAGGCATCGACACCACTGGCCAACGATGTGGAGACCGTCAGGACATAGTCGACCAGCAGCGCCGCCCCCGATACCAGCCCCGGATGCGGACCGAGCAGGGCCGTTGCCACCCGGTACCCGCCGCCCCCCGTGGGAAACAGTTCGATGACCTGGTTGTAGCCAAGCGCGATGATGAACACCGTGGTGGCCGTGGCCAGCGCCAGGAAGAGTGCCAGCGGAGTGTGCGAGCCGAGCGCGAGAAACGCTTCCTCCGGCCCGTAGCATGACGACGACAGGCCGTCCGCCCCCAGCCCAACCCAGGCCAGCACGGGCGCCACCGCGATGGCATGGCGTGTGGCCGGCGAAAGGGGATCAAGCGGCTTGCCGGCGAGGTATCGCCACCATCTGGACAGTTCCGCCATCGTCGTCTCCCCACTTGCGCATCCGCAAGCCGGCCGAATGTGCCGCCACGCGGCAAGTTCGGCTCTGCGACTAATGTAGGCGGGACTTCACGCCGCCGGAAGCGCGCGCGGACGGCGTGGCGATATTTTTACGAGATTTTTATCCCTCGTCGCCATCCTTTGATCCAGCCTGTATGAACGGTTGCTTACCCTTGAGTCAGGGGAATGACCAAAGGGATGGACCATGATCAAGATACTTGTGCCAGTGAACGGTTCCGCGTGCGCGCTGTCTGCCGTGCGGCACGCCGCGTTCCTGTATCGCGAAAGTAGCGTGGCCGAGGTGGTGCTGCTGAACGTGCAGCCGCCACTGGAACACACACGGGCCAGCGCGTTTCACTCGCTTGCCGAACTGCGCGAGCAGGAATCCCGCGAAGGCGAATCCGCGCTCGAACTGGCCAGCAACATCCTTGACGACTCCGGGGTGCGCTATACGGCGATGATCGGGGTCGGCAGTCCGGCCCGGGCAATCGCAAGCGCGGCGGAGTCGATGAACTGCGACGGCATCGTGATCGGCGTCAACCTGTGGACGCAGATCAAGGCCTGCTTCGGGGGTGGGTTGGCAGCAAGCGTCATGCGCAAGACATCGGTGCCCGTGACCGTGGTGAAAGCGGCGGGCACAGGCGGCGCGGCATTGGGCATGCCACTGTCACCGGCACCGCATCCTCATGCCCGCCCGGCGCTGGTTGTATATCCGGGGTCTCACTAAGGTAAAGCCAGACGGCTGTCTTGATCCCTGCGGCTTACCGCATTGCCTGTGTTCCTGTACCGCCGCGCGCGTTAAGTCTGGCAGGCTCCTTCACCCTCGATCATGCCCTTCAGAACGTGATCGGTAGCCGCACCGTGACGGTCAGGTCAGGGGTATCGCGTGTCAGGCCTGCTCCGACCGACAGGTTCAGCGTGTACCTGTTGTTGAAGCGATACGAGTAGCCCACCAGCAGCGTACCCTGCGTGATGCGCACCGATCCTGCGATGGTTTCTCCGTTCTGTTTGGTTGGCCAGATGATGCTCTGGTCGTAGCCGATACTGAAAGACCCATGCTCGTTGAGGGCCACACCCAGACCGAAGTTGAACTCGAACATATCCCCCGGGGCGATCTTGCCGAGGGACTCCTGCTGGCCGGCCAGCACGTTGCGGTAGACGTCATCGCGCGCGAAGTTGTGCAGGTAGCTGAATCCGCCGAAGAGTACGGCCGGATCTGTCTGAAACAGCCACGTGATGCCTGGCTGGATTGCCTGGAAGCCGGTGCCCGTCGGCATGCTCAGCGGCAGACCGGTGCCTGTGGTATTTCCCACGCAGCGTGTCACGCAATCGGTCACCACCTGGAACGGGTCCCTGCCAGTGTTCGACTTGTAGCGCAGCCAGCCGATGAAGTAAGGCATCTTCTCGTTGCCATAGTTGAGCTGGTAGCGAAGCGTCGCTTCCACATCGCCAAGGCCGCTGCCATTGGCGGTGAAGGCACTGTCGACTGCGGTCCCCGTGAAAACCTCGTGACTGACCGTGTTGCTGCTTGCGCTCACGTACGGCACCTTGGCTTCGATCTCGAGGCGCTTGGTGATGCCGTATCGGAATGCGAACGCGCTGACGTACGTGGACGTCCTGATATCGCGTATATCGATCAACCCGATCAGCACGGCTGGAATCACGGTGTAGCCAACCAGCGACACGGTATCGCCGTACGAGTAGCTGTACTGGAAGCTCGGTTCGACGACGATCTTGCCCTGCGGAGTCAGCACGCCTGGCTGGTCGAAGATCGGCGCGATTGCCGGCGGCCGCGTATCGCGTTCCGGTGGCGTGCCGACCGGCTGCCCCGAGTCAGGCGCGGACTCGCCCTGCTGTTCGCCCTGGCCCGCCTGAACCTGTTGCACGCCCTGCGGCGCAACGGCCTGCGGCGGCATGTCAGATGGCGTCTGCTGGTCTTGCGCGCCTTGCTGGACCGTTTTGTTGATCTGCGCGGAATTGCTTGCCGAGCCCGACGCGGCCGGGTCGGGCGAGCCATTGCCTGGCGTCACGCCGTTGCCCACGGCCTGCCCGCCGCGCTTGTGCGACAACATCTCGTTATCCACCGTGCTCCGAAGCGCGCGAATCATGTCCGCCCGCTCGGTCAGCACCCGTTTCATGGTTTCGAGCTGCTTCGCCCGCTCGGCAATCTCCTTCTGAAGCGATTCAAACTGCGCGGCCGTGGGGGGAGCATCGTCGGGCGTCGTCTGCGCGTGCGCCAGACCGCCAAGCAGCAGCATCGTGGAGCAACTGGCACAACGAATGCCCCGCAGCGAGCGCTTCTTCATGACGTCTTTTTCTCCCAGGGGGCGACGCTCGGCTACCTGAATGCCAGAAATCAGTCGGGTGGTTGTCCTTCCATGCACCGCAAACGTGCTCATGTTTGCGTTGACTGCCTTCGGGCTCTGGATGCACTGGCTTTGGAGATTATGCTGCCGTACGTCGGCCCGCAAGTGCGATACCGCACCTAGGATGACGGATTGACCGCACCGCGCTGGATCACAGCGGTCAACCTGTCGGCAGTCCAGCAGCACTGGACGATGCGCTGCATGTCTACATAAAAGATCATTGCGGAAGCAGGGCATGCCCGCGCCGGCACTTGAAACAGACGCCCCGGAGGCGTTACGTGTCACGTAACAATGCCGTCCGGGGCGCACGCACAGATGTGGCTTTCCGCCGGTTGCTGGGGGAAAGCGTCAGGGCGTGATGGCTACCTTGAGCACCCCGTCCCGCTGGTGCGAGAAAAGATCGTACGCAGCTTCGATATCCGCAAGCTTGTAGCGGTGCGTGACCAGCGGGCCGAGATCGATTCGCTGCGTTTCAATCACGTTCATGAGCCGGCGCATGCGTTCCTTCCCGCCGGGGCACAGCGAGGTGATGATGCGATGGTCGCCCAGGCCCGCGGCGAAGGCATCGAGCGGAATCCGCAGGTCGCTTGAATAGACGCCAAGGCTGGACAGCGTGCCGCCGGGCTTGAGCACGCGCAGCGCCGATTCGAACGTGGCCTGGGTGCCGAGTGCTTCGATCGATGCGTCCACGCCCCGGCCGCCAGTGATGCGCAGGATTTCCTGCACGACGTCCGTATTGCGGAAATTGAGCGTCACGTCCGCGCCCATCTGGCGCGCGATTGTCAGCCGTTCATCGATGCCGTCGACGGCGATGATCATCGACGCACCGCGCAGGCGCGCGCCGGCCGTTGCACACAGCCCGATCGGCCCCTGTGCGAATACCGCGACGATGTCGCCGATCTTGATATTGGCGCGTTCCGCGCCGCCAAAGCCGGTGGACATGATGTCCGGGCACATCAGCACCTGTTCGTCCGTGAGTCCGTCGGGGATCGGTGCGAGGTTCGCCTGTGCATCGGGCACCAGCACGTACTCGGCCTGCGTGCCATCGATCGTGTTGCCGAAGCGCCAGCCACCCATCGGCTTGTAGCCGTGCGCGTGACCCTGCCCATCCTGTGACGAGCAGCCGTCCTGGCACGCGTAGGAATAAAAGCTGGGGCAGATGGCGCCGGCAATCACACGCTGGCCTTCACGATAGCCAGTGACACCGCTGCCGAGCTTTTCGATGATGCCCACCGGCTCGTGGCCGATTGTCAGGCCTTGCTTGACCGGGTATTCGCCTTTGAGGATATGGACGTCGGTGCCGCAGATCGTGGTGGTGGTAATGCGGATCAGTGCGTCGGTGGGTCCGACGGCGGGGATCGGCTTCTCCTGCAGCACGATCTTGCCCGGACCAAGGAATACTGCCGCTTGCATGCCTGCCATGTGATACCTCCTGCTGGTTGGCGAGAAAGGCCGCCCGCAGCCTGCCGGGCAGCAACCAAAGCAGTCTAGTTCGCATGCTCGTGATCGCGTTGACACTCATCAAAATCAGAGAATGTGCGGTCAGCGGCCATCGGGGAAATCATGCTTGACGGCGGAGATACTGGCACCGATACTTCGCAAACTATTCACTGAATAGTTTGGAGGCGACATGGAAGCGAGCCTGTCTGACGTGGGCACTGAAGTGGACACTAAGGTGGACACCGAGGTGGATAACTTTGCGCCGGTGACGCGCGAGATCGAAGCCGACAATCTTGCCGTGCGCGGCAAGCTGCCCGAAGGGCTGCGGGGCACGCTGTACCGCATCGGCCCCAATCCCCGTTTTCCCCAGCCTGAAGCCCACTGGTTCGGCGGCGACGGCATGGTGCACGCGTTCGATCTCGACAACGGGCGAGTTTCGTACCGCAATCGCTGGGTCCACACGCCGAAGTGGCGTGACGAGGACCGCGCCGGGCGGGCGCTGTTCCGCGCGTTCGCCGGCAAGCTGCCTGATGCGCCCGACTGGTCAGGCACGGACAGCGGCGTGGCCAATACCAACATCATCTGGCACGCCGGCGCGCTGCTGGCGCTTGAAGAGGCGCACATGCCCACCGCCGTCACGCCGCGCACCGTCGAGACGCTGGGCTACATGGAATATGGCCCGCTGAAAGGTCCGTTCACGGCCCATCCAAAGACCGATCCACAGACGGGAGAGCTGCTGTTCTTCGGCTACAACGCCGATGGCAAGCTCACGCCGGGCGTGCAGATCGGCGCGATCGACGCGCATGGGCGCCTGACGCACTACGCGCGTTTCCAGGCGCCATACCCGAGCATGATCCACGACTTCATGGCCACGCCGCGTCATCTGCTGATTCCGGTGCTGCCGCTGACCGGCAGTCTGGCGCGCGTTGAGCAGGGCGGGCCGGGGTATGCGTGGGAGCCGGGCAAGCCGGCGATGATCGGCATTCTGCCGAGGCGCGGCGGTGCCGAGGACGTGCAATGGTTCGAGGGACCGGCCTGCTACGTATTCCACGTGATGAACGCATGGGAAGACGGGGATCGGATCCTGGCCGATGTGATGGTCTACGATGAGCCGCCGCTGTTTCCGCATGCGGACGGATCGCCCGGCAACCCTGAACGGCAGCAGGCCTACCTGACGCGCTGGACATTCGATCTGTCGGCCGGAACCCGCCGCTTTGCCGCGGAGCGCCTGGACGATACGGCCGGGGAGTTTCCGCGCATCGACGACCGCCTGTCTGGCGTGAGGCATCGCCATGGGTGGTTCGCCGCTTCGCATCGCGAGTATGGCGACGGCGAACTCAACGGCATCATGCATGTCGACATGTCGACCGGCGCGCTTGATGCGTACTGGCTGCCGGCTGGCGATATCACATCGGAGCCCGTTTTCGCGCCGCGCGGCAGCGAGGAGGGCGACGGATGGATTCTGGCGGTGGTGTGGCGTGCTGCGGCACAATGCAGCGAGCTGCTGGTGTTCGACGCGCGTCATGTCGCGGCGGGGCCGGTGGCAACCGTCGAACTGCCGCAACGCGTGCCGTTCGGATTTCATGGCAACTGGGTAGCGGGATAGCGTACGGATGACGGAAGGCGGTACGAAGCAGGGCGGGAAGCGCAAGGGCGGCGCGCGCAAGGCGGCCGCCGGGGGCTCCATCAAGCCAGCGGGGCAATGGCACCACGGAGACCTGCGTGCGTCGCTGATCGCGTGGGGCCTTCACCTGCTCGATACGCAGGGCATCGCGGCAATGAGCATGCGCGAAGCCGCGAAGCTGGCCGGCGTGTCCCCGGGCGCGCCGGCTCACCATTTCCAGGATCGCAACGGCCTGCTTGCCGCCATCGCCGCGCAGGCGTTCCGCGAACTTGGCGCGTTCCGCGGCGACCGCGCGCAGCGGATTCCGCGCGATTCGCCGGCGAACATGCTCCGCGCGCTGCTGGTCGGCTACGCCGAGTTCGCGCACATGTATCCGGCGCGCTTTCACCTGATGTTCGGCCCCGTGATCGAACACCGCGAGCAGTATCCCGAATTGCAGCAAGCGTCGTCCGGCTCGTTCGATCGCGTGCGTGAAACCGTTGCCGCATGCCTGGATGGACGCGAGCCGGGCACGCTGACGCAGGAGCAGCTTGCATTCTGTGTCTGGACCGCCGCGCACGGCCTGGCCACGCTGACGGCCACGCGTGGCGGCTCCCGCGCGATCTCGGCCGAGCCGCACGGCGTCGAGCAGATGGCCGACGTTGTCGCTACCTTCTGCCTGGCCGCGCTACAGCACAGCGAAAACCGCTGAGTCCCTTCTTGCAGGCCCTCCGGCGTGAGTATTTGCTCACGTCTGGAGTCTCGCTGCCGCTTGTGTATCCGTTCTGTATCGATTTCGTATCGAAAAGGCTAAAGAGCCACTTTGGCTGGCCGTAAACCTTGGATGTCAAGACATTCATCCACCTGGCTGGATGCATCACATCGAAGTAACGTACGGCGAAGGACAAGAACATGACAATCTCCTCCATCGGCATCGGCTCCAACCTGCAACTCGGCGACCTTCTCGACCAGCTTTCCGCGGCGGAACGCGTGCCGCTGAAGGCGCTGCAAAACCAGAACGCGGCCTATCAGGCCAAGCTGTCGGGATACGGCACGATCAAGAGCATGCTGTCCGCGTTCCAGGCGTCGGCCAAGTCGCTGGCCAAGCTAGACACGTTTTCCGCCGTCAAGGCCCAGGTGGGCAATAGCGATGTGATGAGCGTTGCCGCTGGCAGCAATTCGGTACCCGGCGACTTCACGGTCAACGTCAAGCGCCTGGCACAAGCCCAGTCGCTGGCGGGCGCCGGCCAGGCCAAGCAGGACGTGGCCATTGGCACCGGCACGCTGACGTTCGATTTCGGCGTGACGGGCGGCTATGACGACAATCCGTCGTCGCCCACGTACGGCCAGTATGTGAACCCGACGTTCACGGCTACCCCGGACGCCAGCAAGACCGTGAAGATCGACAGCAGCAACCAGACGCTGCAGGGCATTCGCGACGCGATCAACAAGGCCAACATCGGCGTCAAGGCCAGCATCATCAACGACGGCAGCGGCACGCCGTACCGCCTGATCCTGAATTCGGAGAAGACCGGCGAGGCAATGAGCATGCGCATCACCGGTTCGTCGCCGGAACTGCAGGCGCTGGTGGGCTACGATCCCGTGGCAGGCCCCCAGGCCGGCGGCATGAAGGAAACGATGCGCGCGTTGAACGCGTCGCTGACCATCAACGACATCGCAGTCACCAGCGCCAGCAATGTCGTGACGGACGCCGCGCAGGGCGTCACGATGACGCTCAAGAAGACCGGCACCACGTCGATGTCCATCTCGCAGGATCTCGACAGCATCAAGGCTGCGGTCCAGGGGCTGGCCTCGGCCTACAACAACATCCAGGCCGCCGCCAAGCAATTGACCGCGTTCGACGTCAAGGCCGGCACCAAGGCTGCGCTGACCGGTGACGCCGTGCTGCGCGGTATTCAATCGACGCTGCGCGCGATCCTCAATACGCCAGAGGACGGCATGGCCGCGAATGCACCGAACACGCTGGCGCAGATCGGCGTGACGCTGCAGAAGGACGGCACGATGTCGATCGACACCAAGAAGCTCGATGCTGCGCTTGGCGCCAACCTGAACGACGTGGCCGCGCTGTTCGGCGGAGACGGCACGAAGGGCGGCTTCGCGCGCCGCCTGTCCGACGCGGTGGATCGCGTGACGGGGACCAATGGTGCGCTCAGTGCTGCTACCAGCGGCATCGAGAAGAGCATGAAGGATCTCAGCAAGCAATATGACGCGATGTCGGCGCGCGCGGATGCCACGGTCGAGCGCTATCGCAAGCAGTTCACGCAGCTGGACAAGGTCGTGGCCGAAATGAACCGCACCAGCTCCTACCTTACCCAGCAGTTCGCGGCGCTCAACAATATGAACAACAACTCCAGCAAGAAGTAAGCGCTGGAAGCGCTGCGCGCGCCAGCCCCCTCTTCGGCTTGCGGGAGGGGGCTGGGCAGCGGCGCCTTTGTCTCTCCTCCCTTTTCTCTCTTTCCTCTCTATCCGCGCCGCGCCGCATCGGGCGCAAGGCCCAGCACCCAGTCCCGGAACGCCTCCAGCGCGGGCACTTGCGGCCGACCCTCCGGGTACGCGAAGTAGTATCCCTGGCTCACGTCCAGCACGCGCTCGACCGGGATCACAAGCTGGCCCGTCTCCAGTTCCTGCTCGATCAGCAGGCGCGGCGCCAGCCCGATGCCAAGCCCGGCAGCGGCAGCCGCTGTCATCATCGTAAATAGCTCGTAGCGCGGTCCGCGTGCCGCAGCCACGCTGTAGTCCCACTGCTGCACGGCATACCAGTCACGCCACGCCTGCGCGCGCGTGCTCAAGTGAAGGTGGCAGCAGTGTGCAAAGTCCTGCGCGTCCTCCAGCGCGTGCGCGGCGCGGAATGCGGGGCTGCAGACTGGCACCATGCCGCCTTCGCGAAAGATCATGCCGCCGCGCGTGCCGGGCCAGAACTGGTCCCCGAAATAGATCGCCGCGTCATAGGCGCAGTCCTGGAACGAAAACGGCTGCGAACGCGCACTGAGATTGACCGTGATGCCGGGATGGCGCCGCGCGAAATCGGGCAGGCGCGGAATCAGCCATTGGGTGGCGAAGGTCGGCACCACGGCCAGTTCCAGCGTGTAGCCCTGCGTGCGGCCCGCGCTGATTTCCAGCGTATCCCGTTCGATATGGTCCAGATGCCGCCGCACGCGCGCCGCATACTCGCGGCCCGTCTCGGTCAGTTCCAGCCTGCGCCTGACCCGCGTGAACAGCGCCACGCCGAGCCGTTGCTCCAGCATTGCCACCTGCCGGCCCACCGCGCTTTGCGTCAGCGCCAGTTCGTCCGCCGCACGCGTGAAGCTGCCAAGCCGCGCGGCGGCTTCGAATGCCTGGAGCGCGGTCAGGTTGGGAATGTCCTTTCTCATGATGCGGCGGATGGGGGCGGGCGGACCGGGAAGTATAGCGATACGGCAATCGTGCGCTGGACGCACAACGTTGTGAGCATTCGTCGCTTGTGACGCGGCGTGCCCGCCCGCTATGCTGCGCGCGAATTCTTTGACGCCGTATCCCACGATGAATCCGAATATAGCCAAGCTGCTCACTGCCAACCTCGGCGACACGCGTGCCGCCCACCTGATGACGCTGGTCGCCATGCCGGAGGGCCTGCCCGTCGATATCGAGGGCCGTGCCACGCGTGCCGAAATCGCCCAGGCGCTGAATGTCGTCCTGTTCGGCGGAATTCTCGATCGCGTGCCCACGGGCCGCGCATATACCGATGACGTGGCCCGGGCCGGTGGCAAGGTCACGTTCGACCACGGCGCGCTGCGCACGGTGAAGTGGCCCAATGGCGCGCTGCCGGAGGGCGAGGCGGCGTTCACGCGAATCCTGCGTCCGTTGGGCTACGTGCTCAACGGCACCTATCCGCTGGATCGCATCGGCATGACGGGCCGGTCCTATGCGCACGCCGACGCGCCGGAGCAGATCGCCCAGTTCTTCCTGAGCGAATTCCACCCGGACCGCGAACGCTACAGCGATGCATTCCGCGCAGCCGTGACCCGCGTTACCGAAACGTCGGCCGATCCGCTGACGCCGCGCGCGCAGTCACTGCTGTGGCAACTGGAACGCGACGGCTTGCTGAGCGTGGACGACGGCGCCGAACTGGTCGGCCTGCTGGCGCGCTGCTTCGAACGCCACCATCCGGCCCCGCGCCTGGAGGACTACGAGACGCTGCTGAAGGAATCGGCCGAGATGGCCTGGATTTCCACCGAAGGCAATGCGTTCAACCACGCCACGGATCGCGTCGACGATGTGTTCGCGCTGGCCGAACAGCAAAAGGCCGTGGGCCGCCCGATGAAGGAAAAGGTCGAGGTCTCCGGCAGCGGCCGCGTCAAGCAGACGGCGTTCCGCGCGGACCCGGTGGTGCGTGACTTCGTTGGCGCCGATGGCAAGACTGTGCAGCGCGAAGTGCCCGGATCGTTCTACGAGTTCATCACGCGGGACCGCTTCCACGACGAACAAGCGGCGCGTACACGCTATGACCTCGGGTTCGATGCGGGCAACGCGCAGGGGATCTTCAAGATGACGGCAGCGGCGTAGGTTGCCGGTTTGCTCCCCTCTCCCGCATGCGGGAGAGGGGTTGGGGGAGAGGGCAAGCGGCTAGATCCGAGACCGGTCTCAATTTGAGCTGCCGCGCCCTCTCCCCTGCCCCTCTCCCACTTTGTGGGAGAGGGGAGACAACCCACTTAAATCGCCCCGGCCAGCCTGAACTGCCCCACTGCCTTGTGCAGTGCATCGGCCTGATCCTCCGGCGATGCGGCAGCGGCGTAGGCTGCCGGTTTGCTCCCCTCTCCCGCATGCGGGAGAGGGGTTGGGGGAGAGGGCAAACGCTTAGATCTGAGACCTGTCTCAATTTGAGCCGTCGCACCCTCTCCCCCGCCCCTCTCCCACTTGCGGGATGTGCAGACCGGGGA
>NZ_ALOU01000032.1 GCF_000292345.1 Cupriavidus sp. BIS7
TTCATATAAGGGGAGCAAACAAGTGGTTGCCTAGACTGTCCCCGCCTTGTCCAGCCACTTCCTGAGCTGATCCGTTACCGCCGTGCTGGAAAACGAGCAGCTATCCTGCGCAAACACGGCCGACATCTCCATCCTGCGCAGCAACTCTTCCATCGCCTGACCGAACACCGGCGGCAGCGTCAGCGAAGACGCCGAAGCACGCCACTGCCCGATCAGGTCCCCCACCGGCAGGTTACCCGCCACGTGAGCATCCAGCGCCGACCGCATGGCGGCCAGCGTATCCTGATTGGCGCTCATGAACGCGCCCTCCTTTCCTTGTAAAGTTCGCGGAACGTGCGGCCGCTCGGCGCCGGCATGTCACGCGTATCGGTCCAGCCTTTGCCAGCCATCGGCAGGCTGGCGATCAGTTTGCTATGCCCGCCCATGCGTGCCAGCATGCGCGCGCCCATGCGCGTGACGAACGCGTACAGATCGGGGCGACGAGCGACGAAGCCCCAGACCTGCAGCGCCACCCGCTCCTGCCATGGACGCAGGCCCCGCTCCATCTGCTTTTCGCGCAGCTTGCGCAACAGATCGGACAGCGGAATCGACGCCGGGCAGACGCGGTTGCATTCGCCGCAAAGCGTGGCCGCCTGCGGGAGATCAACCGCGTTGGCCAAGCCGACGTAGCTGGGCGTCAGCACGCTCCCCATCGGACCGGGATACACCCAGCCGTACGCATGCCCGCCGATCTTCTGGTACACAGGGCAGTGGTTCATGCAGGCGCCGCAGCGGATGCAGCGCAGCATTTCCTGGAACTCGCCGCCTATCAGTCCGCTGCGGCCGCCGTCGACGAGCACGAAGTACATGTGCTCAGGTCCATCACGCTCGCCCTCGGCACGCGGCCCGGTCAGCAGCGAGAAATAGTTCGAGATCGCCTGGCCCGTTGCCGAACGCGGCAGCAACCGCATTACGGTGGCCAGGTCTTCCAGCGTCGGCAGAACCTTCTCGATGCCCGTCACGGCCACATGCACGCGCGGCATGATCGTGCACATGCCTTCGTTGCCTTCGTTGGTGACGACAGCCACCGATCCGGTCTCGGCGATGATGAAATTGCCGCCCGTCACGCCCATGTCGGCAGACAGGAACTCCGGGCGCAGCACCTCGCGCGCCTCGCGCGTCATCTCGGGGATGTCCGTCAGGCGCGGCTTGTTGTGGACCTTGGCGAACAGGTCGGCAATCTCGTCCTTGTCCTTGTGGATCACCGGCGCAATGATGTGCGACGGCGGCTCGGCATCGTTGATCTGCAGGATGTACTCGCCGAGGTCGGTCTCGATGCTCTGCACGCCCATCTCGCCAAGCACCTGGTTCAGGCGCATTTCCTCGGTCACCATCGACTTGCTCTTGATGACCTTCTTCACGCCGTGCTTCTGCGCGATCTCGGCCACGAGCCGCGCCGCGTCGGCGGTGGATTCGGCAAACAGCACCGTGGCGCCGCGCTTGGTCGCGTTCTCCTCGAAGGTGGCCAGCCAGACGTCGAGATTCTCGAGCGCACGGTTGCGGCGCTCCTTCAGCGCGGCGCGCGTGGCATCGAAATCGATGTCGCGGATCGCATCGGCACGCGCGGTGACGAACTTGGTCGAGAGCTTCTTGAGGTTCTGCTGCAGGCGCTGGTCGGCAAGCTTCTGCCCGGCGCGCGCCTTGAATTCCATGCTGTGGACTTGCATCGTGGGGGCTCGCAAGCAGGTGGTCAGGCGTCGCCGGCCAGCACCTGCGCGATATGCAGCACGCGAGTCTGCGTATCGCCCGAGCGGCGCAAGCGGCCTTCGATATTGAGGATGCAGCCGAGGTCGCCAAGTACCACGGCATCGGCACCGGTGTTCCTGATATTGGCGCACTTCTCATCGACAATCGCCGTGGAAATGTTGCCGTACTTGACAGAGAACGTGCCGCCAAACCCGCAGCACGCCTCGCAATCCTTCATCTCGGACAACGTGACTCCCGGCAGCTTGCCGAGCAACGCGCGCGGCTGCTGCTTGACACCGAGTTCGCGCAGGCCGGAGCAGGAGTCGTGATAGGTAACGTGGCCGGCAAAAGTGGAATCGAGCTTGTCGATCTTTGCCACGTTGACGAGGAAATCGGTCAGCTCGAACACGCGCTCGCGCAGCCGCTCGTAGCGGCCATGAAGCTCGGGGTCGTCGCGCAGCAGGTCCTGGTAGTGGTGACGGATCATGCCGCCGCATGAGCCGGAAGGCACCACCACGTAGTCGAACATTTCGAACTCGCGCAGGAATTTCTCGGCCAGGTCGCGCGACACCGTGCGCTCTCCGGAGTTGTACGCAGGCTGGCCGCAGCAGGTCTGCGCTTCGGGCACCATCACCTCGTAGCCAGCCGATTCCAGAAGCTTCAGCACGGAGAACCCGATCTCCGGACGCATGAGGTCCACCAGACAGGTGGCGAACAGTCCGATTCGCATCGCTTCCCCTTTTTCCAGACCCAGAACCCTCGCAATTATGCCCCTTCGCCTCGCCGCTGCGGGCATTGGACGCCGCAATCTCTTCAGCACGGTGCCCAAAACGGCTCATGGAGCATGTGCGGTCATCGCGCAACGCATTCGAGCGTATTCACTAACATCGCATTTCACCAGTTGAAATTTTCACGATGTGAGATAGAATCAGGCGAACGCTTAATTTGCCGCACGGCACAATTTTTCTCCATGGCAGAAGCAGACAAGTCACCCGGCAAGACCTCGATCCAGGTGATCGAACGCATGATGACGCTGCTGGACGCATTGGCCCAGCACGCAGATCCCGTCAGCCTGAAAGAGCTTTCGCAGGCCACGAGCCTGCATCCGTCCACCGCCCACCGGATTCTCAACGACATGGTGGCGTGCCGCTTTGTCGACCGTTCCGATCCTGGCAGCTATCGGCTTGGCATGCGCCTGCTCGAACTGGGCAACCTGGTCAAGGCGCGCCTGTCGGTGCGTGACGCGGCGCTGGCGCCGATGCGTGCCCTGCACCGCGTCACCGGGCAGACCGTGAACCTGTCGGTACGTCAGGGCGACGAGATCGTCTATATCGAGCGCGCCTACAGCGAGCGGTCGGGCATGCAGGTGGTGCGCGCCATCGGCGGCCGCGCCCCGTTGCACCTGACCTCGGTCGGCAAGCTGTTCCTGGCGGCGGACGAGTCCGCGCGTGTGCGCAACTACGCCACGCGTACCGGGCTGGCCGGCCATACGCGCACGTCGATCACGGAGATCGCCAAGCTCGAACGTGAACTGACCTGGGTGCGCGCCAACGGCTATGCGCGCGACAACGAGGAACTGGAGCTTGGCGTGCGCTGTATTGCGGCCGGCATCTATGACGACTCACGGCGGCTCGTCGCGGGGCTTTCGCTGTCAGCCCCTGCGGATCGGTTGCAGGATAGCTGGCTGCAGAACCTCAAGGACACCGCGCTGCAGATCTCGCGCGGCATGGGCTACGTGCCCGAGCCTACTGCCTGACCAGACCATCCAGGCAAAAAAAGAACGCGCCGCGGGCGACTAACCCGACGGCGCGTTTTCCATGCGCAACGGCACTGCTCAGGTGCCGTGCGACTGCTGCGAGACCAGGATCGCCGTGGGCGAGTTAGGGCCCTGAGTAAGATTTGGTGTCGACGGGAAAGGGCGCGGTTGCGCCTGTGTCGCCGGTTGATGTTCAAGCCAGTTACGCATACGGGTGGCATCGGCAAAGCGGGACAGCTTGCCAACCGAATCCAGGAACACCATCACCACGTTGCGGTCGTTCACACGCGTCTGCATGACCAGGCACTGGCCGGCTTCGGAGATATAGCCGGTCTTCTGCAGACCGATATCCCAGCTGCCGCCGCGCACCAGGCGGTTGGTGCTGACATAGTGCATCGGACGTCCCAGCACGGTCACTTCATGCTCGGGCTGCGTCGAGAATTCGCGGATGGTCGGATTGCGATAGGCGGCATTGACCAGGCGAGCCAGGTCCATCGCGCTCGACACGTTGCTGCTGGACAAGCCGTTCGAATCGACAAAGTGGCTGTCGTTCATGCCCAGTTCGCGTGCCTTGCGGTTCATCGCGCCGACAAAGGCGGGCAGACCGCCCGGATAGTTGCGGCCCAGCGCCGAGGCGGCGCGGTTTTCGGACGACATCAGCGCCAGCAACAGCATTTCCTGGCGCGGAAGCTGCGCGCCGAAGCGCAGGCGCGAGCCGGTGTGCTTTTCGGTATCGCGATCTTCCTCGGTCACCGTCAGCATTTCATCCATTGGCAGGTGCGCATCCATCACCACCAACGCCGTCATCAGCTTGGTGATCGATGCGATCGGCAGCACGGCCGTCGGGTTCTTCTGGAACAGCACCTCATTGGTGGCCTGATCCATCACCAGCGCTACCGACGAGCGCAGCGCAAGTGCATCCTCGGTTTCGCGCAGGCCCATCGATTCGCCCAGCGATGGCTTGGCCGGCACGAACGCCGCACGCACAGGCGCGGCGCGGCTGGCTACCACGGTGCGCTTGCCGTTGCGAACGACAATCACCTTGCGTGAAGAAGCCTCCACCTTCTCGGATGCAACCTTTTTGGTTGCTTTAGTGGATTTTGCCTGCTTTTTCGACGACGTTTTCGTCGCAGTCGACGTCGTCGCTGCGTACGAGGCCGGCGCGGCCAGCAGGGTTACCGATACGAGCGCCGAAGTGGCGATCGCGGTCAATTGGGGAAGGCCGAAGAGTCGGAACATAAAGGTCTCGGTCCGGAACATGGTCTGCACAGCGCGGCTGCGGAATGGCGCTAGTTTAGGAAATTAAGAAATTGTTAGCAAGATTAATGACTTACGGGCGCTCTTTAAAGTTTGATTGGCAAACATTTCCGCATTACGGTAAAAGCGCCTGTTGCGTCATATTCTCGTCACACCAGAAACAACATTTGGACGGCGACTGTGCTACCAGCGTGACTCCGACAACACCGCGAGCCGTCTCACTACAAATTCGTCTCAACATCCATATCGGCCGACAAAGTCAAATCTTCACGACCTCAAGGACAACTCAGGAAAGAAAACGCGCGAACTCGCTAACCGGTTCACGTTCCGTCGTCAATTGATTGGCCGTGGCATCCGGATCGGCATAGCCGAGCGACATGCCGCACACCACCATCTCCTCCTCCGTCAGGCGCAAATGCTCGGCGATGACCCTATGGAATTGAGTGAATGCCGCCTGAGGGCAAGTGTCCAGCCCTCTTGCGCGTGCGGCCACCATGATGCTTTGCAGGAACATGCCGTAGTCGAGCCAACTGCCCTGCTCCATGATCCGGTCGATCGTGAAGATCATGCCCACGGGTGCATCGAAGAAGCGGAAGTTGCGTGAGTGCTGCTCATGCATGCGTGCCTTGTCCTCGCGGCTGATCTGCAGCAGCGAGTAAAGGTCCCAGCCCACCTTGCGGCGACGTGCCAGATACGGATTGGCCCACTCGCGCGGATAGTACGGATACTCTTCGCGATACTTCAGATCGCGCTCGGGGTCGTCGTAGGCGGCCAGCACCTCGGCGCACAGCCGCGTCTTGGCGTCGCCGGACAGCACATACACCTTCCACGGCTGCGTATTGGTGCCGGAAGGCGCACGGCTGGCCACCGCCAGAATTTCCTCTACGGTTTCTCGCGATACCGGGGTATCCAGGAATGCGCGAATCGAACGGCGCGTGGTAATGGCGCGATCGACGATCGCAGCGTCACCGGGGGTCGACATGCTCTACGGTCTCCTTGTTCTTTCTCACTTATCCGACTGACCAACCACCAACGCCTCCAGCGCATCACGCAACGGCTGCGGCAGCGGCGCCGGGCGCCGCGTCTCGCGGTCGACGTACACGTGCACGAAGTGCCCCTGTGCCGCCGCCACATCCTCATCGTTGCGAAACAGCCCTACCTCGTAACGCACGCTGGAATTGCCGAGCCTGGCCACGCGCAGGCCGGCCACGACCGTATCGGGAAAGCTCAGCGACGAGAAGTAGTTGCATTGGGTCTCGATCACCAGCCCGATCGTCGCGCCCGCCTCGATATCCAGCACGCCAGCCCGGATCAGGTACGTGTTAACGACGGTATCAAAATAACTGTAGTAGACAACGTTGTTGACGTGGCCATAGACATCGTTATCCATCCAACGCGTCGTGATGGATTGAAAGTGCGCATACGCACTACGGCGATCGGGTTCGGGCTTCATCGTTATCGGATCAGGAACAGCTCGGACAATCGGCGCAGGCGGGGTACGCACAAGCTCGGTATGAGCGCACGGGCCGCCACAAGGTTCCGGGAAATTGCCAATTCTTGATTGGTTATTGGCGATTGGCTCATGACGTGCACACGCCAGCGGCGGCAAGCTGCTCGTGATACCGCGCGGCCAGCGCAACGGTCTGCGTGTGTACCGCCACGGTGTCTTCGATCTGGTTGCCATAGCCACCCGCCATCGCCACCGCGATCGGCAGCCCGCGCGTGCGCGCCGCCTCGAACACCATCGAGTCGCGCCGGGCAAGGCCCGCCATCGTGAGCTTCAGCCGGCCCAGGCGATCGCCCTCGTGCGGGTCGGCGCCGGCCAGGTAGATCAGCAGGTCGGGGGCGAAGCGCGCGAAAAGCGTGTCGAGCGCCGTAGCCAGTGCAGCCGCATAGGCATCGTCGTCGCAGCCGTCTGGCAGCCCCACATCGAGATCACTGGCCTCCTTGCGGAACGGGTAGTTCTTCTCGCCATGGAGCGACAACGTGAAAACCGTCGGATCGTCGCGCAGGATCGATGCGGTGCCGTTGCCCTGATGGACGTCGAGGTCGATCACCGCCACGCGGCGCACGCTTCCGTCACGCTGCAGCCGGCGTGCCGCGATGGCCGCATCGTTGAACACGCAGAATCCGCCGCCTTTGTCCGCGTAGGCGTGATGGGTGCCACCCGCCAGATTCACGGCAACCCCCTGCTCCAGCGCCGCCCTGCACGCGGCGATCGTCGCGCCGGCAGAGCGCCTTGAGCGCTCCACCATTTCATGTGACCAGGGAAAGCCGATCTCGCGCTGGCGGGTCGCGTCGAGCTGGCCGGCCGAGACTTCGGCGATATAGGCGGCCGTGTGGGCCAGCGCCAGGGTGTCGTCATCGGCACGAGGCGCCTCGTGCAGCGTCAGCCCACGCACATCGCGCATCACGGCGTCACGCAGCATGCTGTACTTGCACATCGGAAAACGATGGCCAGGCGGCAGCGGAAGGACGAAGTGATCGGCGTAGAAGGCAAGCATCGGGGCGGGTTACGAATCGGGAAGTGCTGAAATAGCATCATTCTCCGACCGGGCAGTCAGCGATGGTAGCACCCCGGTCCCGCCCCGGCACCCCCATCGTTGAAAGGTGCGTGAATCAGCCGGATTTCTCGCGTTGCATCAAGCCGCCGGATCAGGACAAACCCTTACTCCATGCGGCATAGGTCGACTCGCCTGCTCTTTCCGGCCGGGATTTCAAACATTTATTTGTGCGACGCACAAAATCCGCTTGACACCAATCGTTGTTCTCTTAAAATTGGAATTGTTGCGGCGCACCAAAGGTTTTTAGCAGCGCCACGATACAAGACACATCGCTCGGGCTAGCCAGGACATCAAAGTCATGGCTCTGACATCTGGGCGGCTTATTTTCCCTTTTGCTTGACCTTGAAGTTCACCACTGGAGACCAGCAATGATCCTGACCCCGGAACAAGTTGCAGCCGCGCAAAAAGCCAACCTCGAAACCCTGTTTGGCCTGACCTCGAAGGCTTTCGAAGGCGTCGAGAAGCTCGTTGAGCTGAACCTGCAAGTGGTCAAGGCGACGTTCGCCGAGAACGTCGACAGCGCAAAGAAGGCCCTGTCCGCCAAGGACGCCCAGGAACTGATGGCCATTCAGGCCTCCCTGGTGCAGCCGGTTGCCGAAAAGACCCTTGCCTACACCCGTCACCTGTACGAAATCGCTTCGGAAACGCAAAGCGAATTCACGAAGGTGGCTGAAGCCCAACTGGCCGAAGGCACGAAGAACGTGCAAGCCCTGGTCGAAAACTTCGCCAAGAACGCTCCGGCTGGTTCGGAGTCGACCGTGGCGATCGTGAAGTCGGCGATCTCGGCTGCCAACAACGCCTACGAGTCGGTTCAGAAGGCGACGAAGCAAGCCGTGGAAATGGCTGAGACCAACTTCCAGGCCGCTGCCACCGCCGCGACCAAGGCTGCTCAGCAAGCCAGCGCCTCGGCCCGCACCGCTGCCAAGAAGTCGACCGCTGCTGCCTAAGCAACGGTAGTAATACCAGCGTACCGGCTTCGGCCGGTCCGTTGGCCAAGCGCCCCGCCACCCGGGACGTTTCGCCAACGGCGGCGATTTCCCGATCGCCTCGTACCGATGTCTCCTCGGTACCCGATTCCAAAAGGTATCGTTCAAGCCCGGCCCCTGCATACAGGGGCCGGGCTTTTTTTCGCGCTGTTTGCCTCCCCGCTCCCACACACGATGCCGGAGAGCCAAACAAAAAAAACCCGCCAGATTCTGGCGGGTTCTTCTCACTGCGGGTTCAGCAATCAGCGCTTGCGCGGCGGCGGAACGTCCGTGCAGACACCTTCATAGATCTCGGCAGCCATGCCGATCGACTCGCCGAGCGTGGGGTGCGGGTGGATCGTCTTGCCGATATCCACGGCATCGGCGCCCATCTCTACCGCCAGGCAGATCTCGCTGATCAGGTCGCCCGCATGGGTGCCGACGATGCCGCCGCCGATGATGCGGTGGGTTTCCTCATCGAAGATCAGTTTCGTGAAGCCCTCGTCACGGCCGTTCGCAATTGCGCGGCCCGAGGCTGCCCACGGGAATACGCCCTTGCTGTACTTGATGCCTTCCGCCTTGCACTGGTCTTCGGTCACGCCGGCCCAGGCCACTTCCGGATCGGTGAACGCTACCGACGGAATCTGCTTGGCATCGAAGTAAGCCTTCTCGCCGTGCGCGGCTTCGGCCGCCACGTGCGCCTCATGGACGGCCTTGTGGGCAAGCATCGGCTGGCCGACGATATCGCCGATCGCGAAGATATGCGGCACGTTGGTACGCAACTGCTTGTCGACGTTGATAAAGCCGCGCTCGGTCACAGCCACGCCGGCCTTCTCGGCGCCAATCTTCTTACCGTTCGGCGAACGGCCGACCGACACCAGCACAGCGTCGTAGCGCACGGGCTCCGCCGGCGCGGCCTCGCCTTCGAACTTCACGTAGATGCCGTCCGGCTTGGCTTCCACACCCACGGTCTTGGTCTTCAGCATCACATTGTCAAAGCGATGCTTGTTCATCTTGTCCCAGACCTTGACCAGGTCGCGGTCGGCGCCTTGCATCAGGCCGTCGAGCATTTCCACCACGTCGATACGCGCGCCGAGCGTGCTGTACACAGTGGCCATTTCCAGGCCAATAATGCCGCCGCCGACCACGAGCATCTTGTTCGGGATGTCGCGCAGTTCCAGCGCACCGGTCGAATCGAAGATACGCGGGTCTTCGGGGATGAACGGCAGCTTCACGGCCTGGCTGCCGGCCGCGATGATCGCCTTTTCAAAGCGGATCACGGTCTTCTTGCCGTTAGTGGCCTTGCCGTCGCCTTCCGTTTCCTGCACTTCCAGGTGATGCGGGTCCAGGAACGTGCCGACGCCGCGCACCACCTGCACCTTGCGGGCCTTCGCCATGCCAGCCAGGCCACCGGTCAGCTTGCCGACCACACTTTCCTTGTAGTGGCGCAGGCCATCCAGATCGATCTTGGCTTCGCCGAAAAGGATGCCGTGCGCGGCCAGCGCCTTGGCTTCGTCGATCACGGCTGCGTTGTGCAGCAGCGCCTTCGACGGAATGCAGCCGACATTCAGGCACACGCCGCCGAGCGTGCCGTAGCGCTCCACCAGCACGGTGTTCATGCCGAGGTCGGCCGAACGGAACGCCGCCGAGTAGCCGCCAGGGCCTGCGCCCAGCACAAGCATTTCGCACTGGATATCGGCGCCGCCGGCATGCGTGGCGGCAGCCGGAGCTGCCACCGGAGCCGATGCAGGCGCTGCGGGCGCTGCAGCAGCCTTCGGCGCCGCAGCAGGAGCCGGTGCGGCCGCCGCTGCGCCAGCTTCGACCGTGCAGATCAGCGTGCCCTTGGCCACCTTGTCACCAACCTTGACCTTCACGTCGACAACCTTGCCGGCAGCCGACGACGGTACTTCCATGCTGGCCTTGTCGGACTCCAGCACGATCAGCGACTGCTCTTCCTCGACCGTGTCGCCAGCCTTGACCAGCACTTCGATCACTTCCACCGCGTCGAAATCGCCGATATCCGGCACCTTGACTTCGATCACACTCATGCTTTTCCTCCTGGGATGCGCGCCCTGCCCGCCTCGGGCTCAGGCCGCGCCGTCGTTGTTGGTTGCCACCTGCAGCCGTACGGTATGCACGTCGATCGGTCCTGCCGAACTCTTGTCGAACTCGATGCCTGCGTCCACGCCGATCCGCGCGATCGCCCCGGCATCGAGGTCAGGGCGGTCATAGACCGAGTGCATGGCGCCGAGCGCGTAGTTGCGGCCCGAGCCGATGCCCCAGAAACGATCGAACGAAAACACCTCGCGGTACGAATAGACGCCAAAGATGCCGCCCGCATTGGCAATCAGGCAGACGATCTGCGATGACTCATAGGGGTCGTCCTCGTCTTCCTTGGTGTTGATGAAGTACTCGTTCTTGAGTCTTTCATGCACCTTGAGGAAGGTCCGGAACACGTCGTCGCGGGTATGCAGGCGGCAATCCTCGCCCATCCCCGCCAGCAGACTGCGCATGACCGGGAAATGCGCTGTGGTGCCCGCCAGGCCGACAAAGCTGTCGCCCACGGGAATCACCTTCTGGTTGCGCTCATAGGCACGCGAAAGCCGCGTGTCGCCGAACGTCACCAGCGCATCGGCCGCGATCGCCACCTCGTCACCTTTCCTGACGACAACGCAGGTAGTCATGGCATACCTCTACTTGTCACCCTGCAGTTCGCACACCGGCAAAGCCGGTGTGCGTTGCGGTTGCTTCAAGATGAAGCAAAGCGGTTCTGGCTAGGCGCGCGGCCGCAGACAGTACAAGTGGTACGGCAAGGCCGCGCAACGACGCCAGAATCATCTTTAAGCGACCGCTTACAGCAGAATGCGGCGGAAATCCGCCAGAAGCGCCGCGAAGTACGTGTTGAAGCGCGCGGCCTCGGCGCCGTCGATCACACGGTGATCCCACGACAGCGACAGCGGCAGCGTCAGGCGCGGGGCGAACTGCTTGCCGTCCCACACCGGCTTCATGTACGACTTGCACACGCCCATGATGGCAACTTCCGGCGCGTTGATGATCGGCGTGAAGTACGTGCCGCCGATGCCGCCCAGCGACGAGATCGAGAAGCAGCCGCCCTGCATCTGGTCCGGCTTGAGCTTGCCGTCGCGTGCCAGCTTGGCCAGCTCGCCCATTTCCTGGCTGATCTGGAACACGCCCTTCTTGTCGGCGTCCTTGATTACCGGGACCACCAGGCCGTTCGGGGTGTCGGCCGCGAAACCGATGTTGAAGTACTTCTTCAGCACCAGGTTGTCGCCGTCCAGCGAGGCATTGAAGTTCGGGAACTTCTTGAGCGCCGCCACGGTGGCCTTGATCATGAATGCGAGCATCGTGACCTTGATGCCGGCCTTCTCGTTTTCCTTGTTCAGCTGCACGCGGAATGCCTCGAGGTCGGTGATATCCGCTTCGTCGCAGTTCGTGACGTGCGGGATCATGACCCAGTTGCGGTGCAGGTTGGCACCCGAGATCTTCTTGATGCGCGACAGCGGCTTCGACTCCACCTCGCCAAAGCGCGTGAAATCGACCTTCGGCCAAGGCAGCAGGTCCAGGCCCACACCAGTGCCGGCAGCGGCAGCCGGTGCGGACGGCGCGGCGGTCTGGCCGCTCATGACGCCCTTGACGTAGTTCTGCACGTCTTCCTGCGTGATGCGGCCCTTGGGACCGGTGCCGGGCACGCGCGCCACGTCGACGCCCAGTTCGCGCGCGAACTTGCGCACCGACGGGCTTGCGTGGGCGGCCTTGCCGGACACGCCCTGGACTGCCGGTGCGGCAGCCGGAGCGGCGACGGGGGCCGGGGCGGCAGCTACAGGAGCCGGCGCTGCGGCAGCGGTCGCCGGAGCGGCCGGAGCCGCAGCCGGAGCCGCCACCGCAGCGGCAGCACCACCAGCAGCTTCCAGGATCAGGATCAGCGTGCCTTCGGCCACGTTGTCACCGACCTTGACCTTGATTTCCTTGACGGTACCGGCCTGCGGCGACGGCACGTCCATGGTGGCCTTGTCGGATTCCAGCGTGACCAGCGCGTCTTCGGCGTTGATCTGGTCGCCCACCTTCACGTGGATTTCGATGACGGGCACGGCGTCGTAGTCGCCGATGTCCGGCACCTTGACCTCGACCGTGCCACCACCGGCGGGGGCCGCAGCCGGGGCAGCCGGAGCGGGTGCCGGGGCTGCCGGCGCGGGTGCGGCGGCGGCCGGGGGCGGGGCAGCGGCTGCGGCCGGAGCGGGCGCGGCAGCAGCAGCGCCAGCGGGCTCGAGCATTACCAGCACCGAGCCTTCGGAAACGTTGTCGCCCACCTTGATGCGGACTTCCTTGACCGTGCCGGCCTGCGGCGACGGCACGTCCATGGTGGCCTTGTCGGATTCCAGCGTCACCAGCGCGTCTTCCGCGTTGATAGTGTCGCCCGGCTTCACGTGCACTTCGATGACGGGAACGGCGTCGTAGTCGCCGATATCCGGCACCTTGATTTCAATCGCTTGACTCATTCAGTGTCTCTCCTGGGCAGCCGGCACCTGGTCAGATACGACAATCGCGACAAACGCAATCGGCGAGGTTACTCTCGCCGCACGCATCTGTCACGCTGCCGCGCATCACCGTCGCCGCGGGGCGCCGCCGGACCAGCCGGGGGCGCCCCGCGGCGCGGCGGGTGCCGCACTGCGGGGGTTCAGTCGTGCAAGTCCGGGGGTCAGACCGACATCGGGTTCGGCTTGTTCGGGTCGAGGTTGTACTTCTTGATGGCTTCAGCCACCTTCTCGCGACCGATCGCACCTTCGTCGGCCAGCGCCTTCAGTGCAGCCAGCGTGACCCAGTGACGGTCCACTTCGAAGAAGTGGCGCAGCTTCTCGCGGGTATCCGAGCGGCCGAAACCGTCGGTGCCCAGCACCACGTAGCGGCGCGGCACGAACGGACGGATCTGTTCGGCGAACGCGCGAATGTAGTCGGTGGAGGCAATGACCGGACCACGCACGCCCTTGAGCTTCTGCGCGACGAACGATTCGCGCGGCGCCTCGGTCGGGTGCAGCAGGTTGTGCCGGTCGGCCTCGTGGCCTTCGCGGGCCAGCTCGGTAAAGCTCGGGCAGCTCCACAGGTCCGACTCCACGCCCCAGTCCTTCTTGAGCAGGTCGGCGGCGGCGATCACCTCGCGGAAGATCGTGCCCGAACCGAGCAGCTGCACGCGCGGTGCGTTGCTGTTCTCAACGCCCTTGCGGAACTGGTACATGCCCTTGATGATGTCCGACGCCGAGCCGGCCGGCATTTCCGGATGCTCGTAGTTCTCGTTCATCACCGTCAGGTAGTAGTACACGTCTTCCTGTTCGACGTACATGCGGCGCAGACCGTCCTGCATGATCACGGCCAGCTCGAACTGGAACGTCGGATCGTACGAAATGCAGTTCGGGATCGTGGCGTGGAACACGTGCGAGTGGCCGTCCTCGTGCTGCAGGCCTTCGCCGTTCAGCGTCGTGCGGCCGGCCGTGCCGCCCAGCAGGAAGCCGCGCGAACGCATGTCGGCAGCGGCCCAGCACAGGTCGCCGATACGCTGGATGCCGAACATCGAGTAGTAGATGTAGAACGGGATCATCTGCACGCCGTGCGTCGAGTACGACGTGGCGGCGGCGATCCAGTCGCACATGGCGCCGGCTTCGTTGATGCCTTCCTGCAGCACCTGACCCGTCTGCGATTCCTTGTAGAACATCAGCTGGTCATGGTCTTCCGGCACGTACTTCTGGCCTTCCTGGTTCCAGATGCCTACCTGGCGGAACAGGCCTTCCATGCCGAACGTGCGCGACTCGTCCGGGACGATGGGCACCACATGCTTGCCGACCTGCTTGTCCTTGAGCAGCGTGTTCAGGATACGCACGAAGGCCATCGTGGTGGACACTTCGCGGCCTTCGCCGGTGGCCTTGAGCAGTGCGTCGAACGCCGACAGCTCGGGCACCTTCAGCGCCTCGGCCTTCATGCGGCGGGCCGGCAGGTAGCCGCCCAGGTCCATGCGTGCCTTGCGCATGTACTCCAGTTCCTTCGAACCTTCCGGAAACGTCAGGTACGGGACTTCCTCGAGCTTGTCGTCCGGCACCGGGATGTTGAACTGGTCACGGAACGCGCGGATCGCGTCCACCGGCATCTTCTTCTGCTGGTGGGCCACGTTCATGGCCTGGCCGGCATCGCCCATGCCATAGCCCTTGATGGTCTTGGCCAGGATCAGCGTCGGCTGGCCCTTGTGGTCGCTGGCCGCCTTGTAGGCCGCGTAGACCTTGTGCGGATCATGACCGCCACGGTTCAGGCGCCAGATGTCGTCGTCGGACCAGTCGGCCACCATGGCCTTCAGTTCCGGCGTGTTGAAGAAGTGTTCGCGCACGTAGGCGCCGTCCTTGGACTTGAACGTCTGGTACTCGCCGTCCACGCACTCCATCATGCGCTTCATCAGCAGGCCCTTGGCGTCGCGTTGCAGCAGCTGGTCCCAGCGGCTGCCCCACACCACCTTGATCACGTTCCAGCCCGAACCGCGGAATTCCGATTCCAGTTCCTGGATGATCTTGCCGTTGCCGCGCACCGGACCGTCCAGGCGCTGCAGGTTGCAGTTGATCACGAAGACCAGGTTGTCCAGACGTTCGCGGCCGGCCATGCCGATCGCACCGAGCGATTCCGGCTCGTCGGTCTCGCCGTCGCCCAGGAAGGCCCAGACCTTGCGGCCCTCGGTGTTGACCAGGCCGCGGCTCTGCAGGTACTTCATGAAGCGGGCCTGATAGATCGCCATGATCGGGCCCAGGCCCATCGAGACGGTCGGGAACTGCCAGAAGTCCGGCATCAGCCACGGGTGCGGGTACGACGAAATGCCCTTGCCATCCACTTCCTGGCGGAAGTTGTCGAGCTGTTCAGGGGTCAGGCGGCCCAGCAGGAACGCGCGCGAATACACGCCCGGCGCCGAGTGGCCCTGCACGAAGACGAGGTCGCCGCCGCTCTGCTCGGACGGCGCGCGCCAGAAGTGGTTGTAGCCGACGTCATAGAGCGTGGCCGCCGAAGCGAACGACGAGATGTGGCCGCCGACGTTGGTGTGCTTGTTGGCGCGCAGCACCATGGCCATGGCATTCCAGCGCGTGTACGAGCGGATGCGGTGCTCGATGTCCTGGTCGCCCGGAATGCGAGCCTGCTGCTCCACCGGAATGGTGTTGATGTACGGCGTTTCGGCGTGGAACGGCTGGGTGACGCCGTTCACGCGGGCGTATTCGATCTGCTTATCGATCAGGAACGCGGCGCGCTCGGCGCCTTCCGCGTTGAGGACGCCCTGCAGGGCATCCAGCCATTCATGCGTTTCCTGGGGATCTGCGTCGTTGGCGCTGCTTGCGCCGAGGATCTGCTCTGGTACAGCGGACATGACTGTCTCCTGGTGAATTCCTGCCCGGCGCCCATGCCCATACGGTAGACGGGACTCCAACGGCCGGACTGACGATTTTTGACGTCGCGGCGAAGCGCCGAGTCTTGCCCTGGCATCGGTAGTGGCCAGAGCCGGATCCTCCCAGGGGCCATGTCTCGCGCATCGCCCGGATCCTGTACTCGGCAAGCGCATGGCGCCCGCCCGCATTGTTCGGTCGAAGCGATTCTATGGAAGCACAGCAACCGATGACAAGCGAAATTTTCAGATTACGAAGTCATTTCTCATAATGCGGAATATTGCCGCAGTGCATCAGAAATCTCCCGCCACGCCCCTAAAGGGCCCCGCGCCCGTGCCGAAAATCCTTTGTCGTCTAGGCGCTTTCCCCAAGCGACGCACCGCAATAAAGCCGATACACTGGTCGGTCAGCCGTCAATCCCTATGCAGTTTCTCGAACGAATCCTATCTGGCCTACGTACGGCCATTCTGCCGCCGAACCCCGCCGGCGCCGTGAACGATCCCCCCCATGGCGTGGCCGCCGGCGCGGCGCATGCCGTCCACGAAGATCCGCATAACGACCATCAAGGCGAGGCCCATGTGAGCCCCGATGGCGTGGGCGGAGGCGTTCCGCTGCCCGCCGCCCCGCGACGTCTCTGGCTCATGCGCTGGCGCAATCTCGTCGCCACCAGTTGGTTCATGTTCATCCCGCTCGTGGCCATTGTCCTGTTCACGGTGGCGATGGGCGTCATCCTGTGGTCGCTGCACGAAACCGAACGCCAGCAGCAGCGCGACGCGCTGTACCGGGATGCCGCCTGGGCGCAGCAGCGCGTACGGCTGTCACTGCTCAGCAATCAGGACCAGCTTGCCTCGCTGGCGCGCGATATCGCCGCAGCCCAGTTGGACCAGGGCGCCTACCGGACTGCCGCCCAGGAAATCCTGCGCGAAAACCCCGAGATCGTCTTCATTAACTGGCTGGACGCCACGCGGCGCGGCCGCTGGTCGCTGCCGTCGACGTCGGAATTCGCCCCCCGCCTGCGTGAATCGGCCGACCAGCCGCTTGAACCCGAGGTACTGGACACATTCGACGCCGCGCGCGAAACCCAGCGCGTGGTCTATTCGCGCCCGCTCACCAATGACCGCGGCGACAGCTTCATGCTGATGGAAGTGCCGATCGTGCGGGACAACGAGTTCCTGGGCACACTGGGTGCGCTGTATTCGATCAACGGCATCCTGACCCACCTGTTGCCGCCCGAACTGACCGAGCGCTATCGTTTTTCGCTGATAGACAAGAACAACCTGACCCGCGCCAGCACCTCGGTGCGCCCGGTGCCGGGGAATGCGTTGTCCTACGAAGTGCTGCTGGACCCGCCCGGCCACTCGCTGTCGCTGCGCGCGGATGCCTACCCGCCGCCATCGAACCTGCCCAACAATATGCTGCTGTGGCTGGTGGTGGGGCTTTCCTGCTTCCTGCTGTGGAGCCTGTGGAGCATGTGGCGCCACACGAGCCGCCGATCCGAGGCGCAGCGCGCGCTGCTGGCCGAGACCTCATTCCGCCGCGCGATGGAAAACTCGATGCTGATCGGGCTGCGGGCGCTGGACCTGAACGGCCGCATCACCTACGTGAACCCGGCGTTCTGCCGCATGACGGGATGGGCGGAGACCGAACTGCTGGGCCGCGTGCCGCCGTTCCCCTACTGGCCGCCCAACGACCAGCAGGAGATGCAGAAGCAGATCGATCTGACACTGCAGGGTAAGTCGCCGCCCACCGGCTATGAAATGCGCGTGATGCGCCGCGACGGCAGCAGCTTCTTCGCGCGCATGTATGTCTCGCCGCTGGTGGACAGCCGTGGCCGCCATACGGGCTGGATGAGCTCGATGACGGACATCACCGAGCCGAAGCGCGCGCGCGAGGAGCTAGCCGCCGCGCATGACCGCTTCACCACGGTGCTGGAAAGTCTCGACGCGGCCGTGTCGGTGCTGGCCACGGACAAGGCCGAACTGCTGTTCGCCAATCGCTATTACCGGCAGTTGTTCGGCTGGGAAGCCGAAGGCCACCTGAAACTGGCTGGCGACGAGGTGGACAAGGAGCAGATGTCGAGCGACAACACCGACTTCGTCGATGCCTACGCCGGCCTGCCCGCGTCCGAACTGATGCCGTACGCGTCCGATGCGCGCGAAGTGTTCGTGCCGGACATGCAGAAATGGTTCGAAGTGCGCCGCCGCTACATCCAGTGGGTGGACGGCCATCTCGCGCAGATGCAAATCGCCACCGACATCACGGTGCGCAAGGCCGCCGAGGAAATGGCGCGCCAGCACGAGGAACGGCTGCAGTTCACGAGCCGCCTGACCACGATGGGCGAAATGGCGTCGTCGCTGGCGCACGAACTGAACCAGCCGCTGGCGGCCATCAACAATTACTGCATGGGCGCCGTGGCGCGCCTGCACTCGGGCCGCAGCACCCCGGAAGACCTGATTCCCGTGCTGGAGAAGACCTCGGCGCAGGCCGTGCGCGCGGGCACGATCATCAGCCGCATCCGCGGTTTCGTGAAACGCAGCCAGCCGCAGCGGCGCGAGGCCGCGCTGCACGATATCGTTGCCGACGCCGTGGGCCTGGCCGACCTGGAGGCCACGCGCCGCCGCGTGACCATCCTGACCCGCCTGCCAGCCCCACCGCTGATGCTCTTCGTGGACCCGGTGCTGATCGAACAGGTGCTGGTCAACCTGCTCAAGAACGCCGTGGAAGCGATGGCTGGCCTGCCGGCCCTGCGCGCCGCGGGCGTGGTGCGCCTGCATGCCCGCGTGGAGAATGCCGAGTTCGGCCAGATCGTCTGCATCGACGTGATCGACCAGGGCCCGGGCGTGGACGAAGCCACCAAGGAGCGCCTGTTCGAACCGTTCTTCAGCACGAAATCGGACGGCATGGGCATGGGCCTGAATATCTGCCGCTCGATCATCGAATCCCACCAGGGACGTCTCTGGGTGGAAAACAATGTGGACGGTATCGGTTGTACGTTTAAAATCACGCTGCCGCTGCAGCCAGCGCTACCCGAACAGTAACGGGGGCGCCCTCGGGCGAAACGGACAACCCTCTGCCGCGGGGCATCGGGAGGTCGTCCGGGTCGTTTGCCTGGGGGTGTCGCGCACTGCCGCTGGCGGTTACACTTCGTTGCAAACGACTTTGCCCCAGGAGACTTCATGACCGCAACGCCCAGCCCCACGCCTCATCGTGGCGAGACCGTATTCATCGTCGATGACGATGAAGCCATGCGTGACTCGCTGACCTGGCTGCTCGAGGGCAACGGCTACCAGGTGCGCAGCTTCAACAGCGCCGAGCAGTTCCTGTCCGCGTACGACGCCAGCCAGGTTTCGTGCCTGATCCTTGACGTGCGCATGCCCGGCATGAGCGGCCCGGAGTTGCAGGAGCGCATGATCGCCGAGAACATCGACATCCCCATCGTCTTCATCACCGGCCATGGCGACGTGCCGATGGCGGTTTCGACGATGAAGCGCGGTGCGATCGACTTCATCGAGAAGCCATTCGACGAATCCGAGCTGCGTGCACTGGTGGAACGGATGCTGCAGAAGGCCCGCACCGATCATTCGGCCGCGCGCGAGCAGCGTGCCGCCAAGGACCTGCTGAGCAAGCTGACCACGCGCGAACAGCAGGTGCTCGAGCGCATCGTGGCTGGCCGCCTGAACAAGCAGATCGCCGATGACCTGGGCATTTCCATCAAGACCGTGGAGGCGCACCGCGCCAACATCATGGAAAAGCTCAACGTCAACACCGTGGCGGACCTGCTGCGCCTGGCGCTCTCGCGCAACAGCTGACCGGCCGACCTGCCGACCAGACCTGCCCGACGGGCTTCGCGGCCAGCCGCGAAGCCCTTCCCGCCTGTTTCCCTCTATTTCCCCTATTTCCCCTATTTCCCCTTCAGATATTCCTCGTCGGTGAACGTCAGCACCCATTGCGGGCGATAGACGACGAAAATCGCCACCAGCATCCCCGTCAGGAACGCCTCGCCAAATGCGATGATCACGGCACCGGTCAGGCCGTCGCCGATCGTCAGCCCGGCATGGGGCAGCCCCATATGGAATTGCCACAGCGTGCGCAGGCCACCGGCAACGATTGCCGCCACCAGCGCGGCAAAGTACCCGTGCCCGAGGATGAAGATGAATGGGTGGCGCGGCAGCCGGCGCCGCATCAGGGCTTGCAGCCCGGCCGTCACCAGCCCCGGCACCACGGCCATCCAGATATAGCGCGGCGCCAGCGATATCCAGGCAATATCCTGCCAGCCCTGCCCCGACAGGTAGGCCAGACCCAGCAGCGACACCAGGTTAACCACGGCCAGCGTCAGCATCGCCAGCGACAGCCCGAACATCGTGACGGCCAGCGAGGCACCCATCAGTTGGACAACAACCCCGCTTCCCACCGTGGCGCGCGCCGACCAGAGCAGCGTCAGGAATACGAGCGAGCCAAGCCATGCGTGCTGCAGCGGCTCCTGCCGCAACAGCCGCCAAGGCCGCTGCGACACCACCCAGGCAAGCATCCCCACCGAGAGTGTCGGAAGCGGCCAGGTGGCCAGCAGGGCCCGAATTGAAGAATCGTCGATGTGCATCGGCGGATGCTAGCAGCCCTGGCCCGGTCCGGGCTTGTATCCGATCAAGCCGATCCTGACGGCGGTCAACACCCTTATAATCCGGGTTTTGCACGCGGCGCCGCACCCCGCACCCGGCGCCTGCTCTCCGTTTCCGAAGCCTCTCCAGTCACCTACCCCCATGTCCGCTCACCTGATCGACGGTAACGCCCTTGCCAAACAAATCCGCGCCGAGGCCGCCCAGCGCGCCGCCCGCCTGACCGCCGCCGGCCATCAGCCGGGCCTGGCCGTGGTGCTCGTGGGCGAGGACCCCGCCAGCCAGGTCTACGTGCGCAACAAGGTCAAGGCCTGCGAGGACAACGGCTTCCATTCGTCGCTGAACCGCTACCCGGCGGACCTCTCCGAGGCCGACCTGCTGGCCCGCATCGACGAACTGAACCGCGATTCGAAGATCCACGGCATCCTGGTCCAGCTTCCGCTGCCGAAGCATATCGACAGCCACAAGGTGCTGGAAGCCATCGCGCCGGAAAAGGACGTGGACGGCTTCCATGTGGCCAATGCCGGCGCGCTGATGACTGGCGCCCCGCTGTTCCGCCCGTGCACGCCGTACGGCTGCATGAAGATGCTTGAGTCGATCCAGTACCCGCTGCGCGGCGCACGCGCCGTGGTGGTTGGCGCCTCGAACATCGTCGGCAAGCCGATGGCCATGATGCTGCTGCAGGCCGGCGCAACCGTGACGATCTGCAACAGCAAGACGCGCGACCTGGCCGCTCACACGCGCGACGCCGACGTAATCGTGGCCGCCGTGGGCCGCCGCAACATCATCACGCCGGACATGGTCAAGCGCGGTGCCGTGGTCATTGACGTTGGCATGAACCGCGACGACGCCGGCAAGCTGTGCGGCGATGTGGACTTTGCCGGCGTACGCGAGGTAGCCGGCCATATCACGCCGGTACCGGGCGGCGTGGGCCCGATGACGATCACGATGCTGCTGATCAACACGCTGGAAGCCGCGGAGCGCGAAGCCGGCATCGCCTGAGCGATGGGTCAATCGCGCCAATAGGAAAGTCGTACTGGATATTTGGGCGCAGAGGCCTCATCTTGCACCTGTAATGCCGCATTCAGGCAGCCAACCGGAATTTGCCACCATGACCGATACCACCGACCGCGCCAACAACCCGCTGCTTGACTTTGCCGACCTGCCGCGTTTTGCGGAGATCCGGCCCGAGCACATCGGACCGGCGCTGGATGTGCTGCTTGCCGAGGCACAGGCCGCCGTCGCAATCGCCGAGAATCCGGCCACGCCTGCCACCTGGGCCAGTGCCGTCGAGGCGCTGGAGACCGCCACCGAGCCGCTCGGCCGCGCCTGGGGCGTGGTTGGCCACCTGAGCGCGGTATCCGACACTCCCGAATTGCGCAAGGCTCACGCCGACAACCTGCCGCGCATGACCGAGTTCTGGTCGTCGGTGGGCCAGAGCCTGGCCCTTTACGAGAAATACAAGGCCGTTGCTGCGAGCACCGAGTTCGCCGGGCTGTCGCCGGCGCGCAAGCAACTGCTTGAAAACGAACTGCGCGGTTTCCGCCTGGGCGGCGCCGAGCTGCCCGAGGACCAGAAACCGCGTTTCGCCGAAATCCAGGAGCAGCAGGCGCAACTGTCCAAGGCGTTCTCCGATCACGTGCTGGACGCCACCAACGGCTACGCGCTGTATATGGAGGACGAAGCCCGCCTGTCCGGCATCCCCGCCGACGCACTGGAAGCGGCCGCGCTGGCCGCGCAGAAGGATGAAAAGGCCGGCTGGAAGTTCACGCTGCACTTCCCTTCGTATTTCCCGGTGCTGCAGTACGCGGACGACCGCGCGCTGCGCCAGACCATGTACGAGGCCAGCGTCACGCGCGCCTCGGAACTCGGCGCGCAGTATGGCAACGGCCAGGCGGACTGGGACAACACGGCCAATATGCGCGAGCAGCTGACGCTGCGCCGGGAAGAGGCGCACATGCTCGGCTACAACAACTACGGCGAGGTGTCGCTGGTGCCGAAGATGGCCGAGTCGCCCGCCGAAGTGCTCAAGTTCCTCGACGAACTCGCCGTCAAGGCGCGTCCGTTCGCCGAGCGCGACTGGGCCGAACTGCGCGAGTTTGCCGCGGCCGAGCTGGGCCTGGAAAAGATCGAGCCATGGGATGTGGCCTATGCATCGGAGAAACTGCGCCAGAAGCGCTATTCGTTCTCCGACGACGAGGTCAAGCAGTACTTCCAGGAACCGAAGGTGCTTGAAGGACTGTTCGGCGTGGCCGAGAAGCTGTTCTCGGTCAAGATCCAGCCGGACACGACGCAGACCTGGCACAAGGACGTGCGCTTCTTCCGCGTGGTGTCGCCGCAAGGCGCCCTGCTCGCCCAGTTCTATATCGACCTGTACGCGCGGGAAGGCAAGCGCGGCGGCGCTTGGATGGACGATGCGCGCGGCCGCAAGGAACGCAGCAATGCCACCGTGCAGACGCCGGTGGCCTACCTGACCTGCAACTTCACCGCGCCGGTTGGCGACAAGCCCGCGCTGTTCACGCACGACGAAGTCATCACGCTGTTCCACGAATTCGGCCACGGCCTGCACCACATGCTGACCCAGGTGGGCGACCTTGGCGTGTCCGGCATCAACGGCGTGGAATGGGATGCCGTGGAACTGCCGTCGCAGTTCATGGAGAACTTCTGCTGGGAGTACGAGGTCCTGTCGACGATGACGGCGCACGTGGACACCGCCGCCCCGCTGCCGCGCGTGCTGTTCGACCGCATGCTGGCCGCGAAGAACTTCCAGAACGGCATGATGACGCTGCGCCAGATCGTGTTCTCGTCGTTCGACATGCACCTGCACACCGACTTTGACCCGCAGGGGGCGGTGTCGGTGCTGGACCTGTCGCGCCAGGTCAACGACACCCGGCACGTGGTACCGCAATCGCCGCTGTCGCGCTGGCCGAACACGTTCAGCCACATCTTCGCGGGCGGCTACGCGGCGGGCTACTACAGCTACAAATGGGCCGAAGTGCTGTCCGCCGATGTCTATGCCGCATTCGAGGAAGCGGCGCAGCTTTCGGGCAGCGTGCTCGATGCCGCCACTGGCGAGCGCTATCGCCGCGAGATCCTGTCTGTGGGCGGCAGCCGCCCGGCGATGGAATCGTTCGTGGCGTTCCGCGGCCGCGCGCCCCGGATCGATGCGCTGCTCAGGCATGGCGGCATGACCGAGACGGCAACGGCAGCCTGACCACCCTGCGCTCCCCAACCAGGCGCCCTGAGCATGAACATTCCTTCCCCGATCCGTAAGGAATGTCCGCCGGGCGCCTGCGTCTGCAACCGGGAAGTGCTGCTGGCGGATCCGCACGCCGACCTGCGCATCCTGCGGCTCACGCAGCAGGAGGAAAAGAAGCTGGTCGACCGGCTCGAGACCATCGCCACACTCGACGAGCTTGAGCGGATGCAGGCAAGGATGCACGAACTGCTCGGCATCGTGATCACGATCACGCCGAGCGACAACGTGGTGCGCACTACACGCGGCTTCCGTATCGAACTGGCCGATCAGCCGGGACTGTGCCGCAAGACCAGGCTGGCGATACCGGCCGCCATCCGGCGCAGCATGGAAGCCCACCCGGAGATCGCCTATGCGATCCTCGACCGGCGCGACCTGCTTGGCGGCATGGGTGCCGTCGAAGACGCGCCCGATGGCAACGACAATCCACAAAACAACCAGATATGAGAATCGCGAGCTGGAACGTCAATTCCCTCAAAGTCCGCCTGCCGCAGGTGCTGCAATGGCTTGGCGCGCAGGATGCCGCAGGCACGCCGATCGATGCGCTATGCCTGCAGGAACTGAAGCTGCCCGACGACAAGTACCCGCTGGCGGAACTCGAAGCGGCCGGCTTCCACAGCATCTTCACCGGCCAGAAGACCTATAACGGCGTGGCAATCGTGGCCCGTGACACGGCCATGCCCGTGCCGACCGATGTGGTGCGCAACATTCCCGGCTACGAGGATGCGCAGCAGCGCGTGATCGCGGGCACCTATGGCGATGTGCGCCTGATCAGCGCGTACTTCCCGAACGGTCAGGCTCTCGACTCGGACAAGTTCGTCTACAAGCTTGACTGGCTCAAGGCCATGACCGACTGGCTGCGTGCCGAGATGGTCCGCTATCCGAAGCTGGCACTGCTGGGCGACTTCAACATCGCGCCGGAAGACCGCGACGTCCATGATCCGGCCAAATGGGAGGGCCAGAACCTGGTCTCGCCGCAGGAGCGCGATGCCTTCAAGGCACTGATCGAACTGGGCCTGGTCGATTCATTCCGCATGTTCGAACAGCCCGACAAGATGTTCTCGTGGTGGGATTACCGCATGATGGGTTTCCGCCGCAACGCGGGGCTGCGCATCGACCATATCCTGCTGTCTGCCGGGCTGGCACAGCAGTGCGCGGCATGCGCCATCGACAAGGAACCGCGCCGCTGGGAGCAGCCGTCCGACCACACGCCGGTCGTGGCGACGCTGAACCTCGGCTGAGCCGACGTGCAGCGTCCTTGCGCCGGGCGGGCAGCCGAAACCGTGGCGACGGTGAAGCGTTCGCCACAAGCCAATGAGCCAGGCACGGCAAACCCTGCCTGAATGGCATTCCAGACAACCAGACTAAGAAAGAAATACGGAGATCAGTAGGGATGAAAGCGCGCCGGCCGGTCTGCAGTTGAACGCGGCCGAAGCCGGCGGCGGAGGGTACTGCCGCCGACGTCAGACCGGCGCCACGTGCGCGCGCTTTACCACGATCGGCTGGGGCACGCCCTGCTCGATCAGCACCACGGCCGCGCGTTCGATCGTTTCACGACCGGCGCGGAAAGCCTCTTCGAGCGACAGCACCTGATCGGCGCTGAAGCCTTCCCACAGTGCTTCGCGTGTCACTACACACGTCACTTGCTCACCATCGACAATCGCGTGGAACAGCAAACCCTCGTTGTTGATGTCGTAGCGATCTTGCTCCTGGAATTTGATTTCCATCATCACAGCCCTCCATATGCAAGTGGAAAAAGGATCCTAACATGGCTTTGTGCAAATCGTTCGTGATCCCCTGCGTGAAGCTACGAGAATGCGATCTTTCTGAATGACCGCCATGCCGCACCGACAGTTCCAGCCGTCAGTTAACTCGCACAACGAGCCTGGCTGGCGCTCGTGTCAGCGCGATGTGCGAATGGATTGAAAGACGCTACGCGAAAGATTTGACAAAGCCGAAAATGCTGCTAGAATCTCGGTCTTCGTCGGGGCGTTAGCTCAGTTGGTAGAGCAGCGGACTCTTAATCCGTAGGTCGAGTGTTCGAGTCACTCACGCCCCACCAGACACAAAAAAGGCCGGAAGCAGCAATGCTTCCGGCCTTTTCCTTTTGGGCTATTTGGTTCTTTGGCTTTTTGCCACTCTTTCGTGAGCGTTCGATGGTGAGCGTTCGATGCGATCCACGCACCAAACGCTCATGAAGCCTCAGTCAGATTGTCAGACGCCCGCTGCCTGTGCACGCTCGAACAGCGTGCGCGCCAGACGCCGGTGATCGGAGAGCACGTTCGGCAGATCCGCCGTCAGCAGACGCCCTTCGCGAATCACCACACGGCCGTTGATGATGCTTGTCGACACATTGCCGGGCGTGCAGAACACCAATGCCGCAACAGGATCGTGCCCCGCCCCGGCATAGCCGACTCCGGACATGTCGAACGCGACGATATCGGCCGACATGCCCGGCGCCAGCGCGCCAATGTCATCACGATTGAGCACGCGTGCACCACCGAGCGTTGCAATCTCCAGCGCCTCACGCGCGCTCATCGCCGCAGGACCGTAGCCCACACGTTGCAGCAGCATCGCCTGCCGCGCTTCGCCAAGCATATGCGCGCCGTCGTTCGAAGCACTGCCGTCGACACCCAGTCCCACCGGCACGCCCGCGTCTCGCATGTGGCGGATCGGCGCAATGCCCGATGCCAGCCGCATGTTCGAGCACGGGCAATGGGCCACGCCCGTACCGGTGCGCGCGAATAGCGCCACACCTTCATCGTCGAGCTTGACGCAGTGCGCGTGCCAGACGTCGTGGCCGACCCAGCCAAGATCCTCGGCGTACTGCGCGGGGGTCATGCCGAACTTCTCGCGCGAATAGGCGATGTCGTTGTCGTTTTCCGCAAGGTGCGTGTGGAGCGACACGCCATAGTGGCGCGCCATCGTTGCCGATTCCCGCATCAGGTCGCGCGACACCGAGAACGGCGAGCACGGCGCCAGCACCACGCGCAGCATCGCGTGGCGCGATGCATCGTGATACTGCTCGACCAGCCGCTGGCTATCGCGCAGGATCGCCGCCTCGGTCTCGACAACGACATCGGGCGGCAGCCCTCCCTGGCTGCGGCCAACGCTCATCGAGCCGCGCGCCGCATGAAAGCGCATGCCAATCTGCCGCGCGGCGTCGATCGAATCGTCCAGGCGCGAGCCGTTCGGATACAGGTACAGATGGTCGCTCGTGGTTGTGCAGCCCGACAGCATCAGCTCGGCCATCGCGGTCTGCGTCGACACGCGGATCATCTCCGGCGTCAGGTGCGACCAGAGCATGTAGAGATTGGTCAGCCAACCGAACAACTCGGCATCCTGCGCGGCCGGTACGGCGCGCGTCAGGCTCTGGTACATGTGGTGGTGGGTATTGACCAGGCCGGGCATGACCACGTGCCCGCGCATGTCGACCACCTCGGCCCGCCCCTCGTCGGCCAGGCGGCGGTACTGTTCGGGCAACTCGGCCGTGGGCCCCACCCATTCGACGGCCGGGCCATTGGCGACAAGCGCGCCGTCGGGAATCTCGCGCCGCTGCGCGTCCATGGTGACCAGTACGTCGGCGCGCTGAAGGATCAGGGTCATGCTAGGGGTGTGCGTGGGTTGTGAACATTGCGCAGTCTACGCAACGCCACCGCACCCCCAAAGCGCAGAATTTCGCGTTCGGTGTCCACAAATTGTGGACACAAGGCCGATTACCGGAACAGCCCGGCCAGCACGGACGCGATACGATCGGCCATCAGTTCGGCCGCCGGGCTCAACGGTGCGCGAGCGCGAGCGACCAGCCGAAGCGCCTGCTGGCGCAGATCGCTATCGCGCAGCGGCACAAACACCACCGAACCGCGCGCACGCTCCTCCATGACATCGAGCGGATTGAGCAACGCTACCCCGGCGCCCGCCGCCGCCAGCCGCTGGATCAGCACGACCGAGGTCGACTCCACGGCGGCAGCCACTTCCAGCGACTGCCGCGCGAAGGCGTCGTCGATCAACGCGCGGATCGACAGCGACGGCGCCGGAAGGATCAGCGGGTAACCGGCACACTCCGCCAGCCGCGCCGAAGGCTGTGTCGCCAGCGGATGCCCCGGCGCCACCACCGCGCCGATCGACCAGTCACGGCTTGCCACCACACGGAATGCCGCAACCTCGGGCAGGTCATAGCCGAGGCCGAGATCGGCATCGCCCTGCTCCACCGCCGCCACGATGCCATCGACCGGCAGGTCCGCCACCCGCACGACGATGCCCGGATGGTGCTGGCGGAAATCGTGCACCAGTGACGGCAGCAGCGATCCAGCCAGGCCCGACGTCGTCGCTACCGTGACCATTCCGCGCCGCGCGCCCTTGACTTCGGCCACCCGCGCACGCAATGCCTCGTGCTCGCGCAGCGTCTGCCGGACATGGGCGAGCACCATTTCGCCAAGTGGCGTCAGATGCAGCCGCTTGTTGATGCGATCGAACAGCGGCGCGCCCAGCTCCGCTTCGAGCTCAAGGATCTGCCGGTTGATGGCAGTGGGCGCCACGTGCAGATGCTCGGCAGCGCGCCGGATCGAGCCACGTCGCACAACTTCATCCAGATAGCGCAGAACACGGGCATGCATGGCCGATGTAAACCGTGGAAGGTGGGCGCATTGTAAGCGCCACATCGCACATCGACGAAAAATATGGATGAAAGGGCTTGCGCAGTATTCGGTACCTTGCTAAAATCTTTTTCTTCGTTGGGGCGTTAGCTCAGTTGGTAGAGCAGCGGACTCTTAATCCGTAGGTCGAGTGTTCGAGTCACTCACGCCCCACCAGCGAATTCAAAAAGGCCGAAAGCAGCAATGCTTTCGGCCTTTTGCTTTTCGCATTCCCGACACCGCCCATCCAGTACCGTGTCTCGCGTGCGTCCGTGCATCCGCGGGTTGCGGGTTCTCCCTGATATCCCACCCCGTCCTTTCACGGTTGAATGCCCGTTGGCGCACAGCCCGGAACGAAGTTCCGCATTGCGGAACATAACAAGCAATACCTGGAGGCATCTCTTGAAAGCAGTCCTGAATGCAGGCGCGGCAGCCGCCCTCGCCATCCTCGGCCTGACGCAGACCGGCGTCGCTCACGCACAGTCCTACCCGGCCAAGCCGATCCGTCTGATCGTACCGTTTGCGGCAGGCGGCACCACTGATATCGTTGGCCGCGCCGTATCCGATGCACTTGGCCGTGAACTGGGCCAGCCGGTGGTGGTGGAAAACCGTGGCGGCGGCGGCGGCGCGATTGGCGCCGACGCGCTGGCCAAGGCCGCACCTGACGGGTATACGCTCGGCATTGCCACCGTCAGCACGATGGCCACGAACCCGGCCACCAACCCGAAGAACCCGTACGACCCGCTCAAGGACTTCTCGCCGATCACGAACCTCGTGAACGTGCCGAACGTGCTGACCGTGAATCCGAAGGTGCCGGCAAAGAACCTGAAGGAGTTCATCGCGCTGGTCAAATCGAATCCGGGCAAGTACAGCTACGCATCGGCCGGCAAGGGCAGCATCTCGCACCTGGACGGCGAGCTGTTCAAGTACATGACCAAGACCGACATGGTCCACATTCCGTATCGCGGATCGGGCCCGGCACTGAATGACACGCTGGCCGGACAGGTCAATGCGCAGTTCGACAACCTGCCGTCGTCGATGCCGTTCATCCAGAGCGAAAAGCTGCGTGCGCTGGCCGTTGCCGCGCCCAAGCGCGTGGAAGGCCTGCCCAACGTGCCGACCTTCGCCGAGGAAGGCATGAAGGACATGAACAACATGGCCTGGTACGGGCTGGTTGCCCCGGCGGGCACGCCGGCGGCTATCGTCACCCGCGTGCACGACGCTGCGGTCAAGGCGCTGCAGGACCCGAATGTGAAGAAACGTCTGCATGACGCCGGCGCCTATCCGGATGGCAACACGCCGCAGCAGTACTCGGCGCAGATCAAGCGCGAACTGGAACTGCGCAAGAAGATCGCCGTGGACCAGAACATCACGCTGGAATAAGGAAAGGCGGGCACGAGACAGCCAGTTGGCGTGGCTGTCTCGGCGCCTGAACATTGTTACTACAAGTTTCACTAGGCGACCCGCCGCGATCCCCGGTACAGTTCACAGCACAGGAAGCCATATTTTTCCATATTCGCCGGGCTATCAGCCTGGCAGTTACCTGCGAGGATGAAGATGCTGCTGAAGAAGACCGTACCGACGCTGATTGTTGCCGCCATGGCGGCCCTGGGCACCATGCAACTGGCCCACGCACAGAAAAACTACACGGAGGGTGGCGATCTCTACGGTGGCGCTCACACCAAGGACAAGACCAAGCAGAACGCTGCCAAATCCGGCAAGTTCGACCCATATAGCGACGGCGCCAAGAAGTCGACCAAGTCCGAGCTTGCGCCGAGCAAGAAGGCTGACCCGTACACCGACGGCGCGAAGACTGGCAAGTTCGATACGTACACGGACGGCGCCAAGTCTGGCAAGTTCGATACGTACACCGACGGCGCCAAGAAAGAGTAACGCCACAGGCTGCTCTGGCCGCTCTGGCTGCTCCAGGCACATGGCCCCCGCTTCCAGGCGGGGGCCATTTTTTTGTCCGGGCTTACGTCACACCCGATGCGGCAAGCGGCGCCTGCTGCCCCTCATCCATAAGAATGACTAGGACATACCCGACATTTGCCCAACCTGTCACACCAATGTCTTTACATAGCTGCTAGTGTTCGGCCTACCAAGTTTTGCCAGCAGTACCAAGGCGTGACCTGCCCACTTTGAGAGGCAGGCACCCAAGCCGCCCGGGCCGGCCAATGCACCGGCCCAGACTGCGCCAGGCGGCACCCTGATATGGGAGACCTGAGCTAATGCAGCCCAAATCACTCGAAATCCACGAACCTGTAGTACTCGCGCTTATCGGAGCCGTAACGGCATGGCAAGGCGCGCTTGAACAGACCCTGAGCGTATCGGGGCTGACCTATCCCAAATGGCTGCTGTTGCGGGCAATCCGCCACGGAGAATTCACGCGTGGCCGACCGTGCGAGACCGCCATCTTCCTGGATGTCCCACAGAGCGAACGATTGCTGCGCGAACTTGCCGACGATGGCTGGCTCGACTTCGCCGTCGACGGCGCACCATGCATCGCACCGGCCGCCGGTACGCGGCTCAAGCGCGCAGCGCAGGCAATCAAGGCACTGCATTCGGTGTCGGCAGGCCAGTTCGGCACGTCTGAGCGCGCTGCGCTGAGCGGCCTGCTGCATCGCATGACGGCCACGCTGCAGGACCATACCGCGCGGCACAGCCGCCATGCTGCGTGGGAGCAGAACGAACTGTCGATGGTGGTGCCTGACGAAATCCGCCGCGTTGCGCAACAGGCCATCGCTGCCTGACCTGCCCGAGCGGCCCGAGCGGCCGCCGCCCGCCCCATGACGCCCCGCCTTTCGCGGGGCGTTTTCATTTGTCACCCGGGCACGGGAAATCTTTCCTACAGTGTGAGCATGCACCGGCACACCGCCGAGGAGACGCCATGCCCCCGGAAAACGAAGAAAAGGTTGCGCAGTTGCTGGAGGATCTGGTCGCTTTCGCACGTGAGCGGCTGCCCGCCGCGACGTTCGGGATCGTCGAGCCGCTGCTGCGCCACTACTATGATCTGGCCGATGCAGAGGACCTGCTCGCGCGCAATGTGGCCGATCTCTACGGCGCCGCGATGGCGCACTGGCAGACCGCCCAGAAATTCGTGCCGGGCACCGCGCGATTGCGCGTCTACAACCCGAACCTTGAAGAACACGGCTGGCATTCGGACCACACGATCATCGAGATCGTCAACGACGACATGCCTTTCCTGGTCGATTCGGTGACCATGGAAATCAACCGCCACGGGCTGACGCTGCATTCCGCCCTCCACCCGATATTCCGCATCTGCCGCGAGGCGGGCGGTGGCATCGAGAGCATCGGCCTTGGCGGCAGCGAAGCTGCCACCGGCAACTGCCGGCTCGAATCGTTCATCCATTTCGAAGTTGACCGGACCGGCGACGCGACACAGCTCGAATCGCTGCGCAACAGCATCGCGCGCATCCTTGGCGACGTGCGCGCCGCCGTGGAGGACTGGCCGCGCATGAAGCAGATCGCGCAGGACACCATCGGCAACATGTCCGGCGGGCCCGACGCGGCCACGCCGGAATCGGTGGAAGCACGCGCGTTCCTGGAATGGATGATGGACGACCATTTCACGTTCCTGGGCCATCGCGACTACGAACTGATCACGCGTGACGGCCAGTATCTTCTGCGCGGCGTGCAGGGTTCCGGTGCGGGCATCCTGCGCGAAGCGCTGCGCGACCCCGGCGCGGACGATGTCACGTTGCTGCCGGCCGCTGCCCGCAACATCATAGAAGGTGCATGGCCGATCTTCCTGACCAAGGCCAACTCGCGCTCCACAGTGCACCGGCCCGGGTATCTCGATTACGTCGGCGTCAAGCTTCTGGACGCCAATGGCAAGCTGTTCGGCGAACGCCGCTTCGTGGGCCTGTACACGTCGACGGCCTATATGGTCAGCACCAGCGAGATCCCGCTGGTGCGGCGCAAGTGCGCGAATATCCTGTCGCGCGCCGGCTTCCTGACCAAGGGCCACCTCTACAAGTCGCTCGTCACGATCCTTGAGCAGTACCCGCGCGACGACATGTTCCAGGCGGAGGAAGACGAACTGTCCGAGATCACGCTTGGCATCCTGCGGCTGCAGGAACACCAGCGCACGCGGCTCTTCGTCCGGCGCGACCGCTTCGACCGCTTTATCTCGTGCCTGGTGTTCGTACCGCGCGACAAGTACAACACCGACCTGCGCCAGCGCATCCAGAAACTGTTGATGCAGACCTTCAACGGCACGGGCTGCGAGTTCACGCCGCTGCTGTCCGAATCACCGCTGGCGCGCATCCAGATCACGGTGCGCGGCCATCCCGGCGCGATGCCCGAGGTCGATACGCGCGAACTGGAGGAACGGATCGTGCAGGCCACGCGCCGCTGGCAGGACGATCTGGCCGCCGCGCTGCACGATAGCCGCGGCGAAGAGGATGGCAACCGCCTGCTGCGCCGCTATGGCGATTCGTTCCCGGCCGGCTACCGCGAGGACTACGCACCGCGCATCGCCGTGCGCGATATCGAGCTGATGGAACACGCGCGCCAGCATCCGCATGGACTGGCCATGAACCTGTATCGCCCGATCGAATCCGCACCGGGCGCGTTCCGCTTCAAGGTGTTCCGTGCCGGCGAGCCGATCGCGCTGTCGGCAAGCCTGCCGATGCTCGAACACCTCGGCGTGCGTGTCGACGAGGAGCGTCCTTACCTGATCGAGCCCGATGCCGGCGACCCCGTCTGGATTCACGATTTCGGCCTGGAGATCGCCACCGACCAGGACAGCCAGCCGTTCGACGTGGAGATCGAGCGCGCCAAGCCGCTGTTCGAGGACGCGTTCGGACGCGCATGGAATGGCGAGATCGAGAACGACGACTTCAACCGGCTGGTGCTGCGCGCAGGCCTGGCTGCCCGCGACGTGACGATCCTGCGCGCCTACGCCAAGTATCTGCGCCAGGTCGGGTCCACGTTCAGCAATGCTTATATCGAGCGGGCGCTGACCGCAAACCCGGGCATCGCGGCCATGCTCGTGTCGCTGTTCGTCACGCGCTTCGACCCCGCCATTGCCAGCAGCGCCACGCCGGACGACGCGCGCAGCAAGAAGCTGCTGGCCGATATCGAGGCCGCGCTCGACAAGGTGCCCAATCTCGACGAGGACCGCATCCTGCGGCTGTTCCTCAACGTGATCAGCGCCACGGTGCGCACCAACTATTTCCATCGCGGCGCGGACGGCATGCCGCGGCCGTATGTCTCGTTCAAGTTCAACCCGGCGCTGGTCCAGGGCCTGCCCGAACCACGCCCGATGTTCGAAATCTGGGTCTACTCCCCGCGCGTGGAAGGCGTGCATCTGCGCGGCGGCCGCGTTGCGCGTGGCGGCCTGCGCTGGTCGGACCGGCGCGAGGATTTCCGTACCGAGGTGCTGGGCCTGATGAAGGCGCAGATGGTCAAGAACACGGTCATCGTGCCGGTGGGCTCCAAAGGCGGCTTCGTCGTCAAGCGCCCGCCCCCGGCCACCGATCGCGATGCGTTCCTGGCCGAAGGCGTGGCCTGCTACCAGACCTTCCTGCGTGGCCTGCTGGACCTGACCGACAACCTCGTCTCGGGCAAGCTGGTGCCGCCGCCCGAAGTGGTGCGCCATGACGATTCAGACCCGTACCTGGTGGTGGCGGCCGACAAGGGCACGGCTACGTTCTCCGACTACGCGAACGCGATCTCACGCGAGTATGGCTTCTGGCTCGACGATGCATTTGCCTCGGGCGGATCGGTGGGCTACGACCACAAGAAGATGGGCATCACCGCGCGCGGCGCGTGGGAAAGCGTCAAGCGGCACTTCCGCGAGATGGGCACGGACATCCAGACCACTCCGTTCACGGTGGTTGGTGTCGGCGACATGTCCGGCGACGTGTTCGGCAACGGCATGCTGCTGTCGCCCCACATCAAGCTTGTGGCCGCCTTCGACCATCGCCACATCTTCCTGGACCCCGACCCCGACTGCTCCAGGAGCCTGGCCGAACGCGCACGCCTGTTCGAACTGCCGCGGTCAAGCTGGGCCGACTATGACGCAACGCTGATTTCGGCAGGCGGCGGCATCTATCCGCGCACGGCCAAGACCATCGCGCTGTCGCCACAGGTGCAGGCCGTGCTCGGCATCACGGCGGCATCGCTGCCCCCGGCCGAGCTGATCCATGCCATCCTGCTTGCGCCCGTTGACCTGCTCTACAACGGCGGTATCGGCACCTATGTGAAGGCCAGCACCGAAACCCACCTGCAGGCCGGCGATCGCACCAACGATCCGGTGCGCGTCAACGGCAACGAACTGCGCTGCAAGGTGGTGGGCGAAGGCGGCAACCTGGGCTTTACGCAGCTTGGGCGGATCGAGTTCGCGCGCAACGGCGGCCGCATCAATACCGATGCGATCGACAACTCGGCCGGTGTCGACTGCTCCGATCACGAGGTCAACATCAAGATCCTGCTTGGCATCGTGGTGGCCGACGGCGAGATGACCGAGAAGCAGCGCAACAAGCTGCTGGCCGAGATGACCGACGAAGTGGGTCTGCTGGTGCTGCAGGACAACTACTACCAGACCCAGGCGCTTTCGGTGGCCGGCCGCGTGGCACCCGCGCTGGTCGACGCCGAGGCGCGGCTGATCCGCTGGCTGGAGCGCGCGGGCCGGCTCAATCGGCCGCTGGAATTCCTGCCCGCGGAAGAGGATATCGCCGAGCGCAAGGCACTTGGTGCCGGATTGACGTCGCCCGAACGCGCAGTGCTGCTGGCGTACAGCAAGATGTGGCTCTATGACGAGTTGCTGGCGTCCGATCTCCCCGAGGACGCGCTCGTTGCAGGTCTGCTGGCCGACTACTTCCCGAAGCCGCTGCGCCAGCGCTACGCCGAGGCAATGCAGCGCCACCCGCTGCGGCGCGAAATCCTGGCTACGCACCTGACAAACATGCTGGTGAATCGCATCGGCGCCACGTTCGTCCATCATCAGATGGAGGAAACCGACGCACGGCCCGCCGACATCGTGCGCGCCTGCCTGCTGGCCCGCGATGTGTTCGGGCTGACCGGTCTCTGGGAACGCATCGACGCGATCGACAACCGCGTCGACGACGCCGTGCAGGCACGCATGTTCGGCGATCTGGGGCGGCTGCTGGAACGGGCCACGCTCTGGTTCGTCCGCTACCTGCGCGGTGGCGGCACGGTGGAACCCGGGGCCGCGCGCTTCGTGGAAGCCGCGCAATGGCTCACGCCGCAGTTGCCTACGCTGTTGCCGCCGGAGCCGTCACAGGCCCTGGCCGAGCGCGCACTCGCACTGACCGAGGCAGGTGTGGACGAAGACCTGGCGCTGCGCGTGGCAGCCAGCGATATCGCCGCGGCCGCGCTGGACATTGCCGAAGTATCCGGGTCATGCGGCCGCAGCCTTGGCGCGGTGGCAGGGGTCTACTTCGCGCTCGATACGGAACTGAACTTTGGCTGGCTGCGCGAACGTGCGCTGTCGTTGCCCGCCGACACGCATTGGGACCTGCTGGCGCGCACGACCACGCTCGAAGACCTTGGCCGGCTCAAGCGTGCGTTGACAACCAGCGTGCTGGGGCAGTCCTTCAATGGAGAGGACGCACAGGCGTTGATCGAAGGCTGGCGTGCCAGCCGCACGCCGGCACTGGACCGCTACGCGCAGATGCTGGCCGACCAGCGCGCATCGGGAGTCTCCGGCGCCGGGGCATTGTCGATGCTGTCGGTGGCGGTCAGGGAGATCGGCCTGCTTGACCGTGCATGAACGCGCATGACCGCGCGTAGGCGGGCTGGGGCAGGCCGGGGCGCCAATGGCGCCCCGTTCAGGCGCGGTGGCCTTCCTCGTCGATGACATCGTCATCGTCCATGTCGCGCAGCGGCGGCGGATCGTCGTCATCGTCGGCAAGGTCGTCGGTGCCGTCGCCGCGCGCGCGAAACTCGATGCCAAGCCGCAGGAACAGGTCGAATGCGTCGGCCAGCATATGCTTCTGACGCGGCAACAGACTCGCGTAAGGCATGTCGTAGATCGACTGATGCGTGCCGCGCGCACCCTTGAGTCCGCGATCGCGAGCGATGTCGGACAGCAGGGCCGCAAAGCCCGACAGGTCCTGTGCCGCCAGCGCGGTATTGAGCACGCGCGCGATCACTTGCGGCGAAGCACCCGCCCAGCCAATGATTTCGGCATTGGAAGCGGAATCGTGGGATAGGTCGCTGATGTCCATCTCCGCCTTAACGGCCCCAAGCCCGCTGGCTTGAGCCATATTCGCTATCGCGTATTGCGGAGACCCTCTCGCGCAAGGGCATCAGCCGCGTCGGCGCTGTGCGCCGCGTGACTTGCCGGCCCCCGCCTTGTCATTCCCTGCCTTGCCTGCTCCCGCCTTGTCTGCTCCCGCCTTGTCATTGCCGGCCTTGCCAACGCCGGCCTGCTCGCGGCTGACCTGCTTGTACGTAATCGCGCCACCGCGCCCCTTGCTGGCCTGCAGATAGTTGCGCGCGCCGCAGAGCGGGCAGCGGAATATCGGGCCCTGCCCTTCATTGTGAATTTCCACTTCGTCGGGCGCCCAGCGCGCGCCGCAGGGCTGGTTTTGGCAAACAAACATCTTGAACTCCGGATAATGCGGCGCATCGTAACACGCTGGTCCGCAGCGCCACGTGGCGGCGGCCGCGCATACAGCCCCCCACGTCGGCGGGATACCGTCACGGGTAAGGCTCGGGGGCCCAGGTCAGCTAGCCATTGTTCTGCACCCAGTGGCGCGCCCACGCGCCAGCGGCCATGCGGGCCTCGGCGGCTGTGGGATAGGTTGCCGGCGGCCCGCCCGCTTCCTGCACCACGGCGCCCGCCTCCCAGATATCGCACCATGCCTTGTAGCGCTCACGGCCCAGCGCCTGCCAGAACAGGTGCACCACGAAGCCGCGGTACTCGAACATGTCCGACCCGCTGTCTGGCGACGCTGACATCAGCGCCACCACGCGCGGGTCCTGCCCGATGTCTGAGCCGGCACTGGACTCGTCGCCGGTGCGCAGTGCACGCCGGGCGCCGAGCGCTGCACAAAAGCCGGCAGCCAGCGCGCCGACCAGCAATCCGGCCGCGAACCAGCAACTTCTGCCCGTGAACTGTAGATCACGTCGCACTGTCGAGTCCTCCGTCAACGACCCGCTCCGATAATAGAGAGACGCGCCGGGAGATCGGAGGTTCGTTGCGTTTCAGGTTATACCAAAGCGACGTAGAAGCCAGCGCACCACGCCGAGCTACGCCGCCGCACCAACGCCGGTGCGTGCTGGCGTGTTCATCGCACGACTGCCGAGTCTGCCTGCGCTGCCTGGCGCTTCGCGCGGCTCGCGGCGGGCAACAGGAACGTGAGCATCGTGCCTGCCTGCCCCACCGGGCCGTCCACCAGCCGCACCTGACTGCCGTTCAACTGCAGCATGCGCTGCACGATCAGCAGCCCCAGCCCGCCGCCCCGGTGCGCCCCGCCCGACGGGAACGGCCGCTGGAACAGCGATTCACGCAAGGCTGGCGGTATGCCGGGGCCCGTGTCGCTGACCGTGACCGCCACGCTGCCGTTCTGGCTGGCCAGATCGACCTCCACCGTCCCGCCCGCCGGCGTATGGCGGATCGCGTTATCGAGCAGATTGGTCAGCACACGCTCGATCATGCCGAGATCGGCGGTCACCGCAGGCAGCGCCGGCGGCACCCCTGCACGCAACTGGAGATGCTTGGCCTCCGCAGGCAATGCAAATTTCTCGAGCACGTCCTGCGTCAGGTCGACGATCGAAAACTCCTCGGGTATCGCCTGCACCATGCCGTGCTCCAGCCGCGCGAGTTCGAACAGCGACTGCGCAAGCCCGCCCACCTTGGCGCTCTGCGCCAGCGCGATGGCCAGGTAGCGCTGGCGCTCCTCAACGGTGAGCTTGTCGGCCTTCAGCGAAAGCGTTTCCAGATAGCCATGCAGCGACGTCAGCGGCGTGCGCAAGTCGTGCGAGATATTGGCCACCATCTCGCGCCGCTCCTGATCCTGCTGCTTGAGTGCGCGCCATTGCGTCTCGATACGATTGGCCATCTGGCGAAACGCCGTCTGCAGCGCGGCAATCTCGTCCCGCTGCATCGGCTCCGCCGCCCTGCCGGCCGGATCGGCACCGGGATCGCCGGAATCGAATTGCCGGATCTCCAGCGTCAGCCGCCGCAGCGGGCGCGTGATCAGGCCGAAAGCCACCAGACCCGCCACCAGCCCCAGCGCTGCCACCAGCGCCATCGACCATAGCGTGGTCCGCATCACCGCATCGCGCGATGCCTGTGCGGCAAGCCTGTCGTGCGCCTCGCCCTGCAGCACCACGTAGATGTAGCCGCCACGCCGCAATGGCGCGGCACTGAAGACCTTGCGGGCAGTGGCGCTGCGAGGATCGTCGCCAAGAATCGGCAGTGCGCCACCGTCGATCAGCTTCTTCACCGGCGCCAGGTCGACGTGGTCACGCACGAGGTGCCCGGCCGGCGCGTCGTGGCCGCGTATGCGGCCCTGATCGTCGAGCAGATAGACCTCGACACTAGGGTTCACGACCATCAGCTGGCCGAAAAGCTGGCGCAGCGCCTGCGGTTCGATCGCGCTCTGGTCCTCCAGCAGTGCATTGCGTGCGATATAGGCGGCGAGTCCGCGCGAGATGTCCTGCACCACCTCTTTCTCGTGCATCGCATTCGCGCGCACCTGCAGCCATGCCGATGCTCCGCAGCAGGCCAGCAGCAGCGCGGCGAAAACGGCGGACAGCCGCTGGGTCAGCGAGAGGTTCACGATGACTCTCCTCCGTCCTGCGCGGCATCGGCCTGCGGGTCGGCCACGAAGCGATAGCCACGCCGCCACACGGTCAGGATGCGCTTCGGCTGCGCCGGATCGGTCTCGATCTTGGTGCGCAGCCGGTTGATATGGGTGTTCACGGTGTGCTCGTAGCCCTCGTGCTGATAGCCCCAGACCGCGTTGAGCAGGTCCATGCGCGAGAACACCTTGTCCGGATGCCGCGCGAAGAAGTACAGCAGATCGAACTCTCGCGGCGTCAGGTCCAGCCGCTTGCCGTCGACGGTGGCCTCGCGCGCAAGCGGGTCGATAGCCAGGCCAGCCAGCTCCAGGCTGCCCGCATCGGCACGCACATCGCGCGCCATGGCCTCCACGCGGCGCAGCAGCGCCTTGACGCGCGCCACCAGTTCCAGCACCGAGAACGGTTTGGCCAGGTAGTCGTCGGCACCGAGTTCCAGCCCCAGGATGCGATGCACTTCGCTCGAACGGGCGCTGGTGATGATGATCGGCGTGTAACGCGTCATCGCGCGTGCGCGGCGGCAGATCTCAAGGCCATCGACGCCGGGCAGCATCAGGTCCAGCACCAGCGCATCCCAGCCCCCCTGCTCGAGCAGGCGCAGCCCCTCCGCGCCATCCGCGCTGTGTACGACTTCATAGCGCTCGTCGCGCAGATGCATGGCCAGGACGTTGGCGATGCCGACGTCGTCCTCGACGAGCAGGATGCGTTTGGCGTGTTCCATGTTGCTGTGTGGGCCCCGGGCTCTGAACTGGCTCTATTGTGCAGAAATCCGCCCCGCCAGTTATCACGAATTGTTTAAGGTTTGGCGAGGACTTCGCCATGGGTCGTTGCCTACCATGCGATCACCCATTCCAAGTATGGAGTCCACAATGCGCATCACCAGACGCTTTTTGTTGTCGGGCGGCACGATGACCGCCGCGGTCGCCGCCATCGGCGGCTGGCGGCTGCTGGCCGGCAACCCCGCCAGTGCTGCCGGCGCGGGCGACGCGCCGAAGGCGCCCGAAACCTTCGCGGTCACGCTGAGCGACGCGGAATGGCGCCGCAAGCTGACGCCAGCCCAGTACGCGGTACTGCGCCAGGAAGCCACCGAACGGCCGTTCAGCAGCCCGCTCAATGACGAGCATCACAAGGGCGTCTTTGCGTGCGCTGGCTGCCAGCAGGACCTGTTCTCGTCGTCCACCAAGTTCGACAGCGGCACCGGCTGGCCAAGCTTCTGGGCGCCGCTGCCCAACGCCGTGGGCACCACCGACGACTACACGTTCGGCATGCGGCGCACGGCCGTGCATTGCCACCGCTGCGGCGGCCATCTGGGCCATGTGTTCGACGACGGCCCGAAGCCCACCGGCCTGCGCTACTGCATGAACGGCGTGGCCATGACCTTCCGCCCCGCATCCGCCTGACCAATAGCGACCAAAAAGCACCAAGAGGACAACGTGCCATGCTGCTACTGATTCTTTCCTACCTGGGCGGTGCGCTCACGATCCTGAGCCCCTGCATCCTGCCCGTGCTGCCGTTTGTCTTTGCACGCGCAGACCAGCCGTTCGTACGTAGCGGCCTGCCGCTGCTGGCCGGCATGGGGCTCACGTTCGCAGGCGTCGCCACGCTGGCCGCGGTTGGCGGCGGCTGGGTAGCACAGGCCAACGAATACGGGCGATGGCTGGCCATTGCGCTGCTGGCCGTGTTCGGCCTGACGCTGCTGCTGCCAAGCCTTGCCGAACGGCTCACACAGCCGCTGGTCAACGCGGGCAGCCGGCTGACGAACTTCGCGCAGGCGGACGGCCGTCCCGCCAGCCCCGCTTCATCGTTCCTGCTCGGCATCGCCACGGGGCTGCTGTGGGCGCCGTGCGCCGGACCGATCCTCGGCCTCGTACTGACCGGCGCCGCGCTGCAGGGCGCCAGCATCGGCACCACGCTGTTGCTGCTGGCCTATGCCGCAGGCGCCGCCACGTCGCTGGCGGTGGCGCTGTTGATCGGTGGCCGTGTCTTCGCGGCCATGAAGCGTTCGCTCGGTGCTGGTGAATGGATTCGCCGTGGCATCGGCGCAGCCATGCTGCTGGGCGTCGGCGCGATCGCGCTCGGACTCGATACCGGCATCCTCACGCGTATTTCGACGGTTGCCACGGGTGGACTGGAACAGCGACTGGTCGACAAGCTCGGCCATAAGGACCAAGGCGGCGGTGCGATGATGGCGGCCGCCGGCAAGCCCGCCAGCATATCCGCCACAGAGCGTGGCGCCACGATGATGCGCGCCGTGGACCGCCAGGCCGCGTTGCCGGTGGAAGGCAAGTTCCCTGGCCTGAACGGCGCCGTGGAGTGGCTCAACTCGCCGCCGCTAACCGCCGAGGCGCTGCGCGGCAAGGTGGTGCTGGTCGATTTCTGGACCTACTCGTGCATCAACTGCCTGCGCACGTTGCCTTATGTGAAGGCATGGGCCGACAAGTACCGTGACCAGGGCCTGGTCGTCATCGGCGTGCACGCGCCAGAGTTCGCGTTCGAGCGCAATATCGACAACGTCCGCAAGGCCACCAAGGACCTTGGCGTGACTTATCCGGTTGCCATCGACAACAACTACGCAATCTGGCGCGCGTTCAACAACAACTACTGGCCCGCGCACTACTTCATCGATGCCCAGGGACGCGTGCGCTTCCACCATTTCGGCGAAGGCGAGTATGAGAAATCCGAAGCCGTGATCCGGCAACTGCTGGCCGAGGCCGGACACACCGACGTGACGAAGGTGGCAATGACCGCTGACCATACGATGCAGGGCGTGGAAATGCCGGCCGACAACGGCGCGTTGCAGTCACCGGAAACCTACGTCGGCTATGCGCGCGCCGAGAACTTCGCGTCGCCCGGCGGCGCCAGGCAGGATCAGCCGAAGGACTATGCATCGCCGGCCCACCCCGCACTGAACGAATGGGGCCTTGCAGGCAACTGGAAGATCGGAGAGGAAAACGCAACGCTGGAGCGCGCGAACGGCAGCATCGTTTACCGCTTCCACGCGCGCGACCTGCACCTTGTGCTGGGCCCCGGCGCCGACGGCAAACCGGTGCGCTTCCGCGTGACCATCGACGGCCGAGCACCGGGCGCATCGCACGGCACCGACGTGTCCGACGATGGCAGCGGCACGGTCACCGGGCAGCGCCTGTATCAGCTCGTACGCCAGCGCGGCGACATTGCCGACCGCACGTTCTCGATCGAATTCCTGGACCCCGGCGTGCAAGCCTATGCATTTACCTTCGGCTGATCTACCGGCTGATCTACTGGCTGATCCAATTTTCCAGCAAGGAAACCGACCATGAAAGCCATCACCACACTGCAACGCTGGACGCGCCCCGCCGCGTTCAGGCTAGCGGGCCTGGCCCTGCTCTCGGCCGTGGCCGCCACGTGGCACATGCCCGCGATATCGTCGGAGGCGGCCGTGAAGATCCCCGCTCCCGCGATCGACGAAAAGCCCGGCACCAGCCACAGCGAAACCGCCGTGTTTGCAGGCGGCTGCTTCTGGGGCGTACAGGGCGTGTTTCAACATGTCCGCGGCGTTACGCGCGCAACGTCCGGTTACGCGGGCGGCTCGGCAACCACCGCGCAATACGAGATGGTGGGCACCGGCATGACGGGCCACGCCGAATCGGTCGAGGTCCGCTACGACCCCACGCAGGTCAGCTACGGCAAGCTGCTGCAGATCTTCTTCTCTGTGGCGCATGACCCGACACAGCTCAATTACCAGGGCCCTGACCACGGCACGCAGTATCGCTCCGCCATCTTCCCGCTCACGCCGGAACAGAAATCGATCGCCGATGCCTATATCGCACAACTGGGCAACGCGCGCGCGTGGCAGTCGCCGATCGTCACGCGGGTGGAACCGTACAAGGGCTTCTACGCGGCAGAGAACTACCACCAGGACTTCCTGGTGAAGAATCCCAACTACCCGTACATCGTCATCAATGACCTGCCCAAGATCGGCAACCTGAAGAAGATGTTCCCGGACGTGTATCGGAATGATCCGGTCCTGGTAACGAAAGGAAGTTGATTGCGCGAAGTTGATTCCACGCAATCAAGTCCGCCCCCTGCTTCGCCAACGCAACGCCTGGTCTGCGCCGGAACCTGCGCAACCAGGCTTGCCATCATCGCCACATCCTCTCCCTGCGTCCGCACGATTTTCGCGCGCACCATTCTTCGCACCATTCGCTCTATTCAGTTCTCCCATCGCCCGATACTGCCAGTGACGTTATTCACCCAGTCACTAGATTTCCTGCACGCCTTCTCTACACTCGCCAGCATCACATTCGTAAATGCGCTTCGCGCAATACGTAGCGATGCGAGCGAGCGTTTGTCTCGCGCACGACCACGGCATTCAGCCGATGGATTCTTCCGGTGCAGTCAATGCAATCGCAGGAGAACGAACAGTGTCGCAGGAAAATCAACGAAACGTCGTAGCGGATTCGAACGAACCCATTGGCATTGCAAAGCGCGTGGCAATGGTCATGCCGGTGCAGATTCTGGCCATTTCCATGGCCTCTGCGCAAACAGTGATTCCCGGCGGCACCGATATCGGCGGATTCCTGATTGGCAGCACCGCTGGCGTACCGAACTGGTCAGCCACAAGCTATGCCTTCCAGCTCGGCGGCAATACCACGTGGAACACTTCCACCAACTTCAATAACGCTGGACAAACCGAGTTGCAGATCGATGGCCAGGGCAGCACGGTCACACGCAGCATCGGTGGCGTTTTCAATCTCAACGGCTTGACGAGAGATGGCACGTCCATAACGCTTTCGAACCTGACGTTTGGACAAACGGCCAATTCCCTCTTCGGCATCTTTACCGACCTCGGCGGTACACACACGACCTCCATCGGCCTGTACAACGTGACGTTCAGCGGCCTGGCCGGCGCATACGGAAACGTGTTCTACATGAGCGGCACCACGGGCCGGACCGAGATGGTCGTCACGGCGGGGACCGGGGCCAACGGCGCCACGTTCCAGAACAATACGTCGACCGGCGATGGCGGCGGCGTGATCTCGCTGTACGGCGGCACCATGACCTTCAATGGCGACTACACGTTCGACTCGAACACCACCACGAACTACGGTGGCGCCATTGCGATGTACCAGAACACTGGCGTACTGACGTTCAACGGCAACACGACATTCCGAAACAACCGCGCCACCACCTACTTCGGCGGTGCAATCGATGTATGGGGCGGCGCTTCCACGCTGACCTTCAACGGTCCCGCGAGCTTCACGGGCAACTACGTCGTCAGCAGCGCCACCGGTGCGGGCAATCCGCGCGGCGGCGCCATCAATATCGGCTACACCAGCCCGGGAAGCGGCGCATCAATCGTGCGCTTCAACAACACGGCCATCTTCGATGGCAACTACGTCGTTTCCACCGGCACCGGCGGCTCGGCGTATGGCGGCGCACTCAGCGCCTACGGGAACGGCAACACCTACAACTACCAGTACATTTTTACCGCGCCCGCGCTGTTCCAGAACAACTATGTCCTGAAGGCCGGCGGTGGCGGTGGCACGGCAAATGGCGGTGCCATCTACTACGATGCGTCGGGCGCCACACTGAGTTTCATCTCCGGGACCCTGTTCCGGAACAATGCGGCGTCTTCCAATGGCGGAGCCATCTACCTGCAATCGGGAACGATCAACCTGGTTGCCTCAACGGGCAACATCCGTTTCCAGGGCAATCGGCAAGGCGTTCAGTTCGACGCCAGTTATCGGCCGCTGGCCGGCACCGGCACACCCAATGCCATATACCTGGGGACGTCCGGCGCGCTCAACCTGATTGCCGGCAGCGGGCAGACGATCGATTTCTTCGACCCCATTGCTTCGGCCGCAGGCTCCCTTGTCACCGTCACGAAGAGTGGCGATGGCAGCGTTGTGTTCCATGGCGATAACGGCGCCACCGGACTCTACAGTTCCGACGTAAGGGCCAACACCACGGTTACGGCCGGCACGTTCGCACTGGACAGCGGCGCCAGCTATGGAGCAAGTGGAACGGGCACCTTCACGCTCGGTGCCGCCACGCTGCGCGGTGGCGAGGGATCGATATTGAGCGCGGGAACATTGAATCTCGGCGGTGCCAGTACGATCGGCATCTCCGGCGGCCTGTTCACCATCGCCAGCGGCAGCTTCAACACACAGGACGGCACGCAGATCGTCGGCAACGGCACCCTGGCCACCACTGCAGGCATCACGCTTACCGGCACCACGCACGTCATCGTGGACAACGGCAGCGCACTGACCATCACCGCACCGCTCAGCGGCACTGGCGGCTTCGACCTTGCCGGCGGCACGCTCACGTTGTCGGGTGCCGGCAGCAGCTATGGCGGCGCCACGGCCATCGGTTCCGGATCGACGCTGGTCACCGCCGCCGCAAATACGCTGAATAACAGCAGCAGCGTGACCGTGGACGGATCGCTGGACATGAGCCAGTACAACTACGCGCAGCAGGCGGCCAACCTGTCGGGCAGCGGATCGATCGCGCTGGGCACCGCCACGTTGACGGCCAACAACACCGCCGATTCAACATTCGCGGGCAGCATTGCCGGCACTGGTGCGCTGGTCAAGACCGGCACCGGGGCGCTGACGCTGAGCAACGCCAGTACCTTCAGCGGCGGCACCACGGTTTCCAGCGGCACGTTGATCGGAAACAGCATGTCGTCGTTCGGCACGGGCGGCATTGTCAACAACGGCACGCTGCGCCTGGATTTTGCCAATGACGAGACAATCACCAGCCTGACGGGCACGGGTGCATTGATCAAGAACGGTAATGGCAGGCTCAGTTCCAGTACCAATGTGACGCAGAGCGATGTATCGATCAACGGCGGCGAGCTATACCTGGACAACACGGCCGTCTTGACGGCAGCCAGCTATACGACAGCCAGCGGCGCCACCACCACGGTGACAGACGAATCACAGTTGAGGGTGACCAACGCGCTCACCCAGGCCACGGGGTCGACACTCAACTTTATCCTCGGCGACCCGTCCATCACCGCTGGCAGTGCCAGCCTCAGCGGCACGCTGAACGTACTGGGAATCTCACCACGCGTTCCGCGCACCGCGACGGCGCTGACGGGTTCCGCATTCACCGTGATGCAAACCACCGGCGGCATCACCGGCGATTTCGCCCAGGTCGGCTTCGGCAGCACGGTCACCGATTTCGACTATCTGCAGCTTGCCGGCGCAAGAAGCGCGAACGGACTCGACTACAACATTTCATTGGCACTTTCGTGGAACAGTGGCACCACGGTCGGCCACGGCACGTTCACCCTGGCCAATGCCACCGACAGCTTCAATGCGGATGTGGTCCTGGCCGATCAGCAAGCGTCCGCCACCGGCTGGAACGGCCGCGACCTGACCAAGAACGGCGCCGGAACGCTGACGCTGTCCGAGCAGAACACGTACACGGGTGCGACCACCGTCAATGCGGGCACGCTTTCGATGGGCGCTGCCAATGCCATCGCCAACAGCACGGCGGTCAACATCGTCAGCGGCGCCACGCTGGCGCTCAACGACTTCAGCCAGACAGTCAACAACATCACCGGCGCCGGCACCGTCAACCTCGGCACGGCCGCGGCCACCGCGATGACCGCCAGCAACAGCACCGACACGACGTTCTCGGGCACCATCACTGGCGCTGGCAACCTCGTCAAGACAGGAACCGGTTCGCTGACGCTTTCCGGCACCAATACCTACACGGGCGGCACCACAATCTCCGACGGCACGCTGATTGGCTACGACATCGGCGCATTCGGCACCGGCGCCATCGCCAACAACGCCACGCTGCAACTCGACTTTGCCAGCGACAACACCGTCAACAACGCCCTGTCCGGCACCGGGAGCCTGATCAAGAACGGCGCCGGCACCGCCACGCTGACCACGCCGGGTACCCAGGGCGATGTCCAGCTTACGGCTGGCGCGTTGCGCTTCAGCCAGACCGGCACCTTCAACGCCGCCAGCTACACCGCGTCCGACGGCACCACCACCAGCGTCGACGGCGACGCGCAACTCGCCGTGACCGGCGCCTTCAGCAAATCGGCCAATGCCACGCTCAATGTCGCGCTCAACGCCAATGAGCCTGTCATCACCGCCGATAGCGCCACCATCGCCGGGACCCTGAACATCACCGGTTTCTCGGCATCGGTACCCAACACCGCCAGCGCGCTGATCGACACCCGTTTCAGCATCCTGCGCACCACCAGCGGCATCACCGGCGACTTCAGCGCCGTGAATCTCAGCGGCAGCGCCAGCGCCGTCGACTACATCCTCGTCGGCGCGCAGAAGTCCGCCAACAACCTCGAGTACATCGCGGGCTTCGGCCTCACCTGGCGCGCCGGAACGACTCGCAGCAACGGCATATTCACGCTGGCCAACGCCACCGACAGCTTCAACGCGGATGTGGTCCTGGCCGATCAGCAGGCGTCCGCCACCGGCTGGAACGGCCGCGACCTGACCAAGAACGGCGCCGGAACGCTAACGCTGTCAGCACAGAACACGTACACCGGTGCGACCACCGTCAATGCGGGCACGCTTTCGATGGGCGCCGTCAACGCCATCGCCAACAGCACATCGGTCAATATCGGCAGCGGCGCCACGCTGGCGCTCAACGACTTCAGCCAGACGGTCAACAACCTCACTGGCGCCGGCACCGTCAACCTCGGCACGGCCGCGGCCACCGCGATGACCGCCAGCAACAGCACCGACACGACGTTCTCGGGCACGATCGCTGGCGCTGGCAACCTCGTCAAGACAGGAACCGGTTCGCTGACGCTTTCCGGCACCAATACCTACACGGGCGGCACCACAATCTCCGACGGCACGCTGATTGGCTACGACATCGGCGCATTCGGCACCGGCGCCATCGCCAACAACGCCACGCTGCAACTCGAGTTTGCCAGCGACAACACCGTCAACAACGCCCTGTCCGGCACCGGGAGCCTGATCAAGAACGGCGCCGGTACCATCACGCTGACCAGCGGCGGTACCCAGGGGGATGTTTCGCTCAACGCCGGCGGCATTCGCCTCGCGGGAAGCACAACACTCGGCGCCGCCAACTACACGGCTGGTGCCAACACGTTGACAACAGTTGGGGATAGCGCCCAGCTCAACGTAAGCGGTACATACTCGCAGGCTACCGATGCCAGGCTCCAGCTTATCCTGGGCAACCCCTATGTCGCGGCAGGCAATGCCAGTATCGACGGCGCGCTGGAGATCATCGGCTTCGCACCGAACACGCCCCAAAGCGCCAGCGCGCTGACTTCGACGCAATTCACGGTGTTGCACACCACGGGTGGCATCACCGGAGATTTCTCGAGCATCTCCTTCAGCGGCCTGGTCAGTCAGCTCGACTTCCTGCTGCCCACCGGTGAGCGAAGTGCCGACAACCTGGACTACAACATCGGGCTTGGACTCACCTGGCGCGCTGGCACAACGCTCGGCAACGGCATATTCACGCTGGCCAATGCCGCCTCCAACTTCGACATGGATGTAGTCCTGGCCGATGAGCAGGCATCCGCGACCGGCTGGAACGGCCGCGACCTGACCAAGAACGGCGCGGGAACGCTGACGCTGTCAGCACAGAACACATACACGGGCGCGACCACCGTCAATGCGGGCACGCTTTCGATGGGCGCTGTCAACGCCATCGCCAACAGCACATCGGTCAATATCGGCAGCGGCGCCACGCTGGCGCTCAACGACTTCAGCCAGACGGTCAACAACCTCACTGGCGCCGGCACCGTCAACCTCGGCACGGCCGCAGCCACCGCGATGACGGCCAGCAACAGCACCGACACGGCGTTCTCGGGCACCATCACTGGCGCCGGCAACCTCGTCAAGACAGGAACCAGTTCGCTGACGCTTTCCGGTGCCAATACCTACGCGGGCGGCACCACCATCACTGGCGGCACGCTGATCGGCACACAGGGTGCAGCGTTCGGCACTGGCACCATCGCCAATAATGCCGCGCTGCAACTCGACTTTGCCAGCGACAGCACCGTTGCCAATGTGCTCTCCGGTACAGGCCAACTCACCAAGACAGGCGCCGGCACGGCCACGCTGACCACGCCGGGCACCCAGGGCAATATCCTGCTCACAGCCGGTGGATTGCGCTTCAGCCAGACCGGCGCCTTCAACGCCGCCAGCTACACCGCGTCCGACGGCACCACCACCAGCATCGATGGCAACGCACAACTGGTCACGACCGGCGCCTTCAGCAAATCGGCCAATGCCACGCTCAATGTCGCGCTCAGCGCCAACGAGCCTGTCATCGCCGCCGGTAGCGCCACCATTGCCGGCACCCTGAACATCACCGGCTTCTCGGCATCGGTACCCAACATCGCCAGCGCGCTGATCAACACCCGTTTCAGCATCCTGCGCACCACCGGCGGCATCACCGGCGACTTCAGCGCCGTGAACCTCAGCGGCAGCGCCAGCGCCGTCGACTACATCCTCGTCGGCGCGCAGAAGTCCGCCAACAACCTCGAGTACATCGCGGGCTTCGGCCTCACCTGGCGCGCCGGAACGACTCGCGGCAACGGCACGTTCACGCTGGCCAATGCCACCGACAGCTTCGACATGGATGTAGTCCTGGCCGATCAGCAGGCATCCGCCACCGGCTGGAACGGCCGCGACCTGACCAAGAACGGCGCCGGAACACTGACGCTGTCAGCACAGAACACGTACACGGGCGCGACCACCGTCAATGCGGGCACGCTTTCGATGGGCGCTGCCAATGCCATCGCCAACAGCACATCGGTCAATATCGGCAGCGGCGCCACGCTGGCGCTCAACGACCTCAACCAGACGGTCAACAACCTCACTGGCGCCGGCACCGTCAACCTCGGCACGGCCGCAGCCACCGCGATGACCGCCAGCAACAGCACCGACACGACGTTCTCGGGCACCATCACTGGCGCCGGCGCACTGGTCAAGGCCGGAAACGGCGCGCTACGGCTGGCGGGAGCCAACCACTACACGGGCGGCACCACGGTCTCCGGCGGCACGCTCATTGGAACAAGTGAAAGCTTTGGTCCGGCGGATGTGCTCAACAACGCCACACTCGTGATCGACCAGCCGACGGCTGCCACCATGGCGCAGGCGATCAACGGAACGGGATCTCTCGTAAAGACCGGCGCCGGCATGCTCAACCTGACAGGCAACAGCAACTTGTCAGGCCCCACGACGCTGGCCGGCGGGCGCCTCGCGGTCAACGGCTTTCTCGGCAATTCCACGCTGAGCCTTGCCGCGGGCACGTGGCTCCAGGGCAACGGCACGGTCGGAAGTTTGCATAACGACGGCGGCACAGTCGCGCCGGGTAATTCAATCGGCACGCTCCATGTCAATGGCAACTACACGCAGGGCGCCGGCGCAGGCTACATCGCGGAGATAGATCCGACCACCAGCGCGACAGGCGACAGCATCCAGGTGAACGGGACGGCCACCCTGGCGCCCGGCGCCACACTGACACCGACCCGTACCGCGCTGCGCGGATTTTCACTGAATGCCGCGTACCTGATACTGAGTACCACGGGCGGCGTGAACGGCAAGTTCACATTGACTGACGACGGGCACGGGTCATTCTATTTGCTGCAGGATGAGTACGACGGCAACAACGTCTATCTGAAAACGCGGCAGTACCGCACCTTCGCATCCGCGGCGCAGACGCCAAACCAGATCGCCACCGCGAACGGCCTTCAATCCCTGCCCGGCAGCAGCATCTTGCGCGACGCCGTGGGCCGCCTCAACTCGGACGACGAGGCCCGCGCCGCATTCGATATGTTGTCAGGGGAAATCCATGCATCGCTCAAGTCGACCTTGCTGACGGATACGCGCTACCTGCGCGACTCCGCGATCGATCGACTACGGCGAAGCCAATGCCTGCCGGGGACCAGTGAAGCCGTTGGCACCATGCCGGACGTGCAGACGCAGCGTCCGTCCACCGCGCGCTGCGAGGCGCCCAGCGATGGCTTCCAGGTATGGGCCCGCACGTTCGGTACCCATGACAGCATCAGTACCGATGGCAACGCCGCAAAGATGACCCAGAACCTGTTCGGCTTCCTGGCCGGTGCGGATTCAGAGGTAGCGCCAGGCTGGCGCGCCGGCGCGCTGGCCGGCTACAGCCACGGCCGACTGAATGTCAATGATCGCAACTCGAACGCGCAAACCGACAACTTCCATCTCGGCGCGTATGGCGGCACAAGTTTCGGCAATATCGGCGCCCGGGTTGGCGCTTCCGCAAGCTGGCACAGTATCGACACCGAACGCACGCCAACCTTCACGGACTTCCGCGACAAGCTGGAAAGCCAGTATTCCGCGCGCACGTTGCAGGCGTTCACCGACGTCGGCTACCGCTTCGCACTGGACAACCTTGCCCTGGAGCCATTCGCCAATGCTGCGTTCGCCAACCTGCACGGGAACGGCTTCAATGAAGGCGGAAGCCCGGCAGCCCTGTCCGCCGGGAGCAGCAACGACAACCTGACATTCACCACGCTGGGTATCCGCAGCGCCGCATCGCTGGAAACCATCACGGGGACGAAGATGACGTTCTCGATGATGGCAGGCTGGCAGCACACATTCGGCAGTGATTTTCCGCTGCAAACCATGCGCTTTGCGGGGGGTGACCCGTTCACCGTCGCCGGCGTCCCCATCGCACGCAACGCAGCACTCGTCGAGGCCGGCGTCAGCCTGCAGGTCGGCGCCAACACTTCTGTGGGGCTGAGCTACAGCGGCCGCTATGGTGGCGGCGCATCAAGCGAGACAATCCAGGGAATGTTCAGCATGCGATTCTGAAACCCGAAACAGGAGGAACGCCGCGCTCATCCGAGCAACCGGACGGCCGCGGTCACAATCCATCCCACGGCCAGGCAAGCCGCAATCCATCCACATCCGATCAGCAAAACGTCTCGCCAGGTCATCAGCAACACAGCCGCAAGACAATGCATGCTCTCGCGGCCTTCTTGAGTTCATGATTGGCTCAAGGTAGACGATCTCGGTCGCAGAACAATGTCCGAGATGTAAAGATTTCTTGCAATGGCCACCCCGGGGAGCCTTGGCAATCGGGCTGTCGGGCTGTCGGGCTGTCGGGCGTCGGCATGACCGTTCGCGCGTGACCGGCCGCAAACAGCAGATTACAAATGACGGATTACAAATGACAAAAGGCCCGGACGGCAAAACCGTCCGGGCCTTTCTATTTCTGGTCGGGGCGAGAGGATTTGAACCTCCGACCACCTGCACCCCATGCAGGTACGCTACCAGGCTGCGCTACGCCCCGAAGAAGCGAGAGTATATCACCGTCGATTCGGCGATGGCTAGTGGTTCCCAGCCAATTTATTGGTGCCGTGCAATCTCTTTCAGTTGCGCCAGCAGGTGCTGCACTTCGACCAGATCGTTACGCAATGCCTTCAGATCGATCGAGAGTATCGGTTCCTCCGCTGCCTCCACATGCACTTCGTCAGGCTCGGCAGCCGGCGCCATGCCGCCACCATGATGGCGCCCTTCGTCGAGCCGATTGCGCGCGCCGTTGATGGTGAAGCCCTGCTCGTACAGCAGTTCGCGAATCCTGCGAATCAGCAGTACTTCGTGATGCTGGTAGTAACGGCGATTGCCGCGGCGCTTCACGGGCTTGAGCTGCGTGAACTCCTGCTCCCAGTACCGCAATACGTGCGGCTTGACGGCGCAGAGTTCGCTGACCTCACCGATGGTGAAGTAGCGTTTCGCGGGAATCGGCGGCAGCGCAACGCGCTCGCTGGATTTTTCCGTCATGCGTTGGGAAGTCTGGCGTCAGGCCGTAGGCAAGACACGGTTGGGCGCAATGTGCGCGCGGCATTGCAGGATACAGACTGCAATCGCCGCGGGCAATCCTGCCAGGCGCGCTACGTGGTCCGGGTGTGTGGCTGCCGCGACGATTCGCCGAGGCGGCGCGGGGGTCCGCGTGCCTCAGGCTTCCAGGCCGGCCCGCTCCTCCACCAGCGCCTTGAGCTTCTGGCTGGCGTGGAACGTCACCACGCGGCGCGCGGTGATTGGAATGATTTCGCCGGTCTTGGGGTTGCGGCCAGGCCGTTGCGCCTTGTCGCGCAACTGGAAGTTGCCGAAGCCGGACAGCTTGACGCTGTCGCCGCGCTCCAAGGCTTCGCGAATCACGTCGAAGAACGCTTCGACCATGTCTTTAGATTCGCGCTTGTTCAGGCCAACCTGATCGAACAGCATCTCTGCGAGTTCGGCCTTGGTCAGGGTAGGCACCTCGGTCGCGCGGGCTTCCGGCGATGCGTCGTCGAGGGAGGCAGCGTGCCGGTCGCTCACCTCGCCCAGGTCTGCAGCATTCATGGAAATCGCGTCTCGATCGTTCATCCTTGATCGCTCTGTTAATCCATCTGGCGATCCGCCCGGGAGCTGTGCCCGGGCTCTCCAACTGGAAGTGGACTGCGTGATATCGTTAGGCGCGCAGGCGGGCTTCGAAGCCTGCCGTCAGCGCATCGATCATGCAGCGCACCGCACTGTCGACTGTCTCGTCCTGGAGGGTCGACCCAGTATCTTGCAACGTTACACGGAACGCAAGGCTTTTCTCATCGGCGCCAATCGAGGCCGATGCAGCCTTGGGGCGGAACTCGTCGAACAGCACCAGGCTCTGGACGAAATGGCCGAAGCTGGCCTTGTCCAGCGCCGCGCGCATCGCGTCGAGCATGTCCTGCGCACGCACGGCCTGCTTGACGACGACCGCAAGGTCGCGCACCGCTGCCGGGAACTTCGAAATTTCCGTGTACACCGGCAGCCCCGTGTCGCGCAGTGCGTCAAGCTCCAGCTCGAACACCACCGGCGCCTGCACCAGCTCGTATTCCTGAAGCCAGCGCGGGTGCAGCTCACCCACGACGCCTACGGGCTTGCCATCGACGATCACGCGCGCCGCGCGCCCCGGGTGCAGCGCAGAATGCGCCACCGGTTCGAAGCGCGCCGTGCGCGGATGGAACAGTGCTTCCACGTCGCCCTTGATGTCGAAGAAATCGACCGGACGCGTGGCCACGCCCCACTGCTCCTCGAATGCCGGGCCATAGGCAATGCCGGCGGCCATCATCGGCTGGTGGTATCCGGCAACCGTCAGGCCGCCGTCAGCCACCTTCGGATCGCGATGGAACACGCGGCCCACTTCGAACAAACGCACGCGCGAGGCCTTGCGGTTGAGGTTGTAGCGAACCTTGTCGACCAGACCGCCGATCATCGTGGACCGCATCACGGCCAGTTGGCTCGCAATCGGGTTCAGCAGGCGGATCGGGTTGTTGTTGTCCGCGAAATCGCGCTCCCACTTCTCTTCCACAAAGGCGAAGTTGATCACCTCGTTGAAGTCGCGCGCGGCCAGCGCATGGCGGACCACGTGCTGCGAGCGGCGGCCTTCATTGGTCGGGCGCATTTCGTTCTCGGCGATCGGCGGACGTGCCTCGATGCGCTCGAAGCCGTAGATGCGCGCGACTTCCTCGATCAGGTCTTCCTCGATCTCGATATCGAAGCGATAGCTCGGCGGCGTGACTTCGAACACCTCGCCGTCGGCGCCTTGCGTGCGCGTGAACGGCAGGTTCAGGCGCTGGAAGACATCGGCGATTTCCGCCGACGAAAGCTCGATGCCCAATACACGCTCGGCACGCGCCACGCGCAGCTTCACCGGCTGACGTTGCGGCAGGTTGACGACGTGGTCATCCACCGGACCGGCCTGGCCACCGCAAATCTGCAGGATCAGTGCCGTAATGCGTTCGATGTGTTCGACCGTGGTGGCATAGTCCACGCCACGCTCGAAACGATGCGCGGCATCGGTCGAGAAGTTGTAGCGGCGGGCGCGGCCCTGAATGGCGTTGGGCCACCAGAACGCGGCTTCCAGGTAGATGTTGGTGGTATCGAGCGAAACGGCGGTGCTGTCGCCGCCCATGATGCCGGCCAGACTCTCTATCTCCTTGTCATCGGCGATCACGCCCACCTGCTCGTCCACATCCACGGTATTGCCGTTCAGCAGCTTGAGCTGCTCGCCCTTGCGGCCCCAGCGCACATCGAGCCCGCCGTGGATCTTGTCCAGATCGAACACATGTGACGGGCGGCCCAGTTCGAGCATCACGTAGTTGGAGATATCAACCAGCGCGGAGATGCTGCGCTGGCCCGAGCGCTCGAGACGCTGGACCATCCAAGCCGGCGTGGCGGCATGGGCGTTGACGCCGCGGATGATACGGCCCGAGAAGCGGCCGCACAGGTCCGGCGCGGAAACCTTGACCGGCAGCTTGTCCTGGATCGTCACGGCCACGGGAGACATATCGGGCAGCGTCAGGGCCGCGCCAGTCAGCGCCGACACTTCGCGCGCCACGCCGTGGATCGACAGGCAGTCGGCCTTGTTCGGCGTCAGCTTGATCGTGAAGACCTGGTCGTCGAGGTCGAGGTACTGGCGGATGTCCTGCCCCACCGGCGCATCGTCCGGCAGGATCAGCAGGCCGCCGTGGTCCTCGGACAGCTTCAGCTCACGGGCCGAGCACAACATGCCGAAGCTCTCGACGCCGCGCAGCTTGCCGATCTTGATTTCAAACGGATTGCCACCTGCCTCGGCCGGCGGCAGCACGGCGCCCACGAGAGCGCACGGCACCACGATGCCAGGCTGCACGTTGGGCGCGCCGCAGACGATCTGCAGCGTTTCCCCGGTGCCGGCATCCACCTGGCACACGTTCAGGCGATCGGCATTGGGATGGCGTTCGGTAGCCAGCACGCGGGCCACCACGATCTTCGTGAACGGCGGCGCAACCGGGCCCACCTCTTCCACTTCGAGCCCGGCCATGGTCAGGCTGTGCGACAGCGCGTCGGTGGAGATCTTTTCAGGATTGGCGAACGTGCGAAGCCAGGATTCCGAGAATTGCATGGCGCTTCTGATCCGGTAGGTATTCTGTGTTGTCTGGGACGATGAACTGCAGTGCTATCGCAATGGCGGCGTCAGGCGAACTGGCGCAGGAAGCGCACATCGCCTTCGAAGAACAGCCGCAGGTCGTTGATGCCATAGCGCAGCATCGTCAGGCGCTCAAGGCCGGAGCCGAACGCAAAGCCGATATAGCGCTCGGGATCGAGGCCCATGTTGCGCAGCACGTTGGGGTGCACCTGGCCCGAGCCGGAGATCTCCAGCCACTTGCCGCTGCCGAACGCCATGTCGATTTCCGCGGACGGCTCGGTGAACGGGAAGTACGACGGGCGGAAGCGCACCTGGATGTCGTCGCGCTCGAAAAACTTGCGCAGGAAGTCGGTATAGACACCCTTGAGATCGGCAAAGCTCACGTTGTCGCCAATCCACAGGCCTTCCACCTGGTTGAACATCGGCGAGTGCGTGGCATCGCTGTCCACGCGATACGTGCGGCCCGGGCAGATCACCTTGATCGGCGGCATCGGCTTGCCAGCGTACTTCTCCACGTGCATGCGGGCGTAGCGCACCTGCATCGGGCTGGTATGGGTACGCAGCAGCAGGAGCTTGTCGTCGCTGTCGCGGCCGTCCACGTAGAACGTATCCTGCATCGAACGCGCCGGGTGATTGTCCGGATTGTTCAGCGCAGTGAAGTTCATCCAGTCGGTTTCGATCTCGGGGCCGTCAGCCACATCGAAACCGATCGAGCCGAAGATCTGCTCGACGCGCTCCCACGTGCGCATCACCGGATGCACGCTGCCACGCGCAACAGCGCGGCCGGGCAGCGTTACGTCGATGGCTTCGGCGGCCAGGCGCGCGTTCATCAGCGCATCGGCAAGCGCCTGACGGCGAGCCTGCAGTGCCGATTCGACCTGCTGCTTGACCTGGTTGATACGCGCGCCTTCGGTCTTGCGCGCTTCGGCGTCCAGCTTGCCGAGGCCCTTGAGCAGTTCGGTCAGCGCGCCGGTCTTGCCCAGGAAGCGGGCCTTTTCGTTTTCCAGCGTGGCGTTGTCGTTGGCGGCGGCGAAAGCGGCCTGTGCGTCGGCGACGATTTGATCCAGATCCAGGGACATGGCGGGGAAACGTGAAGGGTTGGCGCTACGCGCGTCATGCGCGAGCGGGGTATCTATTTCGGATGCCGTTTCCAATCCATCTGGTCGACACGGCATTCGAAATAAAAACGGGGCTCGGTGAGGAGCCCCGTTTCAGCAGACCTTTCGGTCGGTGCTTGCCCGGAAGCGCTTTACGCGCTTCCGCAGCCGGCATCAGGCAACGGTGGCTTTCACCTGGTTGACGATGGCGGCAAAGGCAGGCTTGTCATGGATAGCCATGTCCGACAGCACCTTGCGGTCCAGTTCAATCGAAGCCTTCTTCAGGCCGTTCATGAACACGCTGTAGGTCATGCCATGCTCACGCGTAGCAGCGTTGATACGTGCAATCCAGAGGGCGCGGAACACGCGCTTCTTGTTGCGACGATCGCGGTAGGCGTACTGGCCAGCACGCATGACCGCCTGCTTGGCGATGCGATAGACATTATTGCGACGGCCGCGGTAACCCTTGGCAGCGTCGATGACCTTCTTGTGACGGGCACGTGCAGTAACCCCACGCTTGACTCGAGGCATATAAAACTCCTTTCGTTATCGTTGAGGGTTATGCGTAAGGCATCATTGCGCGAACGGACTTCAGGTTCGTCTCATGGACGTCCTGGGTGCCGCGCAGTTGACGCTTGTTCTTGGTGGTCTTCTTGGTCAGGATGTGACGCTTGAAGGCCTGGCCGCGCTTGAACGAACCGTTCGGGCGCGCCGTAAAGCGCTTGGAAGCGCTTTTCTTGGTCTTCATCTTAGGCATGAAAAACTCCAGCTCTATGACATGCATGCAGGTGGACGGCTGACGCCATCACTTGCAAGACCCGCATCCACTTGTTTTTGTACGCAGCACTCAACACACCACGTACGGCTTCCGCGCAGCGCAACGCCGGGATGCATATGGCATCCCGGCCGTCGCCCCGTGCCAGAATTACTTCTTCTTCTTGGGGGCCAGCACCATCACCATCTGGCGACCTTCCATCTTCGGCATCTGCTCGACCTGGCCCAACTCTTCCAGGTCAGCCTTCAGACGCTCGAGCATGCGCGCACCGATTTCCTGGTGGGCCATTTCACGGCCACGGAAGCGCAACGTGATCTTGGTCTTGTCGCCATCTTCCAGGAAGCGCCTCAGGTTGCGCAGCTTGACGTTGTAGTCGCCATCATCCGTGCCAGGACGGAACTTCACTTCCTTGACCTGGATGATCTTTTGCTTGAGCTTGGCCTCATGCGCGCGCTTGGCTTCCTCGTACTTGAACTTGCCGTAGTCCATGATGCGGGCCACGGGCGGAGCCGCGTTGGGCGCGATCTCCACGAGATCCAAGTCCTTGTCCTCGGCCAGGCGCAATGCGTCCATGAACTTGACGATGCCGAGCTGTTCGTTATCAACCCCTACCAGGCGCAGTTCAGGCGCGCTGATCTCCCGGTTGATACGGTGACCTTTGTCTGTAGCGATGTTCCGTTACCTCAAGAAGACAAAAAAACAAGCCGTGCTCGACACCCTCAGGCTTTGCTGGCAACGTCCTGCTGCAGACGCTCCACAAACGCGGAGACGGGCATTACACCCAGATCCACATTGCCACGGGCACGCACGGCCACTTGATTGGCATCCCGCTCCTTGTCACCTACCACTAGCAGGTAAGGGATCTTCTGGAGGGAATGCTCGCGGATTTTATACGTAATTTTCTCGTTACGCAAATCGGCCTTAGCCCTAAACCCTTGTTTTTGCAAGAGTTGCACAACGCTTTCGGCATATTCCGCCTGGGATTCGGCAATATTCATCACCACAACCTGCTCCGGCGCCAGCCAGGCGGGCAGCGCACCTGCATGGTTTTCCAGCAGAATGCCCAGGAAACGCTCGAATGACCCAAGGATCGCACGGTGCAGCATGACCGGACGTTTCCGAGCGTTGTCCTCGGAAACGTATTCGGCGTCCAGGCGCTCCGGAAGCACCAGGTCAAGCTGCAGCGTGCCGCACTGCCAGGAACGGCCGATCGCATCCTTGATGTGATATTCGACCTTCGGGCCATAGAAGGCACCTTCGCCCGGCAGTTCTTCCCACTCCACGCCGCAGGCGCGCAGCGCCAGGCGCAGACCCTCTTCGGCGTGATCCCAGATGGCGTCCGAGCCAGCACGTTTTTCCGGGCGCAGCGACAGCTTCACCCTGACGTCCTTGAAGCCGAAGTCATCGTAGACCGAGAAAGCCAGCTCGTTGAACGCCTTTGCTTCCTCGACGATCTGCTCTTCCGTACAGAAGATGTGCGCATCATCCTGCACAAAACCGCGCACACGCATCAGTCCATGCAGCGCACCCGACGGCTCGTTGCGATGGCATGAACCGAATTCGGCAAAACGGACCGGCAGGTCGCGATACGAGCGCAGGCCGTGGTTGAAGATCTGAACATGGCCCGGGCAGTTCATCGGCTTGATCGCATAGTCGCGCTTCTCCGACTCCGTGACGAACATGTTTTCCTTGTAGTTCTCCCAGTGGCCAGACTTTTCCCAGAGCGAGCGATCCATCACCTGCGGCGTGCGCACTTCCTGGTAGCCAGCCTCCGTCAGCCGGCCGCGCATGTACTGCTCCACGGACTGCCAGACGCTCCAGCCCTTCGGATGCCAGAACACCATGCCGGGCGCTTCTTCCTGCAGGTGGAACAGGTCCAGCGTCTTGCCCAGGCGGCGATGGTCGCGCTTTTCCGCTTCCTCAAGCATCGTCAGGTACGCATCCTGGTCTTCCTTCTTCGCCCAGGCCGTACCGTAGATGCGCTGGAGCATCTCGTTGTTCGAGTCGCCGCGCCAGTAGGCGCCAGCCACCTTCATCAGCTTGAAGACCTTGAGCTTGCCCGTGGACGGCACGTGCGGGCCGCGGCACAGGTCGACGAATTTGCCTTCGCGATAGAGACCGATTTCCTGGTCCGCCGGAATCGACGCAATGATCTCGGCCTTGTACTTCTCGCCCATCGACTCGAACAGGGCCACCGCCTCATCGCGATTCCAAACTTCGCGCGTGACCTTCTCGTCCTTGCGGGAGAGTTCCGTCATCTTCTTCTCGATGGCGGCGAGGTCTTCCGGCGTGAAGGGGCGCTTGTAGGCAAAGTCGTAGTAGAAGCCGTTGTCGATGACCGGGCCGATCGTCACCTGCGCATCGGGATAGAGTTCCTTCACTGCATAGGCCAGCAAGTGCGCCGTCGAGTGACGGATCACGTCGACGCCGTCGGCATCCTTGTCCGTGACGATGGCCAGCGACGCGTCCTGGTCGATCCTGAAGCTCGTATCGACCATTTGCCCGTCCACCTTGCCGGCGAGCGCCGCCTTGGCCAGGCCCGAGCCAATGCTCTGGGCCACTTCGGCTACCGTGACAGGGCCGGGAAATTCGCGACGGGAACCGTCCGGCAGCGTGATTGCGATCATCTTGCACCTCTCGAGGATTCCGCTTCGCCGGCATTTGGGGCGCCATGGCGAGCGGAGCATAGCAACTTTTATGGCACCAGCCCGTCAGATGCCGCCTTAGCGCGCATCGGACAGAACCGGCAACGAATCTTTCTGGCCCGCCTCCCGGCGAGCGACGAGGCAGCTTAACAGGATGCTGGCGAACGACAGACGAAAAAAAACGCGGCCAAGGCCGCGTTTTTCTGTATTTCCCCGCATCACACTACGGGTCGAAGGCGCACCTCGAATACTGTCGCTAACCAGCGGTAGTAGTTCGAGTTGTCTTGCTCATGATGCTTTTCCGTTCCTTGGAAGGTTGATCGGATCTGCCATATGGACCTTGAGGGCCCACACAAGCATCGGCCTTCGATTGCCGACGGTGCTACGTTTTACTGCATGTTCGTTGGTAGGCTCGATTGGACTCGAACCAACGACCCCCACCATGTCAAGGTGGTGCTCTAACCAGCTGAGCTACGAGCCTAGCGAAGCTGCAAGTATAACCTTATTTTCTCTTCGCGTGCAACACCCCCTGCACATCAGCGATCAGCGATAGTGCCCGCTGAAGCTGCGTGGCCTCGGCAACTTCGGCCGTGAACTGCATGCGCGCCACGCCCTTGCTCGATAGCGTCTTCACTCCGGTCACGTTGATCTTCTCGCGCGAGAGCACTTCGGAAATATCGCGCAGCAGGCCCTGCCGGTCGATCGCCTCCACATGGATATCCACGGGATACACGGCATCGCTGCGCTTGCCCCACTCGGTCTGGATCACGCGCTCGGGGTCGCGCGTCGCCAGTTGCTGGAACGTATGACAGTTACGGCGATGGATCGACACGCCGCGGCCACGCGTCACGAAGCCGACAATGTCGTCCGGCGGCGCGGGCTTGCAGCAGCGTGACATCTGCGTCATCAGCGAATCCACGCCCACCACAAGCACGCCGCTCTTCGCGCCGCGCGCCACGCTGGTGGCGCGGCTCTTCTTGGTGACGGCATCTTCCTCGCTGAACTGCGGCTGCACCTCCCCTTCCGGGTGGCGCAGCGCTTGTTCCACATGGCGCAGGCTGAACTCTTCCTTGGCCACAGCCGCGAAAAGGTCCTCCGGCGTCTTGAAGTTGAGCCGCGAAGCAAGATCGTCGAGATTGACTGCCGTCTTGCCCTCGCGCTGCAACGTCTTTTCGATCAGCGTTCGGCCCTGGGCGATCGTCTCCTGCGAATCGAGCGCGTTGAACCACGCGCGCACCTTGGCGCGTGCGCGGGGGCTGGCCAGGTAGCCAAGCTCCGGATTGAGCCAGTCGCGCGACGGCCCGCCCTGCTTGACGGCCACGATCTCCACGGTCTGACCGTTCTTGAGCGACGTGTTGAGCGGCACCATCGCGCCATCGACGCGCGCGCCGCGGCAGCGGTGGCCGAGGTCGCTGTGCAGGTAATAGGCAAAGTCCACCGGCGTCGCTCCCTGCGGCAGCGCCACCACGCGCGCCTGCGGCGTCAGCACGTAGATGTGGTCGTCGATCGCCGCGTGCTTGAGCTGCTCCCACGGCGACTCTTCATGCGCCACCGTATGGTCGGCCTCATCCTTCCACGCCAGCAGCTGCCGCAACCACGCAATCTTCTCGTCGTAGGTGTTGTCCGCCGCAAACTGCCCGCTATAACCCTTGCCGCCAGCCTCCTTGTAGCGCCAGTGCGCGGCCACCCCGTACTCGGCGAAGTGGTGCATCTCGTGAGTGCGGATCTGCACCTCGAAGGCGCGGCCGTCGTCGCCGATCACCACCGTATGCAGCGACTTGTATCCGTTCGACTTCGGCCTGGAAATGTAGTCGTCGAACTCACGCGGAATCGGCTGCCAGATGTGGTGCACGATACCAAGCACCGTGTAGCAGTCCTTGATGTCGTCGACGATCACACGGAACGCGCGCACGTCATAGAGATCGGCAAAGTCGAGCGATTTGCCGCGCATCTTCTTCCAGATGCTGTAGATGTGCTTGGGCCGGCCGCTCACTTCGGCGCGAATGCCGGCCTCGGCGAGTTCCGACTGCAGCCGCTGAATCGCCTGCGAGATATAGCCTTCGCGCTCGATGCGTTTCTCGTCGAGCAGCTTGGCGATGCGCTTGTAGGTCTCGGGCTGCTCGAAGCGGAACGCGAGATCCTCAAGCTCCCACTTCATCTGCCAGATACCAAGCCGGTTGGCCAGCGGCGCGTAGATGTCGAGCGTTTCGCTCGCCACGCCCGGCATCGGCTGACCCTTGGTCTGCGCCAGCCAGCGCAGCGTCTGCAGGCGCGAGGCAAGCCGCACAAGCACCACGCGGATGTCCTGCGCGAAGGCCAGCAGCATCTTGCGCAACGCCTCCACCTGCTCCTGGCGCGCGGCCGCCTGCGACTTCGACGTTTCCGAGACATCGGTTCGCGTGACCGCTATCGCTCCAATCCGCAGAAGCTGGCGCACGCCCTTCACGAGCCGCGCCACTTCCTCGCCGAAGCGTGCCTCGATGTGTTCCTCGGCACCGGGCACGAACTCCACCACCGGGAACAGGCAAGCCGCCGCACGCGCGGCGTCATCCACGCGCAGGCCGTCCAGGATGCGCAGCATCCCTTCGGCGTGCGACAGCACGGTCTCGCCGGTGGGCAACGTTGCCGGCGCCTCACCATCGGCCGTGTCGCGCACGTATGCCAGCGCGCGTTCGACGAGCCCAGCGTCCGGCACGCCGGCAGTCTGGCCCGTCAGTTCCGTCGACGTCACCATGTCTTACCGCCCGGCATCAGTTGAGCGCAGCGGTCACCACCACTTCGATCAGGTAGTCGGGGTTGGCCAGCTTTGCTTCGACCGTGGCGCGCGGCGGCGTATTGCCTTGCGCCACCCATTCGTCCCACACTTCGTTCATTTCGCCGATGCGCGAGACGTCGGTCAGGAAGATCTGGCACATTAGGATGCGCGTCTTGTCGGTGCCAGCCTCGGCCAGCAGGCGGTCGATATGGCCCAGCACCTCGCGGGTCTGGCCACGCAGGTCGGCCTTGGGGTCGACCTCCGGCACCTGGCCGGCCAGGTAGACCACGCCGTTGTAGACCGCGTATTCGGACAGACGCTTGCCCACGTGGGCGCGCTTCAGGGTGTTGGTGCTCATGTCAGATTCGTTTCAAAAGCGGGGTCACGACCCCAGGAAAAAATTGCGGGCGATGGCGATCTGCGCCGGGTCGACGAACGTCGGGGCATGCCCCACATCCGGGATCTCCACCGTCGACACCTGCTTGCCGCGCGCCGCCATCTCGGCCAGGGTTTCGCGCAGCAGCAGATCGGACTGCGCACCGCGCACAACCAGTGTCGGCCCCTGCATCGCCGCGAACATCGACCATAACGCCGCCTCTCCGGCCTGCACCGCCTCCGGCGTGGCGTCCTTGAACGGCACGGCCAGCGCCGGGTCATAGTGCAGCCCCCACTCGAGGCCCTCGGCACCTTGCACCGGCTTCAGGATCGCACCATTCAGTTCGCGCCATTGCTCTGGAGTATGGCGGCCGAACGAAGCACTGATCGTCTGCAGATAGGCCAGCCCCTCCTCGAACGTCTTGAACCGCACCGGCAACCCCAGATAGGCGCCGATGCGCTCCATCGATTGCGCGGTGATGCGCGGCCCCACGTCATTGAGCAGCAGCTTGCGCACCGGGGATTTCGGCAAGCCCGCCAGCCCGATGCCGATCAGCCCGCCCATCGACGTGCCAAACCAGTCCACCTTCTCGGCATTGAGCCGCGCGATCAGCGTCACCATATCGGAGACGTACTGCGGCAGGACGTAGCCACGCGGGTCGGCCAGCCAGTCGGAACGGCCTCGCCCCACCACGTCCGGGCAAACCACGCGGTACTCGTCGCACATCACGCGTGCCAGCGTATCGAAATCGCGCCCGGTGCGGGTCAGGCCATGGACACACACCAGCACGCGCGGATTCGCCGGGTCACCCCACTCGTGATACGCCATGCGGTGCAGGCCCGAGGTGCTGATGCACTGAACGAAGCCGAGGCGCGGACTGGAAGACATCTGGACTCCCTGCAAATTCCGCCGCAAGCATGGCGGCGCGGAGGTTAGGCGGATGACTACTTCGGACAACTACTTCGGACGGCTACTTCGGAAAGCACGGCAGATGAACCAAATTGCCGGCGATTGGCCAAAGCAGGATTGTACGCCCAGCGAGTACAATGCCACAGCACATCCTGACACGCCCAACGGAGGCTTCCATGCTCAACGGAAAGACGGCACTGGTCACTGGATCGACCAGCGGTATCGGACTCGGCATCGCTCAGGCACTGGCTGCACAAGGTGCCAACATCATCGTCAATGGATTCGGTGACGCGGACGGCGCAAAGGCGGAAATCGCCAGGTCCGGCAGCGGCATCAAGGTTGGGTACCACGGCGCGGACATGAGCAAGTCGGCGGAAATCGAGGACATGATGCGCTATGCCGAGAAGGACTTCGGCGGCGTCGATATCCTCGTCAACAACGCCGGCATTCAGTTCGTAGCCAAGATCGAGGAATTCCCGGTGGACCGCTGGGATTCGATCATCGCCATCAACCTGACCTCGGCATTCCACACCACGCGACTGGCCCTGCCATCGATGAAGGCCAAGAACTGGGGTCGCATCATCAACGTCGCTTCCACCCACGGGCTTGTGGCTTCGGCCGAAAAGTCTGCCTATGTGGCCGCAAAGCACGGCATCGTCGGTTTCACCAAGGTCACCGCGCTGGAAACGGCCCAGACCGGCGTCACCGCCAATGCCATCTGCCCGGGCTGGGTATTGACGCCGCTGGTGCAGAAGCAGGTGGAAGCGCGGGCCCAGAAGGAAGGGATTCCGGTCGAGCAGGCCAAGCGTGAACTGGTGATTGAAAAGCAGCCGTCCGGCCAGTTCGTCACGCCCGAGGAACTTGGCGCGCTGGCGGTGTTCCTGTCGAGTGAAGCGGCCAGGCAGGTGCGCGGCGCGATCTGGAACATGGACGGCGGCTGGGTGGCCCAGTAAGGAGCGGCATGGCGGATCGACGTAACTTCCTGAGAATCCTCGGGGCCGGCTCGCTGACAATGTCGCCATTGCTGGCTGCGGCGCAATCGCCAAGACCGCTGGCCATCGATGTCTACAAGAGCCCAACCTGCGGCTGTTGCGAAGACTGGGTCAAGCATCTGCGCGCGAACGGCTTTGCCGTGAGCACGCACGATGTCGAGGATACCGGCGTCTATCGCACCAAATACGGGATTCCTGACCGCTTCGGCTCGTGTCACACAGGTGTCATCGCGGGCTACGGCATCGAAGGCCACGTACCGGCCGCCGACATCAAGAAGCTGCTGGCCAGCAAGCCGAAGGCCGCCGGGCTGGCCGTGCCGGGCATGCCGGTGGGATCGCCGGGCATGGAGTACGGGCCGCGCAAGGACCCGTTCGACGTACTGCTGGTGAAGCCCGATGGCGCTGCGTCGGTCTTTGCGAGCTACAACAAGGCGAAGGTCTGACGTCCCGGGAAGTTCGCAGACAGCAATGTGGGATGCATGAAACAGAAAGCCCCCGCCGGCTCGCGTTATTCGCGCCGACGGGGGCTTTTCTTTACAGCCTCACACGGATCAGATCGGATCAGATCAGCTTCGGACCCGTCTTCGACTGAACGTCTTCACGGCTCACGCCCGGCGCGGTTTCCACCAGCTTCAGGCCTTCCGACGTCACGTCCATGACTGCCAGGTCGGTGATGATGCGATTCACCACGCCCACACCAGTCAGCGGCAGGTTGCACTCCTCAAGGATCTTGATGTCCTCGGAGCCGTCCTTCTTCTTGGCCGTATGCTCCATCAGCACCACCACGCGGCCAACACCGGCCACGAGGTCCATCGCGCCGCCCATGCCCTTGACCATCTTGCCCGGAATCATCCAGTTGGCCAGGTCGCCGCGCTGGCTGACCTGCATGGCGCCCAGGATGGCCAGGTTGATCTTGCCGCCGCGAATCATCGCGAACGAATCTGCCGACGAGAAGATCGACGAACCAGGCAGCGTCGTCACGGTCTGCTTGCCGGCGTTGATCATGTCGGCATCCACTTCTTCCTCGGTCGGGAACGGGCCGATGCCGAGCAGGCCGTTTTCCGACTGCAGCCACACTTCCATGCCCTGCGGCACGTGGTTGGCCACCAGCGTCGGCAGGCCGATGCCAAGGTTCACGTAGAACCCGTCCTGCAGTTCCTTTGCCGCGCGCGCGGCCATTTCATCACGTGTCCATGCCATGATCTGTCTCCTTACTTGGCACGCACGGTGCGCTGTTCGATGCGTTTTTCGGGGGTCGTGTTCAGCACGATGCGGTGCACGAAGATGCCCGGCAGATGGACATCGTCCGGATCGATCTCGCCGGTTTCGACGATCTCTTCGACCTCGACCACCGTGATCTTGCCGGACATCGCGCAAACCGGATTGAAGTTGCGCGCGGTGCGGCGGAACACCAGGTTGCCGGCCTTGTCAGCCTTCTGGGCCTTGACCAGTGCCACATCGGACACAAGCGAGCGTTCCATCACATACTGCTCGCCGTTGAATTCGCGCACTTCCTTGCCATCGGCCACGATCGTGCCGACGCCGGTCTTGGTGAAGAAGGCCGGAATGCCCGAGCCGCCGGCGCGCAGCTTCTCGGCCAGCGTGCCCTGCGGCGTGAATTCAAGCTCGAGTTCGCCCGCCAGATACTGGCGTTCGAATTCCTTGTTTTCGCCGACGTACGACGAAATCATCTTGCGGATCTGACGCGTGGTCAGCAGCATGCCCAGGCCAAAACCATCGACGCCGGCGTTGTTGGAAATGCAGGTAAGCTGCTTGGCGCCGCTGTCGCGCAGTGCGGCGATCAGCGCCTCGGGGATGCCGCACAGCCCGAAACCGCCCACGGCGATCGTCTGGCCGTCGCGCACGACGCCCGCGAGCGCCTCGGCGGCGCTGGCGTAGACCTTGTTCATGTTTGCTCCTTCCTCGGTAGTCCCGCGCGGATGGTTCGAAGCCTTCCGACGACGTTCTTGGTCCGCGATATGGCCGATCGGCCACGCGCGGAAGTTGTAACGGTACAATCGGCGGTCAGGCACCGCCGTTGACGCCCCAAAGCATACGTCATCGTATGCTGCCAACGCCATTACGTAAAAGTACATAAGGGATAATGCCGTCCATCGACTACCAGACCGCCTTCCAGCTGGCACCCGTCGGGCTGGTGCTGTCGCGCGCCCGCATGATCGAGGATTGCAATGACGAAGTGTGCCGGATCTTCGGCACCACGCGCGATGCCCTGGTCGGCGAATCGTTCCAGGTGCTCTACCCCACCGCGGACGAGTTCGAGCGTACCGGCGCGCGCATCGTGCCGATCATGAACACCAAGGGCATGTACTCGGACGAGCGGATCATGAAGCGCGCCAATGGCGAGCTGTTCTGGTGCCACGTCACGGGCCGCGCGCTCGATCGCAAGGATGCGCTCGGCACGGGGATCTGGACTTTCGAGGATTTGTCGCAAAAGCGGCCGGTCACCGCCGAACTGACGGCACGCGAACGCGATATCGCCGCGCAACTGGTCGAGGGCAAGACCAGCAAGCAGATTGGGAAGCTGCTATCGATCAGTCCGCGCACGGTGGACATCTACCGTGCGCGGCTGATGAAGAAGTATGGCGCCCATACCGCGGTGGACCTGGTGCAGCGCCTGGTAAATCACTGAGGGGACCCGCCGAAGGCAGACCAAACCGCTACGCTTCGATCAAGCGGCGGATCTCCTCCGGCACCGGCACGCTTTTCTCCGCCGCGTAGTCGCACCACACCACCTTCGCGCCGCCCTCGGCCCAGATCACGTCGGGCATGTCGGTCCGGAGGATCTCCGTCCACGTCTCGAAGCTGGTGCGGCCGAGCTTGCCCGCGTACACCCGGCACTCGATGTCGCCGGGAAAGCGGAGTTGCTTCAGGAACGTCATGCTCGCGTTGATGATCACCGGGCCGTGGCCGCTGGCATCCTTGCCGTTGCGGCCCAGTGACGCGAACCACTCAAGCCGCGCCTGCTCCATATAGCGGAAGTACACGGTGTTGTTGACATGGCCCATGGCGTCCATGTCACCCCACCGTATCGGCATCACGAAGGTGAAGACGTGTTTCATCAGCGTTTGGCGATCGAAGCTTCGGCCTTGGTCACCAGGTCGGCGCCGATCTGCTTCTTCCACTTGTCGTAGACCTTGGCGGTAGCCTTGCGGAACGCGTCGTGCTCGGCCGGGGTCAGGCTCGTCACCTTCACGCCGTGCTGCTCCATGTCCTTCCATGCCGGCGCGCCCGGTTCGTTCAGGCCCTTGCGTGCCAGCACGATCTCCTGCTTGCCGGCGTCGATGGCAGCCTGCTTGACGATCTCGCGGTCAGCCGGCGTCCAGCTTTCCCAGATCTGCTTGTTGACCACGAAGATCAGCGGGTCTGCCACGTAGCCCCACGTCGTCACGTACTTCTGGCCCACCGTGTAGAGCTTGGCGGCGGCGAACACGCTCTGCGGGTTTTCCTGACCATCCACGGCGCCAGACGCCATGGCGGGCTGCGCATCGGCCCAGCTCATCTGCGTCGGGTTGGCGCCCAGCGCATTGAACGTTTCGATATAGAGCGGCGAACCCACCACACGCAGCTTCAGGCCCTTGAGGTCCTCAGGCTTGCGGATTTCGCGCTTCGAATTCGACACCTCGCGGAAACCGTTCTCGCCCCAGGCCAGCGGCACCACGCCACCCTTCTCCAGCGTGGCGAAAATCGATTTGCCGACATCGCCCTGCGTCAGCGCATCCAGCGCCTTGTAGTCGGGCATCAGGAACGGCAGCGAGAACAGGTTCAGTTCCCTGACCTGCGGGGACCAGTTGATGGTGGAGCCCACGGCCATGTCGATCACGCCCTGGCGAATCGCCGAAAACTCGCGCGTCTGGTCGCCCGCCACCAGCGAGGTGCCCGGATACAGCTTGATGTTGATGCGGCCATTGGTACGCTGGCGCACCAGGTCGGCCCAGATCTCGCCGCCCTTGCCCCACGGGAATGCAGGGCCCAGCACCAGCGACATCTTGTACTCGGGCTTGTAGGTCTGCGCCATCGCACCGGCGGGCACAAGCGCGGCGGCAGCAATCGAAGCGGCAACGGACAACATCAGGGCACGGCGTTTCATCCGGGAATCTCCTCTTTTCATTTTTTCGTTCATATCAGTAGCCAAGGCGGTCGGGCAGCCAGGTTGCCAGCGGCGGATAGGCGAGCACCATCAGCATGGCGACGAACATCGCCAGCAGCATCCAGATCACCCACGGCACGGTCTCCTCCATGCGCACGCGGGCGATGCGGCACGAGACCATCAGGTTCACGGCCAGCGGCGGCGTGAACTGGCCCAGCGCCACCTTGAGCGTCAGCACCACGCCAAACCATACCGGATTCCAGTGGAACGCGGTGGCGATGGGCAGCAGCAGCGGCACGAAGATCAGGAAGATCGAGATGCCGTCCAGGAACATGCCGACGGTCATCAGCAGCAGCACGATCAGCGCGAGCACACCATACTCGCCCAAACCCGAATTGGCGATGGCATTGGCCAGCGGGTCGATCACGCCGAGCGTGGACAGCGCATAGGCAAAGATGCCGGCCAGCGCCACGACCAGCAGGATCACCGCCGACGTCTCCGCCGCCTCCTGGAAGATCGTGAACAGGTCACGCAGGCCAATGCTGCGGTAGATCACCATGCCGACGAACAGGCCGTAGACCACGGCCACCACGGCTGCCTCGGTCGGCGTGAACCAGCCCGCGCGCATGCCGCCCAGGATCAGGAACGGCGCCACCAGTCCCCATGCGGCCTCGCGCAGGCTCTTCCAGAACGGCGGGCGCGGCAGCCCGGCTTCGATATGCCCCATGTTGTGCTTGCGCGCGAGCCACACGGCCGGCACGATCAGCGCCACGCCGGCCAGGATGCCGGGGATCATGCCAGCGGCAAACAGCGCCGGTACCGAGGCACCGGGCACCAGCACGCTATAGATGATGAACGCCACCGAGGGCGGGATCAGGATGTCGGTGGCCGCTGCGGCGCCCACCACGGCGGCGCTGTAGGAACCCGGATAGCCGGCACGCGACATCGCCGCGATCATCACGCCGCCGACCGCGGCCGCATTGGCCGGACCGGAGCCCGAAATGCCGCCGAGGAACATCGCCACGAGAATCGCCACGAGCGGCAGCATGCCCGGGCCACGGCCCACGATCGCAATCGCAAACGTGACCAGCCGCTGCGCCACGCCCGAGCGGTCGAAGATCGAGCCAACCAGCACGAACATCGGGATGGCCAGCAGCGGATACTTGGCCAGTCCGGCATAGAAGTTCTGCGGCACGGCCAGCAGGCCGAACATCTGCGTATCGAGATTCGACAGGCCGATGGCCACCAGGCCGCCAAGACCCAGCGACACGCCAATCGGCACGCCCAGCAGCATCAGGCCGATAAAGACCACGAAGAGAATGATGGCGATCAGCGTCATTGCGCGCGCTCCCCACCGTTCGTCAGCGCACGCAATGCGCGGACATTGCGCAGGGCCAGGCCAAGTGCCCGCAGCGTGATGCCGAGCGACAGCACCGGCAGCCAGACCGAGTACCACCAGCTCGGCACGCCGATGCCGGGCGACGTCTCGCCGAACGTGTACTCGTCCCACGTAATCCGCGCGCCAAGCACGGCCAGCGCCAGGAACATGGCCGCGACGGCCAGCGCCGAAACAATGGCCAGCCGCTTCTGCCGCGCGGCGCTGCCACGCTCGAAGAAGAATTCAATGCGGATGTTCCGATCACGCGCCACGGCGGCGCTGCCGGCCACGAGTGCCAGCACGATCATCAGGAAGACCGAAAATTCCTCGGTCCAGGCGAACGATTCGTCGGTGAAATAGCGGACCACCACGTTGGCGAACGTGATGGCCACCAGCAGCAGCATCACGATCACGCCAATCCAGTCCTCGATACGCGGCGAAACCCGGAATTCGCTATCGCGCGCTTCGTCGGCAGCTTCGGGAACGATCACCGAATCGACGACGTGCTGAGGCACGGCGTTGCGCCGTGCCTGAGTGTCTTGCTCCATCTCCCCTCCGTCCCAACCACTCGCGGCCCGTGCGGCCGCGGCGGCGGTTTGCTGCTTGTGTTGTTAGTTCTTATCAGCCCGATCCGGGAGGATCAGACCATGCCATCGTCGGCCGTGACCACCGCGCCATTGATAAAGCGCGAGGCATCGGACGCCAGCAGCAGCAACAGGCCGTCGAGGTCTTCGGGTCGGCCCAGGCGCTTGCGCGGCAGCATCTGGATCAGCTTCTGCCCCGCATCGGTATCCCAGTGGTGGTGGTTGATGTCTGTGTCGATATAGCCCGGGCAGATCGCGTTGGTATTAATACCGTGCCGCGCCCATTCCAGGGCCATCGCCTTGGTCATATGAACCACGGCGGCCTTGCTCATGCAGTAGACACCAATCTGCGACAGTACCTTGAGACCGGCCACCGACGCAATATTGACGATGCGTGCCTGCGGCAGCGGATTGCCGAGCTTCTCGGCGCCCTTGGCGCGCGCAATCATGCGCTTGGCCACTTCCTGCGCCACGAAGAACGCGCCGCGCGTGTTGGTATCGAAGACGAAGTCGAAGTCCTCGGCGGTGACGTCGGTCAGCTTCTGCGTGGTGGACACGCCCGAGTTGTTGACGAGGATATCGATGGCGCCGGCTTCGGTCTCGGCGTGCGCCACGGCCGCACGGATGCTGTCCGGATCGGTCACATCGAGCTGCACCACATGCGCGCTGCCGCCATCGGCCTCGATCGATGCCCGCAGTTCCTTGAGCCGCTCCACGCGGCGCGAGGCCAGAATCACTTTGGCGCCGGCGGATGCCAGCACATTGGCGAAACGTGTACCCAGCCCGCTCGACGCGCCGGTTACCAGCGCGACCTTGCCTTCCAGATTGATCGACAGACCCATGATTGCCTCGGTGTGGGGATGCCCGGCGATGCCGGGCATGCGGCGCCTGCACCACAAAGTGCAGGAGGCCGCAGCTTATCAAAAAAAACGAACGGTCGTTCAAAAAAAATTCTTGCCTGAGGGTGTCGAGTCCCGGACAATGCCGAAGATTCTAAGAACTTGGTCCCCAAAGCGAAAGAGGGAAATTGGGGGGAGGCGCAAAACCTCCCGGCACCCTGTCTTCCTGCCGGTTCCATAGAGCCCGATCACCGCATCTCCACAAGCCGCAAGCCCGGATCACGGGCTGCGAAACATGCGGCAGTATTGCCGCCCAGAAGAAACAGAGGGTTAGAGACAATGGATCAGCAAAAACTCGTCGAGGAATATGGCCCGCGCGAAGCCATGGAGTATGACGTCGTCATCGTCGGCGGCGGTCCCGCCGGCCTGGCCACGGCCATTCGCCTGAAGCAACTGGCACAGGAAAAAGGCGGCGACGTCAACGTCTGCGTGCTGGAAAAAGGCTCCGAGCCGGGCGCCCACATCCTGTCCGGCGCGATCATGGACCCGATCGCCCTCAACGAGCTGATCCCGAACTGGAAGGAACTCGGCGCACCGCTGAACCAGCCGGTGACCGAAGACAAGTTCCTGTTTCTCGACGAAACCGGCTCCAAGGGCGCCCCGCTGCTGCCCGAGTGCTTCCACAACGAAGGCAACTACATCGTCAGCCTGTCGAACTTCGTGCGCTGGCTGGGCCAGCAGGCCGAAGCGCTGGGCGTGGAGATCTTCCCGGGCTTCCCGGCCGCCGAAGTCCTCTACAACGAGGACGGCTCGGTCAAGGGCGTGGCCACCGGCAACATGGGCATCAACAAGGAAGGCGAGGTTACCGAGAACTTCCAGCTCGGCATGGAACTGCATGCCAAGTACACGATCTTCGCCGAAGGCGCGCGCGGCCACCTGGGCAAGCAGCTCATCGCGAAGTACAAGCTCGACGCAGGCAAAGACCCGCAAAGCTACGGTATCGGCCTGAAGGAACTGTGGGAAATCGACCCGGCCAAGCACAAGCCCGGCCTGGTGGTGCACACCGCAGGCTGGCCGCTCGATCCGGCCACCTACGGCGGCTCGTTCCTCTACCACATGGAGGACAACAAGGTGGCGGTGGGCTTCGTGGTCGGCCTTGACTACACGAACCCGTGGCTGTCGCCGTTCGAGGAATTCCAGCGCTTCAAGACCCATCCGGAGATCCGCCAGTACTTCGAAGGCGGCAAGCGCATCGGCTATGGCGCGCGTGCGATCACGGCCGGCGGCCTGCTGTCGCTGCCGAAGACCGTATTCCCGGGTGGCGCGCTGGTCGGCTGCGACGCGGGTTACCTGAATGCCTCGCGCATCAAGGGCAGCCACGCCGCGATCAAGACCGGCATGATGGCCGCCGAAGCCGCCTATGACGCGCTGCAGGCCGGCCGCCAGCACGACGAACTGGCCGCCTACCCCGCTGCCTTCGAGCAGAGCTGGCTCCACAAGGAACTGCTGCAGGCCAAGAACTTCAAGCAATGGTTCAAGAAGGGCCGCACCACGGCCACGCTGATGACCGGCATCGAGCAGTGGCTGCTGCCGAAGCTCGGCATCCGCAACCCACCCTGGACCATCCACCGCGAAAAGCCGGACCACGTCTACCTGAAGCCGGCCGCCGAGTGCCAGAAGATCGAGTACCCGAAGCCGGACGGCAAGCTCACGTTCGACCGCCTGTCGTCGGTGTTCATCAGCAACACGAACCACGAAGAAAACCAGCCCGCGCACCTGACGCTCAAGGACGCCAGCGTGCCGGTAAACATCAACTGGGATAAATTTGCCGGCCCCGAGTCGCGCTACTGCCCGGCCGGTGTGTACGAATTCGTGCAGAACGACGAAGGCAAGGAACGCCTGCAGATCAACGCGCAGAACTGCGTGCACTGCAAGACCTGCGACATCAAGGACCCGACGCAGAACATCGTGTGGATCACGCCGGAAGGCGGTGGCGGCCCGAACTACGTAGGCATGTAACACGCCTTGCCGCAACGCGCGGCAGAGCAATGGAAACGCCGGCCAGTGGCCGGCGTTTTTTATGCGTCCGTTTTATGCGTCCGCCATGCGGCCCGATGGTCAGGCGCATGCCCGCCTCAGACCGGCATGCTCGACGTGGCCAGTAGTTGCTCGTAGATGAAACACTGCAGCAGCGTCAGTTCCCGTTCGCCCAGCGCGTCGAACGCTACGCCGAACGCTGGAAACTCTTCGTCCTCCTGCGCCGGCGTACTGCGTACCGAACCGTCGATGGTGACTTCGGCGTCGAGCATTGCCGTGCGCAGGTGAAATCGCAAGCGGACCTTCTGCCCCACGGCCGGTGCCGGGGACGCGGTCTGAACCAGCGCGCCGCCAGTGCTCAGATCAGATAGCAGACCGAGCCGCGCCAGGCCGTTGCCCATACGCTCGTCGGCAGAGCCGTCAGCGCCAGCCTGATCCGCGTCTTCGAACTGATCAAGCAGGTACGCAGCCAGCCGGGTGGGCACGCGGGCAGCACTGCGCACAGGCATCTGCGCGGGCTCCGCCGGAGCCGACAATACAAGGTAGCGGAACGGGCTGCGGCACACCGCCGTGACGGTCGATGTAAAGCTGTGGATCGCATGCCCGGAGAAGCCCCGCAGCAGCAACTGTTCGCCCGCCTGCAGCGTCAGGTCGCGTCCACCAAGAGTCGGCCAGGTGATGAACAGCCCCTGGTCCACAAACCCGATCAGGCGGCTGGCAGCGGCGCGCGACTTGTCACCAGGCGTCTTGACATGAAGCAGCGTGCCAACCTGCAAGCCGAGCGGCCCCGCGGCCAGGCGCGAGCCCGGCTGCGCATCGGGCTCGTTGCCGGCCTCGGGCATGTCGTCGGGGCGGCAGACTTCACCGTGACGAAAAACCAGCGCCAGATCGCGGGCATCCGGAATGATGCTGCCACTGCCGAGCATCAGATTGCCGTGCCCGTCGAGCAGGGACCACGGCAGCGGCTGCCCGACCGGCAGGTCCTGGGGGGTAAGCGAGATCATGGCTTGTACGGGTCTCCATGAAAGGCGCCGAACCCCTGACAGCGGATAACGGCGCGAAGCATTCGGGAAAGCGGCCCGGCCCGTTGCGGGGCTCGCGGCACTTGATGGCTCTGCTATCGACAAATACGACAAAACCTTGACCCCCACTTCGGTGGCGCTGATGAGGCCAATCCGTCACAGGCCGATTATCGAACCGTTCCGCACCCGGCCGCCGAACCAGCGCTTGACGCGCTTCACCCTCCCCCGCAGAATCAGCCCACCACCAAAGCTGTCTGACAGCCTGACATCTCACCCGATCCTCCATGGATAGACTTTCACGCCCCGCCTCGCTCGCCAGCCGCATCGCCCAGACCCTGCGCGACGATATTGCCGCCGGCCGCTTTGCCGCAGGCGCACGACTACCGGCCGAATCGGCGCTGGCCGAAACGTTCGACGTGAGCCGGCCGATCGTACGCGAGGCCATCGCCCTGCTGAAGGCAGATGGCGTACTCGTGACGCGCAAGGGGTCCGGGGCCTATGTCTCGGAAACACCGGGCGGACAGGTATGGCGAGTAGCCAGTGCGCCAGACGGCGGCCCGACGCTGGCGCAACTGTTCGAACTGCGCCGCGTAGTGGAAACCGCGTGCGCGGAAATGGCGGCACTGCGCCGCACCGACGCCGATCTGGCCAGCATCCGCACCGCGCTGGAATCGATGCAGGTTCACGCCGCCGATTTTCCGAGCGCCGCCGCAGCCGACATCGCGTTCCACCACGCGATTGCCCAGGCCGCCCACAACCCCTGCTTTACCGGCCTGACCGATTTCGTCAGCCAGCAATTGCTTGCCGCGCGTCAGCACGCCTGGGAAAACAGCGCGCAACTCAACGTCTTGAATGGCACGCCGCGCGCTGCCGATTCGGAACACGCCTCGCTGGTCGAAGCGATCGCTGCCGGCGACGCCTCGGCAGCCCGCGCCGCCGCCAGCGCCCACCTTTCCGCCGCGGCAGCGCGGATGGGACTCGACTGAACAAAATAGCAACAGGGAGCAGACAGATGGAACAAGTGGATTGCGTCGTGATCGGCGCTGGCGTGGTTGGCCTGGCCGTTGCGCGCGCGCTGGCGCTGCAGGGCCGCGAGGTGATCATCCTCGAAGCCGAGAACGCGTTTGGCACGATCACCAGTGCACGCAACAGCGAGGTCATTCACGCTGGCATCTATTACCCTGCCGGATCGCTCAAGGCCGAATTGTGCGTGCGCGGCAAGGCCATGCTCTACGACTATTGCGCTAGCCACCACGTTACGCACCAGCGGTGCGGCAAGCTGATTGTGGCGACCAGTGCCGCCCAGGTGGCCACGCTGGAGGGCATCCGCGCCAAGGCGGCCGCCAACGGCGTGCATGACATGCAACTGCTGACGCGCGACGAAGCACGCGCGCTGGAGCCGCAGCTCGAATGCCACGCCGCGCTGCTGTCGCCATCCACCGGGATCATCGACAGCCACGGCCTGATGACCGCGCTGCTTGGCGATGCGGAGCAGGCCGGCGCAATGCTGGCCGTGCAGTCGCCGGTTTTGTCAGGCGCCGTGACGCCGGATGGTATTCGATTGGAAGTTGGCAGCGACGATGGCGCGACCACGCTGCTCGCCCGCACGGTCGTCAATTCGGCGGGCCTGACCGCGCCCGACCTGGCACGCCGCATCAACGGCATTCCGCCTGAACATATTCCGCCGCAGTACTACGCCAAGGGCTGCTATTTCACGCTGGCCGGCCGCGCGCCGTTCTCGCGACTGATCTATCCGGTCCCCGAGGCAGCCGGCCTCGGCGTGCACCTGACGCTGGACCTGGGCGGCCAGGCGCGCTTCGGCCCCAATGTGCGCTGGATCGACGAGATCGAGTACAGCGTGCCGCCGCACGACGCCGACAGCTTCTATGACGAGGTGCGCCACTACTGGCCCGGGCTGGCCGATGGCGCGCTGCAGCCGGGCTATGCGGGGATTCGGCCGAAGATCAGCGGCCCGACGGAAGTCGCGGCCGATTTCCGGATCGATGGGCCGCAGACGCACGGGGTGCCCGGGCTGGTGAACCTGTTCGGGATTGAATCGCCGGGGCTGACGTCGTCGCTGGCGATTGCGGAGCGAGTGGCAGGACTGCTGGCGGACTGAATGTGTGCTCCCCTCTCCCGC
>NZ_ALOU01000033.1 GCF_000292345.1 Cupriavidus sp. BIS7
GTCTTTGTCGACAAGCCCTACGACAAGCTCGTCTCCGCTGATACACGCTTCTGGCACGCCAGTGGCGTCGACCTCAAGCTGGACGCCAACGGGCTGAAGTTGTCCACGCAGTCGCTGGTCACCGTGATGCTTGGCGGCGTAGCCTTCCAGGCTCCGGAGCACTCCATCGCCCACACCGCGGCGGTCGAAAACACCGAGTTCCTGCTGGCGGCGGACCAGTCAGAAGCCATGAGGGAACCGGAGGAGCTCGCCCCTGCGCTGGCGGTGCTCAACTTCGATCAGTCGGTGCGCGGCTTGTCGCCAGGTGCGCCGGTCGATTTCCGCGGCGTGACCGTTGGGCAGGTGCGCTCAATCGGTATCGAATACCAACGTGACAAGAAGGCCTTCCGCTTGCCCGTGGTGGTGGAGCTTTATCCGTCCCGCATGGGGCTACTCGAGAAGGACGTGGCTGACGACACGCGCAAACTCGCCATTGTGCATAGCCTGGTCCAGCGCGGCATGCGTGCGCAGTTGCGCACCGGAAACCTGCTGACCGGCCAGCTATATGTGGCACTTGATTTCTTTCCGAAGGCGCCTCTGCCGGCTGATCTGGACCTGGACGCGTCGCCTCCGCAACTTCCGACTACACCGGGCGGCTTCGACGAGCTCCAAGCGAAACTCGGCGACATCGTGACCAAGATCGGCAAGGTCCCGTTCGACCAGATTGGGCAGGATGCGCGCACGGCGATGGTGTCGATGAACAAGATGCTCGTCAACGCGGACAAACTAGTCGCACAGGTCAATGGCGATGTGGCACCGGAGGTGCTGGCGGCGCTGCAGGATGCGCGCCGCACGCTCGCCACGGCCAATGGCGCGCTGGCGCCCGACGCATCACTGCAGCAGGATACACGGCGGATGATGCAGGAACTCACACGAACAGCCGCTTCGCTACGCACGCTCACCGACTATCTCGAGCGACACCCGGAAGCACTTCTTCGCGGCAAAAGGGAAGCGGAATGATGAAACCACTGACGATACTGTTTCCGCTGGCCGTCGCGGCCACGGCCTTGATGAACGGCTGTGCGTCGCCTGAACCGCACTACTACACGCTGGCTGCCAGTCCCACGGGCGCCTCGACGGCCGGGCGAGCTAGCCGGACAGGAGGCCCTCTATGGATCGAAGTGACGCCGGTGCGTGTGCCAGAGCGCCTGAATCGTCCTCAATTGGTGTTGCGTGACGGTACCAGCGGTGGCGCCAAGGTGTTCGACACATCGCGCTGGACGTCCCCATTGCCCGATGAACTGCGGGATGCGCTGTCGCAGCAACTGCAATCGAGTCTTGATGCGGTCGATTTCTACCAGCACGGACTGTCGGCGACGCAGCGGGCGTATCGCGTGACGACCGAGGTGGTAAGCCTCGACGCCGATGTGGGCAAGCAGGCCACGGCAACCATCACCTGGTCCGTACGGCGACTGCCGGACGGCAAGGTCCTGAGCGGCCGCACTGAAAAAGAAGTGCCGGCACCGGGGCAGGTGGATGGCGTGGTGAATGCATATCGGGAGATCCTCGCCGCAACCGCGGCCGACATAGCGGCTGGCTTGCGGTCCCTTGACCGCTAGACGTGAAACCCCCCGCACATTGCCCGTTCTTCTGGTGCATACTCCAATGTTCTGAATGTTAGGCGATTGGAATGACGGGCAATCGAACCAGGGGGATTGAGCGGCCGGAGCTGTCGGCTGAACGGGGCGTTTCGCAATATCAGCGGCTGGCTTCGTTGCTGAGGTATCGGATCGCGAAGGGCGAATATCCGCTCGGCATGCTGCTGCCCCCGATCACGCAGCTCGCGGCTGACCTGGGCGTCGCCGTTGTTACCGTCCGGCAAGCATATGAGCTGCTTTCTAAAGAAGGGTTAATCCGTAGCCAGCGAGGCATCGGGACTCACGTGGCGGCCGTGCCCGTCGCCATGGGCGACATCGAATTGGCGATCAACGATCCGTTTGCCGCGCCTGAGGCGCTCGCCTTTGACGTAATCGAAGTCCGGCGCCGCACCAGGGTGCCGCAGGAACTGCTCGGACCAGGCGACCAGCCGAACGGCGAATACGTCTGTGTCCGCAAGCTGCACACGTATTCTGGCGAACCGTTTTGCTACGCGGAGATCTATGTGTTGACCTCGATCTTCGACTCGTTGCCCAAGGATACCGCCAAGAAAAAGAAGCTTCTCGCCGCAGTGCTCGATGAGTTGGGCTCACGCGGCAAACGTGTGCGACAACGCATGACCGTGATGCCGGCGGATTTTCCTCTGTGCGACATGCTCAACATCCCGTTCGCCTCGCCCGTCGCCAAGATGTCGCGATGTCTTCTCGATGGCAAAGGTAGCGTACTGTACGCCGGCGTCACCTGGTATCGGGGCGACCGCTACGTCTCCGAAGTCGATATCCCCGCGTCCGCATTGAAGGCGGTGCCCGCCATCACCGAACCCCAACGCCGGCCAGCTACCGAGCGCCAGCAGGGCTAAAGGCCTCTCGTTCAGCCTCTAGGGTAAACGAGGGCAGCAAACTCCTTCCTTAGCCCCTAACATTCCAACATTAGAACTTTAGACGTATTCAGCGACATGCGGGCCAGGCAGCGACCAGCCAGGCTTCACATGGAACGGGACGCTTCTATTCCTCCGGCCCGTTGCCGCCGCAACTCTGAGTTCCCCGCCGCACCGGCGTGCCTCTTCTGTCTCATCAAAGGAAGGTTTCCTTCCACTGTTTCACATCCTCTATCAAAAGGAGACAACTCATGGATGCAAAAATTCTCGCGCAGCCCACCACGTCCACTGGCGCCCCGCTGCCGCTGCCAGCCCTGCCGCAGGACAAGCTCCTGACCGTCAACATCGAGCAGATCCCGCTGATCAAGGATGTCTTTCCAGGCATCCATATCAAGCCGCTGCGCCTGGACCCGGAGCGCGGAGAGTGGGTCTTCATGGCCATCGTGGAACCTGGTTGTTCCCTGCCGATTCACTACCACACCGGTACGGCGCAGGTGTGGACGATTCAGGGCTGCTGGAAGTATCGCGAGTACCCCGACCAGCCGCAGACGGCGGGCTCCTACCTGTACGAGCCCGGCGGCTCGGTGCACACGTTCTACACCCCCGAGGACAACACTGAGGACACGATCACCATCGCCTGGATTGAAGGCGCGCAAGTGAGTTTCAACGAGGACGGCACGTTCCACTCGCTCAATGACGCGCTCTCGATCCAGTACGCGATCCAGACTCTCGCGGCGGCGCGCGGCATCGGACCGGTGCCCTACGTCCGCGGCAACGGCGCCGAAGTTATCGAGGGATAAAAAGCGACTTACACCAAGGCAGGCCGCTCGTCGGCCTGCGCGGTGCCGTTCCTCTGCTCCTTACCGACCAGGGTGTACGACACCGACAGACCAATGAGTGACGATCCATTAATCCCGAGATTGAGCGAGTGCAACATGAGAATGATGAAATCCCAGAGGATGCAGATCTTGCCGATGCTGATTCTGCTCGTGTTGCTGGCGACGCCGCTAGCCGCAGGAGCGTGGGAGCGCGGCAGGGTTGAAACATTCGCCACTTTGCCCGCGGGCGAGGCGCATCCCGAGGGGATCACCGTGGACCGCGAGGGCAACGTCTACGTCGTCACGGTGGCGGTGGAAAAACCCAGGACGAGCGAGGGCGCACTTCTTGTGTTCGACCCACAGGGCAAGCACCTGCGCACTGTCAGCATCAAGGGCTCGAGCCGATTGTTGCTTGACCTCGGCTTCCATCCCCGGACGGGCCAGTTGCTCGTGGTCGACTACCTTGGCGCGAAGGTCCTGAGCGTCGATCCCAGGACGGGTGCCTCGTCCGTGTTCATGACGGTCAGCGGCAAGAACCCCGGCCTCGACGGGTTGACGTTCGACCCCGCCGGAAACGTCTACGTGACCGACGCCCACCAGGGCATCATCTGGAAGGTCGGACCCGACGGCGGCGAAGCGTCGGCATGGGTCACCAGCGCGCTGCTGAAGCCCACGCGGATACCGCCGACCATCGGCGCCAATGGCCTGGCGTTCAACAACAAGAAGACGGCCTTGTTCGTCGCCAATACGTCGAACGACACCATTGTCAGGATACCGGTGACCGGCTCGACGCTCGAGCCCGGCACGCCTGAAGTCTTCGTCAATCGGATCGGCGGCGGACCCGACGGCGTGAAGATCGATGAGCACGACAATCTCTGGATCGCCTGCAACCAGTCCAACGAGATAATCGTGCTCGAGCCGACGCAGGGACAGGTGATTGCCAAGCTCGGCGACTTCGGCGGCATCGATCGCAAGGGCGCACCCATCGGTTTTCTCTGGTCGAACAGCCTCGTTTTCCACGGCGGCGACGTTCTTGTCACCAACCTCTCGCTCGATGTCGAGACGTCCCTTGCGCAGCTCAGTGACGAGCTTGGCCTGGCGCATCTCATGGGCAAGAACCTGCGCACCATCGACGGCCCGTGGGCGCAGCAGGTGAAGCTCCACACCATCTCGAAGATCAAGAAGCGGATACCAGAGCTAACCAGGCCGGAGCTTGATCGATGATCGACGTGTGGTTGCAAGCCAAATGTCGCGATTCGGCAGCAAACGGTGGCCCTCGGGCCAGCGTCATACACTGACCGACCGAGATGAGAAGGATATGAAGAAAGAGCAGACAACGGGGCCGCTGGCCGGCGTAAAAGTCGTCGATATGACGTCAGTATTCATGGGGCCCTCTGCCACCCAGATGCTGGCTGATCTTGGCGCCGACGTGATCAAGGTCGAGAGTCCGAGCGGAGACAGCACGCGCGGCATAGGTCCTTGCGGCAATGAAAAGCTCGGGCCGCTCTTCCTGGGCCTGAACCGCAACAAGCGCAGCATCGTGCTTGACCTGAAAGCGCCCGCGGGCCGGGAGGCCCTGCTTTGCCTGGTACGAGATGCTGACGTACTGGCCTACAACGTGCGCCCGCAGGCCATGCAACGTCTGGGGCTGGACTATGAAACGCTGTCGGCCAACAATCCGCGCCTTGTCTATGTCGGCATGTTCGGCTTTTCGCAGCGCGGACGCTACGCGCCCCAGGCTGCCTTCGATGATTTGATCCAGGCCGCAACCGGCCTGCCGCTGGCCGTTTCGCTGGGCAGCGGCGACAGTCCCCGATACCTGCCGATCACCATCGCGGATCGCTCGGTGGGACTCTATGCTTTCGGCGTGATATGTGCCGCCCTGTATTCGCGGACGAGCACCGGCAAGGGCCAGCGCGTCGATGTCCCGATGTTCGAGACCATGGTTCCCTATGTGATGGGAGACCACCTGTATGGCGAAACCTTCGTCCCGCCCAAGGGCGGCTTCGGGTATCCGCGCCTGCTCTCGCCCGAGCGGCGCCCGTACCGGACGAAGGACGGACATGTCTGCTGCCTGATCTATCACGATCATCATTGGCGGGCTTTCCTCAAAGTCATTGGCAAGCCAGACTTGTACGACACCGATCCGCGCCTCGCCAACCTCAACACCCGCACCGCCAATATCACCGACCTATATGCCATGGTCAGCGACGAAATGGCCAAGCGCACCACCGAGGAATGGCGCACCCTGCTCAAGGAGGCCGATGTTCCGGTCTTCCCGATGCACACGTTCGAGTCGCTGCTGGACGATCCCCATTTGCAGGACGTCGGTTTCTTCAGCGAATCGGACCACCCGGTCGTCGGGCGTATCCGGGAGATGGCCGTGCCCAGCGAATGGCATGGCACCCCACCGGCCAGCCGCAGCCATGCGCCTAGCTTGGGTGAGCACAGCCGTGAGGTACTGCGTGAGGCCGGCTACGACGACGACGCTATCGATACGCTGTTCGCGTCAGGCATCTCCAGGGATGGGGCAAGAGCGCAGCGAACCGAAGGAGATACTGCCCATGAATGATGAACTGCTGTGCGAGGTCCGGGACGCTGCACTCTACCTGACCATCAACCGGCCGGAGCGCCGCAATGCCATCACCCAGGGGGTGCTGCAGGGACTTCGCGACGGCATCCTGCGTGCCAATCGCGATGCCGACATTCGCGCTGTGATCATTACGGGAGCGGGCGAACAGGCATTCTGCGCCGGCGCCGATTTGCATACCGGAAAATCGTTTCGGTTCGATTACGCGGATCCCTACCAAGGGATGGCCGACCTGTTCCGCTGCGCCAGGCAGTCAACGGTGCCGCTGATTGCACGGGTCAACGGGGCCTGCATGGCAGGTGGCATGGGGCTGATGGCGATGTGCGACCTGGCGATCGCGAGCGAAGGCGCCTTCTTTGGTCTGCCGGAGGTCAATGTGGGTCTGTTCCCGGCGCAGGTTCTGAGCGTGTTGCAGCACCTGCTGCCACGTCGCAGGCTCACCGAGCTATGCCTGTGCGGCGAGCGGATTTCGGCGAGGGAAGCGCTGGCCGCCGGACTGGTCAACTACGTCAGCGACGATCTCGACGCGGAGATGGACCGCTTGCTGGCCCGCATGCTGAATAAATCGCCTGCCGCCATCCGTCGCGGGCTGTACACGCTCAAGCATATGGAAACCATGTCGTTCGAGCAGTCCATGGCATTCACGGAAAGCCAGATAGGGCTGTTTGCACTGACCGACGACGCGCGCGAAGGGCAGTTGGCATTCCGCGAGAAGCGCCAGCCCATGTGGACTGGTAGATAGGGAGATGGGAATGGACGCGAAAACGGTACGCATTGGCGGCGCTTCTGGCTTCTGGGGCGACAGCAGCGTCGGCGCGCCACAGCTTGTGCGCCACGGCGATATCGATTACCTGGTGTTCGACTACCTGGCCGAACTGACCATGTCGATTCTCGCCGCTGCCCGATTGCGCAAGCCGGAACTGGGTTACGCCACCGATTTCGTGACGGTGACGATGAAGGCCCTGATTGGAGAGATCGCCGCACGCGGGATCCGCGTGGTCAGCAACGCCGGTGGCATGAACCCGCACGGGTGTGCGCAGGCCATTGCCGCTCTGGCAGCGGAACAGGGTCTGGCGTTGCGCATTGCTGTGGTGGAAGGCGATGACGTGATGCCCCTGCTCCCGCAGTTGCGCGAAGCCGGTGTGCAAGACATGCAGCAAGGCCGCCCGTTGCCAGAGCACGTGGTCAGCGCCAACGCCTATCTGGGAGCGTTGCCGATCAGGCAAGCGCTGGACCAGGGAGCCCAGATCGTCATCACGGGACGCTGCGTGGACAGTGCCGTGACGCTTGGCGTGTTGATGCACGAGTTCGGATGGCATGCGGACGACTATGACCGCCTCGCTCAAGGCAGTCTGGCGGGTCATATCATCGAGTGTGGGTGCCAGGCGACGGGCGGCTTGCATACCGACTGGGAAAGCGTGCCGGATTGGCACAACATCGGCTATCCGGTGGTCGAGTGCCGTTCCGACGGCACCTTCGTTGTCGGCAAGCCCCCCGCCACCGGGGGACTGGTCAATACTGCTACGGTCGGCGAGCAGGTGCTGTACGAGATCGGCGACCCGAAAAACTACCTGTTGCCTGACGTCACCTGCGATTTCACGCAAGTCACCCTTCGGCTGGCCGCACCGGATCTGGTGGAAGTTAGCGGCGCACGCGGGCGGGCCCCGGGCCCTGCCTACAAGGTCTGTGCCACCTACGTCGACGGCTTTCGCTGCAACGCGCAGCTTTCCATCGTCGGCGTCGACGCCGTCGCCAAAGCGGAACGCACGGCGGAGGCGATCCTTGCCCGCACGCGCAAGCTTTTTGGCGAGAACGGCTGGGGCGACTACAGTCGTACCCTGATCGAGGTGCTGGGGGCAGAGTCCTGCTTTGGGCCACATGCTGCCGTCCGACACACCCGCGAGGCGGTGATGCGACTGGCGGTCATGCATCCGGAGAAGGCGGCGCTGGAATTGTTCGCGCGTGAGATCGCCACGGCAGGAACGAGTTGGGCGCCTGGCACAACTGGCTCGAGTAGTGGGCGTTCCAGTCCCTCTCCATCGATCCGCCAGTATGCATTCCTCCTCGACAAGAGCGCTCTGAGCCCAACGGTAGTGATAGGCGGTGTACGCACTGGCGTGACCATTCCTTTGGGTGGGCCGGCAGCACCGGTCGCGCCTGCGTCGCCTGCATTCGTTGAACAGACGGGCACGAGCCCTGCGGGACACGATACCGTCGAAGTTCCATTGATACTGCTTGCCTATGGCCGCAGCGGCGACAAGGGCGATACCTCCAACATCGGACTGATTGCCCGCCAGCCGGCGTATTTGCCCGTGCTGCGGGCCCAAGTGACGGCGAGCCGTGTGGCTGACTGGCTTGGGCACTTGGTCAAGGGGCCGGTGACCCGCTACGATCTGCCCGGCTTCGAGGCTATGAACTTCGTGTGCGACTCGGCACTGGACGGCGGTGGCATGGCGTCGCTGCGCAATGATCCCCTTGGCAAGGGCATGGCGCAGATCCTGCTCACGATGCCGGTGCGCGTGCCGCGGGAGCTGTTGTCATGACGCGGAGCGCGTCCAACGCCAACCCCGCTGCCAACGAGGTCGTCACCCTGGCCGACGATGACACCGGCGGCGTGACGCGATACAGACAGCTCGCCAGCGTCATCCGGCACAAGATCGTATCGGGCGAGTACCTGGTCGGCGTGCAGCTGCCCACCGTTGACGACCTGGCGCAGACCTATGGGATCGCCAAGGTCACTGTGCGCCAGGCCTTCGCGGTGTTGACGGAAGAGGGCTTAGTTAGCAGTCAGCGCGGTCGTGGCACCCACGTCATCAAACAGCCTTCAGCGCCGGGGGATGGGCTGCGCTCGGCCATCAATGACGAATCTGCCCACGGCGACGAGTTGGAAATCCGCATTCTCGAAATGCGTAAGGGGTTGGCGCTGCGACCAGGGCTGGCCCCACGTGGCACGCCGCTGGACAGCTATGTAATGGTGCGCAAACTGCATATGCACGGCGGCACGCCGTTCTGCCTGATTGAGATGTATGTGGCCTCGTCGGTGTTCGCCCGCTTCCCGCCCGGCGGCGAAAAGCACCATAAGCTCGTTCATTTGCTGCGCCAGGTCGAAGGTGAACGGCTAAGCACGATGCAGCAGACCATGACGGTTGAGCCGGCCGACTACATCCTGGCACGCGATCTCGACTACGGCTTCGGCGCGCCAGTCGCCAAAATCGTACGGTCAACGCTGGACATCGACGGCAATGTGCTGCTGGCAGGGCTGTTCTGGTATCGCGGCGATCGTTTCATCCTGGATTTGGAGTTGCCAGCCAAGTTGACCGAGCACTACCCGGCGCTGGCCATCCCGGACAGCCGCCGCTGAGCGGGACAGACCTCACCATTGAGCAAGGAGACATCAGAATGACATCACGCTTTGTACGGAGGGCCGCAGACGTGCCCGCGTATGCACCGGCCAACCACACAGGAACGGCGAACCAGCGCGTCATCGGCAAGGAGACTGTCGGCGCGCGCCGGCTCGAAGTGCTGTTGGGCACGATTTCGCGAGGCAACGGCGCCTTGCCGCATGCACACCCAGGCCTGGAGCAGGCGTCTTTACTGCTCGCTGGCGAGGGCCTCGGCGAACTACCAGGCAAGCAGCGCATCTTGCGCGCTGGGGACTGGAGCTTCAATGCCGCCGGCGTCTTCCATCGCTTCGAGGTCATCAGTGACGAACCGGTACGGGTGATGGTGATCTACGCACCCCCGTACAGCGAAAACCCGAACGCAGCAGTGATCGCGACTGGTCCGGACGACCTGCGCCTTCAGGCTGGTGCCGCCGAAGTTCGCGACGTTCCTCTCAGCACCGAAGGGATCGGACTGCCGCACTACCTTGGCGCGCTCGTCAAACCGGTCATCACTCGCCAGACCGTCGACTCGCAATTTCTCGATATCTACATGGTAGACCTTGATCCAGATGGCAGTGCCGAGTCGCACAGACTTGGCGAGACCGAGCAGGTGCTCTTCGTGCGTAGCGGCACGATCCACGGGCACATTGAAGGCGAGAGCTTCGCCGCCGAGGCTGGAGAGTGGGTCTACGTGCCAGAAGGTGCGGAGTTCAGCCTCGAATCGGCCGGCGGCACGCGTGAGCTGATCCTCATTCGCGCGCACGATTCGCTGTCCTGACGCAAGCCCGACCAAGCAGCTTGGTCAGTATCCCCGAGGAAACGGAAGGAGACAAGATGGTCCAGCGATTTCTCCGGCGACGCATGCTCGCCCTGCTGTCCGGACTAACGGCTGCTTGCGCGGCGTCGCAACTGGTGTGGGCCGCTGGCCAGAGCGAGTATCCGAACAAAATTGTCCGTGTCGTGGTGCCGTTTCCCGCAGGCAGTGGCACGGACAACACCGCGCGCTACATTGCGCAGACCATCACTGCCCAAACCGGCCAGTCCGTCGTCGTAGAAAACCGCCCCGGTGCCAACGGGTTCATCGCTGCCACGGCGGTCGCGACAGCACCGGCCGATGGCTACACGATGCTCATCACGACAAACACAACACACGCGACCAATGCATCCCTATTCAAGTAGCTACCCTATGATCCCATCAAAGACTATGCGCCGGTGTCGTTGATTGCGCAGCGAGACCGCGAAATGGGCAAAGGTAATCAAAGCCGCTGGCATTGAGCCGGAATGACCTTCGTCATCAGCAATGCAAGATCACCACTAACGCATGAAAGGAAATGGCATGGGCAACTTCACAGTAACATCGCATGAGTTCAAGGATCTGGATGCGCTGCAACTCGTGCATGAGTTCGATGGCTTTGACGGCGCGGGCCAGAACCGTTCGCCCGCGCTGCAGTGGCAGGGCGCACCGGAAGGCACCAAGAGCTTTGCGCTGACGCTGTACGACCCGGATGCGCCGACCGGCAGCGGCTTCTGGCACTGGGTCCTGTTCGACATCGATAAGTCCGTCAACCAGCTCGCCGCAGGCCTGGGCTCCTCCGACGCCACTGACCTGGGCGCCAGCGGTACTCAGGCTGCCAACGACTACGGCGCCACTGGCTACGGAGGACCCTGCCCGCCCACTGGCTTGCCCGCGCACCGCTACATCTTCACCGTGCACGCGCTGGGCGTACCGAAGCTTGTGGGGCTGCCGGCCAACCCGACCAACGCGGTGGTGCGCTTCATGATCAACCAGAACACCCTCGCCACGGCCACCCTGACCGGCCTCTACAAACGCTGAGTGCGTGCATTGCTGTGACTGTTTGAACGGCCGGCCAGTGCTCCAAAAAAGCTCCCCACGTCAGGACGTATCCTCCAGCAGCTCTCTTGCATGACGCCACGGTATCAACTCCCTCCGTGAAGAAACCATCGCACTGGACGTCTCCATTGTCTGACGAACTGCGCGATGCGCTGTCGCAGCAATTGCAATCGAGTCTAGATGCGGTGGACCTACCAGCACGGCCTATCGGCGACGCAGCCGCGTTCCGCGTGACGACCGAAGTGGTAAGCCTCGACGCCGATGTGGGCAAGCAGGCCGCGGCAACCATCACTTGGTCCATACGGCGACGGCCGGACGGCAAGATTCTGAGCGGCCGCACTGAAAAAGAAGTGCCGGCACCGGGGCAGGTGGATGGCGTGGTGAATGCATATCGGGAGATCCTCGCCGCAACCGCGGCGGATATCGCGGCAGGTGTGCAGTCCCCCTGATTGCTAGACGTGAATCACCTCGCACATTGTGCACGATGAAGCGGGCGACGAGCCCGCTTTTTTGCGCCGTCTAGGTGTTAACGACATATCCGTCATCATGACATATCGACTATTATTGAATCGGTGAACGACGTCGCCTGCCCCACATGCCGACGTCGCAAGCGCCGTGGCCCCTCTCCGGCGGCATCAGACACGACGCCAATCCAAAACAATGACAAATGGACCGCATAGCGGTTGGAGACCTCATGTCCATGTCAACAGGAATACTCCGTCAGCCGGAGTCCCATCCAGAGAGTCGGCTGCCACCTGCCGTGCAACGACTGATTCGCCCTCAGCCATGCCGAAGCGCTGTGGAGTTGGCATTCCTTCGGTGCGAAAAGAGAGACCTGGTGGCGACTGAATGCTTCTGGCGCTATTTCGGCATGCATGTGGTCGACGCTTCGCCTGACCGACTCACCGTGCATGACCTCAGGACGGCACCCTGCGTTGCCGTGGCCGAACGTGCTTGGAGCGGGAAAGCGCCACACCAAGGCTGCATACGAATCCTGCCAACGGAAGCCCGCGCTAAAGGCCGACGCAGACAGGATTTCGTTCGCTCTCTTCATATTGCATTCGACGTCATGATGATCATCACGTCACAAAAATGTCGGGCACCATATCTGGCGACGCCCGGCTGATTCCAGGAGACGCCATGACCCGCCAGCCCCGCAGCGTGCTACGCACACCACCGGCTTTCCCCGAAAGCGCGCTGCCTGCCTTCGTTCAAAAGATCGAACGACCCGAGGCCTTGGTTAAGGCCCAGGCGCTTGCCTTTCTGATGTTCGAGAAGCGCGACCTGTGCGCAACAGAGACGTTCCTGACGGATTTCGGTATGCGCTGCGTATCGCGCACCGACAGTCAACTGCTCATGCGCGGCGCCGGCGCCCAGCCCTGCTTGCTAATGGTGCGGCAAGGCCGGCGTTCGCGCTATCTTGGCGCGGCCTTTACAGTGAGCAGCGAGAATGATCTGGCCCGCCTTGAGGCTACGGGCAACGCGCGTCGACTGCCGCCCGACACGATTCCAGGCGGTGGAGCCGGCGTCGAACTGATCGACCCAGCCGGGAATCTTCTATGGTTGGTGACCGGTCAGCAGCCGGTCGACCTGCAGCCGTTGCGGGAACCGTTGCATGCGCTCACCAACGGCCCGGGAAAGCTTCGGCGCGTGAACGCAACCGTTCGACCTCCGCTGGAGCCCGCCGCCGTGATCAAGCTCGGCCACGTGGTACTCCAGACCATCGACTTTCCTCGCATGGCGCGCTGGTATATGCGCCATCTCGGCTTGATCCCGACCGATGTTCAGTATCTGGAAGACGGATCCCCCAACCTCTGCTTCTTCCGCCTGGACCTTGGCAGCACGCCTTCGGACCATCACGCCTTTGTTCTCGCCGGTGGCATCGAGGAGAAGTACGAGCACAGCGCATACGAAGTCCTTGACCTTGATGCGCTCGGTCAGGGCCAGAACGTAATGCGCGCGAATGGCCACCGCCATATGTGGGGCATTGGCCGCCACGTGCTAGGCAGCCAGTTGTTTGATTACTGGTTCGATCCCGACGGCATGGAGTTCGAGCACTACACCGACGGCGATGTCTTCACCGCTGACCATGAAACCCACTACGTGCCCCTGGAAATGTCCGGGATCTGGGCATGGGGCGACGACGTGCCCGCCAGCATGGGTGTCAAGCGCGATCTCACCACAGTCTTTCGGGTCGCTCGGCTGCTGCGTCTCGGCCGGTTGTCCATGGCGCGGCTGAAGCTGCTCGGACGCGCGATGACCCAGGCGAGGCCCTGGCTCTAGGCCTGGGCTCCCGAACCCGTACGAATTTCAGATCTCAAGGAGAGCAAATGGCCGTCAAGGTAGTCCGATATTTCCACGGCGACGAGCCCCGCTGGGGCGTGGTCCACGACCGTCGCGTCGCGCCCCTGTCGTGCAGCGCCGCCAGCACCGCCGACTTCGTTGCGAACGGCCTCGAAGCCGCGTGGCGCAGCACGCCAGATCAAGCCACGCTGCCGCTCGATGGTGTCAGCCTTTTGCCAACGATCACTCCCGATCGCCAGTTCCTGTGTCAGGGCATCAACTACGCCAGCCATGTGCGCGAGTCCGGCATGGACCCGGACAAGATCGGCTTCAACACGCTGTTTACCAAGGCTCCGTCATGCCTTGCGCCTGCCGACGCCGACGTGGTGCGGCCAGCGCATGTGCGCCTGCTCGACTATGAAATCGAACTGGGCCTCGTGATGCGCAAGCCGCTGACCGCTGCGGTCAGCGTCGCGCCGGACCAACTGCACGAGTTCCTCGCCGGCGTAACCATTGTCAACGACATTTCCGCCCGCGACATCCAGCTGCCGCAGGCGCAGTTCTACAAGGGCAAGAGCTACCGCAGCTTTGGCCCGGTGGGCCCTTACCTGGTACTGCTGAACGCCGAAGAATGGCAGCGCTGGCCCGAGCTCCACATGCGACTGCATGTCAACGGGCAGCCTCGCCAGGAAGCCTATTGCGGCGACATGATATTCAAGCCACACCAGACGCTCACAGAGCTGTCCGTCCTGCACGACCTCCAACCCGGCGACCTGATTGCCACTGGCACGCCGGCCGGCTGCGCCGCTCGGGCGCCGGGCAAGCTGGCGATGTGGGTGTCCCGGCACGTTCTTTCCGAGACCGCGAAATGGCGTGCTTTCATCAAGAAGGGTCTGTCGAACCCGGCTTACCTGCAGCCGGGCGACATCGTGACCGCGTCAATCCGGACCGATGATGGCGCCATTGACCTCGGCGAGCAGCGCAACCATGTGGTAGCGGCATGAGTACCGCCATTCTCACCACCGTCAATGGCTTCGGCGATGCCTTCGCACTGTGGTTGCGCCCGGCACCCTGCCCAGAGCCTCGTCCCGGCGAGATCGTAGTACGAGTGGAGGCTGCAGCGGTCAATCCCATCGACGTGCGCCGCCGCGATGGCTACGGCAGGACGCTTTTCTCGCTGATGGGCGCAGCACGCATGCCCCTCGTGCTCGGCAATGATTTTGCCGGGACGGTATGCGCGGTGGGGCGTGGGGTGACCGGGTTGCGCGAAGGCGATGCAGTGTTCGGCGCCAAGCCACCGTCTAACGATGGCACGCACGCCACTCATGTGACTGTGCGCGCGGAGCACGTCTGCCTCAGCCCACCGAACGTCCCGACCGCTGCCCTCGCGACGCTGCCTTACAACTTCCTGACCGTCGCGCGCGCGTTCGCCGACGCCGGCATCTCCCACGATGCCGTAAAGGGGCGACATGTACTCGTCCACGGCGCGACAGGTGGCCTGGGCCAAGTTGCTGTTCGATTGCTGCACGGAATGGGCGCGACAGTTACCGCCGTTGGTGGAAGCCAAGGACTTGAGGCTTGCCGGGCCGGAGGGGCCGCGGAGTTGGTCGATCGACACCGTCAACCACTGGCGACTCTGCCGCGGCATTTCGCCGCCACCTTGAATTTTGCCAATTGGGAGGATGAAACAGCTCTGCTGCGATTGCTCGCACCCGATGCAGTCGGCCACGCAACCACAGTCCATCCGCTGCTCAGCAATTTCGATCGACTGGGCCTGCTGGCGGGAGGCGTGGCCACGCTGATTGACAAGCGTGACCAACGCCGCATGAAGCCGAAAAGTGCGCGCTATGGGTGGACGGTATTCCGCCCGAATGCCTCGGCCTTGCGGTCGCTGCCCCACTGCGCTGCCGCGCTGACGCCGCCCTCGGTGAAGACCTTTGCGCTCGCGCGGGCCGAACAAGCGTACCTGCACGTCAAAGAGCGGCGGCTCGGGCGGGCCGTCCTGCTGCCCGGACAACTTTGACAAGAAAACAAGACTAAACATGGAGACAAGCATGCCCGATTCGACCTACAGCCCCGGGACATATTCCGGGGCCATCCAGACCCAGGCCGACATCGATGCCTTCGAACGCACGCCATGGCAGGACAAGCTGCCCGTCCAGAATACTTACGAATTGCTGTGCCGTGCCTGCGACCGGCACCCGGATAGGACCGCGCTGCGCTTCATCATGACCGGGGATGCGGACGCGCCTGCGTTCGTGGTTGACTACGCGACCCTCAAGACGCGCGTGACGCAGGCGGCCAACGCCTTCCACCGCGCCGGTGTCACCGCCGGCACGGCGGTGACACTGCTGCTGCCCAATCTGCCGCAAACTCATTACGCCTTGCTCGGCGCGCAGGCGGCGGGCATCGCCAGCCCAATCAATCCGATGCTGGAGGTGGACCATATCGCTGCCATCGTCGACGAAACCGGTGCTGGAGCGCTGGTCGCGTGCGCCCCTGCAGCGGACAGCGCTCTTTGGGACAAGGCTGTCGCCGTGGCCGATCGTTGCCCGTCGGTGCGAACGCTGTTCGTTGTCAGTGTCGCGCCGTATCTTCCTGCTGCGGAGCGCGCGCGACTTGACGCAATCTTTGACGCCGCGTCAAGGCCGAGCCGCCCTGAGGTGAAAATCGTCCATTTCGATCAGGCGCTGGCGGAGGAGCCGTCGGACACGCTGGTTTCGCGGCGCCGCATCGTCGCGACTGACATCTGCTCCTACTTCCACACCGGGGGCACCACCGGTCTGCCGAAAGTCGCAACGCACTCGCATCTGAATGAAGCCTTCGTCGCGACGATGCTCGATGCGATGATGCCGTCGGCTTTAAGTGTCTCGATGGCACGAAACTGTACTGAGTCTTGGTGGCGCTCCTCGCGCTGCGACTCTTTGCGGATGTTGATGCCACTCCAATCGATTACTTCCATCCGCTCTGGCGAAAAAAGTGGCGCAGCCGCCCTCAGTTCCGTATGCAGATTCCCCTCGAGTTTGGAACCATCAGCGAACCAGAACGTTGGCGGAAACTCGGTGAAAAAATCGCATAGGTCGATGGTCCTTCCCCTGTGAATCTCCGCCCTGCTGACGCCGTCGTAGGTAAACGCGAAGTCTGCCTGTGCACCATGCCCCACGAAGTTCAATCGAATCCGTACTTCACTCGTCTCCGTGAATACACGGATCCCCAAGGGTTCGGCTGCAGAGCACTCGAGCACCTCGATGCCAACGTTTGTGAGGTGTTCTCTTTGGGTGACGCTGAATGCAATCGCAGTCGCCGACTCTACGTAGTCGAGCAGTTCGTTAGGCCAGTCTACGCCCACAACGACTGATGATGGCCTGTTTTCGACCAGTCGAGGAATAAGGGTTCCGCGGAGGACTTCCTCCGGATCGATTTCGTCATCTGCGATCTTTTCACCCGCTCGCTTGCACCAAGCTGAAAACGAGTTCATTCGCAATCGCAGATTCGACCAGACGCGCCCTCGTTTGCCAGCCCCCATGGTCGTTTGCTCGCCTTGCTCGAAGCCGACGCCAGCAAGAACAGCCTTCGTTGTGGTAGCTAACGTCGCCTCAGAAATCCTCGCGCCAACATCTGGCCCCATTCGACCCGTGTATCGGATCTGTCGCCCAAGCTGTTCGTCCAACCCGACGTTTGTGAGCATGAGGCGGTTAATGCCGCCAAACACCCGAAAAACGTCAGGAGCCGTGACTAGCGACACGTCGTTGCCACATAGCGCTCTAGCGAATTCATTGTAGTTGCCATTGTTGGTCGAGCCATGGATATACAATAGCGCCCTAGGCTGGTCCCACACTGCTATACAAAGCTCCCACACCGTGCCGTCGAGGGACGAAATATCGGTCCACGCGACGCCCTGTCGCCTCGCCGCAATGACGATGAGGGTCCGTTCCTCGCTGTTCAGAATCGGATAGATATTTTCGGCCTCGGAGCTTCCCCGGAATGCTCTTCGATAGTTGTTCGGCTCCCAGTCCACACAGCGGGTTCTATAGACCACCATGCTGGCAGCGGGATGAATCTCGGCAAGGGGAATCTCCGGAAGCTCTCCAACGAACCCGTGCAAGAACTCTTGTGCGTCAACTTCTTGCCCAATAGCACTGTCGCTCAATTCAGGGAGCAAGAGGTTCCAATCGGGATCCTGAGCATATAGCGCCCTCAGCTCATCGCGTAGATTCACGTCAGCCGTGTTTGCAATAAAGACCGGGTCGCCAAGATCCGGCCTGGCTCGCGTAAATCTGCCAGCAAGTTGCAGCGTCACGGCCAAGCTCTTCCGAAGGTCATGGAAGGCTGCAATCTTGAGTTCTGGCATGTCGAAGCCTTCGCCCAGCATGTCAACGCAGACAACGATCCTTGCTTGACCGCTCTCCAGCATTTGCCGCGTCTCTGTTTGTTCCCGCACGGGCATGGAGCTGTGAAGCATGACCGGGTTATATCGCCCTATTTCGCGATAGAGCTCAAGGACTTCGGCAGCGCGAATCTTCGTCGCAACACGCGCCATTGCAACATGTCTACCAGTTGGATCAACTTCCAGCTCATGAACCACGCTGGCGGCAATGTCCCGGTCAGCGCGACTTGGGTTAAATGCGTAGACTGGTCTGAACTGGATAGGACGGAAGTAGCCATCCTGCTGCGCCAACCTTAACGGGTAAACATACAGAATCTTCCCATCCATCGGGGCCCCGTCTTCCCGGAAAGGCGTAGCTGTAAACTGGAGTATCGGCCGGCCCCGCAACTTAAAATGCGACTTGAATTGCTTCCACGTAGGCGCCTCGGCGTGATGAGCTTCGTCTATGAACAGATGAGAACACAGTTCAGCCATCTTGCTCTGCACTTCATCAGAGCACCCTCCGGCAAGCGCACTTGTTGTAACGATGACATTGCAGCGACCGAAGAACTCATCTACTTCCGCTGGTGTTGTTGGCCGGCGTGTCAACGTCCCGACCACTGGCCTAGTGGCCGTAGCGTCGAGAACCATGCAATTTGGATGCTTCAATATCCCGAGGGTGAAAAACTTCTCTGCAATCTGGCTTCGAAGTGCATCCGTCGGCACCAAGACCAACAACCGCTCACACATCGCTGTTACCAGAGTCGCTAGCATCGTCTCTGTCTTTCCAGTTCCGGTCGGCATAACGACCGTCGCGACGCCAGAACTGGTAGACCAATGTGCATGAATCGCGTGAAGCGCTCCGATCTGCGGTTTGCGAAGGCCAATTCGACCGTCACCCGCCTCGCTCTCTCCGACATATTTGAATGCAGTACGCCAACTAGACCTAGCCAAATCGCTAGGATTTTCATGCGCTGGCTGTGGAGAAAACCATTTGGCCTTGCGAAGGTCCACCTCGTCGACCCCGGAGGGGACCCGCGCTACTATTGAGGCTCCGTCTTGCGGGACGTGTTGCGGCAGCGGCGACCGATGGAACACGTAGAAAATCCTGCCGCTCTCGGCTTCAAACATCCATCCCTCGGCCGATGGGATGGTAAAGCGTGTCATGCTTGCCTCAAGAGTTTGAGATGGCAATAAGAGTTGCTGAATAACGCCATTCGTATACTTTTCGTCTACGCCCATGACTGGCGGTAACTGCAGCCTCATATGGTATCCGATCTATTAGAATTCTTATGACAATCGCGCATGCCTCGTGCCGCCCGCACCTGATCCGCCCATGAACCAGGAAGAGAAAATTCGTCGAATCGGCCAAGTTGAATGCCGCCAAATTAATGCATCAAAACCAATACATTTATTCTGCCTAGCAGTTGCGCTTGTCGAGAATTGATGTCCCTCGGTGGGCAGGAATCTTTGCACAGATTTAATGCGGACTCCATACCGCGTTCGGGGTGCACGAGAACGGATATCTAAGCGACAGCCCTTGCATACCGGTGCACCGCGTTTTGGGTGGCATGAATGACGCATTACGAGCCCACCAATACGTCAAGTAGAACCTCGGATGTTCACGGAACTTTCTTGCTCCGCGGCTGGGGTAACGTTTCGCTCCAGTCGGTTCGGCGCGATCTGGCAAATACTGTTCAAGAGAACCATCGCGACCGCCCGATGCTCCTCATTGCTCTACTGCTGGCTGACCGCGCCACCTGGTGGCAGCAGACGGCGGCCAGTGAAAATCTTGCATCGGCAAAAACTCGGCCATCGCATCCGGACACCTATAGCCCGTACGCTCCAGTTCATCAGCCAGCGCTAGCACTAGGCTCCAGATTTCCGGCCGCAATGCCTCACACGTGACCTTACACGCATGCCCCATGACCTTTGCGACCGTCGACTGCGCAGATTGGCCCGCGAGGCCCTTTGCTTCAGCGACCCAGCCCTGAGACGGCGGCCGCCTCGAACAGATCATCCGGAATGGTGTCCCCCCCGGGGTTTTCGACGACTTTCAACACGAGGAACGCATCGAATTCGGGCTCGTCGGCGGGATGGCGGATTTTTTCGAGATAGCGCTCTCCAAATTTCGTTCGCCAGTGCACGAACCGTTGAGCGCCTGCATGCCAGCGCGCGATTGACGCGTTTCGGCAACGGCCGCCGTAATATGCACCGTGTTGTAACTCTTCCTTGCGCAGCAAGCCGGCAGCGTACGCCGCTTCTAATGCCTCGTCGCTTGGGTTAGGTGGCAGGTTGCGCAGCATGAAATTTCCATATGAGTGTGAAAGACAGTTCACCCGCGTATAACGATTTCGCGCTGCAGCGGCTTCCCGCATGTACGAGCGAGATTTCGACGAGATGCTGATGCGCATCGGAGGTGATCGTCGTCACGCAGCAGATCAATGACATGAAGCTACAAATTATGGGTCCAGCGGCAGGTTCTCCGTTCAGATCCCGCGTTTGCCGTGCACTGGAGGCGACCAAGCGATACGCGATGCTAAAAACCGCAAGCGTATGCATTTGCGCGCGCATCGTGCAGGGCGTGGTGCTCTCCGCCATACCTTAGAAAATATGCTGCCCGGCGTGCGGCGTCGATCTGGCCACTAACCTTCTCGAAGGCCCAACCGTTTGGCAACTGGCCGTTAAGCAGGAATCGCAACATGTCTACGTCCACGGCGTGGTCGTAGCAGAGAACGGGCTTGGACCCGACAGGAATGCCTGCGACCCATTCACGCAACTCCTGACTCAGGTCATCCAAAATCATCGCCCTACCTTCGAATCGGCCGAACTGCGGCACCACCACCGCTCGAACAAAGTCACTACAGCGCGCTTCAATATAGTCCGTGCGCTCACCGTAGAACTCAAGCCCGTTCTCTCCAACGATAGCGATACTGAGTACCTCTGGCGCATGGAAGTCGCTGAATTCCGTGTCAATGAAGTAGCGGTTGCCCCAACTATTGTGGCTTTCGGGCGACCTCGACCAATTCATTCCGTCGTGAAAGCGCGTATCGGTCATCGCGTTTGCGCATCAGTTTTCTGCGTGGGCCTGCCAGACGCGCCGGCCGCGCGCATAGCCCGTTGCAACACCATGCGGCACTGAAAACTTCCGGCCTGCCGATGTAGTGAACTGCGTTACGGATAGTAGCGCCTGGTGGCTCTCGCTGTATTCGCTAGCCCCGACTCGTATCTCACTCAAAGGATCCAGGTACCAGTTCTCGGCGAGACGCACTCCACGGGTGCTCACCACTGCAGCTCCGCGCAACACGCTCGCACCATCGAGAAACTGGCTAAGGGATGCCGCACCAAAGGTGAGATCCATCCAAACGACTCGCGGTACATCACGAGTTCGCTTCTCCGCCACGCGAAGAACAAGCAAATCACCCGGCGTCCACTGCTCCAGCACTGCCCACACACCCGCACCATCGCCGACGACCGCCGACTGAAGCGGCAAACGATTTTCGTCCTGAATCAGAAACATATCCATAAAAGCCAAAGGGCCACACCATTCGCGAAATGGGTCGTAAATGCCGTGGCCAAACAGCCATCATACCGTGACCATCACGGGATGCAAAGAGTATCGGTCAAACAGGACGATGCAGGACACCTAGCCGCGATTGGTGCGACGGTTCGCGCTCGCCGGTTAGAGTTCGGCGTCTCCCAAGAGGCTCTTGCACACGCAACCGGTATCGACCGCAGCCATATGGGCCGTATAGAACGCGGCGAGCGCAATCTTTCGGTACTCAATCTCATCAAGATTGCGTCCGCCCTGAACATCGCCCCATCCAAGCTTCTCATGGCATCCGGTCTGTAGGCGCCGCCATTGCGAGCCGGATCGCCTACATCTGGCGGCGCAAGTCAGATAGATTGAAGAGGCATTCGGAGAGGCCGTGCGAATCCGACGCAAGACAACCGGATGGAATCAGAGCAATCTCGCCAGTCATGCGAGCCCGCAAACGTCCGCACTCGGTCGCGTCGAACCCGGCGATGGTGTGCCCAACCTGCGCACCGTGGAACGCATCGCCGCCACGCTGAACGTGCGGCTTTCCCTACTGATTCACGATTATTTTGCCGATTAGTTCGTTCGCAATGGTAAAAACGTGAACAGTACGGTCTATTCTCTCCCACACCGCAGGATGTAGAGCCGGCAGGGAGTCTGGATAACTTGCCTTGTCATGTCAGTCATCATTGGCAAAATACTCCTCCAGCGAAAGGATATCCCGCTGACGAGGCTTATCCTTTTCGATGGGCTCCTGCACCTCGGGAAATTCCGGCACGCCGGCAGCGGCGGCTGCGAGATCACTACGCTCTTCCTTCTCGCGCCGCTGCAGGTCTTTCCTCGCCTCCCTGTCAGTTACCGCCGGCCCATACCATGCCGGCGATTGCGCATCGTGGATGTTCCTAAGCTCCGCCAACCCGTCCGCCGGCAGCAGGCTCGGCTTCCTTCGCTTCGGACCGTCGATCGTCATGCGGACCGCCTCCAGGCGAGCTTCATCCTCATCCATATGCCAGGCGTCCTCGAACGCCAGCAGTTCGACGCGATCGCGGTCGGGATTGCAGTGCGCCGCCGACTCCTCGACCGGCGCAAGGAGCACCCAGTCCCCTTCGCCACGCCGCCACCAGACGAAGTTCTTGTACGGCTTTACGAACACTTCGATCTTCGCTTCCTTGGGATCGATCCCCGCGTCGACAAGATTGCCAGCATATTCCAGCAACGCTTGGGCACCCTCATCCCCTTCCGGCACGCTTGACGGGCTGCCGTAGAACAACGGCCCGACCTTGATCCTCCCCCCGGTGACGGTGCAGTACTTGGCTTCCACAATGGACGCAAGCAAATCGACGGCGGGCCGTGTCAGTGCCGCGTTGCCCCTGCGCAGCTTCTGATGTTCGGCCAGGATGCTGGCGGGAGTCGGCTCGACATGCGCAAGAAACATCTTCTCGTCCAGAGCGGTCGGCTTTCGGCTCCGCGTCAGATTCAATTTGTTGATGACTTCGATGACGATGATCTCGAAAGCCTTCGGCGTGATCAACAGCAGTTCGTTCGACTTCCGCTTGCTACGCTTGCGAAGTTGTGCCTGCTGAATTGACTTGAGCGTGATCACGCCGGCAGGCAGGGCCCGCAGCCGACTCAAGATTCTAGCGCGCATCAGTTCACCCATGGGACCGATGGCACGCAAGATCCCATCGGCACGCATCCTACTTTTAAGCCGCCCAATCCCCCCCTCCACGCCTCCCTTGTCCTGCGGTGCGGCCGCCCTTGTCAGACGCACATCAACCTTGATTCCGTCGACGGTCCAATCGAGCATCTTGTGCGCAGCCCCAGAGCCGCGATCGAGGCCGACCTGATCAAACTGTCCGGTCACGATCCCCGGAAAATCGGCTGGATCCAGACCGAGCTGCCGCAATCGTTCGTCTTTTGGCGTCAGGATGTTGTAGAGCAAATGCCGATACTGTTCTGCGCTTTCCTCTCCTGCGCTGACGAGCCAACCTGTGTAGGCGTTGCTCTTCCGGCAGACTCCCAGCAACACGGTGGCTAGACCGCAATATCGACAATTTTCGCGTGATACCTCTTTGCTCTCGTCGTCGGCCACAACCAGACAGACTTCCGGAAACTCGGCGCCGTCCATATCCGAGATATCCAGCGCTCCGAAGGTCAGGTCTTTGGCACTCCCTCCCCTGACATTGGTCAACTGGCTGTCGATGGGCTGCAGCGCGGGATACTCGAGCAGCAGGGCATTCCTGTGATAAACGAGCGCGCGAGGGCGAGGGATCATCCTCACGTCCATGGGAATTCGGGTCTCATCACCCAGCGTCGTCTGCCAACAGCAATTTGCGTAGAAGAACTCCAGAAATACCTTGCGATTGCGGACCACCCGACCGGCGCCGTCTTTATAGTGTTCGAGCATTCCGTCGATCGCCATCCGCAAACGACCAATCCAGAACGCATCGACACGGTTGACGCCGGGGCGCCTGGCTCGGCCATGGCGCCGCTGCGCCGCGTCACTCCGACCTGGCTTGCGCGCCCCTTCCAGTTGCCATTTCGCATACCCTGGCCGGCCACAGTTCCGCGTTCGTGGCCGCAACCCTTCATAGCCACCGTAGCGGAGAAAGATGCCCAATACGCGCTCAATCTCATAGCGCGTGGTACTCGTTCCCGCAATGATGTCGTCAATCAAGCGGTGCCGCCAGACCGGGTCGACATACAGATCGGCGAAACCATGCTCACCGAGCAGCGACCACTCGATATGGTCTCGCGAGACGAGGCCCTTCACCTTGTCCCAGCGACTGGCCCAGTTTTCCGCAACTGCGTTCTTGCTTACTCTCCTTTTACGATCCGCTCGCGGCGTGTGAGCCGTCCCGGACGCCGAACACTCAACGGATATTGGAGGAAAGGGATCCGGCACGGCTTCGATGGCTTCGTCTGGCTGACTCCTCAACTCGTCGTAGGTTTTGACCAACAGTTGTTGGTCCAGAGAGAACCTCTTGTCGTCCAGATCGAAGAACACCATGAGCTGCTTGTCGGGATCATCATGGACGAACCGATAGCAGCGCGGGCCGCGTCCGGTCAGGTCGCACCGCAGAGTGCTCTGGAACGGCGCAAAGGGGCAAGGATCAAGGTTCACGGCATGCCTCCCGTAGGATCAGGGGCCGATACGGCAGCATCCGATGCGTCGGATCGATCTGAACGAACCCGTACGCGTGCGCCGTACACAGCAAGTTAAAGGCGTGCTCGAATCCACATCCGACCCGGGCTGCCATCGCATGCATGCAGTCATCGAGTGTCAGGTCGTCCGCACGGAAGCGCTCGTGGTTCGCCAGTAGCACGCTGGCGAAATGCCGGGCCTCGGCCTTCAGTCCGCAAATGTCGAGACCCAGCAGGGTCTGATAGCAGCGCGCCGCATTGTGCAACGCCACCTTTGACATCGAATGGACGTCCACCAGTTCGACCGTCACACCTCGCGCGGCAAGCGGCGCCTCAAGCTTGGTCATCCGACTCTCGGTCACGAACAGTGCATGCAGATGGGGGTGACCGGGATGGCTGAGTAGCTCGACGGTCAACATGCAGTCCACCAGTGGCGGGGGCGACCGCCCAATGCGCGCGAAAGGGTCCACAATGGGATAGTTGCCACGCACCTCGAAAACATACGGATTCAGCTTCAGCTGCAGGTCCAACGCGGCAAGGCCAGCGCCAGGGGAAACGTGATGCTGGTTCCCCTTCAGACAGTTGGTGATGGCGACCGTCGAGTAACGACGCTTTCGTATCCTGACAAACCGTTCGGGCGCGTACCGGGCGCCCGTGAGATTGCCCAGCGCGTCGCGCTCCGATAGCGTCAACTGCGGATCCGGTACGCAGAGATCAGGGAATTGCGCAAGGCGTACGCTCATTTTTCGACCTCCCTTCCAATGGCAAGGGTCGTGCGCTCATTCGAGCGCCTTCCTAATCGCCGCAGCGATCAACGGCGAAGCCGATCGCCAGCGATCGAAGAGATAGGGCGTCACGCCGAGCGCGCGGCATAGGGCGGCACGCGTGCACCGCGCCTTCCGATGGCCTGACACGATCGTCCGATGCGCCCTACGCACCTGAGCGGCAATGGTTGCGGCACTGCCCGGCGTGGGCAGTAGCCCGCGCCGCCAGCCGCTTCTGTGCTCGAACGCCTGACATTGTTGACGCAGCCACGCCTTGTCATGAGTGACGAGCCACTGGTAGGCGCGCGGTTCCAGCTTGCGAATGGCGTTGCGCGATCGATTGGGATAGCGATGGCACGCACGCGTCCAAGCGCGTCGCACATCTGTGCGTGCCTGTTCGATACGGGCTGCTGCAGCCAGTGACTTGAGACCATGGGTAGACACGTAACGCGACACCGTACTCTCACTTATCCGGCAAAGCACGGCGATCTGTGCAACTGTGCAGTGGGCCTGCAGCAGCCGCTCGATATCAGACTGGTCATAGCGTCTTCGACCGTCAGCAGGCCGTCGCGCACGGCTGTAGCGCCCCGCCCATCCCGTCACCCGACGTGCCAATGTTCGACCGCAATGTGGGTACTGAGGCGGCGGCAGCAAACCAGTTGCCGGCGACCGGGCGGCGAGGCGCAACCAACCAAGTAGGAGCACGAGAAGGAACGGAGGAATGAAAGCCACTCCCGCAGAGCGAACCCACTGCAAGACGTCCCGACCGAAGCGAGGCCGACAGAAGAACCTGTGCAGTGCAGGATCGTCGACCTGGGCCATGCAGAATTCCCGAAAGCTATGGGAGAACTGCGCGGTGGCATACGTACCACTCGACCGCCGCACACCAGCCGCCGCGATCTGCGCCTCGAATTCCAGCGCAGCCTGCTCGCAGTTCGCCCCCAGTTGGCACACCATGACCGTATCCAGCGCAAACTGCCGCTGGGCGGCAGTCGCCTCACGCACGCGGTCGGCGGGATAGCAAGGCGCCGGACCTGGCAACGTCGGGACGAGCTGCGCACCATCGCGCCAGCACGCCCGCACGAGTGGTGCACGATGCGGCCAGAGCATGGCACGTGTCCCGTATTCGTTCCATGCCGCGAGTTCGCACAAGGGGCAGACCAGGTTGCCGGGGTAGGTCGCGATCATCCAGGGCGCCCGCCCCGAGGGCCGGATCGCCCCAACACCCGTTCGCACCCGCTCGCGAAAAGCCTCGCGCATCGCTGGCGTCATCTGGAAGGCGCAATAGTTGACCAGCGTGCGCTGCATGAGCAGTTCCTCAGCCGTTCCGAAAAATCCGGAAGCCAGGTTGGCCAGATGCTCCAGCGCGACCGTGACCGTTCCATAGGCGAGGTCAGGCTCCCGTACGATGCCGCCTCGCCTGGCATACGGCGGATCTCCCAGTACGCAGGTGGCAAGACTTGACGCGGCCTCGAACGGGTCGTGCGGTAAGGCGACGCAGATTTGGCCTGGCATCATGCCCGTTTCTCCTGCGCGCTGGGTTCGAAGTGGGTGACATCAAGGGCCAGAAGACGTTCCCGTATGGCTTTCGTGGCGCGGATGCCTTGCGCGTGGAACAATGGCCGCATGGCGTGCGCAAAACGTTCGTCGGCGCACATCCAAGCCCGAAATGCACCTCCAGGGATGCCTGCTTCCTTCAACACTTCGCGACAGTTCAGCGGCAGGCTGCGCCCCGCCTCGACAAGCGCTGCCACCGCACCCTTCAAACTGCGGACGACTCGGTGTTGTTGCTCAGGTAGACGAAAGGCTCCCTGCGCGTTAGGCGCGTAGGGAGAATAGAAAGAGTGCGACGACAGCCATTCCCGATCGTGCACAAGGAGCCAGCGATACGCACGCGGTTCGGTCGCCGCCACGGCGCTCACGCCCACATTGCCGTGCCGGCGGTATGCCGCTCGCCACGCTGCTCTTGCCGTACGTTTGAGAAACAAAAATCTGGCGTGTCGCGACTCGTCGTTGCGTCCACTGCGCCAGACTCTGTTAAAGACGATATGCCGCGGTAGGCCCTTGATCGTTGCTACGGCCAATGCGCTGTAGCCCCGCAGTCGCAGTGCGAGGACCTCATGGCGCTCGGGCCGGTCCAGTTTCGGCTCTTCAGCGGCACTCCACGTGCCCAACTGGACAGATCGGCTTCTGGCGTAGGCCGGAGTGACGGCCGTCACCCCCACTTGACGCAGAAATCCGAGGAAGAGCACGAGCAAGACCGGCGGCACGACCCCACAACTTTGGGTCAGAAATCTCACGATGCGCGTCGTGGCATTCTCATCGCTGCCAATCTTTTGCAACACCGGATGCTGTACCTGGGTCTGGACATACGCTTGAAAGCCTTTGGTCAGCCTCTCCCGGCAAAAACGGCCGTGCCGGTACTGGAAGCCTGCATCGCGGATGCGCGCCGCGACGGTGGCGATCACCCCATCGAGATCTCGAGCCATTTCGCACAGCGTGACAACATCTCGCGCGAAATTGACTTGTGCGGCCAGGGCCTGTTCCACACGGCTTGCCGGCTTACTGGGGTTTCTCGGAAATCTGACAAGGCGTGCGCCGTGCATCCAGCAAGCATCCACCCACGGCGCCTGATGCGGCCACAACAGAGCCAGGGTTCCGTAGTCCGCCAGCGCTTCCTGCACGCACAACGGACACACCATTGGCGGTCGAGGGTCGCGAAAATGGTCCGGGTCTCCCGAAGATGGACTGACCACGCCATCAATGGCGCGACGCCTCAGGCTTTCAAAGCACTCGCGTTTCATGGCAGGCCTGCGATAGTTCAACAGCGTTCGCGTATTCAGCAATTGCTCTACGTCACCATAGAATCCGTCACCCAAGGCCGCCAGCTTGCGCAATGGCCAAGACACGGTCCCGTACGCTCGATCGGCGCTCGGCACCTCTCCGGTAGGGGAGATGGATGGGACACCGAACAGCTCGTTGGCAACACTGCTCGCCGCCTCGAATGGGTGGCGGGGCAAAAGGGGAACGATCGATTCAAACATGGTGGGCTCTATCCATTCTGACAAGGCGTACGCCGTGCCTCGGGCAAGCATCAACCCAAGCTGCCTGATGCGGCCACAACACAGCGTGGGTTCCGTAGTCCACTTCCTGCACGCACATCGGACACACCATTGGCAGTCGATGGTCGAGAAAATGGCCTAGGTTTTTCGAATATGGACTGAGCACCTTTCCGGCTGAGGACATGAATGGCACACTCAAGCGCTCGTCGGCAACGCTACCCCCCGCCTCAAATGGGTGGCGGGGTAGAAGGGGAACGATCGATTCGAACATGCTGGTCTCCTGTCTATGGATGTCGCCCTGCTCACGACCTGCAACCCAACGCGTCCAGCCAATCGGCGACCGAGTGTGGTTCGCAGGTCGGCCCTGTGAGGACAGGTACATGTCAAGCAGCCCGGCTGGATGGTTTCGGCACGCCACGCTGCGCAGGTTGAGGCCTGTCCTTGACCCCGGTCCGCGGAGAAAGCCAGTCCCCATAACGCACGGCCTCGTGGTACTCCACTTCGTCCTGCGCATACAGCCTGACGTACGGCAGCAGCCCTGGGCACGACGCCTCGATCAGACCCTGCGTCAGCCTGCGCGGGTCATAGACCCGCTGGCGATGCAAGCGCCGGCTGATCTCGCAGAACATCAGCGGAAAGGCCAAGCGATGCCCCAGCACCTCGCGAATCAGCCCGGGGAGGTCGTCAGGCATCGGCTCGCTGGTCGGCAGCTTGCCCCAGAAAAACCGCGCGATGCGCTCATCATCACCGGGTGGATGCGGAATGATCTCCTGCACCTTTCCCACGGAAAGCAGGTCCAGCGCGTTGCGTGCCCTGCCGTGCAGGAGGCCGGAAGCCAGGAACGCGACCACGCCAATGCCTCCCACGTCGGCAATGTATCCAAGTGTCTGATAGAAGTCGGCCAGTTCCTGCATCCGCGACGCATGACGCGAATCGAGCCCGACGATCGCAATGGCGCCCACGTGCAGCGCACTGAGCGTGCGGAGGATAATCTCCAGGGCCGGCATACTGGACCGTCGATACTCGTCGATGAGACCTTTGTGCAGAAAGGCGTCAATACTGCGCAGCAATGCGAGAATGAATGACTGCTCATTCAGACGCACGGCTACCCGAATGACGAGAAACGGCCAGTGATGGAGGTGCCCTGTCGTCGTGATCGATCGGCCTCGCTCGTCGAATTCATCCACGCGGTCATATTCGCGACAGACGCCGTAGTGCCACTGCATGGCGAACGCGAGTCTGTGGGCCTCCATCGAATGGGGGGCGGCCACCAGCAACACGCGACGGGTTCGCTCCGCGCTATCCTGCGAACAGAGTTCCGGCATGTCGAACCGGGCGTGATAGATTGCGCGCGTCGTGTCCTGCCGGATCTGCACCAGGGAGTCTCCCTTGGCTTGCGTCCGCGTCTCGACCATTTCGTCGATGAGGCGCGCGATTCTGATGTCCTCAAGTGTCGGCAGGAAAGCGCCCTCGATATCCAGTCGCGTGCGGGCGAGGGACGATCGTGCCTGGGCACGGCGTTGCGAATCCTCCAACGCGTCGGCCTCCGCGAGCCTTAAGTAAAGGGCCTGCTTGCCTAGCGATTTCGGCAAGGCCTCCACCAGGAAACTGCGTCGAACCGCCAAATGAACGCGTCTGGAACGTTCCTGCTGAGCTGACACACCCATGTCGGTCTCCTCCAAGGCACTGCGCACCAGGCAGACTCATATTGCCTGCGGATCATTAGTCGAAGGAGTCCACGCGCCCTTTGGTCGTTTGAGGGACCCCAGCAATTCCCCCGCAGGCAGCGATCGTGCGATCGGCCACGGCCACCATGCAGGTCAGGGATCGCTTGCGCACAATCTCCCCGGCGGCTTCGTCGATCAGCGCGACATCGGGTTGGCTATGGGCTTCGATGTGCTGACTGATCTCGCCGGTCTTTCGCAGCGCTCCAGGCTGCCAAGGCAGCGGCTTCAGCCCTGCGCGGTTGACTCTGCAGACCCGAATTCGATGGACGTCCTCTTCAGCGTCAGCGCGAAATTTCCAGTCCAGCGCCGCCCCCTGGACAACGGCGTGCTCACCGGCGAGTCGCAGATGCGAGTGCGCCGCACGCGAGAACATAGAATCTGGGCGATATCGAATCTGCCTTCCCGTCGAGGCGCACCCGCCCCGGGCGTACACGGCATTGCGGGATGCGGCGCAATGTGGTGCAAGCCTCCAGTCACGCGGCGGCCGGCAGCAGTTCTCCGGTACATGAGCGATTTGACCGACCTTGGCTCGGTCACGGCCATCGGCAGTCACCGACGGCACAGCAGCGGCTCGGCTGAGCGCCAGCGATCCAGCGCGTGCCGTGCGCGGGCGCGCGAACGAAGTGACAAGCATGCCCGTTCTCCTGAAGTACATTGTTCAGTACTTCACAGCCGAAGGGACGACAAATCCCTTGACCTGGCATGTCCCCTGTTCAATACTGGGGTTGTCCGACTCCAGTACTAGCAGGCAGCACGCGCAGGCCTTGGCGGCCTCATGCAGTACTCTGAACCGCATCAACCAGTTGCAGCTGGTTGGTGCGTTTTTGTTTCCAGTCGCAATGCTGGAAACAGCGAGTCAAGCATAGTGGGCAAGCGGAAGGTGTTCAAAGAAAATTGCGCCCCGAAAACCCTGATTTTTCATGGCGAATGTTCCAAAGGCACGTGCAAAGGTCATATTAATTTACCCATAAAACATGACCTTTCGTCGGAGCGGGGACGGCGACGCCAACAATAATGTGAATTAACGCGGCCGTCCCAATCCCTTACGCACTTGCAGGGGCAAGCGCGCCTGCGCTGTCCATACGCTGCCACGTGTGCGCACCGGTCGAGCGGCCATGCCGATCGCGGGCTTTCGCTCCCCTGGCGCAAACGCTGCACGGCTTCGCGCCTACGTCCACGTTCGGTCTAGACGCAGCGGGTGGTCGTATCCAGCGACACGTGCCCGACGTGCTGCGCAACCATCTCGATGGGTACGCCCGGCTCGTCCTCGTCCGTGAAATTGCGCACCAATGGATTGCACCTTGCGTTCGCAGTTTCAGTTCGCGCTTTTTTGCGGGCAATAGAATGCACCGTGCGCTCGTGGTGTCTGCTCGGGATTTGGCGGACCAATGGATTCCACTTTCTGCCGGACGGCGTTCAGACCAGGGTGTTTGGCCGCAGCCAGAATATTGAAAGTGAATTCGCCACCGTGCCTCACCTGTCCCCGCCGCCCGCCTGGAGGCGCGCTGATGGGCAGCGTGCGTTCCGCGTGGCGGGCACAACCCGCGCCGCCCGTCAGGCAGACTGTGTGGCCCAGAACTGCGCCATCGCCGCCTGGCGCGCGGCGGCTTCGGTGCGCACATAGCGCGTGGTGGTGGCCAGCGATCGATGCCCCAGGTTCTGCTGCACGACCTCGACCGGCACCCCGGCGGCCAGCGCATGCGAGGCGTGGGTGTGCCGCAGCCAGTGCGTGCTGGCGCGCCGCAGGCACCGCGCCGCCGGCGGATCGGTGGCGGCGATGGTCTCGGCGCACTGCCGGAAGAACGCCTTGATCTGGCGATGAAAGGTGCTGGGTGCGATCGGCGCGGCTGGATCCGCGGTCAGCCGATTGGCCCACGGCGTGCGTACGGCCTGGTCGGTCGCCCCGCCCAGCAACGCGGCGCCGCCGGCCTGCCGGGGATCGCCTGGCAGGCCTCGCGCGACCAGGTAGTCGGCCAGTTGCCGCATCAAGCCCTCCGGCAACGGCACGTCGCGCAGGCGGCCGCCCTTGCCCACGACCTGCAGCCACCAGCCGTCCGGCCCGAGGGTCTCCCCCTGCCCCGACGGGCGGTCCCGGCGCAGATCGTCGGTGGTCGCGGCCACGAGTTCGGACAGGCGCAGGCCCGTGTCGTACAGCAATGGCAGCGCAAACTGTAGCCGCTGGTTGGCGGAGGTGGGCGGCAGCGCCACGAGCTCGCGCACCAGGAAGATCCACTGATCGGCGGTGAAGCCACGCCCGGGATCGAGCCCCGGAGCCAACGTGCGGGGTGCCCGAACCGCCCGCCAGGGGTTGCCGCTCAGGTAGCCCTGCGCGCCCAGAAACGCAAACAGGTTACCCAGCACGCCGAGGGCGTAGGCGCACGAAGCCGCGGACAGTGGCCCGGCCAGCGGCCGCCAGCGCGCGCTCCAGCGCGGCTGCGTGTGGACGCTGCACCAGTCTGGTGGCGGCGCCAGCAGGAAGTCCCGGTAGGCGACGGCGTCCTCGATCGTCACGGAGGACAGCGCGCAGCGCCGCGCGAGTACCGCCCACAGCAGGAAGCGTTCGGCCTCCTTGCGGTATGCCCGCTGCGTCGCGTTCACTGCCCCTTCCGCCCCCTCCACGCCGTCCCCCTTGCTGGCGAGCCACGCCAGGATGGCGTCCCGATCGTTGCCCGCCGCCAGGCGGCACTGCGCGCGCGGACAACGGAAGGTGCCAGCGCGCCCGTCGAGCGCCGGGGGCGGCGAGAAGCGCTCGAGCGGCACGCATGCGCTGAGTGGACGGCATGCGTCGGCTGGCACCAGCGCCGCGGCCCCAGCGTTGTCGATCTCGGCTCCGGCATCGGCATCGGGCACCTCGCCCAAGGTGTCCGCGTGCGCGCGCAGGAACGCGGCGATCGCGTGCGCCTTGCGCACCCCGATGCCGCGCAGGGGACGCCACCAGGCCGGCCCCTGCTTCTGCAGGAATGTCACCAGTTCGCCCAGCGTGTTGAGATGGGCATGGCACAGGCGCGCTGCGACCGCGTCGACCAGCCAGGCCTCGCAACCGTCCGCCGACGACACGGGCCGGGCAACCTGCGCCTCGAGCGTGTGGATGGCGTCGAGCTGGCGGTGTAGCAACGCCGTGCGGTGGCGCTGACGGGTCAACGCCGGGCCAAAGGTGGATTCGTAGGCGCTCATTTGCTCGACTTCGCTGAATCCATCCAGGCCTTCGGCCCGCACAAAATCCGCCAGGGCCGGCAGCGGCGAGGCAACCGGTGGTGCGAGATCCAGCCGTAGCAGCCGGGCGCGGGCGAAGTCGCCGCCGCGCGCGGCGGCCGCGCCGAGTTCCGCCCGGATCCAGCCGGTCATGCGGTGCACCCGCAGGCCGTCGTCGAAGGCGCCCGCGTCGGTGAGGTAGCGGTCCCACATGGCGCGCGGGGACAGGCCCTGCGCCACGGCGCGCAGGAAGGCGAAGTGGCCGCGGTGCAGACGCGGGCGCACCACGCTGTAGCGGCCGCGGGGGCTATGGGAGCCATGCGGCGGCGCGGGCACGGGCGCTGCAGGGGAAAGGGTGGAGGACGTGGCCATGGCAGCTCCAGGTATCGGAGAGGGCACGGCAGAGGCGGGAGGCAGCAGGCGGGCCGCGGGTGTCGGCCGATTTACGATAGCAGATAAGACGAATTATCCTGCAGTGAACACCCGTATTTCGCCCGCCGGCGTCATGTCGCGGCCCGGCGCAGTTCTCCGGGGAAGGCCGGCGAAGGCGATGCCCCGCCTTTCCGGAACCAGGTCGGGACGGATCCCTGCGGCCCGTGAATGCCGTGTTCCTAGCGATGGGCCCGCGTGATTGCCGAATCCCGCGGGCGAAGCGATGCATCCCAGCGGATCTTTCTCAACCTCGGCAATGGCGAACTTGACCCGCTAGAGAGTTGGCGAGAGAGCGTGCGGAGCGCCGTGCTTCGGGCATTTGGAAAAACGCTTCGCCGATGGCCCTGGCCGCCGCGGGGGATCTCCACGGCCTGCGTCGCGCTCGACGGGATCACGGCGACACCGCTGCCATCGCTGGAAGCACGACAGGCCGACTGTAAGACCCGTTCCACCGGTAGAAACACGACAGGCCGGCCGCAGGATCCTGCCATCGCTAGAAGCACGATCACGGCAAATCCTCAGCCGGCATCGTTAGAAGCACGATAGTCGGAACCGTTCCCGGCTCATAGAGAGGCTTTTCAGCCATATTCACTACCGCAGCGATGCATCCCAGCGGATCTTTTTCAGCATCGGCAATTGCGAACTTGACCCGCTCGAGAGCTTGGCGAGAGAGAGTGCGGAGCTCCGTTCTTCGGGCATTTGGAAAAACGCTTCGCCGATGCCCTGGCCGCCGCGGGGGATCTCCGCGGCCTGCGTCGCGTTCGACGGGATCACGGCGACATCGCTTCCATCGCTTGAAGCACGAACAGGCCGACTGTAAGATCCGTTCCATCGGTAGAAACACGACAGGCCGGCCGCAGGATCCTTCCATCGCTAGAAGCACGATCACGGCAAGTCCTCAGCCGGCATCGTTAGAAGCACGATAGTCGGAACCGTTCCCGGCTCATAGAGAGGCTTTTCAGCCATATTCACGGCCGCGGACGAGTGGTTGCGCGGGGTCATCACCTAACGGCTGTCGCACAGTAGGCAACCCTTACCTACCGCCGCACCATCGCTAGAAGCACGATCGCGTGCGCGAGCACCTTGCTCCCCTGCTTCGGGCGTTCGAGATCATTAGCGGTCGGCTCGACGCCGCACGCCGCGCGGCATACTTTCCAAGGGATGGCGGCGAGCACCACGCGCTGCACGATGCGTGAGCAAATGCATACGCTTGCGGCGTTTAGCCTCTCACCGGGGTGTCTTTGTAGCCGAAAATAACCTGTACCCCGTGCTTTCGAAGTCTCAGCTACCAGCCAGCCAAAGTGATGCGTGTAGTGACAATAAAACCGTCGAAACCAAGCCAGGCCAAGCAAAACGAGCTTTCCAAGCAAGACGTTCTCGGACTTTATTGTCACGGTTTCTATGACTTTATTGTTCGGTGACAGCCGATGCAAGCGGCTAAACGCCAATCACCTCAAATACTGGAACAGGTTCATGTTCTGTATCTGCATGAACGATTGCTGGGCGCCCTGCAGTGCGGTTTTTCGCTGGGAGTACTCGGTGATTGCCGACGCGTAGTTCAGATCCTGCAGGTTGGACAGCGTCTCCGAGTTGTTCAGGTCGCGGTTCTGGCCGATGGTATCCAGCGCGTCGAGTTCCTGCATGCGCGAGCCTACCGACGAGCGGACCGTCAGCACGTTATCGAGCGAGTTGCCGAACTGGCGAATGCCGGTGGCCAGCACGTTCTGCAGGTTGGCGCCAGCGGCGGCCTGGTTCGTGCCGGTGTCGATCGGCTGCTTCAGCGCGTTGATCACGTTCTGCAGGTTGGCGAACATGTCGGCGCCGGCCTGTTGCGCGGGCACGGCCGTGAACGAATCGCCGTTGGCAGGCGTGCCCTTGACGGTGAACGTCACGCCGCCCACGCTGATGGGCGTGCCATCGCTGTAGGCCACGGCGCCGCCGATTGCGGCACCCGTGGTCGCGTTCGAGACCTGGTACTCCATGTTGCCCGTTACCGCATTGGTCTGGAACGACAGCTTCAGCGGCGTGCCGTAGAGCGGGTTGGACGGATCGGAAACCGAGATCGGGCCATAGGTGGCCGTACCCGTATTCGCGGCGTTGCCTTTCAGCACGTAGCCGGCGTTGCTCGTGACGCTCATGAAGACTTCGGCGCCGTTGTTGCCCGACTCCATCTGGCGTGCCACGTCCACCTGCAGCAGCTGGTGGCTGTTGTCGCCCTGATAGACCGCTGCGCCAGCGGAGTTCTTTGCGAACGGAACCGTGCTGGACTGCAGGCCGGCGAACAGGTAGTTGCCGTTGCCGTCGTCGGCGTTGGCCATGCCCATAAGCTGGTCGTACTGACCTTGCAGCGCGGTGGCCAGCGATGCGCGGTCGGTATCGCTCATCGTGCCGTTACCGGCATTCACCAGCAGCGACTGGATGTTCTGGATCGTCGTGGTGACCGACTGCAGCGTGTTTTCTTCCATGCCCAGCGTAGCGCTGGCCTGCTTGCGCGTGGTGGTGTACTGGCCGTTCACGGACTGTGCCTGCGCCACGCCCAGCGCACGCGTGGCGGCCACGGGGTCGTCCGACGGCGTCAGGATGCGGCGGCCAGTGCCGAGCTGCTGTTGCACGTGCAGCAGGCTGGCCTGCTGGTTGTTCATCGAGGCCAGGCCTTGCTGGTACAGGGTGGAGGTAGCGACGCGCACCATGGCGTGATTCCTTCGTATCCGGTTGAACTGTCAGTCAGTAACGGGCCCTGCCCGGTCAGTTGATGCCGATCAGCGTGTCGAAGATCGTGCTGGCGGTCTGGATGACCTTGGCGTTGGCCTGGTAAAGCTGCTGGAACTTGAGCAGGTTCACCGTTTCCTCATCCATGTTCACGCCCGATACTGATTGCTGCGCGGTCGTGATCTGCGTGGTGATGCTGTCCTGCGACTCCGACGCGATGCTGGCCGACTTGGCGTCGCTGCCCACCTGGTTGACCAGCGACGCGTAGGCGTCGTTGAAGCTGGACGTGCCGTTGATGGTCTTGGCCGTCTGCAGCTTGGCCAGCGCCAGCGCGTTGCCGTTGTCGGACACGGCGCCCGAGTTGGCCGAAAGCGTGAAGGTGTCACCGGCCTTCGGCGTGCCGTCGAACGTGAAGGTCAGGCCGTTGAACGTGTAGTCGGTGCCGGTGCCGTTGGGAGCCGTGCTGGTCGGGTTGACCGTAGTGCCGGAGGCGTCCTTGAACGTGTACCCCACACCGTTGTAGGTGGCGGTGATCGTGCTGGGCAGTTGCGTGAAGCCTTGCGCCACGTTGCTGAGCGTAGCGGTACCGGCACCCGTGTTCTGCGTGCTGGCGTCGGCACGGGCCGGCGAAGCGGCGGCAATCTTGGCCGGATCGGTGATCAGCGTGCCGAAGCCAGCGGCGGCGTTGCGCGTGGGCTGGATCGTGAACTGGTCGTTGGCGTTCATGGCCTTGTTCACACTGACCGTAAAGCCATCCGCCCCTATCGACAGCGGGAAGGTTGCCGTTGCGCCAGCTTGCGTGGCCACCACGGTGTTGTCCGACGTGCGCGTCAGCGTGTAGTTGGTGCCGTCGAACTTCAGCGTGTAGTCGCTGGTCGTCAGGTTGCCTGCACCCGGGTTGTCAATGGTGGCAGTGGCAACGGCGCCCGACGTGTTGTTCGAGTTCGCGTAGACCGTGGGGCTGCCCAGCGCGAAGAAGTTGCCGCCCGTGGCGCCGTTCAGGTCGATACCAAGGTTGTGCTGGTTGTTGAAGGTCTGGCCAAGCGCCAGCGACAGACGGCCGATGGCGTTCTGCGCCGCGTCGAGCGACTGGCTGCGGAAGCGCAGCAGGCCGCCGATCGATCCGCCGGTCACCGATCCATCCTGGGCTTCGATAACGCCGCCGTTGGGCAGCGAATAGCCGATGGTCGTGCGGCTGGGGTCGGACGACGACGGAATCGCCTTCATGTCGTACGAATCGGAGCCCATCACCAGCGGCTGGCCATTGCCGACGAACACGTTGTACGTGTTGCCGTCCTGCACTACCACCTTTGCGCCCACCAGTTCGGTCAGCTTGGACACAGCCTGGTCGCGCTGGTCCAGCAGGTCGTTGGGCGGCTGGCCGCCGGATGCGGCAGTCAGCTGCGCGATCTGCTTGTTCAGGTTGGCGATCTGCTTCGCGTAGTCGTTGACCTGGGTCACCGACGACGTGATCTGCGTATTGATGCCGTCCTGAAGCTGCTTGAAGTAGTCGCTCGACGACTTGATCTGGCCGGCCAGTGCCTGGGCGGCAGACAGCATGCCCTGACGTGCAGCGGAGTCACCGGGCGTGTCCGAAACGGCTTGCACGGATCCGAAGAACTTCTGCATCAGCGGCGCCAGCCCTGCGGTCTGGTCAGCCAGCAGGTTGTCGATCTGCGAAATCTGGGTCGAGTAGGTGGACAGGTCGTTGCTGGCCGACGTGGCGGTGCGCAGCTGGCCGGTCAGGAAGCCGTCATAGACGCGCTGCACCGTGACCGTGTTGGCACCCTGGCCAAAGAAACCGGAACCCGTGAACTGGCCACCCGCAGACGCCACGATCGTGCTCTGGCGCGTGTAACCCGGCGTTGCCGCGTTGCTGAAGTTGTGGCCAGTGGTCGTCAGCGCGTTCTGCGCCACGTTGAGGCCCGACAGACCAATATTAAACAGAGACATGCTCGTCTGACTCCGGATCGAATGGCTAGCCAGCGGCAGGCAGCCGTCGGCGGTGGATGTGCTCAATAACGGCAGGCAAGGGGTGGGACTTTAGGGGCGACAAGCGACGGATACACGTTCGCGTTGTGAGCATGTACTTTCGCGGAAACGGCTCCCGCAAACGCCAATGGCGCGACTGAAAGGCCGTCGCGCCATGCAGCTTCACCAATTGTTTCTCCCCTCTCCCACAAAGTGGGAGAGGGGTCGGGGGAGAGGGCTCGGCGGTTCAAACTGCGACTGTCGCGTCTTGATGCGCCCGCCCTCTCCCCCTGCCCCT
>NZ_ALOU01000034.1 GCF_000292345.1 Cupriavidus sp. BIS7
GCCGAGGATGGCTGCTTCGCAGTGTGGTTCAGCCGCTTCGAGATTGGAGAAATCGATCTGCGCGCATCATGATGCGCGCAGATCACGTGTCACCTATGTCTCCGAACACCCGTTACCCATGTCTCCGGTCTGTACACCACAAGTGGGAGAGGGGTGCGCATAGCACCTGTCGTCAGCCATTGCTGCGCGTCAGCCGCAGTCCGTTGAATACCACCAGCAGGCTCGCGCCCATATCGGCGAACACGGCCATCCACATCGTGCCCATGCCCATCACGGTCAGGGCCAGGAAAACGGCCTTGATACCGAGTGCAAGCGTGATGTTCTGCTTGAGGATCACCGACGTCCGGCGTGACAGGCGCACGAAAGCCGGAATCTTGCGCAGGTCGTCGTCCATCAGCGCCACGTCGGCAGTTTCAATCGCCGTATCCGTGCCGGCCGCACCCATTGCAAAGCCAATATCGGCCCTTGCCAGCGCCGGCGCATCGTTGATGCCGTCGCCAACCATGCCGACTCGCCCGCCGTGCGTGTGGGCCTGACCGGTCAGCGCAGCAATCGCGTCAGCCTTGTCCTGCGGCAACTGGTTGCCGCGTACTTCATCGATCCCCACCACCTCGCCGATGGCCTGTGCCGTGTGCGGGTTATCGCCCGAGAGCATCAGCGTCTTCACGCCAAGCTTGTGCAATTGCTCGATTGCCTGACGGCTGGTGTCGCGCACGGTGTCGGCCACGCCGAACAGCACCAGCGCGCGTGGCCCTGCAGTGTCCATGGCTGCGAGCATGACGATCGTCTTGCCTTGCCGCTCGATCGCTTCAAGCCGTGCTTCCAGCGCGGGCGAGCATGCACCGAGATCGTGGATCAGCCGATGATTGCCAAGGCAGTACGTCACGCCGTTGACCGTGCCGCGCACACCCTGCCCCGGCAGCGCCTCGAAATCATGCACCTCGAACCGGGCAAGGCCATCGGCATCGGCCGCGCGTGCCACGGCCAGCGAGACCGGGTGATCGGACCGCGCCGCCAGGCTTGCGGCAATTGCGCGTGCATCGGGCACGTCTTCGACGAGCAGCGCCATATCGGTCTGGGCGGGCTTTCCATGGGTCAGCGTGCCGGTCTTGTCGAGCGCCAGCCAGGCGAGTTGGCGCCCCTGTTCAAGATAGACGCCACCCTTGATCAGGATGCCGCGCCGGGCCGCCGCAGCCAGTCCGCTGACGATCGTCACCGGCGTCGAAATCACAAGCGCGCACGGACAGGCGATCACCAGCAGCACGAGTGCCTTGTAGATCCACGCGACCCAGGCGCCGCCCATAAGCAGCGGCGGCACCAAGGCCACCGCCAATGCGATTGCAAACACCACAGGCGTGTAGATGCGCGCGAACTGGTCGACAAAGCGCTGCGTGGGCGCACGGCTGCCCTGCGCCGCTTCCACGGCGTGGATGATGCGGGCCAGCGTGGAATCGTCGGCCGGTGCCGTAACGACATACTCCAGTTCGCCGGACTGATTGATCGAGCCGGCAAACAGGCTGTCGCCAATGGTCTTGTCGACCGGCACGCTTTCGCCGGTGATCGGGGCCTGATCGAGTGCCGATTGCCCCTTCACCACGCGGCCGTCAAGCGGCACGCGCTCTCCGGGCCGCAGCCGCACCGTGGCGCCAAGCGCCACCAGCCGCGCTTCCACCCCCAGCCAGCTACCGTCGGCCTGCCGCACGGTGGCCTGTTCCGGGGCCATCGCCATCAAGCCGCGCACCGCATTGCGCGCGCGGTCCAGTGACGCCGCTTCTATCCGTTCGGCCAGCGCGAACAGCACCATCACCATCGCCGCTTCGGGCCACTGGCCGATCAGCATTGCGCCAGTCACCGCAATGCTCATCAGCGCATTGATGTTCAGGTTGCCGTTGCGCACTGCGATCCAGCCCTTGCGATACACGCCGAGCCCGGCGAACAGCACCGTGGCCAGCGCCAGCGCCGCCGGCAGGTAAGGCGTTGCGACCTGGAACCATTCGGCCACCTCCGCGCCAATCGCGGTGACACCGGCCAGCGCCAGCGGCCACCACGGCTTGCCGGGCTCGGCGATGGCCGTTTTCGCCCCGGTATCCGAGAGCGGTTCGGCCTTCATGCCGAGCGAAGCGATGGCCTTGACCACCGGATCGAGCGAATCAAGCGTGTGGTGGACCGTCAGCACGCGCTGCATCAGGTTGAAATCAAGCGCCGCCACGCCAGCCATGCCGCCGATCTTGTTGCGGATCAGCGTTTCCTCGGTCGGGCAGTCCATTGCCTCGATGCGATACGCGGCGGAGCGTGCGCCGGCAGGCGCGGCCACGGGCTGGCTGACCGTGATCGTGGCGCCGCACGATGATCCGCAGCAGGCATGCGCCGGTTCCTGCGCATGCTCCTTGCCATGGTCATGGCCGTGGTCATGCCCGTGGCCGTGGTCGTGGTCGTGGTCGTGGTCGTGCGAATGATCGTGGTCGTGCCCGTGGCCGCGCGCGGCCGACGACGGCGGCAGGACGTTCTCAGGGGTAGTGCGAGCCATGTCAGGTCCCGTTGATTCTTGTTGTCTGCCATTGAAGACCCTTGAGTCGCTACAGGGTCAAGCACCGTCCACCGACGCCGGCGCCAGTGCCGCCGCCAGCCGTCAACCATGACACGAACGTAATGTTTACCTCGGCGACGACCGCTTATAATCGCCGCCCATGCGCCGTCTGCTGCTCGTTTTCCTCGCCATCCTGCTGCCGCTCCAGTTCGCCTGGGCCGGTGCGGCGGCGTATTGCTCGCACGAGAATGCGGGCTCCCCGCAGGCAAGCACCACGCACTTCGGCCATCACACGCACGAGCACAAGGCCGCCGATTCCGATAGTCATGCGGACGGCGCCAAGTCGGCCAGTTCCACCAAGCTGCCCGATGCCGACTGCAATGCCTGCCATTTCCCCGGTTCGCACGGCCTGTTTGGGGAAATACGCTTGACTGGCGGCCACCACTACTTCGTCACCGTGCGCTATCGGCCACGCGTCAGCGCATTCGGCTCGATCCCCGCTCCCGTTCCCGAACGCCCTCAGTGGCTCGGTCTCGCCTAGCCGGCGAGACACGGAATCCGTTTTTTCCAGGCCGGGCGCCGCTTGAGCGGTGCGCGCGCCGTCTCGCCGATTTTCTCCCGTACGTACCGGTGAATTTCGATGAGAAGCCTTCTATTGCCGCTGGGGCTTGCGGCCGCGTTCCTAAGCCCCGTCTGTATCCCCATTGCGTCCGCGCGGGACGCCCTGCCCCCGCTATCCACCCAGGAATCGACCCCGGAACCGTCCGGTACTTTGACGCTGGAAGCAGCGTTGGCATTGGCCACCGCACAAAACCCAACCCTTTCCGCCGCGCGCATCGAAGTGGATTCGACCGAAGGCGGCATCACACAGGCACGCGTGATCCCGAACCCCGAAGTCTCCGTGCAGATGGAAGACACACGGGCCGCCACACGCGCCACCACGGCACAGATGAATCTGCCCATCGAACTGGGCGGCAAGCGCAGTGCGCGCATCGGCGCGGCCGAGCGGGCGCGCGAGGTTGCCCAGGCACAACTGGGCACCACGCAAGCCGAACTGCGCGCCGGTGTGATTGGCGCGTTCTTTAATGTGCTGGTGGCGCAGGAGCGCGTACGGCTGGCGGTGGGATCGGTCGATATCGCCACGCGCGGCGCGAATGCCACCGCACGCCGCGTGGCAGCGGGCAAGATCTCGCCGGTTGAGGAAACCAAGGCGCAAGTTGAGCTAGCCAACGCGCAGATCGAACGCACCGAGGCCGAAGCGGCGCTCATTGCGGCACGGCAGTCGCTCTCGACGCTGTGGGGCAACCCGTCGCCCCGCTTCAGCGAAGCCGATGGCAATCTGGACGCCCTCCCCGCGCGCCCCGGGGCCGGGATGCTGCGCCAGTCGCTCGACACTGCGCCCGCGCTGCTGGCCAGCGCGCGCGAACTCGATCGCCGACAGGCCGAGATCAACGTCCAGCGCAGCCGCCAGTACCCCGATGTGACGCTGAGCGTCGGCGCCAAACGCGATAACGGTGCGCCCGAGCGCGGTACGTTCCCAGTGCTTGGCGTGGCCATCCCGCTGCCGCTGTTCGACCGCAACCAGGGGAATATCTACTCGGCCATCCGCCAGGCCGACAAGGCCGCCGACGAACTGCGCGCGGCACGGCTACGGCTGGATCACGACCTGCAGCAGGCCGCAAGCCAGCTTGAGGTTTCGCGGTCATCGGCAATGAGCCTGCGCGAAACGGTGTTGCCCGCCGCGGAACGCGCCTATCACGCCGCGTCACAGGGCTTTGAAGCCGGCAAGTTCAACTACCTCGAAGTCCTGGATGCGCAACGCACGCTGTTCCAGGCACGCATCCGCTACCTCGGTGTGGTCGCCAATAGCTGGCAGGCCGCCACCACGATCGACCGCATTCTTGGCCGCTGAGATGGGACCAGTCATGACATTGAATCGAAAACAGGGCATTGCCATTGCAGCCATCGTGATTGCCGGGCTGATTGCAGCGCTGGCGCTGCTGCTGACCGGCCGCGGGGACAACCACGCGCATGAAAACGGCGAAGCCGGGCAAGGCAAGGCCGCATCGGACGCCGCAGCCAGTGGAACCCAGCATGCCGATGAACCGCCCGGACTGATCGCGCTGACGCCCGAGCAGATCCGCAATGCCAACCTCGACATTCGCGCCGCCGGGCCCGGCCGCATCCGCAGCGGCGTGGAGTTTCCGGGCGAGATCAAGTTCAATGAGGATCGCACCGCGCACGTGGTGCCGCGCGTGGCCGGTGTCGTGGAATCGGTCTCAGCCAATCTCGGCCAGCGCGTGAAAAAGGGAGACCTGCTGGCCGTGTTCGCGAGCACCCAGTTGTCCGACCAGCGCAGCGAGCTACTGGCCGCGCAGCGGCGGCTGGAACTGGCACGCACAACTTACGCGCGTGAGAAAAAGCTCTGGGAAGACAAGGTATCCGCCGAGCAGGACTTCCTTGCCGCGCGCACCGCGCTGCAGGAAGCCGAGATTGCCGAGCGCAATGCCGCGCAGAAGCTGACGGCCATCGGTGCCGCACCCAGTGCCCGGGCGATCAACCAGTTCGAGTTGCGCGCGCCCTTCGACGGCATCATCGTCGAGAAGCACCTGGCACTTGGCGAAGCCGTAGCCGCCGAGGCCGCGGTGTTCACGATCTCCGATCTCACAACGGTCTGGGCCGAGTTCGTCATCGCGCCAAAGGATCTCGGGCACGTGAAGCTGGGCGAAGCGGTGCGCGTGGCATCTACGGCGTTTGACGGCAAGGCCGACGGCAAGGTCTCCTACGTGGGCGCCCTGCTGGGCCAGCAGACGCGTACGGCCACGGCGCGCGTCACGCTGTCCAACCCCGAAATGGCGTGGCGACCGGGGCTGTTTGTGACAGTCAGCGTGGCCACCGGCGATGCGGAGGCCGCAGTCGTCATCGAAGCCGACGCCGTGCAGACCGAAGACGGTAAGCAGCGGGTGTTCGTCGAAGCACCGGGAGGCTTCATCGCACGCGCCATCAAGACTGGCCGTACCGATGGCAGGCGCGTGGAAGTCGTCGATGGCCTTGCGTCGGGCGACCGCTACGTGGCCGCCAACAGTTTCGTGCTCAAGGCCGAACAAGGCAAGGGCAGCGCCGAGCACGCGCATTGAACGGAGAGCCATTCATGTTCGAACGTATTCTCCGATTCGCCATCGCTCAGCGCTGGCTTGTGATGCTGGCCGTGCTCGGCATGGCCGCGCTTGGCATCTACAACTACAGCCGCCTGCCGATCGATGCTGTGCCAGACATCACCAATGTCCAGGTGCAGATCAATACCTCGGCACCGGGCTACTCGCCGCTGGAAACCGAGCAGCGCGTCACGTACCCGCTGGAAACGGCAATGTCGGGCCTGCCGGGTCTGGAACAGACGCGGTCGCTGTCGCGCTATGGGCTGTCCCAGATCACGGTCATCTTCAAGGATGGCACCGACATCTACTTCGCGCGCCAGCTCGTCAACCAGCGCATCCAGGAGGCCAGCCAGCATCTTCCGGCCGGTGTTTCGCCGCAGATGGGGCCAATCTCCACCGGCCTTGGCGAAATCTACCTGTGGACCGTCGAGGCCGAGCCGGCTGCCCGCAAGCCCGATGGCACGCCATATACCGCCACCGATCTACGCGAAATCCAGGACTGGGTCATCAAGCCGCAGTTGCGTAACGTTCCCGGTGTCACCGAGATCAATTCGATCGGCGGCTTCGCCAAGGAGTACCTGGTGGCGCCAAGCCCGGAGAAGCTGGCATCGTACGGGCTGTCGCTGCAGGACGTGGTGCAGGCGCTGGAGCGCAACAACACCAACGTCGGGGCTGGTTATATCGAACGGCGCGGCGAGCAGTACCTCGTACGTGCGCCCGGACAGGTGAAGTCCATCGACGACATTCGCGATGTCATCGTCGGTACGGCGCAGGGCCAGCCGATCCGCATTCGCGATCTCGCGGACGTGGACCTTGGCCGCGAACTGCGCACCGGCGCTGCCACCGACAACGGGCGGGAAGTGGTGCTCGGTACCGTATTTATGCTGATCGGCGAGAACAGCCGCACGGTTTCGCGTGCCGTGGACGAGCGCATGGCAGTCATCAACAAGTCGCTGCCTGCTGGCGTGAAGGCCGTCACGGTCTACGACCGCACGGTACTGGTGGACAAGGCCATCGCCACGGTAAAGAAGAACCTGCTCGAAGGCGCCGTGCTGGTGATCGTCGTGCTGTTCCTGTTCCTCGGCAACCTCCGCGCGGCGCTGATCACGGCGATGGTGATTCCGCTGTCGATGCTGTTCACGTTCACCGGCATGGTGTCGTACAAGATCAGTGCGAACCTGATGAGCCTGGGGGCGCTCGACTTCGGCATCATCGTCGACGGCGCCGTCGTGATCGTCGAGAACTGCGTCCGCCGTCTTGCTCATGCGCGCGAGCGGCTTGGCAGGCCGTTGACGCGGGCAGAACGCTTCGAGGAAGTCTACGCGGCGGCGGCAGAGGCACGGCGGCCACTGGTGTACGGCCAGCTCATCATCATGATCGTCTACGTGCCGATCTTTGCGCTGACCGGGGTGGAAGGCAAGATGTTCCACCCGATGGCGATGACCGTGGTGCTGGCACTTGCGGGCGCGCTGTTGCTGTCCGTGACGTTCGTCCCGGCGGCCGTGGCGCTTTGCATCGGTGGCGGTGTCGAAGAGAAGGAAAACCGCATCATGGGCTGGGCCCGCCGCTGGTACGAGCCGGTGCTGACACGGGCACTGGCCAACACCCCGGTGGTCCTGACCGCCGCGTGCGTGGCGGTGCTGCTGAGCGGCCTGGTGGCGACACGGCTCGGCAGCGAGTTCATTCCAAACCTCAACGAAGGCGATTTCTCCGTACAGGCGCTGCGTATCCCCGGCACCAGCCTGACGCAGTCCGTGGCGATGCAGCAGCAGATCGAAACGCGCCTCAAGGCGACTTTCCCCGAGGTCGAGCGCATCTTTGCGCGCACCGGCACCGCGGAGATCGCATCCGACCCGATGCCTCCCAACATCTCGGATGGCTACATCATGCTGAAGCCGCGCGAGCAGTGGCCGGACCCGTCCCGCTCGCGGGAATCGCTGCGCACCGCGATCGAAGCAGAGCTGGAGAAGATTCCCGGCAACCGCTACGAGTTCTCGCAGCCGATCCAGCTACGCTTCAACGAGTTGATCTCGGGTGTGCGCAGCGACGTTGCGGTCAAGCTGTTTGGCGACGACAACGCCGTGCTAGACGCAACGGCCCAGCGCATCGCACAGGTCCTGCAGACCGTTTCCGGCGCCACCGAGGTCAAGGTCGAACAGACCACCGGCCTACCCGTGCTGACCGTGGAGGTGGACCGTTCCCGCGCGGCGCGCTATGGGCTGAACATGATCGATGTACAGGACACCGTTGCCATTGCCGTGGGCGGCCGCGACGCGGGCGTGTTCTACCAGGGTGACCGCCGCTTCAATATCGGCGTGCGTCTGCCCGAAGGCATCCGTGCCGACGTCGAAGCATTGCGTCGCCTGTCGATCCCGTTACCCAGGAACGCCGCAGCAGCCACGAGCTATATCCCGCTCGGCGAGGTTGCCACGCTCGACATCGCGCCCGGCCCGAACCAGATATCGCGCGAAAACGGCAAGCGCCGTATCGTCATCAGCGCCAATGTGCGGGGCCGTGATCTGGGCGGCTTCGTGCCGGAAGCGATGGCCGCGATCGATGCGCGCGTGAAGATTCCGACCGGTTACTGGATCTCGTGGGGCGGCACGTTCGAGCAACTGCAGTCGGCCACCGGGCGGCTGCAGGTGGTGGTGCCGGTGGCGCTGCTGCTGGTGTTCGTGCTGCTGTTCGCGATGTTCGGCAACGTTCGTGACGGCTTGATCGTCTTTACCGGCATTCCGTTCGCCCTGACCGGCGGCGTGCTGGCACTGTGGCTGCGTGGGATACCGCTATCGATATCGGCGGCGGTTGGCTTCATCGCGCTATCGGGCGTTGCGGTGCTCAACGGTCTTGTCATGCTGTCGTTTATCCGCAGCCTGCGCGAAGACGGACGCTCGCTCGACGATGCCGTATTCAACGGTGCGCTGACGCGTCTGCGGCCGGTGCTGATGACGGCGCTGGTGGCTTCGCTGGGGTTCCTGCCGATGGCGATTGCCACGGGTACCGGCGCGGAGGTGCAGCGGCCGCTGGCAACGGTGGTGATTGGCGGGATTCTGTCGTCGACCGCGCTGACGCTGCTGGTGTTGCCGGTGCTGTATCGGTGGGCTCACGGGCGGTCGGTTGCCCACTGACAGCCTGTCCTGGGTGGTTTCTCTCCCGCGCGTCGGGAGAGAAACCTGAAGAAACAAGCGGCGAGTGACAGCGGCCGAGCGTGTCACTCGCCGTTACTCGTCCTGCATCAATGCTCGCAGTTCACCATCCACGTCATGCCGAACTTGTCGACGAGCATCCCAAAACCCTCGGCCCAGAACGTCTTCTGATACGGCATGATTACCTGGCCACCCTCGGCCAGCGCGTTGAAGATCCGCTGGCCTTCGGCATTCGGCACATCGCCCACGGACATCATGAAACCCGAGAACGCCGGGGTCTGCCCTTCGCGGCCGTCCGAGGCCATGATCTGGCTGTCGCCAATCTGGATGTTTGCATGCATGACCTTGTCAGCCCACGCGGCTGACGGTTGCGGCTGGCCCTCCGGCGCCTCCTTGTAGCGCATCAGGAACGTGACTTTGGCGCCCATCACCTTGCCGTAGAACGCCATGGCCTCGTCAAACCGGCCGCCGAAATCGAGATACGGTTGCACCTGCATGTCGTCTCCTTGAGTGACGCGGGAGCGCTCCCCGCGAAACGACAATTATGCGCCTGCCCTACTGACAGACTTGTCAGGAAATTCGAGTTCGAACGCGGTCTGCCCGTCGACGCTCCGCACCGAGACGCTGCCGCCATGAAGCCGCATGATGGTATCCACGATGGCCAGTCCAAGGCCCGTCGACGATGCAGAATTGCGGCGCGACGGGTCGCCGCGATAGAAGCGGCCGAACAAGTGTGGCAGCGCTTCGGGCGCAATCGCGGGGCCGGCGTTGGTTACGCAGATGGCGGCATGCCCGGGCCTGGCACGCGACACTGCAACCCTGACCGTGCTGCCCGCTGGCGCATGACGCAGGGCATTGTCGAGCAGATTGATGACGGCGCGCCGCAGCAATGTCTGATCGGCGGTCACCGTGGCCATGCCAAAGACCGACAGTGTCAGGTCGCGGTCTGCCGCCACGGCATCGAAGTACTCCGCCACCTTGTCGAGTTCGGCACGCGCATCAAGCGGGCGCGCGCCAAGCGCCACCTGCGCATTGTCGGCACGGGCAAGAAAGAGCATGTTCTCGATCATGCGCGACAAGCGCTCGTATTCCTCGAGGTTCGATTCCAGCAGGGACTCGTACTCGGCAGGTGTACGGCGCTGGGCAAGCGTGACCTGTGTCTGGCCAACGAGGTTGCTGATCGGCGTGCGGAAGTCATGGGCCAGATCGGCGGAGAACGTGGACAGGCGCGTAAAGCTGTCCTGCAAGCGCGCCAGCATGCCATTCAGCTCGCCAGCCAGTTCGCGCAGTTCCGCCGGAACGCCGTCCGCATCGAGACGCGTGGCAAGGCGGCTTGTGGTCACGGCCGCCGCATCGCCAGCCATGCGCCGCAATGGACGCAAGCCGCGCCGCGCCAGCAGGAAGCCAAGCGCCCCCGCCACGATCGATCCGCACAGGACCGCGACGAGCAACCTGCCGTGGTACTCGCGCATCAACGCCACGCGGTACCCTGCGTCGCTCAGCACCACGATTTCCACGGCCTGATCTGTATTGCCGATCTGGCCGAGCGCCGCCATGCCCAGCGAAGGTACGCCGTTACGCGGAAGCCAGGTCTGCAGTTGTGACTTGTCGGGAGTGGTGCCAACCGGCAGCGCGTCCAGTTGCGGGATGGGTTCGTTGCGCGGATTGAGCGTGACCAGCGGCTCGCCCTTGCGCGTGCGCACGATGAGCATCAATCCCTCATGCCCCATGGCGATATCGGCAAACCGGTGCGTATCGGCGCGGATCTCCGCTTCGCTGCCCACTTCGCGCAGCAGGTGGCGCACCAGAAGGACTTCGCCGACAAGTTCGCCTTCATCGCGCGCCTGCAACTGGTTGCCGAGGGAACTGGACAGGTAGGCGGCCACGCCGACCAGCACGGCGGCCGTGGTCAGCCCGTATGCCAGCGCCAGACGCGTTGTCAGCGACGCCGGCAAGGTGGCGCGCAGCCTGGAAAGCAGCCGCATCACGCCTCGTCGAATTCGTCGAGCACGTAGCCCATGCCGCGCCGCGTGTGAATCAGCTTGTTCGGAAATGGATCGTCGACCTTCGCACGCAGCCGCCGGATCGAGACGTCCACCACGTTGGTATTGCTGTCGAAATTCATGTCCCAGACCTGCGAGGCAATCAGCGAGCGCGACAGTACTTCGCCGCGCCGCCGCGCCAGCAACTGCAGCAGCGCGAACTCCTTGGATGTCAGGTCGACCTTCTGCCCGGCGCGCGTGACGCGGCGGCGAATGGTGTCGATCTGCAGGTCAGCCACTTCGATGAACTCGCTTTCGCGCAGCGGGCCGCGCCGCAGGATCGTGCGGATGCGCGCCACCAGTTCGGCGAACGCGAAGGGCTTGACCATGTAGTCGTCGGCACCAAGCTCCAGGCCACGCAGGCGATCCGACAGTTCGTCGCGCGCAGTCAGGCACAGCACCGGCGTGTCCTTGTCACGTCGCAGTTCGCGCAGAATCTGCCAGCCATCCATGCCAGGCAGCATCACGTCGAGCACGATGAGGTCATAGTGCTGCTCGCGTGCAAGAGCCAGCCCATCCACGCCATCACGCGCCAGATCGGCCACGAAGCCAGATTCGGTAAGGCCCTTGAGCAGATAGTCGCCAGCCTTGGGTTCGTCTTCGACAATCAGAATGCGCATGCTGATCCACTTTCGGGCCAGATCCGCACCCGCTATTCGAATTTCATGACTGAAACCCAGACAGTAGCCGAGCTTCGCGCGAAATTACCGAACATTGCGCGAATGTCATCTTGATATCGCCGGCGCCGTGGGTGATGACAACCCGCGACGACGCTCCCAAGCCCGCCGATTCGATTAATCGACGCGGTAGAAGTCGATCGATTGCCCTGCGTTGACGGCGCGCTGCAGCCAGTCAGGGTACTCGCCGCTGCCGTCCCAGGTTTGCCCCAATGCATTGCGATACAGCACGCGCGGCGCCGCTTCTGCAGCCGGCGGCATGGTTGCGGGGCCGGCACCGTTGGTACCGGCGTGATCGCCGTGATCAGCAGCATCGGCCGCGTCAGCATGGTCCATGGCAAAACAGCCTGCTTCGACCAGATCTTCGAACGTCAGGCCATGGAGATCCATCTGCTCGCGGACCCATGCCACCGCGGCTTGTTTGGCTGCATCAAACTCGGACATGACTCATCGTGCGCGCCCGTCGTCATTTCGGACGGGCTGGAGAAAAAGGACTTGTGGAATGGCCCGTGCAGGACACCCCCGGGGCCAGTCCGCGATTCTACAGGGTGTTGGCCGCAGTTTCGTCGCAACGGGCTGAATTCATCGTCCAACCTCAAGCTTCCTGGCCGACTTGAAACAGATCGTCATGCCTGGATGACATTAATGTCATCCATGGGTCATGTTGGTGTCGGTGCCTGCTGCCTAGACTGCGTTCCAAGGTCGCCCGACGACCCAGGAGCTCTCTCCAGTAACCCTCTCTCCAGTAACCAATACCACGAAGGAATTCACAATGCGAACCATCAAGCAAGCCCTGCTCTATACCGCCCTCACCGCCACGCTTGCCGGCGCGGCAGGCCTGGCCAACGCGGCGCCGCGCGCCGCAGACCCCTATACCGACGGCGCCCGCGTCACCAATCGCGACGGCTATGTCGATCGAGTCGGCACGCGCGACCCGTACACCGACGGCGGCCACAGCATCCAGCAACCGCGCAGCCCGTACACCGACGGCGGTTTCAGCGCCACGGGCAAGCGCGACGTGTTCACCGACGGGGCCTGAATCCGGCCACGGCGCTACACGTGACGGCCATCACTCCCCGGCCGTCGCGAGCACAGTGAACTGCGCTGCGGGCACCGGCTTACCCAGCAGGTAGCCCTGCAGCGCATCACAGCCCAACCCTGCCAGAAACGACCGCTATGCGGTCGTTTCCACGCCTTCCGCCGCCACCTGCAGTTTCAGCGTGCACCCGAGCGCCACGATGGCGGACACAATGGCCGCATGCTCGCTGACTTCGGCAAGATCTCGCACAAAGCCACGCTCAATCTTCGCGGCGTCCGCACTGGTCGTCAGCCGTCACCGCCCGCAAACCACCGCCGTCCGACAAACGCCTACACCGCTATCAGCGCGCGCCCGAATGGCTGGCCCCCTGCGTCCGCCTATGCTGGATGCGTGATGAAGCTTTCCACATCCCGGGCGGCGGGCAGGGCCGCTCAGGTTAGTGCGGCATGCCTTGTAGATGGGACGGGCATGCCGCCGCGCGCCGCACCATGCGCATCGTCAGCCGTGGCTTTGAGACTGGCCGTGCCGCAAGGTGAGGTGCGCGGGAATCCCGCCATCATCTGGCCCTGGAGCACACGTGCCCCGGGGCTTTTTCGTTCTGGAACCGCCGCCCCACCGCTTGCATCGCCGCCATGACTTCCTAGACTCAGTCTGGCGTCCCCAGGATGGCGCAACCCACGCAGCAGGGCGCCGCGTGGCCTTGCCGCCTCAGGAGACCATCACTTCAGGAGCCGACATGTGTAGATGGCTGGCCTACTCGGGCAATCCAATTCAGATGGAAACGTTGCTGTTTCGCGCGCAGCATTCGTTGATCGACCAGAGTCTGCATTCGCGGCTCGGGCACACCACGACCAATGGCGACGGCTTCGGCATTGGCTGGTATGGTCCCGCAGCCGAGCCACCGTTCCGCTACCGGTGTGTGCATCCCGCATGGAATGACGCCAACCTGCGCGAAGCGGCGCGGGCCATTCGCTCGCCGCTGTTCATGGCGCATATTCGTGCAGCCACGGAAACGCCGGCGCAGGAGACCAACTGCCACCCATTCCGTCACGGACGATGGCTGTTTGCCCACAACGGCCTGATACGTGAATTCCAGACCGTGAAGCGCGAGCTGATCCTCGCCATCGACCCGGAACTGTTCCGCATGATCGAAGGCTCCACGGATTCGGAAATCATGTTTCTGCTGGCGCTGACGTTCGGGCTTGAACAGGAGCCGCGTCAGGCGCTGGAGCGCATGGTGGGACTGATCGAAGAAGTGGGCCGTCGCCACGGCGTGGAATACCCGCTGAACATGACCGTCTGCGCCACCGACGGGCAGCAGATCGTGGCCGCGCGCTACTCGAGCGAGCACGATTCGCGATCGCTGTTTCACAGCGCGTCGTTCCACCACCTGCACCAGCTCTATCCGGAGAACTCACGCATCAAGGAGGTCGGGGAGCATGGCTTCCTCGTGCTGTCCGAGCCGCTCGTCGATCTTCCCGGCGCGTGGATCGAGGTGCCGGAAAGCAGCTTCATCCATGCGCGCGAAGGCGTGGTGGAACTGCAGCCGTTCGCGCCAGGCACATCGGCCTAGCCGCACCGTATTCTGTCAGCACAAATGTGCACACGAAGGCGGCGCAAAAACAAAAACGGACGGTGCCATGGGCAACCGTCCGTTCCTGTCTGATGCGTTGGTAGGCTCGATTGGACTCGAACCAACGACCCCCACCATGTCAAGGTGGTGCTCTAACCAGCTGAGCTACGAGCCTGTTGAAGGGAGCGGATTCTATAGATTGCCTTTGTGCAACGCAAGCTTTTCTTTGCACTTTCTTTTCGCCGCGCCCGGTTCACGAATCGGCACACGCGGGAGCACTCGCTTGTGACGCATGAACCATCCCTGCAAGCCGCTCAGATATATCGTATAGTTCCGATACAAATTTTCACATTCAGCGATATTGATTTCGCGAAGTCACGATCCAGATATGAGGCATCAACCATCCGATCCCCCGGCAATGGACATCGACATCGACGCCATCCACAAGGCTTTGGCGAACCCCGTGCGGCGCAGCATCCTGACCTGGCTCAAGACGCCGGAGCAGTGCTTCCCCGAGCAGGAGTATTCGCTCGACATCGGTGTCTGCGCCGGCCAGATCGATGCGCGCTCGGGTCTGTCGCAATCGACTGTCTCGGCACACCTGGCAACGTTGCAGCGCGCTGGCCTGGTGACCTCCAGGCGGGTGGGCCAATGGAATTTCTTCAAGCGCGACGAAGCCGTCATCCAGGCGTTTCTTGACCACATGAAGTCCGACCTCTGACGTCAGCGCCGTACCAGTGGTGCAGAGCAATGGCACCCGAAACACGCACCGGAACCGGTGCACCCAGTCTCTCGACCCTCTCGATACCGAAACCAAAACCTGACTCTCATGCCTACTCTCTTCGATCCGATCCGCATTGGCGACCTTGAACTTCCGAACCGCGTCATCATGGCGCCGCTGACCCGTTCGCGGGCCGTGGGCGGCGGCCGGGTGCCGAACGCGCTGATGGCCCAGTACTACGTGCAGCGCGCGTCCGCAGGCCTGATCCTCAGCGAAGCCACCGCCGTATCCCCGCAGGGTGTGGGCTATGCCGACACGCCGGGCATCTGGTCCGACGAACAGGTTGCTGGCTGGAAGGCCGTGACCACAGCGGTGCACGCCGCGGGCGGCCGCATCTTCCTGCAGTTGTGGCATGTGGGCCGCATCTCCGACCCGGTCTTCCTTGATGGCGAGCTTCCGGTGGCGCCCAGTGCAATCGCGGCCGGCGGCCATGTCAGCCTGGTTCGCCCGAAGCGCCCGTTTGTCACGCCGCGCGCGCTCGATACCGATGAGATTCCCGGCATCGTCGCCGCTTACCGCCGTGGCGCCGAGAACGCCAAGGCAGCCGGTTTCGATGGCGTGGAAGTCCACGGCGCCAACGGGTATCTGCTGGACCAGTTCCTGCAGGACAGTACCAACAAGCGCACCGACGCCTACGGCGGTTCCATCGAGAATCGCGCCCGTCTGCTGCTGGAAGTGACAGACGCCTGCATCGCGGTCTGGGGCGCATCTCGCGTCGGCGTGCATCTGGCGCCGCGCGGCGATGCACACACGATGGGCGACTCCGACCCGATCGCGACGTTCGGGTATGTTGCGCGCGAACTCGGCAAGCGTGGCATTGCCTTTATCTGCGCGCGTGAAGCGCTGGGCGACAACCGCCTGGGGCCTGAACTCAAGAAGGCGTTCGGCGGCACCTATATCGCCAACGAAAAGATGACCAAGGCAACCGCCGAGCACGTGCTGGAAGCCGGCGAAGCAGATGCCGTGGCATTCGGGCAGCTTTTCATTGCGAACCCCGACCTGCCGCGACGCCTGCTGCTGGACGCGCCGCTCAACACGCCGCAACCGGACACCTATTACCACCCGGGTGCGGAAGGCTACGTCGACTACCCTGCCCTCGCCTGAGTGAAAGGTAGCCAGCCGCGAACCCCCTGTCTTTTCCTCCGCCTGCCGTGCGCGGGGGTTCGCAGCCAGGCCAAACGACCTCAGGCGAACTTTTCCTTCAGGAACGCCACCATGTAGGGCGTGGCGGCCGCCGCAACGGTGGCCGCCATTCCGGGGTCCAGCCCCATTTTCTCGGCGAGCGATTCGGCTACACGGCCGGTCAGGACGCCTTCGCCGCCTTCGGTCAGCGACTTGACGAAGCCATCGCCACGGACCAGGCCCGCTGCAAACGCCGCGAAAAAGCTCTTGCCCGCGTGGTCGCCCAGCAGGCCCGAACTCGAACTCTGCTCTTCGACGTGGGCATGCGCCGTCTCCGCGACCTGCCCGAGCATCTGCTGGGCATCGTCCGCATTGATGCCCTGATCCGCCAGCGCCTGGGCCGCCTGGCCGCCATGCTCGGAAGCCAGGAATTCAGAAACAAGTTGCTGCATTTCCATGGAACGCTCTCCTTCGGAAGTCCGGCTCGAAGTGTTGAACCGGGATTGGGGGTGGTATCAGCATAGTGTGCGATCCACATGCGCAGAAGGGCCACCGAAGGCGCACAGAAGGCGCGCAGAAGGCTCCACGCTGCCGTCGGGCTGGTTGATCGAAGCGGCTGAAACTGGAGTACAGTTCCTCACAGATTCCGGCCCGGCGACCAAAGGGGGCATCATGAGCGAAGACAAGGTTGTCACCGTCACCGTACAGGACAACGGGCCTTACCGTATCAAGGGCCCCGTCACGATCCTGACCCCGGCAGGCGTGCCTTTCACCTTCGAAGGCGACCAGGTGTGGCTGTGCCGCTGCGGTCAATCGGAGAACAAGCCGTTCTGCGATGGCACGCACAAGCGCGTGGGCTTTTCCAGCACGCCGCAGCCCATGCCCTAAGGCGCAGCATCGCCAGTCAGATGGGCCCTGGCAGCGTCTTCAGGCCAATCCAGAGCACGCAGATGATGACGTTGACCGGCACGCTGAGCACGCCGGGAACGTAGAACAGCGCCGAGAGTGCTGGCGCGCTCATTATCAGTTCGACCGTGCCCCCGAGTACGGAGCAAAGCACCCCGCACCAGAACCAGCGCCGCAGGTAGGTCAACAGCCAGTGCGCATGCGCCTTGTTGAAGCGCCAGGCCGCGGACCGCTCGCGCAGGTCGCCCCGGCTGGCGTCCTTGAATAGCCAGTCGAAAAAGAAGTAGCGGTACAGCAGGGTGCGAAAGGCAAGCTCTTGCATGATGGCCCGATCGCTTTCTCCTCCGGTTTTCAGGCCGGGTGGCCCGGTGTCAGTTCGCCCCCGGCCCACGCCGCCGTGACCTCGGCGACGAGGGCCGCCGGGCGGCGCTGGTAGCGCGACGAGAAATGGAACGGCGTGACGGCCCTGGCGCCAATGCTGCGCGCGATTCGGCCTGCCTGTTCGGCGGTCAGGTGGTTCTTGCGCTGCGCGTGCGCCCGGTCGCTGTCCAGAAAGACGCTTTCGATAAAGAGCTGGTCCACCCCACCCATCAGTTGCGATAACGCTCGCACGTTCTCATCGGTATAGCGCAAATCGGTCACGTAGCCGATGCGCTGCCCCGATACGACATCGAGGATCATCCGGCTCAGTTCGCCGATCTGGCGTGTGGCCGCGTGATCGCCCTGCCTGTCGCGCCACTGCACAAGAATAGGCGCATCCAGCGCGGCACCGCTCAGGACCGCGTGCTTGAGATCCCGCAGCCAGGCGCCCGTCGTCAGGCCGGACTCGATCAGCCGGTCCTTGTTGATGACGAGGCGGGCCTTCTCTTCCACCACATAGGCCAGGCATGGCGTGCCGTGATCGACGAAGCAGGCGCGCACACGGAAGCTCGGCTCGTCGTGCACGGTGTCGTCAGTGCCGCCGGTCCCAGCCGTCGTGGATGCTTCCTCCCTTGCAAAGCCGTGCCGGCTCGAAAAGCACGCGTGCCGCCGCGCGCCGTCCAGCCCCAGTTCGATCGCTTCGACCACGATTTCCATCGCATAGCGCTGCACGACGTTCCACGTATAGGCACGCAGCTTGTGCTCGACCTGCGCCACAAATGCCGGCCCGCCGTACAGCACGATGCGCGATTTGCGCCCCAGCAGCACACGCAGCAGGTGATCGAAGCCGGAGAAATGGTCCATATGCGCGTGCGTGACAAACACATGCGACAGGCGCATCAGTTCGCGCGGCATCAGCCTTGTGATATCGCCGAGATCGAACAGCAGCGCCCGCCGTTCGTCCAGGAAATCCACGAACAGCCCCGGATCGCCGAAGGCATCATTGACCAGGCGGGGTTCCAGCAATGTGCGCATGATCGGTGCCGATACAGGGTGCGGGGCGTCACCGCCCGGTGAGATCGCGAAGCAGCTTCTGCACGATTTCCTCGTGTTGCTCCAGTGCCACTTCCAGCGTCAGCGCGCCATAGCTGTCGTTGCCTGACGCATCCAGTCCGGTCACCCGGGTAATGAACAGTGGCGTTTCCTTCGGCGCGGCTTCGGACACGCCGCGAAAGCGTGTTGTCACCATGCCGCCTGACTGCTCCAGCAGCGTCCGGCGGAAGACCAGGTCGTTCTCCGCCATCCAGCGCGACCACTCGTCGCGGTCGGCAACCTGTATGGGCCGGTTCTTCTCGTCAAGGATATAGAAGCGGGCCCATTTCGAGGGATCGTCACGAGACTTCGCCATGTTCACGAGCTTAACCCGGCGGCGCGTTCGTGCCCGCGTCTTTTCAGGATTTTTATGAATTCACCGCTTGCCATTGCACCAACCTGATGCGCAACGGCCTACGATGCAATCATCGAGTGATGCGGCGCGATGTTGCGCCAGACAAGTGATGGCGAAACAACTGCGGGTCATGGCATGCCGGGGCATCGCGCCATGAGCGATTCCACGCCTGGCTCGGCTCCACCAGCCGGGCTTCCGGCAACCGGGCCGCGGCCCGTCCCGCGTGTGGGTCATGCATCGCGTGATATCACGATGCATATCACGCTGGACGCCCAGCACGCCTGGCCGCTTCGGCAAGCACTGACGAGAGACTGCGCGGGCCGGTCATGGACCATCTGCGTCGCGGTGTTGCCGGGCGGCGGGCGCATGCGCCTGTCGCTGACGTTGCCGAGGAGCGCCGTCAGCGATGCACTGGGCCATATCGGCAACCTCGCACCGGGCGCCGAGGTCAGGCAGTTCTTCGAGATCCCGGACAAGCCTTCTGGCGCATGGCTGGATCTGATCAATGGCGCGGCGGCGCGAACCGGCCCGATTGATGGCGATTCGCTGCCACTGAGAATCGGCGGCATCCTGCATGAGGAGGATGTCGTGCTCGACATCGACGTGGCCGACCGGCCATCACTATTCCGGCAGATTGGCACGCTTGCGGCACAGCGCTACGGGCTCGATGCCGATGCCGTGGCCGCCAGCCTCGCGGAGCGGGAATCGCTCGGTTCAACCGCGCTGGGGCAAGGCGTGGCACTGCCGCATGGCCGCATAAGCGGTGTGCCACGGGAGGTGGCCTTCTACATTCGGCCTGCGGCGCCCATGGCGTTCGAGGCGCCCGATGGCTACCCCGTATCGGATCTGGTCTGCCTGCTGCTGCCGGACTGGGGCAACAACTCGCATCTGCATTTGCTGGCAAGCGTTGCTGAGCTTTTCTGTGATCGGCGCTTCCGGGAGTCACTGCGGCAATGCCGGGATGCGCAAGCCGTCTGCCACCTGTTCGCCAGCTACGCCCCGGAAGCCGATCGGGTCTGATACGGCGTCAATGCTGCTTCTGAAGGGAATCGGCCGGCATCACACGCAGCCAGCCTCCGGCCAGATACTCCACACGCGTGCCAAGCAGACGGCCCTCGCGATTCAGTGCCGAATGCAGCCAGGCCACGTCCTGGTCAGATGCCGCGCACAGGCGCAGCGCGCGCCGGCGCACCGGCCAGAGCACCAGGTCACGCAGCCGCCCGCTGCCGGGCTCGATGGTCGGGAAATACAGCAGACCCAGATCCGGGGCAAACGCGTCGTGCCCGCCAATACCCTCGTAGTCGTTGATCAGGTCGCCGCAACCATAAAGCACCAGCTTGCCCGCGTAGCACTCGATGGCCCTCACATGGTGCGAGGAATGCCCGTGGACGATGTCGACGCCCGCCTCGTCGATCAGCCGGTGCGCAAATTCCGTTTGTCCGGGTTCCAGCTCGAATCCCCAGTTCCCGCCCCAGTGGATCGAGGCGACGACCGCATGCACAGGGCCAGCGTGCGGCCTCGCCCGGCAGGCACGAACCTGCGCGGCAATGCGCTGGACACTTGCACCGGAGTAATCAGGCAGCCAGTTGACCCCCGGTCGACCGCGCCCGGCGGCCCACGGCAAAGGCGTGCCGGCATTCTCCATGGCATAGGCAAGCACGAGCACCACGCCGCCCGATACACCGAGGCACGCGGGTTCGGCCGCGGCATCGCCGTCGGTCCCGGCTCCGGCCAGGGCGATTCCCGCATTGCGCAGTACCGACAGGGTCTCCAGCAGCCCTGGCCTGCCCCAGTCGAGCACATGGTTGTTGGCCAGTACCGCGCAGTCGATCGCGGCGGCCGACAGGCAGGCGATATTGTCCGGATGCATGTGATAGTGCACGCCCTTGTCCGGCCACGCCGCATCGGATGTGGTGACAGCGGTTTCCAGGTTGACGATCCTGAGGTCCGGCTGCTGGATGGCCAGCACCTCCAGCACATCGCCCCAGATATAGCCGGGCGCCACCTGGCGAGGTATCGGCCCGGCCCTGCGCTCCGCAAGCGTGACGTAGTGCCCCGCATCGCGCACATAGCGCTCATATAGCGTTGGATCGCCGGGATGCGGGAGGATCTGGTCGATACCCCGGCCAGTCATCACATCCCCCGCCAGGAACAGTTTGAACGTGGCCATGGAGGCGGCTCCAGCGCGGTTTGCGCATCGGCGCCGTCGTTTCAAGATAGCCAACGCGGCTTGCCGCCACAATTCGCACTCTCCGCGCAAAGCGCACCTGTCAGCACATCGGCTCGATTGCAAACAATCCGTCCGGATGGTATCTTCCGGCTCCATGAGTGAAGCCCACCGCCGCCCCAAACAGCCGCACCTGATTCGCGACCGCCTGCTATCGGCCACCATCGACCTGCTCGTCGAAGAAGGAATCGGGGCCGTCACGCTGAACTCGGTGGCCGCACGCGCAGGCGTTTCAAAGGGAGGCCTGCAGCATCACTTCTCAAGCAAGCAGGAGTTGCTCGAAGCGTTGTCGGCCCAGGTGCTCCAGCACTTCAAGGGCCAGGTTGCCACGCTGGCCGACACCGACGCCGAGCCCCACGGCCGTAACACCCGCGCCTACCTGCACGCCTCTGCCGACGGCTTTGCCGAAACCGGCGAGCGCGAGTTGTGGAGGGCCGCCATGATGCTAGTCATGGCGCGGCCCGAGTTCCGCACGCCCTACCAGGAATGGGAATCCGGATCGCTGAACGCGGATCTGGATCTCTGCAAAGACACCACGAGCCTGCTGCTGTGCCGCCTTGCGGCCGACGGGCTCTGGCTGGCCGACCTGCTCGGCCATCGCACCATCAACGCTGAACAGCGGTTGGAACTGGTGCGCCGGCTCGAGCAAATGACGCATCCTCGCCCAGAACAAGCATGATCAAGCAAGTACTCCCGGCATCTGACATCGATGCCGCGATCGTCCGCGCACGAGACGCGCTGCTGGACCACCAGCACCCCGACGGCCACTGGTGTTTCGAACTCGAATGCGACGCCACCATCACGGCCGAGTACATCCTGATGATGCACTTCGTCGATGAGATCGACACGGCGCTGCAGGCGCGCATGGCAAGGTACCTGCGCGCAACGCAGCGACTCGATCGCCATGGCGCGTGGGACCTTTACTACGGCGGAGACCTCGACATCTCGTGCAGCGTCAAGGCGTACTTTGCGCTAAAAGCCGCGGGCGATCCGGCGGACGCCCCGCACATGGTCAGGGCACGCGAAGCAATCCTGTCGCGCGGTGGCGCGGCGAAGTCGAACGTGTTCACGCGCATCCTGCTGGCAACCTTTGGCGAAGTGCCCTGGCGCGCCACGCCGTTCATGCCGGTGGAGTTCGTTCTGTTCCCGCGCTGGGCGCCGATCCACATGGACAAGATTGCCTACTGGGCGCGTACCACCATGGTGCCGCTGCTGGTGCTCTGCTCCATGCGTGCCATGGCGAAGAACCCGCGTGGCGTCCATGTGCAGGAACTGTTCGTTACCCCGCCCGAACTGGAGCAGGACTACTTTCCGCGCAAGGCCGGCCTGCAGCGCGCGTTTCTGGCGATGGACCGCGTGGTTCGCCATCTGGAACCGCTGATTCCGGGCTTCCTGCGGCGCCGCGCCATCCGGCGTGCGGTGGAATGGTCCGAAGCGCGCATGAACGGCGAGGATGGCTTTGGCGGCATCTTCCCGCCGATGGTCTACAGCTACGAGATGATGGTGCTGCTCGGATACCCCGAGGACCATCCGCTGCGCCGCGATTGCACGGCCGCACTGAAAAAGCTGGTGGTGCACCGCGATGACGGATCGTCGTATTGCCAGCCCTGCCTGTCTCCGGTGTGGGATACGGCCTGGAGCGTCATGGCGCTGGAACAGGCGCCCGCCAGCGAGCGGTCCGCCACGGCTGTCGCCCGTGCCTATGACTGGCTGGCCGACCGTCAGGTTCTTGACCTGCGCGGCGACTGGGAACAGAACGCGGCACCGAACACGCCGCCCGGTGGCTGGGCGTTCCAGTACGCCAACCCGTATTACCCCGATATCGACGATTCGGCGGTCGTGCTGGCAATGCTCCACGCGCGCGGCAAGCGCACTGGCCAGCCGGACCGCTACGACACCGCCGTTGCAAGTTGCCTGGACTGGATCATCGGCCTGCAGTCACGCAATGGCGGCTTCGGCGCATTCGACGCCAATTGCGACCGCAATTTCCTGAACGCGATTCCGTTCGCCGATCACGGGGCGTTGCTCGATCCGCCCACCGAGGATGTTTCCGGCCGCGTACTGCTGGCACTTGGTGTCACCCGCCGCCCGCAGGACGCCACCGTGCGCGAGCGATGCATCGCCTACCTGCAGACCACACAGCAACGGGACGGAAGCTGGTGGGGACGCTGGGGCACCAACTACATCTACGGCACGTGGAGCGTTCTGGCGGGCCTGGGCCTGGCTGGCGTCGATCGCAAGCTGCCGATGGTGCGTAACGCGCTGCAGTGGCTGCGTGGCAAGCAGAACACCGATGGCGGCTGGGGCGAGACGAACGACAGCTATGCGCGCCCCGAACTGGCTGGCACCCACGAGGACGGCAGCATGGCAGAGCACACGGCCTGGGCAATGCTCGGCCAGATGGCCGTCGGCGAAGCCGATTCGGATTCGGTGCACCGAGGCGCGGCGTACCTGATCGATGCACAGAACGAGGACGGGTTCTGGCTGCACCCGCATCACAACGCACCGGGGTTCCCGCGGATCTTCCACCTGAAGTACCACGGGTACACCGCCTACTTCCCGCTATGGGCGCTTGGCCGGTACAGACGGCTGACAGCGGCAGCGGCGGCCGGTGCGGAACACGAGGCCGAACAGGCGGCGGAACCCACGACACAACGGACTACGGCGGACACCGCGCTGGCACCAGCCACCCTCTGACCGCGAAGCGATGTAAGGCGAGGCGCGCATGAAAATGCTACTGTCGCCTCATTCCAGCTTCAGCAGGCCACGGCATGCCAGAACACACGACGTATGCAGCAGCGAATCCGCCGTGGCTACGCGCAGCGCCCGCGCTGTTCCTGCTGCTGTGGTCCAGCGGCTTCGTGTTTCTCAAGCTCGGCCTGCGCCACGCTGACCCGCTGACCTTCCTGGCCTTGCGATATGCGTGCGTCGTCGGGCTGCTGATTGGCCCCTGCCTCTGGATCAGGCCCGCGCTCCCCGTCGGCATCAAGCCATGGCTACATCTGGCCGTGGTGGGCCTGCTGATCCAGGCCGGCTATTTCTCGTTCACCTACCTCAGCCTCAAGTACGGCATGTCGGCCGGCGCGGTGGCGCTGGTCACGTCGCAGCAACCCATTCTGGTTGGGCTGCTTGCACCGGCCATTGCCGGGGAGCGCGTGGACAGGATGCGGTGGATCGGCCTGGCCATGGGCGTGGCGGGCGCAATCCTGGTCATCACGGCGAAGTCATCGATCGATATCACCCCTGCCGCGCTGGCGTTCGCGGTGCTGGCGCTGCTGGCCATGACGGGCGGCACGCTGTGGGAGAAACGGTTCGGTACGACGGTGCATCCCGTGCTGTCCAACACGGTGCAGTACGCCGTGGGACTGGCGGTCACGGCACCGCTGGCCTTTGCGCTGGAGCCGATGCGCGTTGAGTGGACGCCCGAACTGGCGGGATCGCTCGCCTATCTCGTGATCGGCAATTCGATTGTCGCCATATCGCTGCTGCTGGCGATGATCCGCCACGGCGAGGCATCAAGGGTCTCGGCGCTGTTCTTCCTCGTTCCACCCACTACGACGGTTATCGCGCTGCTGGTCCTTGGCGAACCGATCCCGCCGATGGCGTGGCCGGGCATGGCGCTGGCGGCAGCCGGGCTGTATCTGGTGATGGGCAGGCGTGGTTGAAGCTGTGTTAAGCGGTGTGAAGCGCGTGTGAAGTGCGGCAGCCCTGGGCGGAGTGGTCCGATCTAAGGTACTCAGTGCGCGCCGGGCCGACGCTTTCCGCGCAGCAAGGCGATAACGCGTCTTTCCGCCAGCACCAGGACGTAATCGAAGATCCTCGCGTCGGATGACAATGAGCACCACGCGTCCCAGAACTCTCGTCGAACCACTTCCACGGGTACATCGTAGGCCTCGGCAATGCGTTCGATGGCACGATCCCCGGAAGCCGGTCGCGCCGCGCCGCGGGGCTCCGGAGCAGCAGGTATGGCCGGGCTTGAACGATCCGCTACTGCTTCAGGTGCGCGATACATGGCGAGTCCTTCGCGATGGACGGTCCTCGAGTGTAGACGGTCCGCCGGACATTCCAATACCGCAGATCTACTGCTTTTGATCTAGTTCGCGTTCTTAATTTTCCATAAATTTTCACTGGGTCCGGTGTGACCTGAACGCGTGCATGTCGCTCCCAGTTGGGCTTTGGGCCAATGGAGATGCCGGGCGCTTCCGGCTAAGGTGATTGGCGACAACGATGGGAGAAGCGAATGAAACACCTGGCCAGCCTGATCATGATTTCCGCTACCCTCTGCGCCGCTCCGGCATGGGCGCAGTCGGCTTCCGGCGCCGCCGCGTCGCATGCAAGCAATGACGCAATCGTGAAGATGCGTCAGGAGGTTGCTGCGGCAAGGAAGACCTACAACCAGAAGGTAGCCGACGCGAAGAAGATCTACGACGAAGCCAAGGCCGCCGCTGCCAAGGAACGTGATGCCGCGATCTCGGCGGCTCATGCGGCCGCGGGCCAGAAGTAGCCCTGGCGTCCGGATAGCTTCAGACTCCACACGCCGATTGCCGGAGCCCGGCACTTTCCCGGGCTCCGGCAATCGTTCGCATTGACGCCTTATGCTCGGCAGCCGCGCAGGGCCGCCGACGTATCCTCTGCTGCCCCTGGTAACTACGCCGAAGCGGCTTGCGGCCCGGCACCTACCGGCTCGGCCAGCGGAATATCGCCCCGAACCACCAGCACGGGCACCGAACCGTGCCGTACAAGGGTTTCCGCAACACTCCCCAGCACCACTCGCTGCAGGCCGCTGTTGCCGTGCGTGCCGATGACCACCAGGTCTGGCTTGCTGTCCTGCAGGTCGTGAATCAGCCTGTTTGCGACATCACCGAGCGTGGACATGTCATCGATCAGCCTCTCGGAAAATTCGATGCCCGCGCGCTCCGCGTGATGCGCGGCCTTGGCCAGCAGGGCCTTGCCGGCCGCCACCCGATGCTGGCGCTGCTCCGCAATCTCGTCCGAATGCGCCTTGAATCTCAGGAAGCCATAGTCGATGACATGGACGATTTCCAGATGCGCCCCGGTGGCGCGGGCCATCCGGACGGCTTCGTCCAGCGCACGGGACGAGCAATGGCTATCGTCGATCGGGACCATGATTTGGCGGTACATGTGGGACTCCTGTGGGATCTGCGTTCCTCGTCAGGATGACGAGGAATCTCACACGTCACTCTAGGTGGCAGGCTCGCCCATGCATTGACGTGACGCAAGCTGCCACCACTCTCAATCTAGGCGAGTCTGCGAACCTGCGCTTGCAGCCCCACGAACACGCTCTCGGCGAGATCGGCTGGAAATCCTCGCGGCAGCACGGCCGCGGTTTGCGCGATGGCCTGCCCGGTGGCGGCCGTCAGTTCCGCGATGATCGCTTCCACCTCATCCACGCTCATGCCCACCTGCCGCCCTTGCTCGAACCAGTGGCGCCGCATGATCTGCGCCAGCCGGTAGTGATTCTGGCTTCCTCGCACGGCCATGGCGAGCCGGGCTTTCTGTGGAGCAATCTGGCTGGCCCCGCCACCCATGATCGGGTAGGCGGAAAGCACGTCATAGAGCGGCGTCGACCAGTATCGACCGCCCGGCCCGATAGACAGGCTGAAGTTCTTGGCATGCCCGTCCGTGGCCGCCAGCAGCCAGAACAGGATCTGTGTCTTGAAGAAGTTGCGCCGGTCATGCGCCGCGGTCTCGGAACCGGCCAGCACCGCCATGATTTCCGCGATGCCAGGCCCGCCGTCAGCCTGGTGCTTGGCCAGCACCGAAACGCCAAGTGCCTGGCAGAAGTCCTCCTGCGGCAGGCGGATGATCCAGCTTTCGTCCGGCGCCAGGCGGCGGTCAAAGCGCTCCACCACCAGCGCCTTCTGGTCCTCGAAGCGCGCAACCTCGCAGTTTGCGACCGGCAGTCCGTAGTGCCGCACAAGCTGGGCGCAGAGCCATTCGTTTTCCACCGACGTACGCATGTCGGCGCGCATGTTGCCAACCAGGCCAAGCGGCAGTTTGAGGATGTGCGTGGTCGGCGTACTGCCATGTGGCAGCAGCCATTGGCCGTCGCGGCGCAGCAGCGCGGTCTTTTCCTGCGCGCCGGCAATCGACAGGCGCAAGTCGTCCTCATCGGCATGCTGGCCAAGTGGCACGCGCCGCGTGGTGTCCCGCAGCAACCGGGCAATCCCGGCTTCGTCAAGCGGCGTGCCGTCGATGGAATGCAGCGCCTCGGGTACCGCGTCATCCGGCAACAACTGCAGCGCGCCCACGCAATCGCGGCCAAGCGCGGACAGCAGGTCGAACGGCCCTGTGCCCTGCGTGCGGTGGCGCTGCGCCAGGCGGCGGCGAATGGCGTCGCTGTCGGGCAGCAGGTTGTCGAAGTAATCGGTGACGACCCGCCCCCGGTACGGTTCGCTGCCGGAACGGAACGGCAACGACAGCGACAGTGGCCGGCCCTGCGCATTGCCTATCCAGTTCTCGTCGTATGTGAAGGATTCACCGTCGGTGCCCTGCTCCCAGGTACCCGTGAACAACCCGTTCATCCAGACGCCAAGCCGGCGCCTGAGGGGACGTCGTCCCATTACCAGTCCTCGCTATTCCCGTTCTTCTTCTGGCGCCCGGCCGGTGCGGCCTTGCCCCGCGGTGAGAGCACCAGTTCCACTTCCAGCGCCTGCAGCACGGTCAGGATGCGTGCCATGCTCGCGCGGCCCGGATTGGCTTCCAGCCGTGCATAGCTCTGCTGGCTCACACCAAGCCTTGCCGCGAGTTCGGCCTGCGTCAGGCCGTGCGACTTGCGGAAGCCCTGCAGGATCGGGCGTAACTGGCTGATGATGCGGATTGGATAGGTCGTGCTCATGCGAAGTCTTGCGGAGTCTGGCGTCGGGGCTGACAACTCATAGGTTGTAAAGGCGTTTTACTACTTATAGGCTGTAAATTCAAGATACAACCAATATGGTGTAAATCAGATTTACAATCTATACGTTGTAAAGCGTTGCGCAGTTGTCGTTGCTTCAGGTGATTGCTTCAGGCGTTCGCTTCAGTCAGCCGGTTCAGTCAGCCGATTCACGCTCACGCAGGCGCCAGCCAGCGGCCTCTGGCAGGCCCAGCGCATCCACGGGCGCGGATGCCACCAGCGCCAGCACGGCATCATTGCGGCGCCAGGTCACGCCGTTGGCCTGGGACATCGGCGCCGGCAGCGCCTCCACCACGTGCCCCATCATGGTCTGGAACAGGTTGCCGCCGTGGCACTTGATCCACGCTTCCTTCAAGGTCCAGAGCTGGAAGAACGTTGCAAGCCGCGCCGCGTCTTCGCTTTCCGGCAGCAATTGGGGCAGCGCCGCGCGCTCGGCCTCGGTCGTGGTGGCCTCGATCAGCGTATCCAGGTGCTTGCGCGGCTGCAGTTCCTCGATATCGACGCCCACGGGCGTATCGGACACCGCGCAGGCCAGGCAATCACCTGAATGCGCAATCGAAACGAAAACCGGCATCCCGACCGCGCCGCTTGTATGCGTTGCAAGGGGCGGCGAATCCTCGGCGGCCGAAAGCGCCCACTCGGCCGCCTCGCCACCGAACGTCACCGCCAGCAGCCGGCGCGCCAGCCAGCGGCCTGCGGCAAACTGCTCGGCACGCGCCTGGGCACGCATTGCGGCCAGCCGCGCCATTTCCTCTGGCGACATCCAGCGAGCCACGGGTGGCGCCATTGCGGCGAAGGCCATCACAGATCCGGTACGCAGCGCGAGCGGCATGGGAATGAGGAAGGGGTTTCAGTCGTTCCAGCGGCGGAAGACCAGCGACGTGTTGATCCCGCCAAATGCGAAATTGTTGCTCATCACGCATTCCGTGTCGATACGGCGGCCGTCGCCCATGATGTAGTCCAGCGGCGCGCAGCGTGGGTCCGGGCTTTCCAGATTGATCGTCGGGGCGAACCAGCCATCCCGCATCATCTCGATCGACATCCACGCCTCCAGCGCGCCACAGGCTCCCAGCGTATGGCCCAGATAGCTTTTTAGCGAGCTGATTGGCATGCGCGAGCCGAACACGGTGTGCGTGGCGTGGGATTCCGCTACGTCGCCCTGGTCGGTGGCCGTACCGTGGGCGTTCACGTAGCCAATCTGCTCCGGCACAACGCCGGCATCGTCCAGCGCCATGCGCATGGCCAGCGCCATCGTGCCGGCATGAGCCTGGGTCACGTGGACGCCATCGCTGTTGGTGCCATAGCCGACGATCTCGGCCAGGATCGGCGCGCCGCGTTGTTGCGCGTGCTCCAGCTCCTCAAGCACCAGCGTGCAGGCGCCCTCGCCCAGCACCAGGCCGTCGCGCCGTGCATCGAACGGCCGGGGCGTCGCCTCGGGCGAGTCGTTGCGCGTGCTCGTGGCAAACAGCGTATCGAAGACCGCCGCCTCGGTGGCGTCGAGTTCTTCGGCGCCGCCCGCCAGCATCGCCACCTGCCTGCCCATGCGGATCGTCTCGAACGCATAGCCGATACCGTGGCTGCCGGACGTGCACGCGCTCGACGTGGTCAGGATGCGCCCCTTGATGCCAAAGAACACGCCGATGTTCACGGCCGCGGTGTGCGGCATCATGCGGATATACGTGGTGGCGTTGACGCCCTCGGTGGTGCCATCGCTCATCATCCGCGCAAAGTCCTGCGCGGCCGACGGCGTGCCTGTCGACGACCCATACGCGATGCCCATCTGCCCGCCGGTGACCAGTGGATGCCCGGCCAGGCCCGCATCGGCCAACGCGGCTTCCGTGGCCAGCACCGACATCAGCGAGACGCGGCCCATGGTCCGCGTGAGCTTGCGTGTGTAGTGAGGCGGCAATGTGAACGGTGGCACCGGGGCGGCAAGCTGCGTGTTGAGGCCGCGGATCTGGCTCCACGCCGGCATCCGCACCACGGCGTTACGGCCACTGGCCAGATGCCTGCGCACCGTAGCCCAGTCATTGCCGATGGCGCTGATTGCACCGGCCCCGGTTACCACCACCCGCTTCATCCGAACATGCCCCCGTTCACCGAAATTACCTGCCGCGTAATGTATCCGGCGTCCGGTGACAGCAGGAACGCCACCGTGGCGGCCACCTCGTCCGGTGTTCCCATGCGCCGCGCGGGGATCATCTTCAGCGCTTCCTCGCGCACGTGTTCCTCTACCATCTCCGTGTCGATCAGGCCCGGCGCCACGCAGTTCACCGTGATCTGGCGCTTGGCCAGCTCGATTGCCAGCGCCTTGGTGGCGCCGATGATGCCGGCCTTGGCCGCGCTGTAGTTGGTCTGGCCGCGGTTGCCGACGATGCCGGAAGCCGACGACAGCGTGACGATCCGGCCGGGCCGCCGCCGCTGCACCATCGGCAGCACTACCGGATTGAGCACGTTGTAGAACGCATCGAGGTTGGTGTGGATCACCTCGTCCCACTCCTCGCCGCTCATGGCCGGGAATGCCGCATCGCGCGCCAGGCCCGCGTTGCAGACCACGCCGTAGTAGCAGCCGTGCTGGTCGATATCGTTCAGCAGCACGCTGGCAGCGGCCTCGCGCTGGCCGACATCGAAATTCAGCACGCGCGCATTGCGGCCGAACGCGCGTACGGCGTCGGCCACCGATTCGGCATCCTGGCGGCGCGCGCGGCAGTGAATCACCACGTCATAGCCGTCGCGTGCAAGACGCAGCGCAATGGAGCGGCCGATGCCACGCGATGATCCCGTGACAAGCACGGTCTGGGTTGTCATGTCTGCTGCCCCTTGATGTCTGCCTGCTGGAGTGCCTGCTGGAGTGCCTGTGCATCGGCAGGCTGGAATACCGAAACCGTGGCCCGCGCAACCTCGCAGCCGTCCATCGCCAGTGTGCACGCGAACAATGAAAGGCCGTCGTCCCCGGCCATTTCGAGTTGCACGCGAACGGTCAGTTCGCTGCCCACCGGAAATGCCGCCACATCGCTGGCGTAGCGGCGCGAGCCCAGCAGGAAACCGGGGCGAGGCCCATGGCCCGATCCGCGCGCCTGCACACCAGCCCATGCCGCGATCGTTTGCGCCATGTACTCGATGCCGATCCACGCCGGCATGCCCGCTTCGTCGACGAACAGCTGCGTCGGCCTGACCGTGGCGCGCGCCATGCACGCCGTGTCATCGGCCTCAAGCAGTTCGTCGATCAGCCGCATTGCGCCGGCATGCGGCACGACTTGCGCCACGGGCGGCAGCAGATCCGGCCGATGCCGTGGCTTCGATAACGGTTCAGGAGCGGTCATCTTTAGCCCTCTCCCATCGCCAGCACGCAATTGCTGCCGCCAAAGGCGAACGAATTGCTCATGACGTGCCGCACCGGGCGGCCAAGCGACTCATTGCCACCGACCAGATGCAGCGCGGGCATCGACGGATCGGCTGCGCCGTCCCACCAATGCGGCGGCAGCCGGCCTTGCGGGTTGTCGGTCAGCGTCAGGTACATCAGCGCCGATTCCACCGCGCCCGCCGCGCCGAGCGTATGGCCGGTCTGCGGCTTGGTGGAACTGACCGGCACGTCGCGGCCAAACAGGTCGGCCACGGCATGCGCTTCCATGACGTCGTTCTGCTCGGTGGCCGTGCCGTGCAGGTTCAGGTAGTCAATGTCGGCCGCGCGCAGGCCGGCCCGTGCCAGGGCCTGCTGCATTGCCAGCCGTGCGCCGGCGCCGGACGGGTCGGGCGCGGACATATGATGCGCGTCTGAAGTCTCGCCCCAGCCCGTCAGGCGCACGGGGCCGGCCTCGCGCGACATCAGGAACAACGCGGCGCCCTCGCCAAGGTTGATCCCCTGCCGGTGTATGGACATCGGATTGCAGCGCGCCGCGCTCACGGAATCGAGCGACAGGAATCCGGAGATCGTGAACCCGCACAGCGTATCGACGCCCCCCGCAATCGCCACGTCGACAATGCCGTGCTGCAGCAGCCTTGCTGCCGCCGCCATGGCCTTGGCGCTGGACGAGCATGCCGTGGAGATCACGAATGCAGGCCCGCCCACGCCAAGCCGCCGAGCCAGATAGCGCGCCGGCGAGCCAAGCTCCTGCTGGCTGTAGTGGAATTGCGCGGGCCACGCACCCTGCGTGACGTGGGCGTGCACGGCATGCTCGCCTTCGTAGATGCCGGAGGTGCTGGTGCCAAGCACGATTGCCACTCGCGTTGGCCCAACCGTTGCCAGTGCGGCGTCCACTGCAGGCCGTAATCCGGCCAGCGTGCGCTCCAGCATGGCGTTGTTGCGGCTGGCCAGTTCCAGCGGCGTGCCATCGGGCAAATCGACGGCGGCGATCGGTTCACTGACGGTACCCAGATGCAATGGGTTACCGGGCGTATAGCGGTCGGTCGTCTCGCCGCCCGATGGACCGTCGCTGCGCCATAGGCCTGCACGCACGGCTTCGTTGCCGCTACCGAGCGCGCAGATCACGTTCATCGCGTTGAGGTAGATCGTCATTGCGTTCCCCCTGCATCCTGCAGCGTGCGGATGGTCAGCCTGTACCCGTCGCGCAGCTGCGTGAACAGCGTGGTGGCGGCATCGGGATAGCGCACCTCGGCCACAATCTCGCTGCCGTTCCGCAGGCGGCGCATGCCCGGCGTGGCTTCGATGTACCAACCAGCGGGCAGCGCGGCCTGGATCGCATCGACAGGCCACAACGACAGTTGCATATCGCTGAGGATGCGCTCGGGCTTCAGTTCGGCGGGCGCCCACGGTGCGCGTGTCACATGCAACTCGTGGCCATCCCAGTCGATTCGCGCCAGTACCTGGCCGCCTGCCACGGCGGCCAGCCGCGTATGCGCGGCATCGGCCTCCAGCAGCGCGATCATGTCACGTGTCTGCTCCCCCTGTGGCGACGGAAACTGCACCGTGATCTGCTGCTGCAGATTCAGCGTCCTGCCCAGCGAGGCGGGCGGCAGCCGCAGCAGCGGCGCTTCCGTCGACGTCGGGGCAACGGTGGCACAGCCAGCCAGCGCTGCCAGCATGGCAGCGGCCGCCAGCAGGGATGAAAGACTCAGGCGTCGCAAAACTGCTCCAGTACGCTCAGCCGCCGGCGCGAATCGGTCACGAACGGATTCTTGAGGTCCCAGGCGTAGCCGGCCAGGATCGACGAAATCATGCAGCGAATATCGGCCGGAGAGTCCGGATGGAAGATCAGCTTCTGGAAGCTGCCTTCATACCAGGCTTCCACAAAGGCGCGGAAACAGTCGACGCCGGCCTTCAGCGGCCTGGCGTAGTCGGTTTCCCAGTCCACCGCTTCACCGTCCAGCTGGCGCGCCACACAGGCGGTGGCCAGGCTGGCCGACTTGAATGCGATGGTCACGCCCGACGAGAACACGGGATCGAGAAACTCGCCCGCGTTGCCAAGCAGCGCGTAGCCATTGCCCCACAGCGAACGGACATTGGCCGAGTAGCCGACGATCTGGCGCGCCGGGGTATCCCACTGCGCATCCTTCAGCAGCGTCGCCAGCCCGGGTTCCTCGCCCACCAGCGTCTTCAGACGCGTCATATCGTCGCCGGCGTAGCGATCGAGGAAGCTCTTCTCGGCCACCACGCCCAGCGAGCATCGGCCGTTGGAGAACGGAATCGTCCAGTACCAGACATCGACGTGTTCCGGATGAACGCCCACGCGGATCTTGTTGCGGTCGAACGTGCCTGCGGGAATCCCGTCGGCCACGTGTGTGAAGATGGCCGCGCGCACCGGGAAGTTCGACGGCGACTCCAGGTCCAGCAGACGGGGCAGCACACGGCCGAAGCCCGAAGCATCGAGCAGGTAGCGCGGCTCCACCACATAGGCGTTGCCATCCGGGTCGCGCACGGTGACGACCGGCGCCGTGCCGCTGACATCCACCGCTTCCACGACATGGCGAAAGCGCACTTCGGCGCCCTGCTTCTGGGCCTCGCGGATCAGCACGTCATCGAACTGCGCACGCTGCACCTGATAGGTGGTGCCCCATCCCGGCGAGAACTTCTCGCGGAAGTCGAAATCGGTATAGCGATCGCCACACGCGAACGCCGCGCCGTTCTTGTACTGGAAACCGGCCTCCACCACGGCCTGCAGCATGCCCGCTTCCTCGATGTAGGCCATGCTCTGCGGCAGCAGGCTTTCCCCGATCGAAAAGCGCGGGAAGGTTTCCTTTTCGATCACCAGTACGCCAATGCCGCGCTTGCGCAGCAGTCCAGCCGCCACGGAGCCCGCCGGGCCCGCGCCGACGATCAGCACATCCACTTTTTCCTTGTTCATGGAGTTCCTTCCTGATTGATCTGATGCGATACGTTTCCGGGCAGCGGCCTGAACCACGGCGACATCACCCAGACCGCACCCACGCCCGACAGCATCGTCGCGCCAAACGCGTGGAGCGCAGGCGTGGACGACAACGCGAGCAGCCCGAATGCCAGCAGTGTGCTGGCTGCCCCGAGCACGATGGCGGTCCATGACTCGCCATCGCCCGGATGTTCGAGCAGAAAAATGCCGTAGTCCACGCCCACGCCCAGCAGCAGCGCCAGCGCAAGCACGGAGAACAGTTGCAGCGGCACGCCAGTCCAGCCCAGCACGGCCACGCTGAATGCCGCCGCCATCAGCGTCGGCACGAGCGCGCGCCAGCCGGAACGGCCGTAACGCCAGGCCAGCAGCAGCGCTACGCCCACCGCGCCCGCCAGCAGGAACCAGCTCATCAGCACGCGATAGTGATGCAGCAGGTACGAGATATCCGCCACGCGGTCCACCCATTCGGCGCCCGGCACCTGCCGCACCGACGCGGCTATGCCCGGTATCGCCGAAGCATGGTCCAGGCCGCGCAGCAGCATCACGCTCGCATAGCCGTTGCCTTCGTGGCCGAGCCACAGCTCCCGCAGCGTTTCCGAAAGCGGCTGCGCAAGCCACGCGTCCAGTGTCAGCACCGCATCTGCCGCCGGGGCTGGCGGTGCGGCAATTGTCCCGCCGAGTGTGCTGGCCACGCGCTCACGCACGGCGGCCGCCTGCCGATCTGACAGTGCCGCGTCCACGCGCTGGCGTCCGGCGGATGGCACCCAGTCAGAGATCGCGACGAAGCCGGCCAGATCGCCGTGGCGGATTGCGCCGGCCAGCGCAGCCTTGATGGCCTCTTCCCGCGCGAGTACCTCATCCGGCGTGGCACCACGCACAAGGATGAACTGCGCGGGGCTTGGCGTGCCCAGCAGACGCCCCGCCGTACGCTGCGCTTCGATCAGCGCGGGCGGCGAACTCTGGAGCTGGCGTATGTCATCGGCCACGCGCACCTGCCAGATTCCCGTGACGATGAACAGCAGCAACGCGGCGATGCCAAGCCAGGTGCGGCGGTCGTTGCGCGCGTACGGCCAACGCTCCAGGCTATCGGCAAGCCATGTCGACATGCGCGTGGGCCGCAGATTCCCGCGATCCAGGAACGGAAACCAGAACAGCACGGTCAGGAACGCGGTAATCAGGCCAACCGCCGAGAACAGCGCCATCTGGCGCAGCCCGGGGAACGGCGCGATCCCGAGTGCAAGGTACGCCACCACGCTAGTCGACAGCGCCAGCGCCAGCCCTGGCGCCAGAAAACGCATGACCGCCGGCGGCGTGGCACGCGGCATCGCCTGCCGCGACACGAAGTAATGAATGCCGAAATCCTCGGCCACGCCCACCAGGCTGGCGCCGAATACCAGCGTGATCAGGTGAACGCGGTCGAACACGATCGCCGTGGCGGAGATCGCCGCGGCCGTGCCGATCAGCAGCGACAACCCGACCAGCACGATGGGCCGCAACGAACGGAAGGCCAGCCACACCAGCAGCAGCACGGCGGCCAGCGAACCCCAGCCGATTACGTTCATTTCCCAGTTGGCCTGTGCCGCCGCCGCTTCCGCGTGCAGCGGAATGCCAGCCGTCACCACGCGCACGCTGTCATCACCATGGCGCGCAGCCGCTTCCGCCGCGCTTAGCAGGTCACTGTAGTCAGTGTTGCCATTGGCCGAGAACGCGGGCTTGGTGATGCGGTACGAAAGCAGGACCCAGTCCTTGCCGTCGCCAGTCACCGTGGCCAGCCCATCGCGCTCATGAACGCGGGTCACGGCGGCACGGGACAGCCACCAGTCCTGCCACAGGCCAAGCGGGTCGGATGCCCAGTCGGTCAGCCGGGGCCCGGTGGAAAACTGATAGAGCCGCGTCAGCGCCTGCCGGGCAAGCGTATCGGCATCGGTCGTCTGCAATTGCTCGCGCTGCGCATCGGTCAGAAGCCGATCGCGCCAGGGCCGGTAGAACGCCAGCGCCGCATCGAAATCGAATGCGGCGATCTTGTCGACCGGTTTCAGCAGCGCACCGCTGCCGGCAGTCGCCTGACTGAAACGCTGTGCCGCGGCGCGCGTTTTCGCCCAATCAGAGCCGCCCACGAGGACCACGATCTCGCGCGATACACCATCTGTCAGATGGCGCAGCACGCGGTCGGCCGTGGCGGTTCGCTCGCTGGTGGGCAGCAGTGCCATCACATCGGTATCCAGCCGCGACGCTCGCCAGAACTGCACCTGATGCGCGACCAGTGCGATCACCAGCAACAGCCAGCCGATGGCCAGCAGGCGCTCGCGGCGGGTGAGCCCGCCCTGCATCGCCATCCCGTGCGCCAACTCATTCAAAACGTTGTTCCTCCGAAGCACTGAGCCTGTCCACACCTGCGGGGTCGATCATCCTGACCACCGTGCTGTCGCCACTGGCTTCCTCAAGCCTGACGTCACGCACGAACCGGTCTCCGGCCAGATCGATCCGGACGAAGGCACGGCGTACGCCGGCATCGGTCGGCGTCAGCGTCAGCGTCCACCCGGACTTGCCAACCAGCTTGCCAGTCACACTGAACCGGGTGGACAGGCTGCGCAGGTCACCACGCAGGACGGCAATCATCGATTCTCCGACCATGCGCATGGCCGGCTGGGCATCGGCCTGCATCTGCTGCTGGACCTTGCCGTCCGCACCGCGCATCACAAGCTTCTCGGGCGTAACCAGCAGGCTCGACACCAGCGGCTCACGCGTGGTCCACACCACGCCACGGCCGCGCGCCAGCACGAAATCGCCGCGCGAGACCAGCGGGTTGCTGAAACCGGCCAACCTGCGCGTCTGCTCGAACTGGCCGTGGATCACCGGCGCATCGGACAGGCGCGCGGCCACGGCGGCGGACAGGTCCTCCGCGTGCACCGGCAGCACGGCCACGGCACCCAGCGCGATCATCGCGCGCAGCACAACCCGGCGCATCATGACGACACTCCAAGCCGCTGCAGCAGCACTGGCGGGCTGACGTACTGCATTTCCTGCGTCGCCATGTCCACGGCCACCTGGATCGAATGGCCCTTCGTCAGCCGCGCGCCAGTTGCGGCATCGCGGATCTCGTAGTCGATCCTGAGCCGGTTTTCCCATTCCACGAACGTGGCGCGCACGATCGCGGGCTGGCCATACCGGAGCGGACGCACGTACTTGACGCGTACGTCGACGATCGGCCAGGCATAGCCCGAAGCGCACATCTGCGGATAGTCGTAGTCGATCTGCTGCAACAGCGCGCAGCGCGCCAGTTCGAAGTAGCGCAGATAGTTGCCGTGCCAGACCACGTTCATCGGATCGAGGTCGTGAAACGCCGGCGTCAGCGTGATCTCATGACTCAGTGTGTTGGACATCGCGTTCCTGTGCGGGATGCTGCATGTCTCGGCGGCCGATGCTGATCGGATCGTCCGCCCAGAAATCGTAGAAATTGAACCAGTCGTATGGCGAGCGGGCCACCAGGTCTTCGAGCCACTGCGCGTAGGACGCAGCGAGTGCCTCCAGGCTTGCCTCGCGTCTGGCTCGCGGCAGCTTCACTGCGCGCTCCAGTTCGGTGAAACGAATCAGGTGCCCACGGCCTTCACGCACGCAGCCCATTGCGAACAGCGGGCACTTCAGCAGGCTGGCCAGTACGTAAGGCCCCACCGGAAAGCGTGCCGGGGCGCCGAGGAATGGCACGCGTACCGCCCTGCCCCCGTGGGCCGGCGCGCGGTCGCCCGCAATCGCCACGAACTCTCCGGCCTCGACGCGAGCGGATAGTTCCAGTGCGGTGGCCGGCGAAATATCGTCGATCTGGTAAAGCTGCAGCATCGAATCTGGATCGAGCCGCGCCAGAATGCGGTTGAAGCGCTCGGCGTGCGCGCTGTTGACCAGCACGGTCAGCCGCAGGCCGTCCAGGCGATTGGCCATGGCGCGGCAAAGCTCCAGGCAACCGACGTGGGCCGTCATGATGATGCCGCCGCGCCCGCTGGCAATCTGGCGGCGCAGCACTTCGGCACCTTCCTTCGAGACTTGCTCGAAGCGATAGCGCCCGCCGATGGCCAGCAGCTTGTCCAGCAGCGTATCGCCGAACGAGAACAGATGCCGCAGCGAATGGCGCCATGTGGGCCGCGTGCCAATAGCACTGCTGGCGGCTTCCACGCGCCCGAGGTATTCCATCGATGAGCGCCGCGCCAGCGGATAGGCCAGCCAGAAATACACCACCACCGGGTACATCACGGCACGGAACAGCAGGCGGCCGAAGGCTCGGTACAAGCCGTACAGCAGCCAGATGCCCCACACGCACGTGGCTTCGCCGATCGCGCTCCAGTGAGGCGACTGGCGAGATTGAGCCGATTGCGAACGCCCGGAGCGTGGGGATTCGGGGTGCACGATACTCATGCCGGGCGCACCTTGCGCCATAGCAGGCGCGGCATGCGCCAGAGCATGCCGAAGAACAGGCGGGTCAGCATGCCCGTCATCAGCACGTTGTCCTGCAGAAGCCTGAAATGCGACACGCCGTCGGTCGGATACGTCACGCGCGTGGGTACGTTCACGACCGATGCGCCGCGCCAGTACATGCGCACGATGACCTCCGTGTCGAATTCCATATGGCGCCCAAGCTGGACGTCATCCATCAGCGCCGTCACGGCATCGAGCGGATAGACGCGCAGGCCGCACATGGAATCGCGGATTTCGAACGACAGCGTATTGATCCACACAAGGATGTGCGTGAGGTAGCGGAAATAGAAGCGGTGGCGCGGCACCGATTCGTCGTAGACCGGGCAGCCGGCAATGACCGCCGCCGGATTCTCCTGCGCCAGCGCCAGAAAGCGCGGGATGTCGGCAGCATTGTGCTGGCCGTCGGCATCGATCTGCAGCGCGTGCGAATAGCCAAGCTTTGCGGCCGCCTCAAAACCGGCCATCATCGCCGCCCCCTTGCCACGGTTCTCCGGCAGGCGTATCAGCAGCACACGCCCGGGATTGGCGTCGGCAAGATCGCGCAAGACCTGCTCGCATTCAGGACCGCTGCCGTCATCGACGAGCAGGCAGGGCCACGGATGCCTCAGGATGGCCTCGACCATGGCTCCGATGGCATGCTCGTGGTCAAAGACCGGCACCAGCACGATGGGACGAAAAACGGCGGTCATGAAACTGCGGGGTGAAAAACGATCTTGCCGCTCGCGTGCGAGCCGGCGTCGGAGGTTAGTCGGAAAGCCAGTGCGCAAGCGTCGGGCTGCCAGGTGATGGCAAGCCGCACGGTGGCACCGGGACGAATCACGGCCTGAAATTTCAGCACATCGAGCCGCGCGAAGCGTTGGCGCGGGGGAACAGCCAGGCGCTGCGGCGCGAGCGCCATGACCCAGTCGACCTGGGCCACGCCGGGCACGATTGGCGCACCGGGGAAATGGCCGTCGAAGATCGCGAGATCCTCGGCAATATCAAGCTCGGCCGTGGCGGACGTATCGTCCGCCTCCAGCCACCGCACTGCCGGAATACTCCTGCGGAACAGCTCGCGCAGCATCGCTTCGGTGGTCTTGCCCTGTGCGTTGCACGGCAGCGCAGCCGGAAAGTCCCACCGGCGCGGCAATGCCACCGGGTCCACGCTGTCGGCAAGATGGCGGCGCAGCGTTGCAATCACCGCCTGGCGCCCTGCGCCATCACGCATCGCCTGGCCTTCATCGCCCAGGACCACGACGGCGCCCACACGGGTGCCAACAGCCGTGTCGATCACCAGTGCGCGCGCTTCGCGCACAAGCGGTGACAACGCCAGCCGCTGTTCGATCGCGCTCAGCGAAACGCGCTTTTCCTCGATCTTGACGATGCGGTCTGCCCGGCCGGCCAGCACGAAGCCGCCATCGCTGGCGGGAAGTGCACGGTCCGCGCACACCTGCCAGCCATCGTCGGCAAGATGCCCCGAGCGCACGGCCAGGAAACCGTCCTCAAGCCGCCATGCCACACCGGGCAACGGCGTCCAGCGATCGTCCCGCGTGGCACGTTGACGCCATGCAATGCCGCCGGTCTCCGAACTGCCAAAAACCTCGATCGGTGACAGGCCGATATGGCGCAACACATCCGACGCGGCCTCCGCAGGCAATGGCCCGCCCGACGAGAACACCGCGCGCACCACGTCACGCGCAGCACGCCAGTCCAGCGCCTCGGGCATCCGTTTCAAGTGAGCCGGACTGCTGACCAGAACCGCCGGCGCCGGGTCTTCGGCGCAAGCGGCAACCAGTTCCTCATGAAAGGCCAGGCGCGAAGCCGGCAGTGGCCGGCCGGCGGCCAGCGGCCAAAGCACCGTGAACAGCAGGCCGTAGATATGCTGATGGGAAACCGTGGTCAACAGTCGGCTGTCGGCTGGCAGCAAGGCGCCAAACGCCTGTTCGAGCGCATGTACCTCCGCGTCGAGTTGGGCCAGCCGCTTGACTATCGCGCTAGGCGCGCCGGTCGAGCCAGATGTGAATAGCGTGAGCCACGTGTCCTGAACGTCAAGCGGCGGCCATTCCAGTGGCGCAGCCGCCGCAACCGCCGCAACCGGTTGCAGGCCATGCGGAAGATCGCCGGCCATGCCATCGACCTGGCCGTTCAGCACGGCGAGTGTTTCGGGCCGTGTGTCTCCGGGCAGTACCACGTGCTTGCCCGCGTACCACGCGCCGAACAGCGCCGCGGCGAACTCGGCCGGGCTTTCGACATGCAACGCCCAGCGGCTTCCGGGAGCGCCCAGGAACGCCTGCCGCCAGGCCGATGCCCGTGCAACGAATTCGCTGGCCTTGTCCTGCCCGGCCAGCGCGGGCATCACTGAGCCGACTCCGTACATGCGATCACCCATGGTGGTCCTCCGCATGTGCGGACTTCACGCGCTGGCGCACCAGCCATTCTCCAACAAACATCAGCCCGATCAATCCATAGGCAATACCGCCGTTATAGAGCGCCCAGACCCGGTCGCTACCGGCCAGCGCCGTGACAGCGGCTATCGTCCCGTTCAGGACAAAGAAAACGCACCAGGCCTGCGTGACGCGGCGTGTATAGGCCACGCCGGCCGGCGGCAGGTCCGGTTCGCGCAGGCGGGCAAGCCGTTCAACCAGCGTCGGCGGATGGCGCAGGCTCCAGCCGAACACGCCGAGCATGGCCATGTTGACCAGCACGGGATAAAGCTTCAGCGGCAGCGCGTGGTCCGAAGCGAACACCGCAATCGCCAGCACCCCGGCCAGCAGCGCCGTGACGCGCCAGCCAGCCTGGCGGCTGGTGCCGGCGCGCAGCAGTGCAAGCGCCACCAGCGCCAGCGCCATCACGCGCGGCGAAAAGTGCTGCAAGCCAAGGTAGATCACGAGCGGGTAAGCCATCGTCAGCAGCCCCAGCCCCCATTTTCGCCATGCCATGTCTCTCTCAGGCGGTGGCCGTTGAATCGATCAGTTGCGCCAGTGCCTGCACCACGTCGCGCACGGTCCTCACTGACTTGAACTGCTCGGGCTGAAGCGGCCGGTTCAGCAGCGGCTTCATCTTCACGAGCAGGTCCACGGCATCGATGCTGTCGATATCGAGGTCGTCATACAGGCGCGCATCGAGCGTGATGCGTGCGGGATCGATCTCGAAAGTCTGATCGAGCACTGCCGCCACGCGAGCAAAGATTTCGTCGTGCGTCATGGTATGGCTCCGTGTTCCCGATTAGCGGTTACCGCGGCGTCATGCCGCGGCCTGCCCGCGTTGCGACGCAATGTAGGCGGCCAGCGTCGCCACGCTCGCGAATCGGGCGCGGACCTCCTCCTTCTCGCCCTTCATGGTGACGCCGTAGCGCTTCTGCAGCGCCAGGCCAAGTTCAAGCGCGTCGATGGAATCGAGCCCGAGCCCCTCCACGAACAGCGGCGCGTCGGTGTCGATATCTTCCGCCTTGATATCTTCCAGTGACAGCGAGGTGATGATGAGTTCCTTGATTTCCTGCTCAAGCGACTTCACGGCGGATCTCCCGAGAAAAATAGTCAGATAGTGAATGGTTCAAGCGGCGCACGGCCTGGACGGCTTCCAGTCCGTCCGGCACCCACTGGGCGACGCCGACATCGGGATGGACATCGATGACGAAACGTGGCCGCCGTTGCGGCACGCGGTACCACTTGTCGCCTTTTGTCAGCGTAGGCGGTTCGCAGCGGATCACCACAGGCGTGAGGGCGATGTCACCACGCACGGCCACATTGGCTGCGCCGCGCTGCAGTTGCAGCGGCGCACCGGGCCGGGTACGCGTGCCTTCCGGAAAAATGATGAGGTTGTTGCCGGCGCGAAGTGACGCAATGCAGTCGTCGACCATGGCCGCGCCGCCACTGTCGTTGCGGATCCAGCCAGTGGACCGTATCGCCCCGCGTGTGAACGGGTTGTGCGCCAGCGCGGCCTTCACGACGCAGTTCGCGTTACGCGTGAGCGCCATCAGGAACACCACATCGATCAGCGACGGGTGGTTGGCCACGATCAGCAGGCCCGTCCGGCGCAGGCGCTCGGCATGACGCACCTCGTAATCGAGCACGCCGACCGCACGCATCAGCCACAGGAAGGCGCGAAGCGCGTACTGGATCACGCCACGGCAGATCCGCTCCCCCCGGGCGCGCGACCACGGTGCAAGCGACAGCAACGGGAAGACCAGCACGCCCAGCAGCAGGCCGCCGATGCCGAAGACCGCGAAGCAGAACGCCGTGGCGCAGACGCGCCAGGCGCGGTCAAGCCGGTCAATCATGACGACTCCACCGCCAGACCGCATGTTCGGTGCGATGCAGCAACTGCGCATCCCCGGCCAGCACGAAACGCAGGATATCCAGTCCATGCGGCAGCAATGGATTGCCCTGGGCGGCAGGATCTTCGGCAGCATCAACTCCGACGAGTTCAAGCCGCCATGCCGGCGCGCCCGTGCGCGGCTGCCCAACCCTCCAGGCCCAGCCATACAGGCATTGGGGCTCGTCGGCATAGGCCAGATACGGGTCGGGAAGCGGTGTGTCGTAGCAGACCAGCAGTACCTCCGGGGCGCCATCCGCCAGCAGCGCGCAGGCTTCGACCACGGCGGTCTCGACGGTGTCCCGCCCAGCAGAGAGCGCCTGCAGGTTCGTGGCGGCGCCCCGGTCGATCGAAAACATCGCCCCGATGGCATTGTGTACGGACAGGCCGAACGCGGTGGGCGAAACCGGCTGGTTGGCGGCAAGCTCGCTCAGCATCGAAAAGGCGCGGTGGGAATCCCCGTGACGAGAAGCAAAGACGGCAGGCATTCCGCCTGCGTCATTGGCGGCGATCTCGTAGGCGGGATGTAGCGCGGCACGTCCGGTAGCGTTGACACGGCGGCGCAACATTGGCGCCATCGCGGCAAGCGCAGGCAGATCCGTTCCTTCTGGCAACCATGGGGCTTGGCTCCATGCCTGCCAGTCGGCGTGTGTCTGCAAAGCCGGCGCACATGCCGCCCATGCGCGAATTTCGAATTCAAGTGTCATGCCTTGCGCGTGGGAGGATAGTGACCCGGTCCGCCGTCAGATGTAATCGGATGAATATCTGTTCGGCGGCGCATTTTCTCATGTCCCGGCGCGCCCTGGCTGTGCCAGAAAAGTAACCGTATTGCAGAAATGTAACAGGGCGGATGCAGCACATTTGCCGCTCCGCCCTGTTGACTTGCCGTGGCCGCCCGTGCGGCCCCGCCGCGGTACTTAGCGCGCCGGCAGGATTTTACCCGTTACCTCGCCGAAGCCGACGCGATACCCGTCGCCCTGACACCAGCCGGACATGATCACCGTGTCGCCATCCTCGATGAAACCGCGTTTGACGCCATCGGCCAGCGTGACGGGTTCTGCACCGTTGCGCGTCGTTTCCAGCAGGCTGCCGCAGGAATCGGACGTCGTGCCGCTGATGGTGCCGGAGCCCATCAGGTCGCCAATGCGCACGTTGCAGCCTGACACCGTATGGTGGGCCAGTTGCTGGGCCATGGTCCAGTACATCGCCTTGAAGTTGGTGCGGCAGACCGTGCTGGCGGCTGCTGCGCCTTCCGGCTGCAACGCCACTTCGAGATCGATATCGTAGGCATTGCGGCCCTGCTGCTGCAGATACGGCAGCGGCTCGGGGGACTGCGCCGGATTGTCGCGGCGGAACGGCTCCAGCGCGTCCATCGTCACCACCCACGGCGAGATCGACGTGCCGAACGTCTTGCTGTTGAACGGCCCGAGCGGCACGTATTCCCATTGCTGGATATCGCGCGCACTCCAATCGTTCAGGATCACAAGACCGAACATATGGGCCGGGGCATCGGCCGTGCTGACCGGTTCGCCCAGGTTCGACGGCTTGCCGACGATAAAGGCCATTTCCAGCTCGTAGTCGAGCTTGCGGCACGGGCTGAAGACCGGGCGCGCTTCGTTGGGCAGCTTGATCTGGCCGTTGGGGCGATGCAGCGCGGTGCCGCTGACAACCACGGAACTGGCGCGACCGTTGTAGCCGATCGGGATTTCAAGCCAGTTCGGCAGCAGCGCGTTTTCCGGATCGCGGAACATGCGGCCGACATTGGTGGCGTGCTCGCGCGACGAATAGAAATCCGTGTAGCCGGGGATCTCCACAGGCAGGTGCAGCGTGGCCGCCGACATCGGTACCAGCGCCTTGCCACGCAGTGCGGCATCGCCGGACAGCTTGCTGTCGTCGGCCGAAAGCAGCGCGGTCACGCGCTCACGCGTTTCGGTCCACACCGGCTTGCCCAGCGCGATGAAGCGGTTGAGACTGGGGGCGGCAAACGCACCCTTTGCCGCTGCGGGCAGCAGGCCGGCATCGTCCAGGACGGCAAGGTCCAGGATCTGGTTGCCGATCGCCACGCCGACGCGCGGTGCACCACCGGCCGGCGAAAAAATGCCGTACGGCAGGTTCTGCAGCGGGAAATGGGTCTGGCCGTCGTTGGCCGATTCAACCCAGCTTGTCTTGGGGGCAGTCATTGTCTCGGTACTCCTCTTGTTCCTGTCTTGGTCCTGCTGATACGTCGGATCAACGCACGTTCGGGTTGAAATGCTTCTTCAGGCCTTGCCAGCACGTGTAGTAGTCGTTCTGGAGCAGCGCCGATTCAGCCGCGTAGCGGGTCGGCCGGATCACGGCCGGCGTTTCGAACATGAACGCCATCGTATCGGTGATGTGGTGCGGCGTGCTGGTGTCGGCAACGGTGGCGCGCTCGAACGTCTCCGCATCGGGGCCGTGGCCGCTCATGCAGTTGTGCAGGCTTGCGCCGCCCGGGGCGAAGCCTTCCGCCTTCGCGTCATACACACCTGCGATCAGGCCCATGAATTCGCTGGCGATGTTGCGGTGGAACCAGGGCGGGCGGAACGTGTCCGCCGCGGCCAGCCAACGCGGCCCGAAGATCACGAAGTCGATCGAGTCCACGCCCGGCGTGTCCGAAGGCGACTGCAGCACCAGGAAAATAGACGGGTCCGGATGGTCGTAGCTGATCGATCCGATGGTGTTGAACAGGCGCAGATCGTACTTGTACGGCGCGTAGTTCCCGTGCCACGCCACCACGTCCAGCGGCGAGTGTCCGATTTCGGCACGCCACAGATTGCCCTGGAAGCGCGCCACCAGTTCGAAATTGCCATCGCGGTCTTCATAGCTGGCCACGGGGGTCTGGAAATCGCGCGGATTCGCCAGGCCATTCGAGCCGATCACGCCCAGGTCGGGCAGCTTGAACAGCGCGCCAAAGTTTTCGCAGATATAGCCGCGCGCCTCGCCATCGAGCAGTTCCACGCGGAAGCGTACGCCGCGCGGGATCACGGCGATCTCCTGCGGCTCCACCGCCAGACGCCCCATTTCCGTGGCAATCAGCAGGCGGCCCTGCTGCGGCACGATCAGCATCTCGCCGTCGGCGTTGTAGAAGAAGCGATCCCGCATCGAGCTGTTTGCGAGATACAGGTGCATGCCGCAACCGGCCTGCCCCTCCGGACCGCCATTGCCTGCCATCGTGACGATGCCATCGACAAAGTCCGTAGGCACGGTGGGCATTGCAGGCGGGCTCCAGCGCATCTGGTTCGGCGACGTCACCACGCCGTCGAAGTGGCTCACCCAGCGGTCCTGCTCGATCAGCGTGAACGGCTTGTGCATGGCCGCCGGGCGGATCCGGTACAGCCACGAACGGCGATTGTGGGCGCGCGGCGCGGTGAATGCCGTGCCCGAAAGCTGTTCGGCGTACAGGCCGTACGGTGCGCGCTGCGGCGAATTGCGGCCGACGGGCAACGCGCCGGGCAATGCTTCCGTGGCGAACTCGTTCGCAAAGCCGGACATGTATTCGGCCACGGCGGTGTCGGCCACATTCAGTTGGGTCTGGGTCATGAAGTCTTCCTCTCGCTTCGCTCGCGCCTGCGACGGGGCGAACATCCTTGGCGGCAGGCAGCCCGGTCAACGCCAGGTGCCTTGTGACGGTATCACCGCCTCGCTCTTCGATTTACGAATTGTGAAATCGATTTACCAAATCGTAATCATCGTCTTGCGCAAAGTCAAACCACAATTACGATAGGCGAGCACGAGCGCTGTATCGGCGATACAGGGTCAGAGAAACTTCCGGAAAGGAAAAGGCGACCCGGCCGGGGTCTCGGCGAGTCAGATGATGGACTGCTGGGCGACAGCGAACGCTGTGACGCAAGCAGCCGCAGAAGCGGAGTCGGCGCCCCGGAGGTGAGCGCAGGAAAAGTGGACGCAGCGTCCTTCAGCAGGACGGGATGGGTATCCGCCCTGCTGAAGAATCGGGTGCTGGCGGTTTAAACGGGCTTGTGACCCTCGGACGCGGGGCCCGAACCAAAACCACCAGACGATGCCGCGGCCGCTGGAGCGGTTGCGCCTGCAGCCTGTCCTGCCATCGAAGCAGCTGTGACACCGCCGTTACGGCTGGCGATAAATGCGTTCACGTCTGCGGCAAGATGCTGCGGAGCGAGCACGACTTCCAGGCCCAGCGCCTCACAGGCCGCCAGGAATGTGGACATACGCGGATCGGCCTGACCCGATTCCGCCCGTAGATAGGCTTCCCGGGAGATTCCTGCCTTACGGGCGACGTCCTCCTGCTTGAGCTTGCGCGCTCGACGCAACGCCCGCAGTTGCCGGAACGGTTCGCTAGCGCCTCTTGGCACGGCTGTACTGTTCATGTCGGTCTCCAGTCACCAGTCAAAAAAAGTGCGCGGACGTGCATTCGAGTATAGAGCACGTAAAGCGTTCCGTAAGGTATTCCGGAACACTTTTGCAGATTTCCTATGATGGCTCTTTCTCGCCATCCAGACTCTCATCCAAACGGCGGGTAAAGCACAACTTCCTCTTCCCGCCCCCACATAACGGGACCGCCCGCTTTGCGTTGACGTCACATCAGTATCGTCCATGTGTGGAACAAGGCAAGTTGACAAACCGACCGGTCGTGCTATTCTTCAGCGCATGCAAAAAGGCCAATTCACCCGCACCGCGATCATTGAACAGGCATTCCGCTCGGCCACGCAGGTTGGCTTCGAGCAGTTGTCGCTGGCAACGCTCGCCGCCGACACCAACATGTCGAAGAGTGGCCTGTACGCCCACTTCAAGTCGAAGGAGGCATTGCAGGAAGCCGTGCTTGCCCGCGCGATGGAGCGTTTCGGCGAGATCGTGATCGATCCCGCGATGCGTGCACGGCGCGGCATGCCCCGCCTGCAGACTTTGTTCGATGGCTATCTGGTATGGCTCAGTGGCACGGTTGTCGAGGGCCGGTGCATTTTCATGGCGCTGTCCCAGGAGTACGCCAATCGCCCCGGAGTCATACGGGACAAGGTTTTGCAGGCATTCAAGGATTGGCACAGCACCATCGTGCGAGTGGTTGGCGACGCCGTGGACGAAGGCGATCTGCGTGCCGATACCGACGCACGCCAGTTTGCATTCGAGATGGCAGGCATCGGCATGTCGTTCCAGTCATCGTTCAGGATGATTGGCCGAAGCGATGCCGAAGCGATGGCGCGGCGAGCGTTTGGCCGGCTCGTCAACGACGTGAAAGAGAATCGCGCCGAGGTCACCGGCACCGCACACTGAACTGCCGGCGCCCCCATCGAGATATCCAGTTCCCACGCGCCCAGGGCAGGCGCCTGGTGTATCCAACGGCATTTTTACAGTCTTTTGTTGCCCAAAAAATAGCACGACTGGTCGGTCGTGAAACACAAAAAATCCAAGAAATTCTGGCGCTAATCGCCACTCAATCCGGTTGAAGCATCAGTTGGAGGAGTTTGTCGTGTCGCAAGTGCTGTCATCCTCACCCCCGACCCGCGCCGCCCGAACTGTCGGCGAGCCGCTTTCCAATCCTCGATCTGGCCACGCGGCGCTCGCGGGCATGCTCGAGGGACTGGCCCACGCCAGCCGGCGTCTGCGCTGGCAGACCGGTAGCCTGTTCTTCCCCACGGCCACTTCGCGTTCGCTGGAACGCCTTTGGTTCAGTCCGCCTGGCAGCAAACCGTCTCCGGAAGGCTTGCGGCTGCTGGATTCTGCGCGGACCGAATGGGCACTGGTCACCGGCCAGGGCGCCAGCCGCCGCGTACGTGTCTACCGCTGGGGCAGCAAGGGGCCTGTCGTACTGCTGGCCCATGGATGGGGCGGCAACGCGGGCCAGTGGCATGCGGTGGTCACCGGTTTGCTGGCTGCCGGCATGCGTGTGGTGGCTTTCGATGCGTTGTCCCACGGTGCCTCCGATGCAGGGGCCCGCGGCCGGGACCAAAGCTCGATCGTGGAGATGGCTCGATCGCTGCTGGCTGTTGCCTGGCATGTTGGCCCCGTTCATACGGTCGTGGCGCACTCTATGGGCGGCGCCGCGGCGGCACAGGCGATCCGCGAAGGCTTGCCCGTGCGCGGCGTGGTGATGCTTGGGTCACCCGCCGATATGCATAGCGCATGCGCCACCCTCGCCTGGAGGCTCGGCATCGCGCCACACGTGCTCGCACGCATGGAGCGGAGCAGCGAACAATGGCTCGGAATGGCGTGGTCCACATTCAATGTGCCAGACGTCGGCCGCACGCGCCCGGTTCCCCCTGCACTCGTGATTCACGATCGCGATGACAAGGAAGTGCGCTGGGAAGACGGCGCCGCCATCGCTGGTGCGTGGCCTGGCGCGCGGCTGGTAACAACCGACGGCCTCGGGCATCGCCGCATCCTGCGCGATCCCAGTGTGATCGGCCATATCGCCGATTTTGTGAACACGCTTCAGACAAAGCCGGCCTTGTACAAAACGGCGAGCGCATCCCGATCAGCCATCGCCACTTGCTGAAAGCACAAGATGAAAGGGCCGGACCTCGCAAGAGGTCCGGCCCTTCTTATTGGTTTGGTGAGTTCTTGGCCGTTAATTGCAAATATCGTTCAATCAAAAGCCGGACAGCACCAGCTTCCCGATTGTCTGCCCCCCTTCCAGTAGCGTATGGGCGCGGCGCAGATTGGCCGCGTTGATCGCGCCCAGGTTGTCGCCAATCGTCGTCTGCAGCTTGCCCGCATCGATCAGACGCGCCACCTCGTTGAGCAGGCGGTGCTGCGCAATCATGTCGGACGTCTGGAACATCGCGCGCGTGAACATGAACTCCCAGACGAAGGTGGCACTCTTGTTCTTCAGCGCGCCGATGGCCAGCGGCTGGGCGTTCTCGACGATCGAGCAAATCTTGCCCTGCGGCGCGATTGCTTCGGCCATTGCATTGAAATGGCGATCCGTATCGTTGAAACACAGGATGAAGTCGACGTGTTCAAAACCCAGCGCGCGCAGTTGCGTGGGGATGTCGGCGCGATGATCGATGGTGTGGTCGGCGCCAAGGCGCCGGCACCATGTTTCGGATTCCGGCCGGGATGCCGTGGCAATCACGGTCAACCCGGCCAGCACCTTGGCGAGTTGGATTCCGATCGACCCTACCCCGCCGGCGCCGCCAATGATCAGCACTGACTTGCCCGCGTCATCACCCTTTGGCGAAATGCCGAGCCGGTCGAACATAGCTTCCCAGGCGGTGATCGCCGTCAGTGGCAGCGCGGCCGCTTGCGGATAGTCGAGCGAAGCGGGCTTGTGCCCGGCGATGCGCTCGTCGACAAGGTGATATTCGCTGTTCGTTCCCTGGCGCGTGATGCTGCCAGCGTAGAAGACAGGATCGCCAACCTTGAACAGCGTCACATCCGGGCCGACCGCCACCACCGTGCCTGCGGCATCCCAGCCAAGCACGCGCGGCGTTTCCTCGACCTTGTCTTTCGGAGCGCGAACCTTCGTATCGACGGGATTCACGGCAATCGCCTCAACCTTGACCAGCAGATCGTGGCCGCTAGCCTCAGGCCTGGCGATGTCAATATCGACGAGCGACTGAGGATCGCTGATGGGCAGGTAGCGGGTCAAACCGATGGCTTTCATGGAGTGCATCCTTTGCAAGACAGATGAAGATGACTCGATGCTAGTCGCTAACGATCCCGTTGATTAGCCGGAAGATCTCGCAATCACTTTCCCGAAAATCTGGAGAATTTGAGCAAAGCAGCCCGCGTGACGCAGTTCAGAACACTGCTGAATGGGAATTGGGGAAATCTTGAGACGCCTGGCTGCGTCGGGACCTGAGATCCGCAGCGCAGGGGCATTAGGGATGGGACGGCCGTGAGAGGTACGAACTATCTGGATGAAGCGTGCTTGTCAGGAGTTGCCGGCCGTTACAAGGCTCCTGGCAGAAAGCGGGGCGAGAGAATCAGGCGTGTGCGAATTGCGGTTGAACCTGGGTAGTGGCGCTCGGCGTCGCACGGCCAACACCGTCGATATCCTGCGTGGAACCGAGACCCGCAAAGCGGCCATGCTCTTGCGCGGTGGCCAGCAGGCTCATGGGCAGGCGTGTTGCCAGCAGATAGGTCACGGAAACACCCAGCGAAATCAGGCCCAGGGCGACGGCGGAAAGCAGTGCGGCGTTCATGAAAACTCCTAAGTGAGGTAGGTCAAGAAGTTCCCAGTATATGCTGCACTGCGAGATCTGTAAATATTTGGTATGTGATATATCAACAAGAGTTGCAGTTTAAATGCAACAGCGCACCCCTCGGGGTGCGCTGCGCGTCTCAAACAACCATTTCAAGGGACCCAATCGTGGCAATCGGCGCTTGCGGCGATGCCACACGTGAATGCAATTCAGCGCCCTACCCCACCTTTTTCAACCATCCCTGGTCATATTCCTGAGCACGCAGGTTGTCCCACACCGCTGCCGCATTCGGCTTGAGCGAGCGGGCCTTGCGGCGCACGAGCATGACATTGGATGTGGCCTGCGGCCGCAGAGGGCGCAGGACCGCTCCGGGCGCGACGCCGCCGGCCTGCGCGCGTGACGGCACCACGCCAATGCCGAGTTCCATCGCCACCATGCCGAATATCGCGGCAAAGTGGCCCAGCACCTGCAGAGAGCCGGGGCGCACGTGATAGGTTGCCAGCGCGCGTTCCACCGCTGTTTGTATGCCGGAACTCTGGTCGAGCACCAGTAGCGACGCGTTGCCAAGTTCGCCCCACCCCAGCGATTCGCGAGTGGCCAGCGGATGGTGGGCCGGCAACACGGCCTGCAACGGATCGATGCAGAGTGGCTCGTAGTAAAGATCGTCGCAAGGTGCGGGGTTGCTGGCGATGCCGAAATCGACCTCACCGCTACGCACGCTTTGCAGCACGCATTCATGCGAACGATCGCGCAACGTGATACCGATGCCTGGCCATGCCTTGCGGCAGCCTGCCACCCACATTGGCACCGACATCGATGACAGTACCGGATCGGTCGCGATCTGCACCGTGCCTTCGCACGGCTTGCCCGTGCCATGGCTTTCGCGCAGCGTCTGCTCGACTTCCTCGATCAGGTGGCAGATCCGTTGCGACAACAACTCGCCCGCATCGGTCAACTCCACCTGGCGCGTGGTGCGATCGAACAGGCGCTGGTCGATCTCCTCTTCCAGTTCACGCACGCTGCGGCTGATCGCCGACTGGGTAAGGCCCAGTTCGGCCGCCGCGCGCGTAAAGCTCTTCTGCCGTGCAACCGCGGCGAAGGCCTTCAACTGGGGAAGAGAAACATTCATGGTGCCGCTCCTTTCCACGTTCTCCGGGCCGCCTATTCGCCCTTCCCGGTGGAGAACCCTGCCATGTACGTTGCGTGATCGCTGACTGGCTGCGCAACGGCGTGGCCCGTGATAAAGCGGCGGCGCATCGGCTGCAGCACGAACTTGGCGGATACCCCGGCGGTCACGGTCATCACCGCCGCCACCGTGAATACCAGGTTCCAGCCGCCCTGGTGGGACAGCACGGACGCCAGCGGCACCAGCATCGCCGCGGTGCCCTTTGCCGTATAGAGCGTGCCGGCATTGGCCGCGGCAAACTTGCTGCCGAACGTATCCGCACACAGCGCGGGGAAGATCGAGAAAATCTCGCCCCAGAACAGGAAAGTCAGCGCCGCGAAGAGCATGAACCAGTACGGGTCGCGACCCAGCGCCAGCAGGCCGAGCAGAGACAGCCCTTCGCCGATAAAGATCAGGAACATCGTATTTTCGCGGCCGATGCGGTCCGAGATAAAGCCACACAGCGGGCGAGTCAGGCCGTTGCAGAGGTTGTCGATCGACAGGGTCATCGTCAGCAGCGGCAGCGTCATGCCAAGCATCGTGACCGGCATCGAGGCAAAGCCGAAGTCCTTGGCGATGGGCCCGAGCTGCGCAGTTGCCATGATCCCTCCCGCCGCCACCGCAACAAACGAGGCATAGATGACCCAGAACACTGGTGTGCGCACCATCTGACCTGGCGTGAACTCAACTGGGTTGGTCAGGATGGCCTTGTTGGCCACCAATCCCTTGGGAGGCTGCGGCTTTACCAGCAGCAAGGCCATCACGAAAATCAATACGCCCTGCAGGATGCCGAACGTGAAGAACGCATGCTCGTAGCCGGACTTCTGGATCATGTTGGCGATCGGAATCACCGTCAGCGCCGAGCCCGCGCCAAAGCCGGCTGCAGTCAGGCCGGCAGCCAGGCCCCGCTTGTCCGGGAACCACTTGAGCGCATTGCCGACGCACGTGCCATAGACGCCACCAGCGCCTATCCCCGCGATGACTGCTGACGCGTACAGCATCGGCAGCGACGTGGCATACGAGTTCATCACCCACGCAAGCCCCGCGAAGATCGCGCCGCCAGCCACCACTGGACGTGGTCCGAGCTTGTCGACGAGCCAGCCTTCCAGCGGCACGAGCCAGGTTTCGGTGACGATGAAGATGGAAAATGCAACCTGGATCGCCGATTCGCCCCAATGATGTTTGGCGTTCATGGGGGTTACGAACAGCGTCCAGCCATACTGGAGGTTCGCCACCAGGCCCATGCAGAGTACGCCTATGAAGAGCTGGAACCAGCGGTTGTGGAGCAGACCGCCATTGAAATTGCCTACAGCGGGGCCTGCCGCATTGGTGTGCGCCATGTCGTGTCTCCTTGCATTAGTGTCTATCGCGCTCTGGCGGCGCGAATGGTGGGCTGGCCCCTGTGGGACGCCCTACTTTTCACTACTGAATGAGCGCGCCTGACATTGCGGCACGTTGCATCGGTGAATTGATGCTACTTCAAACTTAGATCAGCACAGCATAAAGTTTTTTATTATGATCATTAACGATCCTTTATAGATAGCGGGATATCGTGCAATGAAGAATGCCACGCTGCGTCAGCTGAAAGTGTTCGAAACGGTGGCCCGCCACATGAGCTTTTCGCGCGCGGCGGAGGAACTGCACCTCACGCAACCTGCTGTTTCCACACAGGTTCGGCAGCTTGAGCTGCATGTGGGCCTGCCGCTCTTCGAGCAACTCGGCAAGCGCATTTACCTGACCCCGGCCGGCACCGAGATGCTGCACTACAGCCGCAGCATCATTCAGCAGTTCCGCGAAGCCGAAGATGCGATGGCGCAGCTTAAGGGTATTTCCGGAGGCCGCCTCAACGTTGCCGTGATCAGCGCAGGCGACTATTTCTTCCCGCGGCTTTTGGCCGAGTTCATGAACCGGCACGACGCGGTCACCCTCAACCTTGCAGTGCACAACCGCGAGGAACTGCTGCACCAGCTTTCCAGCAACCTGACGGATGTCGCCGTGATGGTCCGCCCGCCGGAAGGCATGGACACCATCGCCGAATCGTTTGCCCCCCACCCGTACGTGATCGTTGCCGCTCCGAACCATCCGCTGGTCGGCAAACGCAATATCCCGCTGGCCGGCCTGGCCGAAGAGGCCTTTGTGTCGCGAGAGAAAGGGTCGGACACCTGGAACTCGATGCAGGAAGGCTTTGCGGGCCGCCTGTCGAATCTGCGCATTGCAATGGAGATCAAGAGCACCGAGACCATCAAGCAGGCCGTGATCGCCAACATGGGCATCGCGTTTCTGTCTGCCCATACCGTGGGTCTGGAGCTTCAGACTGGCAAGCTGGCCGTGCTCGATATCGAGGGCTTCCCGGTCATGCTCAACTGGTACGTGGTTCACCGCAAGAACAAGCGCCTGCCGCCCGTAGCGCTGGCTTTCAAGCAGTTCCTGATGGAGGAAGGCGCCACGCTGATCCAGCAGATCACCGGCGTGGAAGGTGTGATCCGCCCTCGTCACGCCATGCATAAGTGATTACTTATGGTTTATCGATGAAACTTTAATTATCGTTAATTGATCGTCCATCCTAAGCTGCAGGCATAAACAGCCCCGACCACGTGTCACGCAAGGAGACGATCATGAACCAACTCCATACCGCCGCACCGATCGCCGCTTCGGCAGCCAGCGAGATGAACCGGCCTGATCGCGAAATGCAGCTTGCCGCTTACAACGCCGCGTTCGCCGAACTGGGCCTGCGCTTTCGCTGGGACATGCCGATGTTCGACTGGCTCTGCGGCATCGAATGCGAAAAGACCCGTGTTGCACGCTACATCGAGGACTTCCACGCGCATCTGCTCAAGGCCTATGAAGCGTCGTTCCTTAGCCAGCTCATCTTCGACAAGAAGAGCGAGTACGTGCGGGCGATGATGGGCGCCGGTGTCAACTGATCTTCGAACCGCCCTGCCGACAAGAAGGCCCCTGACGGGGCCTTCTTCCGTTATCCCCTCACGTGGTTGACCAGCGCGCCGATCCCGTCGATCGATACCTCCACCACCGCGCCATCCTTCATCGAACCCACGCCAAGCGATGTGCCGCAGGCGATCACGTCGCCGGGCATCAGCGTCATGTCCTGCGAGATGCGGCTGACCTGTTCCTCGGGCGAGAAAATCAGGTCCGCAAGTGGATAGTTCTGCCGTTCCACGCCATCAAGCCGCGTTACCACGTTCGCGGCGCGCCAGTCGAAGCCGGTGACGATGGCCGGGCCCAGGCAGCCGAACGTGTCGTAGCCCTTGGCTCTGGTCCACTGCGGGAAGTTGGGGTCTTCCGTGATCAGTTCGGCCGCCGTGACGTCATTGACGACGGTGTAGCCGAAGATATACGAGCCAGCTTCCGATACGCCGACGTTGCGGCATTTGCGGCCGATGACGATGCCAAGCTCGCCTTCGTAGACGATCTTGCCGCGATAGCTGGCCGGCCGCTCGATCGCGTCACCTGGCCCCGCCAGTGAACTGGCGGGCTTCATCAGGAACAGCGGATGCAGCGGCACGGGCTTTTCAAGCTTGCGGGCCAACGCGTGAAAGTTGTTCCATAGCGCGACGATCTTGCCGGGTTCGCACGGCGCCAGCAGTTGCAACTCGGCTCGTGGCAACACCGCGCCAGTAGGCTTTGAATCGGCATAGCCGGGGCCGTCGTGCACGATCACGCGATCGCCGTCGACCACACCAAAGCCAATATCGCCGCGCGGGCTGCGGAAGCGGATCCAGGTTTGTTGCATGGGGGCTCCTCGTTCTGAGTCAGGCTCCCCTCTCCCACAACG
>NZ_ALOU01000035.1 GCF_000292345.1 Cupriavidus sp. BIS7
CCAGCGCCGCACGCTACTCCGTTTTAGTGCCGATGAGAGCACGAATTTAATATTTCGTATTAATGTGAGTTGCGTCGATCCTACTGATCTTCATTTGAATTTTTTGCGATTTACGGGGCGGTGATGAGCGGGTAGGCATTCGCGCATCTGCCGTCTCAAGAGACAGCTACACCCCCGATCGTTCCGATAGCCAACCACGCTGCCTCCAACTTGACATCCCGGCGCCACGCTCCTATTCTCCGATGCATTCCTTCTTTAAGATCATTGTTCTGTTGTATAGAACCTAAAAATCGGAGACCCTCATGACCGTGACCCGCCAGACCTCCTCCGCCCGTCGCGCGATGCTGTGCGGCCTGATCGTCGTGGCCACGGCTGCTGCGCTGCCAAGCGCCACGGCAATCGCCGCCGATGCCTACCCGGCACAGCCAGTTCGGCTGGTCGTGCCGTTCCCGCCGGCTGGCGGCACCGACGTGCTGTCGCGCCTGGTCTTCAACAAGATCGGCACCTCCACGCACTGGACCGTGGTGGTGGAGAACCGTGCCGGTGCGGGCGGCAATATCGGGCTGGACGCCGTGGCCAAGTCGCGTCCTGACGGGTACACGATCGGCATGGGCCAGACCGCCAACCTGGCCATCAACCCGACGCTCTATCCGAAGATGCCGTATGACGCGGTCAAGGATTTCGCGCCGGTGGTGCTGGTGGCAGCGCAGCCGGTGGTGCTGATCGTGCGCCAGGATTCCCCGTACAAGACGCTGGCTGACCTTGTGGCGGCGGGCAAGAGCAAGCAGTTGTCGATGGCGTCGGCAGGTACCGGCACCGTGGGCCACCTGACTGGCGAGATGTTCCAGCGGCGCGCGGGTTTCAAGGCGTTGCACGTGCCTTACAAGGGTGCGTCGCCTGCGCTGACAGACCTGATGGGCGGCCAGACCGACTTCTATTTCGCCACGCCGCCGATTGCCATGCCGATGCTCAAGGCCGGCAAGCTGCGCGCGCTGGGCGTGACGTCCGTCAAGCGCGTGGCGCTGCTGCCGAATGTGCCGACTGTCGCCGAACAGGGTTACGCGGGCTTCCAGGCGGAAGACTGGAAGGCGCTGGTGGCGCCGGCCGGCACGCCGGCGGACGTGATCGCGCGCCTGAATGCGGAAGTCAACAAGGCGCTCAAGGATGCGGATACGGTCGCCAGACTGCGTGAAGAAGGCAGCGAACCGCGCGGCGGCTCGGCGGCGGACCTGGGCACCTTCATCAAGAGCGAGCACACGCGCTGGGGCACGATCGTGCGCGATTCCGGCGCCCACGTAGACTAAATTCCAGGCAAGACTCACATGCAAAAGCCGCTTCGCAATGTCCGCGTGCTCGACCTCACCAACGTGCTGGCCGGGCCCTTCTGCTGCCACCAGCTCGCCCATATGGGGGCCGAGGTCATCAAGGTGGAAACGCCCGGCACCGGCGATCTTGCGCGCCAGCTTGGCGCCGATGCCGAACTGAACCGCAAGCTGATGGGCGTGTCGTTCCTCGCACAGAACCCGGGAAAGCGTTCGATCACGATCAATCTCAAGCATGCGCGCGGCAAGGAAGTATTCCGCAAGCTCGTGCAGAGCGCCGACGTCGTGGTCGAGAATTTTCGCCCCGGCGTGATGACGCGCCTGGGCCTGGGCTACGAAGAACTCCGGCAGGTCAACCCGCGCCTGATCTACTGCGCGATCTCAGGCTTCGGGCAGGACGGCCCGCTGTCCGACCTCCCCGCCTACGACCAGATCATCCAGGGCATGGCGGGCGTGATGAGCATCACCGGCGATGCGCAGACCGCGCCGTACCGCGTGGGCTATCCGGTCTCCGACACAATTGGCGGCATGACTGCGGCCTTCTCCATCGCCGCGTCATTGGCCGATACCGAACGCACCGAGGGGTATTTCCTCGACGTGTCGATGCTCGAAGCCACGCTGGCCACGATGGGCTGGGTGGTTTCGAACCACCTGATCGCGGGCAAGGCGCCGTCGCCGATGGGCAACGAGAACATGACCGCAAGCCCCTCCGGCACATTCCGCACCGGTGATGGCCCACTCAATATCGCCGCCAACAAGCAGGAACAGTTCGAGGCCGTGTGCCGCGTGGTGGGCCGCCCCGAACTGGCCGTCGATCCGCGCTTTGCGGAACGTCAGGCACGGCTGGCGAATCGCGCGGCGCTGACGGCCGAGCTGGAAACCGAACTGGCGAAGAAGTCCGCCACCGACTGGTGGCAGTTGCTCAATGAAGCGGGCGTGCCGGCCGGCCCGGTGCTGAACGTGCCGGACACCCTTGCACTCCCGCAGGTGCGCGACCGCGGCATGATCGGCGCGTTTGCCAATGTGCCCGGCGTCGGCCGCGATATCCGGCTGGTGCGCACCGGCTTCAAGGTCAACGGCCAGGCACCGTCGGTGGATACCCCGCCGCCGCAGCTTGGCCAGCATACCGACGACATCCTCGGCGAGCTTGGCTATGACGCCGCCGATATCGAAACCCTGAAACAGGAGCGCGCACTATGAGCGCCACAAGCGAATCGATCGACGCCGGCCAGCAGGCCTCGCAGGACTGGTGGCGCACGGAAATCATCGACATGAAGCCGGGCGAGATCCGCTATCGCGGCTACCCGATCGAGCAGTTGATTGGCAACGTGTCGTTCGCGCAGATGATCTGGCTGATGCTGCGTGGCGATCTGCCGGGCAAGCGCGAAGGCGAACTGCTGGACGCGGCGCTGATGGCCGCCGTCGACCACGGCCCGCAGGCGCCGAGCATCGCGATTGCGCGCATGGCCGCCACCTGCGGCGTGGGGCTCAACAATGCGATGGCATCGGCGGTCAACGTGCTTGGCGATGTGCACGGTGGTGCGGGCGAGCAGGCTGTCGAGCTTTATCAGGACATCGCACGGCGCTTCGACGCGGGCACGCCGTTTGACGATGCCGTAGCCGCCGGCCTTGCGCACTATCGCGATCTGCACGGCAAGTTCGTCTCGGGCTTCGGCCACCGCTTCCACCCGCTGGACCCACGTGCGCCACGACTGCTGGCGCTGGTGGATCAGGCAGCCAACGACGGCGTGGTATCGGGACGATACGCGGCCATTGCACGCGCCGTGGAGCGGGCGCTTGGCGCGGGCCGCGACAAGCCGATTCCCATGAACATCGACGGCGCGACAGCAGTCATCTACGCGGAACTGGGCTTCCCGGCACCGCTCGCGCGCGGGCTGTTCTGCCTGTCACGCTCGGTCGGCATCCTGTCCCATGCATGGGAGCAAACCCAACAGGGTGGCCGCAACAAGGGACCGATTCCGCGGCAGTTCATCTGGACCTATGACGGGCAGCCGCAGCGGGACGTGCCGGTCGATGGGGACTCTGAAAGGCCATAGCACCCTGCGCACGCTGGGGCCGGCCTTACCGTAGCCAATTCACGAGGAGGTCGGCATGCAAAATGAGCGCCCCACAGCACACCAGGAATTCTGGCGATCGCATCGCACGGCGAAGGCCCTGTCCCGCCTTCTGGCGACCAGCCTACTCAGCACACCGAGAAGCCTGTAACCTTCCCCCTTGTGGCACGCACATGCCTGCCGCCCCCACAAAGGAGCCCTTCCGTGCCGCGCAGACGACAGTTCCTTGGCTACCTTCCGCTTGCGCTGACTACCGGCGTTTTGAGTACAGCGGTCCTCTGCGGTCGACAAGCGCTCGCCGCCACAGTGCTGGACGAGCAGGAGCCGCAGGCACTCAAGCTCGGCTACAAAGCCGATTCCTCCAGGGTCGACCAGCAGAAATACCCGAACCACAAGCCATCCCAGACTTGCGCCAACTGCCAGCTCTATCAGGGTGATGCGGCCAGCGCTGCCGGTGGCTGCGTGCTGTTTGGCGACAAGAGTGTCGCGGCGAAGGGATGGTGCAGTGCCTGGGAGCAAGGCTGATACTGTGCGGCGCATGGATGCGGGCGGCGTGCCCGCCGGCAAGAAGACCGGGGCAGCCGCATTACACTGCTGCAAATGAGCCAGAATCCCCAACAACCTCAGGCCCGGAACCTGCTCACGTCCTATTTCTGGAGTGGCGATGCCATCCGCAGTCGGCGTGTCAGTGACATTGTGCTGTCAGGCAGCGTCGACATACCCATGCCGCCCGTGCGACTGCTCGCCGACTGGGCAAGGGAGATATCGACCCGCATGGCCCTGGAAGCTGGCGATGTCGAGGTGATGCCGCTTGCGCGGGCGCGTGTTCGCTGGCCGGAGTACTCGCAGTGCGTGCAGGCGGTGTCCGATTGGACGAACACGCTTGGACTGCAAGGCCTGCTTGCCTCATGCGACGTCGCTCTGATGGCTTGCCGCGGCGCCCGGTACCACCATGACGGCGAGCAGTACGGTGGGGCGGCCTTCTGCAATCTCTTCCTGAGCGAGGACAAGGGGCAGGACGTGTACTTTCCGTTGCTCGATCTTCGAATCCCCCTGAGCCGGGGCACGGTGCTGATTTTCGATACCTGCCAGCCGCATGGCGTAGTGCGGCGCGGCAGCGTCCGTTTTGATGCGACAGACTTCCCGGCAGATCAGGATTGCACACAGCTATTCCTGACCTGGGAGCTTCCCATCGAGGAACCCAGCGTCACGCGAGCGCTAAACGTCGCGTTCGACAATGACCGTTCGACCGCGTTGCTGGTGAATGACGAGCACGTGCGGCTGAATGGTGAACGGGTCAGCGTGTGCCACGAATCAGGTGCCTTCCATTCTTTCAATACCCCAGGAGTTAGCCATGAATGATTCACAGCGGTCCCCGTCGACCATCGCCGAAGGTTGGCAGGCGCCACCCGATCGAACCAGCGTGCCCGACGACGCCCGCGTGGAAGACATCATCCCTCTGCCTCCGCCCGAGCACCTGATCCGTTTCTTCCCGATCCGCGGCACGCCCGTCGAAGCCCTGGTCACGCACACGCGCCAGCGCATCTCGCGCATCCTGCACGGCAAGGATGACCGTCTGCTTGTGATCATGGGGCCGTGCTCGATCCACGACCCGCAGGCCGCGCTCGAATATGCGCGGCGCCTGGCGGTGCAGCGCGAGCGCTACCAGGATTCGCTGGAGATCGTGATGCGTGTGTACTTCGAGAAACCCCGCACCACGGTGGGCTGGAAAGGGCTTATCAACGACCCCTATCTGGACGAAAGCTATCGCATTGACGAGGGCCTGCGCATTGCACGCAGCCTGCTGGTGGATATCAATCGACTTGGATTGCCAGCGGCCGGCGAATTCCTGGACGTGATCTCGCCCCAGTACATTGGTGACCTGATCTGCTGGGGCGCGATTGGTGCGCGTACAACCGAGAGCCAGGTGCACCGGGAACTCGCTTCCGGCATTTCCGCGCCGATTGGCTTCAAGAATGGTACTAACGGGAACATCAGGATTGCCATCGACGCCATCCAGGCCGCCTCGCGTCCACATCACTTCCTGGGCGTGCACAAGAACGGCCAGGTGGCCACGGTACATACCAAGGGCAACCCGGACTGCCACGTGATCCTTCGCGGCGGCAAGACTCCGAATTACGATGCCGAGTCCGTGGCAGCCGCTTGCCGGGAACTGGAAGCTGCGCGGCTGGGCAGTTCGCTGATGGTGGATTGCAGCCACGCCAACAGCAACAAGGAGCACCAGCGGCAGATCGATGTCGCGCGCGACGTGGCGCAACAGGTGAGCAGCGGCAGCGAAGCCATTTTCGGGGTCATGGTCGAGAGCCACCTGGTTCCCGGCGCACAGAAGTTCACCCCTGGCGTGCACAGCCTGCCCGCATTGACATACGGACAAAGCATCACGGATGCCTGCATCGGGTGGGATGACTCGGTGGCGGTGCTGGACATGCTTGGCGAGGCCGTCAATGTACGCCGTGGGCTCAAATCGAAGCCCTAGCCAGCACACCAGCACGCCAGCACAAATCACTCTGAAACGGCTTCCTAGCCGCCCTGGAAGTACGGGTTGCGAATGTCATAGACATGGCCGCCCGTGTTGAAATTTTGCGGATCCTGCGTCATCCCACCGGGATAGGTCGTCTGCGGGCTCATGCCTTGCGGCGGCGCTCCCGGGTCCATCGGGCTGGCCGGTGTCGTCGAAGGATTAAGGTTGGACTTGGTACTACCTTGATTCATGCCCTGCGAATATGGATCGTATTTGCCCGGGCTATCTGAGTAAGACGGATTCGCCCCGGGAGTCGGATTTGGATTCGGGGCCTGCATCTGTGCGTGCGCGGCACTGATCGCCACAACGAATGTGCCGCATGCCATCGCAAGCATTCGATTCTTCTTCATCACACGTACCTCCTGCTGCAGGAGCGCAGCCATTTCAGGGTACAAGATGCGTGAGGAATGTGAAGGCGCACGGATGAAACCGCGCGCGTCCAATACGCTCAGATATTGACTCAGCAGGATCAGATATCGATGACTATCCGCACGAGTGTGTCAGACCGCATCGCTCGCTGCGCATGAAGCCGTGCGCGGGCAACGCATACGCGACAAGCAAGCGACAAGCGACGCATACGCGGACGCCATGAATGTTGCGCGATACAGCGTCAGCAAGGGCGCACGCCGCTACGCTCCAAACCTTCGGGGGTCATAAGGCGCAGGGTCGACATAGGTCTGATCGCGGTCGAACAGTTCCGCCAGCAGCCGCGCGGTGGCAGGGCCCAGCGTCAGCCCCTGGTGACCATGGCCGAAATGGAACCACAGGTTGGCATGATGAGGTGCGCGGCCAATTACCGGGCGCATATCGGCGATGCACGGCCGGGCGCCCATCCACGGCTGCGGCTCCACCGCAGCGCCGAGCCTGACGAGATCGCCCGCAAGCATTTCGGCGCGCGCGGACTGCACCGGCGTGGGCGGTGCGTCGTGATGCGCGAACTCGGCGCCCGTGGTCAGGCGCAGACCCTGCCGCATCGGCGCCAGCAGGATGCCGTTCTCGGCGTCGAGCAGCGGCTTCGTCGGCATGGCCTCCGCATCCACCGCATAGTGACGGTGATACCCGCGCTTGACGAACAACGGCAGCCGATAGCCGAGCCGCCGCGTCAGTCCCGCCGCCCACGGCCCCAGCGCGATCACGGCCTGCTCGGCATCGATATCACCCGCCGACGTCCGCACGGTCCAGCCGCTGCCTGATGCGCGCAGCGTATCGGCATCTCCTCGCAGGATCACCCCGCCCTCGCGTTCGAACAGCGCCGCGTAGCGCATCACCAGTTCGCCCGGATCGGTCACGGTCCACGGGTCCAGCCAGTGGATTGCTCCGGCCAGCGCCGTTTGAAGGGCCGGCTCCGCGTCGGCCAGCGCCGCGCCGTCGAGCAACGCATAGCCGAGTTCGTGCGCGGCCGCCACGGTCTTCGCGTCGCGCGCGGCTTCGTCAAACGCTGACGCCGTGCGATAGGCCTCGATCCAGCCCGTCTTGCGAATCAGGTCCTGCGCACCGGCGCGTTCAATCAGCGGCGCATGTTCGTCGATGCAATGCCGGATCAGCGCGCTATAGGCTTGCACCGTGCTTTCATAGCGCTGCGGCGCAGACGCACGCCAGTAGCGCGCCAGCGCGGGAACGAGCGATGGCAGCGCGCGCACGTGGTAGTGGACATCGTTGCCGCGGCGCGCTGCCACGCGCAGGATGGCCTGCCATGCACGCGGGAACGCATAGGGCCGCACGGCCTCGCGCTGGATGATGCCGGCGTTGCCGTACGAAGTCTCACGCCCCGGCGCCTTTCTGTCGATCAGGCACACCGCATGGCCGCGCTGCTGCAGCGCGAGCGCCGTCGATACGCCGACGATGCCGGCGCCAAGCACGATCACTTCGGATTTGCGGGAGGTTCTGGAAGCATCAGTCATTACGTCTTCGCTGCTGTGTGAGGTTTGGCGTCGCGTTTTGCGTTGCGTCCTGCGTTGCGTCCTACGTCAGGCTGGCCGCCGTCGATCTCACCAGCCTCGGCGCGCAGGCACGCCATCAGTTGCGTCGCGCCTGGCGCCAGCCGGCGGTCGCGCAGGGTAATCAGGCCCACCGGGGGCAGGTCCACTTCCACCGGCATCGCCAGCACGCGAAAGCGCCCTTCCGCTTCAAGTTGCCGGCCCACGGTGCGTGCCACGAAACCCACGGCCTGCCGCTGCGCCACGAAAGTAGTCACGGCCAGATAGGACGAGGACTCCATCAGGTCGACTGGAGGTTCGAACCCGTGCCGGAAGAACGCCTGCTCGATCTTGACGCGCAGCGACGCCCACGGCGGCGGCAGCACCAGTGGATTCCGCGCGAGATCAGCCCAACCGGGGCGAGCCTTGCCTGCGAGTGGATGTCCGGCCGCGACGATGGCGACCATCGGCTCGTCATATAGAGGCTCTGTCACCAGGTCCGGCGCCGCATATGCCGGCTCCAGCCGTCCGACGATCAGGTCGAGTTCGGACAGGCGCAGTCGCGGCAGCAGGTGAGTCAGGTCGCCTTCCTCGATCAGCACCGTGGCACGCGGTGACTGCTGTTTGAGCCGCCCAACCGCCCCGGCCAGCAGCACCGGAAGCGTCGCGCCCATCGAACCCACGCGTACACGCCCCGATGCGCCACTGGCCACCGCCTCGATCTCGTCGCGCGTGACTTCATACTGGGCCAGCACCGAGCGCGCAAAGCGCACCAGCGCTTCGCCGGCAGGCGTCGGCTCGGTGCCGCGCGTGGAACGCGTGAACAGTGCCATGCCCATCATCTTCTCGACCTCTACCAGCACCTTGGACACCGCCGGCTGGCTGACAGCCAGGAATTCGGCGGTCCGGCCCAGGTGGCGAAACTCGTCCAGCGCCACCAGCATCTGCAGGTGACGCAACTTGATGTTAGAGCGAAGCGCGCGATCGATATGGGCCATGGCGCCGAGTCTACCCAACCATATGGTTATGAAGCAATGCCAATTTTTGATTGGATTGTTATGGTCCCGATGCCCACAATCGCTGGCAACGCGACTGGCAGAGCACCAGTTTCGCACCGTACAACATCGGAGACACCATGACGCAAGGCAACCCCACCAGCCCGATGCGCCGCCGCCTGCTGCTGGGCAGCGCTGCCGCCACCGCCGCTGCCGCCACCAGCACGGCCGGCCTGATCGTGCCGCGTACGGCACGTGCCGCAGCCGAATATCCGGACCGCCCGATCACATTTATCTGCCCGTGGCCCGTGGGCGGCACGGCCGATCAGTCGATGCGCGCTTTGTGCCAGGTGGCGTCAGGCATCCTCAGGCAATCAATCGTCTTGGAGAACCGCGCGGGCGCTTCGGGCATGATCGGCACGAAGGCACTGGCGCGCGCCACGCCGGACGGCTACACGATCGGGCAGATCCCGATCTCGGTCACGCGCTTCTCGCAGCTAGGCATTCTGCAGCTCGATCCCCGCAATGAGCTGACCTATCTGGCGCGTACGTCGGGCCAGACCTTTGGCATCGCGGTGCCGACCAACTCGCGTTTCAAGACGCTCGCTGACGTGGTCGCGGCTGCCAAGGCCAATCCGGGTCGCATCACCTACGCCCATGCCGGTATCGGCGGCGCCACTCACGTCGGCATGGAGCAGTTCGCCTTGGCCGCCGGTGTCAGGTTCAACGCTATCGCGTACAAGGGCGGCGCCTCGGCGCTGCAGGATGTCTTGGCCGGTCAGGTGGACCTGCTGGCCGATTCAAGCTCGTGGGCGCCGCATGTGGAAGCCGGCAAGCTGCGCCTGCTGGCCACCTGGGGAGAGGCGCGCACGCCGCGCTTCAAGGACACGCCAACGCTCAAGGAGCTCGGCTACAACGTCGTGGTGGAAGCGCCCAACGGCATCGGCGCACCCAAGGGGCTGCCGCATGCGATCGAAATGAAACTGCGCGAAGCGTTCCGCGCCGCCGTGGCAAGCCCCGAATTCAAGTCCGTGGCCGCGCGCATCGATGCGCCCGTGATGTACCTGGACGGCCCCGAGTACAAGAAGTACGTGGCCGCCGTCTACGACCAGGAAACCCAGCTGATCCAGCGCCTGAAGCTCAAGGAAATGCTGCAGCAGGGCTAACCAGGACAAAGCACCGTGACCGCCCCCACACCCGTCATTCGCCTGCATGCCAACGACAACGTCCTGATCGCCCGGGGCGACCTGACGTTGGGCCAGCAACTGGCAGACCTGGGCCTGCGCGTGCGCGCGCAGGTGCCAGCCGGACACAAGATTGCCGCACGCGCGATTGCGCGCGGCGAACAGGTTCGCAAGTACGACACCGTGATCGGCGTGGCCGATCGAGACATCGCCCCCGGCGAGCACGTGCACAGCCACAACCTCAGGCTCGTCGATTACTATCGCGACCCCGCATTCTGCTCGGATGTCCGCCCGGTGGACTACGTGCCTGACGCCGATCGCGCCACGTTCATGGGCTACGTGCGCCCGGACGGCCGCGTTGGCACACGCAATTTCATCGGCATCCTGTCGTCGGTGAACTGCTCAGCCACGGTGATCAAGCACATCGCCGAGCACTTCACGGCCGAGCGTCTGGCGGCGTATCCCAATGTCGATGGCGTGGTGGCGTTCGCGCAGGGCAGCGGCTGCGGCATGTCGTCGCCGAGCGAGCACTTCGATCTGCTGCGCCGCACGCTGGCCGGCTATGCCCGTCACCCCAACCTTGCCGGCGTGCTGATTGTCGGACTGGGCTGCGAGCGCAACCAGGTGGCTTCGCTGGTGGAATCGCAAGGGCTCATTCCGGGCGAGAACCTGCACACGATGGTGATGCAGGACACCGGCGGCACACGCGCGACGATTGCCGCAGGCATCCGCGCCGTCGAACAGATGCTGCCCGCCGCCAATGCGTACACGCGCCAGCGGGTCAGCGCCAGCCACATCAAGATCGGCCTGGAATGCGGCGGCTCCGACGGGTTTTCCGGCATCACGGCCAACCCGGCGCTTGGCGCGGCGATGGACATACTGGTGCGCCACGGTGGTACGGCGATCCTTTCGGAAACACCGGAGATCCACGGCGTGGAATACATGCTCACGCGCCGCGCAGTGACACCGGAGGTCGGCCAGAAGCTGCTGGACCGGCTGGCCTGGTGGGAACGCTATACGGCCGGACAGAACGCGCAGTTCAATGGCGTGGTCGGACACGGCAACCAGCAGGGCGGCCTGGCCAATATCTTCGAGAAATCGCTCGGCTCGGCCATGAAGGGCGGCACCACGCCGCTGCAGGCCGTCTACGAGTACGCGGAGCCGATCGACAAGGCAGGTTTCGTGTTCATGGATTCGCCGGGCTACGACCCCGTGGCCGTCACGGGCCAGATCGCCAGCGGCGCCAACCTGATCTGCTTCACCACCGGGCGCGGCTCGATGTTCGGCTCCAAACCCGCGCCGACGATCAAGCTGGCATCGAATTCGCCGATGTACCAGCGGCTTGAGGAAGACATGGACATCAACTGCGGCCTGGTGCTCGATGGCGAACTAAGCGTGGCGCAGATGGGCGAACGGATCTTCGAACACATCCTGCGTGCGGCATCGGGCGAACGCACGAAGAGCGAATTGCTTGGCCTAGGGGATCACGAATTCGTGCCCTGGCATGTGGGGATCGTGAGCTAACCCCTTTGGCGCTTCATGCGCTGGCCCTCTCCCCCGCCCCTCTCCCGCAGGCGGGAGAGGGGAGAACACCCACGGAACTTGATTTGCCCCCGGTTTGCTCCCCTCTCCCGCACAGCGGGAGAGGGGTTGGGGGAGAGGGCCAGCCCTTCACCATCCAATCACGCCACCCGTCCCCACCACCCCATGCTGACCACCCTATCCAATCCCGACCTCCTGCGCACGCAGAACCTCATCGACGAGCACTGGTGCGACGCCAGCGTCCGCTTCCCCGTCACCGACCCCGCCACTGGCAACGTCATCGCGCAAGTCCCCGATAGCAACGCCGCCGATGCCCAGCGTGCCACCGATGCCGCGGCAGCCGCGTTCCCCGCGTGGAGCCGCCGCACCGCGCGTGATCGCGCGCAACTGATCAAGCGCTGGCATGCGCTGATCCTGTCCAACGAGCAGGATCTGGCGCGCATCATCTCCGCCGAGCAGGGCAAGCCGATGCACGAGAGCGCGGGCGAAGTGCGTTACGGCGCGTCCTACGTCGAATGGTTCGCCGAGGAAGCCACGCGCATCTGCGGCGATGTGGTGGCAGAAGCGGTGCCGGGCCGCAAGATGCTGGTGCTCAAGGAGCCGGTGGGCGTGGTGGCCGCCATCACGCCGTGGAACTTCCCGCTGGCGATGATTGCGCGCAAGATCGCGCCGGCCCTGGCCGCAGGCTGCACCGTCGTGGCCAAGCCGGCGGAGGACACGCCGCTTACCGCGCTGGCGCTGGTCTGGCTGGCGCAGCAGGCCGGGCTGCCGCCGGGCGTGCTCAATATCGTCACGGCCTCGCGCGCCAATACACCGGCTGTTGTCGATGCGTGGCTGGCCGATCCGCGCGTGCGCAAGATCACGTTCACGGGGTCAACCCCGGTGGGCAAGCATCTGGCACGCGAATCTGCCGGTACGCTGAAGAAGCTGTCGCTGGAGCTTGGCGGCAACGCGCCGTTCATCGTGTTCGACGATGCCGATCTCGACGCAGCCGTCGACGGCCTGATGGCATCCAAGTTCCGCAACGGCGGGCAGACCTGCGTGTGCCCGAACCGCGTCTACGTTCAGGATGCCGTGCACGACGCATTCGCCGAGCGCCTCGCGGCACGCGTGGCCGCGCTGCACGTGGGCCCCGCCACGGAGGCCGCCGCGCAGATTGGCCCGATGATCAACGCACGTGCGGTCGAGAAAATCGATCGCCACGTGCAGGATGCCGTCGACAAGGGCGCACGCGTGCTGACGGGCGGCGAACGCGTGCGCACCGCCGATGGGCCGCACTACTACGCGCCGACCGTGCTCGTGAATGCCACGCCGGACATGGCGCTGGCGCACGAAGAAACGTTCGGCCCGGTGGCCGCGGTCTTCCGCTTCACGCATGAGGACGAGGTCGTGCATCACGCCAACGACACGCCGTTCGGCTTGGCCGCGTACTTCTATTCGAACGACGTGCGCCGCATCTGGCGTGTGGCGCAGGCGCTGGAAACCGGCATCGTCGGCATCAACGAAGGGGCGCTGGCGTCCGAGGCGGCACCGTTCGGCGGCGTCAAGGAGTCTGGCTACGGGCGCGAGGGTTCACGCCACGGGCTTGACGACTACATGCATACGAAGTATCTGTGCCAGGGCCAGTTGAGCTGAAAACGAGCTGACAACCAAGCTGACGCCCACCCCGACAACCGATTCGACAACCGAGGCCTGACAGGAAACATCATGCCCGCACACAATCCGTTCAAAGCCGCACTGGCCGCGCGCCAGGCGCAAATCGGACTCTGGCTGTCCACTGCCACACCCTACCTTGCCGAAGCCAGCGCCACGGCCGGCTTCGACTGGCTGCTCATCGACGGCGAACACGCGCCCAATGACTTGCGCACGATCCTGCAGACGCTGCAGGCGCTGGCGCCGTATCGCTCGCAGCCCGTGGTGCGTGCACTGGCTGGCGAGACCGCGCTGATCAAGCAACTGCTCGATATCGGCGCGCGCACGCTGCTGGTGCCGATGGTCGATACCGCCGAGCAGGCCGCCGCGCTGGTGCGCGCCACGCGCTACCCGCCGTTTGGCGTGCGCGGCGTGGGCAGCGCCGTGGCGCGCGTGTCGCAATGGAGCGCGCGCACCGACTACCTCGACGTGGCCGATGACGAAGTCTGCCTGCTGGTGCAGACCGAAACCGTGACTGCCATGCAGAACCTCGAAGCGATCTGCGCCGTCGATGGTGTCGATGGCGTGTTTATCGGCCCCGCCGACCTGGCCGCGTCGATGGGCTATCGCGGCAAGCCCGGCCACCCGGAAGTGCAGGCACAGATCGAAAGCGCGATACGCACGATCGTCGCAAGCGGCAAGGCCGCCGGCACGCTGACTTCAGACCCGGCCCTTGCGCGCCGTTATCTCGATCTCGGCTGCACGTTCGTCGCCACCGGCGTGGACGTGCTGATGTACGCCAACGCGGCCCGCAAGCTGGCCGCCGAATTCCTGCCCGACCGCGCCGGCCAGATCAGCGCACCGGGCGCCGCTTACTGATTGACACGATGACCGCCCTGCCCTCCCAAGACGCGTTGATCCAGGCCATGCAGGCCATTGTTGGCCCGCAAGGCTGCCTGAGCGCCGACGCCGATACCGAACCGTTCGTCACCGATTACCGCCGCATCTACGTCGGCAAATCGCCCCTCGTGGTGATGCCGTCGACCACCGAACAGGTCAGCCAGGTCATGGCCTGGTGTTACCGGCATGACGTGCCCGTGGTGCCGCAGGGCGGCAATACGTCTCTGATGGGCGGTGCGGTGCCTGACGACAGCGGCACGGCCGTGGTCATCAGCCTGCGCCGGATGAACCGCGTGCTGGCCATCGACATGGTCAACGACACGATGACCGTGGAAGCCGGCGTCACGCTGTCCGCCGCGCGCGCGGCAGCCGATGACAGCAAACGGCTGTTTCCGCTGCGCATCGGCTCCGAAGGCTCGTGCCAGATCGGCGGCAACCTGTCTACCAACGCGGGCGGCACCGCCGTGCTGCGTTACGGCAATATGCGCGACCTCGTGCTCGGCATCGAGGTGGTGCTGCCGGACGGCCGCATCTTTTCATCGCTGCGCGGCCTGCGCAAGGACAACACCGGCTACGACCTCAAGCACCTGTTTGTCGGCGCGGAAGGCACGCTCGGCATCATCACCGGCGCCGTGCTCAAGCTGATGCCGCAGCCGCGGTCCACGGCGGTGGCATTCGTGGCCGTGCAAAGCCCCGAAGCCGCCGTGAAGCTGCTTGGCGAAGCGCGCGCGCTGTCCGGCCAGGCCGTTACCGCGTTCGAACTGATCTCGGCACCGGCACTTGACCTTGTGCTCGAATACCTCGGCAACGAGCCGTCGCCACTGGAGGGCCGGCACGACTGGATGTTGCTGATCGAGCTGACCTCCGGCGCCGACGAGGAAAGCCTGAACGCGACGCTGATGGAGATCCTGGAAGCCGGCCTTGGCAACGGCTGGGTGGTGGATGCGGCCGTGGCGTCCAGCCTGTCCGATGCGCAGAAGTTCTGGCGCATCCGCGAGGAGATCTCGGACGCGCAGACGCGCACGGGCGGCAGCATCAAGTGCGATATCTCGGTCCCCGTCTCGCGCATCGCCCAGTTCATCGAAAAGGCCTCGGCCGAGGTGCTGGCGCTGGAGCCCGCCACGCGCATGGTGATCTACGGCCATATGGGCGACGGCAACGTGCACTTCAACCCACTGCGGCCGAAGGACCGCGCGGCGAAGGACTTTCTTTCGCAGTGGTACAAGCCGGTGTCCGATCTGGTCGACGGGCTGGCCCATGCGGAGAACGGGTCGATCTCGGCCGAGCACGGCATCGGCGTGGCCAAGCGTGACGACCTGGCGCGCTACAAGTCGCCGGTGGAACTGGAACTGATGTGGCAGGTCAAGCGCGCGCTGGATCCGAAGAACCTGCTGAATCCGGGGCGCGTGCTGCCGCCGATCGCCGGGCGCGCTGACTGAGTCCAGTCCGGTCCGACCTGTGACGGCGCCCGCATGTGCGTCGGGCGCCCGGTAGAAGCGCTGCAACAGGCTACGGTGTAGTATCCGTTGCCAGATTCGCATCTATCCGTTGGAGACCCATCATGAACGTACTTGTCACCGGTGCAAGCGCCGGGTTCGGCGCAGCCATTGCAAAGCGTTTTGCCGCTGCGGGCCACCGCATCATCGCAGCCGGCCGCCGCGCGGACCGGCTGCAGGCGCTGGCCAACGACATCGGCGCGGACAAGGTCCTGCCGCTGATCCTGGACGTGCGCGACCGTGATGCCGTAGCCAAGGCCATCGCCGGGCTGCCCGCCGATTACGCCGAGATCGACCTGCTGGTGAACAACGCAGGCCTGGCGCTGGGCCTGGAACCCGCGCAGGCCGCAGATCTCGACAACTGGGACAACATGGTCGACACCAATATCAAGGGCCTGACCTATGTCACGCGTGCGGTGCTGCCCGGCATGGTGGCCCGCAATCGCGGACACGTGGTCAATATGGGCTCCGTCGCCGGTGCCTATCCGTATCCGGGCGGCAATGTCTACGGCGCGACCAAGGCCTTTGTGCATCAGTTCTCGCTGAACCTGCGTGCGGACCTGCAAGGCACACGCGTGCGCGTGACCGACGTGGCGCCCGGTCTGGTGGGCGGCACCGAGTTCTCGACGGTCCGCTTTGGCGGAGACGAGGGCCGCGTCCAGAAGGTCTATGAAGGCGCCGACGCACTGACGCCGGAGGACATCGCGGAGACCGTGTTCTGGGCCGCCACGCTGCCGGAACGCGTCAACATCAACTTTGTGGAACTGATGCCGGTGACGCAGTCGTTCGGCCCGCTGACGATTCATCGCGAAGGCTGAGCGCGATGCCCGCATCCGGCGCCGCCCTGGTTGGCGGCGCACATCGCTCCGGCGGTGGCGTGCCGATGGACGGGAACCTGGAAATCGAAGACCTGCGTGGTCACGGCCGGGGCCCGTACTCGCTGGTCGTGGCCGCCGGAAAGTGCACGGTGCTTTCCGGCACGTCGGGCAGCGGCAAGAGCCTGCTGCTTCGCATGATTGCCGACCTCGATCCCAATACCGGCAACGTCCGCCTTGGCGCCACCGCGCGCGAAGCGATGAGCGGCCCGGCCTGGCGGAGCGAGGTCATCTACGTGGCTGCGGACGCCGGCTGGTGGGCCGACGACGTGCGCGCCCATTTCGACAATTTCGAAAACGACCGCCACCGGCTCGACTGGCTGGCGCAGGCGCTCGGGCTGCGCGCGGACATCCTGTCGGCACAGGTCAGCCACCTTTCCACCGGCGAACGCCAGCGCCTGGCGCTGATCCGCGCGCTGGTGCGGCGCCCGCGCTTCCTGCTGCTGGACGAGCCAACCTCCGCACTGGACCGCGACACCACGCTGGCCGTGGAAGCCGTGCTGCGCGAGGCGATGGCCGAAGGCATCGGCCTGCTGGTGGTCTCACACAATACCGAGCAGGCGGCACGCCTGCGCGATGTGCAGTTTGCCCTGAGCCCCGCTGGACTGGAGGCCGTTGCGGCGTGAATCCGATCATCCTGACCACCGGCGACCTGGTTCTGGCCAGCCTGCTGATCGTCGCGGGCGCGGCGATGTCCGTGACCATGTCGCTGAACATCCACCGCACGCTGCTGTGGACCGCCATCCGCATGGTCGTGCAGTTGATGCTGGTCGGGCTGGCGCTGCGTGCCGTGTTTGCACTGTCCTCGCCGTGGGTCACGCTGCTGGTCGTGCTGGCGATGATCGCCGCAGCCGCGCACGAGGTAGGCAGCCGTCAGGAACGGCGCCTGCAGGGGCCCGCGCAGCGGCTCATCGGCCTTGCCACGGTCAGCGTGCCGACGATGGTGATCACCGTGCTGGCGCTGGTCACCGCGCTGCGCCCCACGCCGTGGTATGACGCGCGCCACGCCATCCCTCTGGCCGGCATCATCCTTGGCAATGCGATGAATGCGGCCAGCCTGACGCTGCATGCGGCGTTCAACGCGGCATGGCTCCAGCGCAGCGCGATTGACGCACGGCTTGCACTCGGCGACGACCGCCACACTGCACTGCGGCCAATCCTGCGCCAGGCCGTGCGCAGCGGGCTGATGCCGACGATGAACACGATGGGTGCGGCAGGCATCATCACGCTGCCAGGCATCATGACCGGCCAGATACTGGCCGGCATGGACCCTATCGACGCCGCGCGCTACCAGATCCTGCTGATGTTCCTGCTGGCGGGCGGCAGCCTGCTGGCAGCGTTCCTGGCCGCGTGGCTATCGGTCTGGAGGCTGACCGACGAGCGGCACCGCCTGCGGCTGGACCGCCTTGGCATGCGCTGACCTGGCACCCGCTGCAATGACCGGGGCACAACTGCCTATTTCTTGAGCAGCCCAGCCCGGGTCGCCTGATTTCACGCCAATTGGCACGTTGCTCCTAGGGTTATCCACAATTTCTGTGGATAAGACGAAGGGGCGCGGCAGGGGCCCATTGTTGCGCCCAATCGCTGTAGCGTCCTATAGCGGCGGCAGGCGCCGCTTGACAGGCTGTGACTTGACGATGGCCGAACTGGTCTCGGCCAGGTCGGTGATTCGCTCGAGGATGTGATCGAGATGTTCGATGGATCGCAGATAGAGCCGGCCGATAAAGCAGTCGTCGCCGGTCACCTTGTCGCACTCGGCGAACTCCGGGATGGCCTCGATCAGCTTCTGCACGGCCTGCAACTTGCCCGGCAACGGCTTGATACGGACGATGGCCTGCATCGCAAAGCCCAGCGTACGCGGCTCGACATCCACGGTGAAGCCACGGATGACGCCCCGGTCCTCCAGCCGCCGAAGGCGTTCGGACGCGCCAGGCGACGACAGCCCGATCTGCTCCGCCAGTACCTTGACCGGCATGCGTCCATCCTGCTGGAGCAACGTCAGGATGCGACGGTCGATATCGTCGAGGGACATAAGTATTTTTCCGCTTTCACCTTACTAAACACAGGAATAGTAGCTGCCCGCCTGCATTTCCGTATGCCGTCTGGCTAACTTACCCCCTAGAATTCAAGCCCTGGATTGCAGGAGGATAGCGGTGGACAACAAGACGCGAGGCATGCTGGAGATGGTTGCGGCGATGGTGATCTCGGGCACCATTGGCTGGCTGGTGGTGGTGTCCGGGCGGCCCGTCACGCAGGTGGTCTTCTGGCGCTGCGCGTTCGGCGCGCTCGTGCTGCTGCCGGTCTGCGCCGCCCGGGGCTACCTCCGGCCCGGCCGCATCGGCCGCCGCCAGATCCTGCTGGCCGTGGCCGGCGGCATCGCCATCGTCGCCAACTGGCTGCTGCTGTTCTCGGCCTACTCGGGGGCATCCATTTCGATAGCCACGGCCGTGTACAACACCCAGCCGTTCATGCTGGTTGGGCTGGGCGCGCTGTTCCTGGGCGAACGCCTGACGCTGCCCAAGCTCGCATGGCTCGCGCTGGCCTTCGGTGGCATGCTGCTGATCGTGCGTGCCGGCCCCGAATCCGGTGCAATGGGCGGCAGCTACCTGGTGGGCATCCTGCTGGCACTGGGGGCGGCCTTCTGCTACGCACTGGCCGCGCTGATCGCAAAGAAGCTCAAGGACACCCCACCGCATCTGATTGCGCTGATCCACGTCGTGGTCGGCACCGTGCTGCTGCTGCCGATGAACATCGATGCGCAATGGCCCAGCGGCACCGCACCGTGGGCAACGCTGGCCACGCTCGGCGTTGTTCACACGGGCCTGATGTACATCCTGCTCTATGGCGCCATCCAGAAACTGCCGACCCATCTGACCGGGGCGCTGTCCTTCATCTATCCGATCGTGGCCATTCTGGTAGACCGGCTGGCCTTTGGCCACCACCTGTATCCGTCGCAGATCGCGGGGGCCACGTTGATCCTGCTGGCCGCGGCCGGCATGACGATGGGATGGTCGTGGCGCAAGGCCCTGCCGTGGAGCGCGAGAAAGCCGTCGGCCTGACCGGAGCGGCCAGCTAGTTCACCACGCCTTCACTCGCTGCGCGCGGCCGGTTCTCGGGCATCGCAACCCCAAGCTTCCGTGCGAAGTACCTCAGTGTCAGGCCGTTGAAGAACAGGTTGAGCAGCACGAAGCCAGCGGCCATCGCTGCCGCGAAGTGGCGCGTGTCGGGATCAAGGGACTGGTTGCGGGCCAGGCAGATGGCCAGTGTCAGCGTCACCGGACCGCGCACACCGCCCCAGGCAATCAGCAACTGGTGCGACATCGGCAATGGCTTGCAGATGCCGATGCGGCTCATCATCGGCATGCACACGGTGAGAATGCCAAGCCGGCTGGCCACCGCCGCGGCCAGCACGAGGAACAGCACGACGATATCGATCATGCGCAGGTCGTCGATCATCGTCGGCACGTGAGCGGTTGCCAGCAGCAGCACCGCCGCGCTGGCAATCAATGCCTGATACCGCCAGAGATCGCGGAACAGCTTGACGTGCGATGGAGGGCGCCTGGCAAGCATCATGCGCCCGACCACCAGCCCCGCGCACACCACAGCTGCCACGCCCGACACATGCAGCACGCGCTCGGCAAACGGATAGATCAGGTTTGGCAGCGCCAGCGACAGCGAGTACTCGGCAAACGGCAGGCTGCGCATCGCGCCTGAAACGAACACGAACAGCACACCGATGATCGCGCCAACCGCACAGCCGCCAAGCAGCGTGAGCACGAACTGCGCCACGGGATAGCTTTCGGCCCTTGAAGCAGGCAGCACCGCGATGGCGCCCGTCAGCAGCGTCGTGATGGCGATGGCGGCCGCGTCATTGAACAGGGCTTCGCCCTCTACCAGGCGGATCAGCCGCGCGGGCGCACCGCTGCTCTGGAACAGCGAGATGACGGTGGCGGGGTCCGTGGTGCTGACGATCGCCCCGAGCAGCAGGCAGACGATGATGCCCTGGCCGCTGGTCAGGTAGGCCATCGCACCGACACCGAGCGTGGCCGCAAGCACAGCGCCCACGGCCAGCAGAAGGATCGGCGCCAGGTCGGCGAAGAAACCTTTGGTATCAACCTCCATCGCCGCCTGGAACAGGATCGGAGGCAGGAAGATCCACAGATACGCCTCCGGTGGCATGGACGGCGACAGGAACGGCGCAATCGTGTTGGCGGCGAATGCCGGCGCAAAGTGCTGCAGCGCGATGTAGCCGAAGCCGATGGAGACACCGGCGCCGGTCAGGATGATGGGGTCGGGCAGCCGCAGCCGTTGTGCGATCACATGGCATACCGAGATGAAAAAAAGCAGTACGCCGACCCGGGTGGTCAGTTCAATGGCAACGTCCAAGGGTGTGCTCCAGATGCGGACTTCGGGGAGTTAACTGAGGGCGCTGGCGGCTCATCCGGCACTCTTGCCAGGGTGAGCATTGAATAGTCCGGTTAGAGCAGCAGGCAACCGGGAAGATTCCACCGGTCTGCACAATTCGTTATTGCGTGATCGGGGGTTGGCGTCATCGCAGGTGCCGGGACCACCACCTCACAACAAGGACTCTGGCAATCAAACCAGAGAGCACAACAAGCCACAGCCTTGTCACGCAGCGTGGGTAAAACACGCCCGGGCACCGGGAGGAAGGCCCGGCGCGGGTCGGGGCAAATGTATGCCAGGCAGTCATTGTCGCGTCATCGAAGCCGCCTAGCATTCCGCGCTTTGCTGTCAGTAGAACAATCCGTGCGCTGTCAAACCCTTCCCCCCGAGCCAAACCCATGCGTCTGCATTACATCGTTCCAGCCGCGCTCCTCATGGCGCTGCCTGCCCATGCCGAGCTGATCATCAGCGAATACGTAGAAGGCACGTCGAACAACAAGGCCATCGAGATCTACAACCCCGATGCCACCGAAGCCGACCTGTCGCTGTACAAGATCGAGCAGTACAACAACGGCGCCACCGCGCCCACCACGTCCTTCCAGCTTGCCGGCAAGCTGGCACCGGGATCGGTCCATGTGATGGCCCACGGCACGCTGGCCAGCGTGCTTGGGTCGAAGGTCAACCAGACTGTGACGTTCACGTTCAATGGCGACGACGCGATTACGCTGACGCGCTCCGGCACCGTGGTAGACCATATCGGCCAGGTCGGCTACCGCCCGCCGTCCGGTTACTGGGGCACGGCTACCGCCGGCACCATGGACCATACGCTGCGCCGCAAGGGCGCGGTGAAGCAGGGCGATACCGACACCACCGCGGTCTTCGACCCGGCCGTGCAGTGGGACTCGTTCAACGTTGATGATTTCTCGGACCTTGGCCTGTACAACGGCCAGGGCAGCGTTGCGCCGCCCCCAGTGCTGGCGGTGTGTGGCGCCGCTGCGACGCATATCGCGGACGTACAGGGCGCGGTGACGCCTTCGCCAATGGCCGGCCAGAACGTCGAGATCGAAGCCGTGGTCACGGCCGACTACAGTGGTGCCGGCGGCTTCAGCGGCTTCTTCGTGCAGCAGCCCGACGCGCAGCGCCGCAGGCTGCCCGGTGTGTCAGAGGGCCTGTTCGTCTATGCGCCCAGCGTAACGGCCCGCGCAGGCGACCTGGTCCACCTGGTTGGCAAGGTCGAGGAGAAGTACGGGCAGACGCAACTGACGCTGGCCACGGGCGGCTTCGCAAGCTGCTCCGGCGGTCACAGTGTGACGCCGGTCGATGTCACGCTGCCGCTGGCCAGCACCACGGCGCTGGCGGCCTACGAAGGCATGCTGGTACGCCTGCCGCAGACGCTGACCGTCAGCGAAACCTATGAACTCGGGCGCTATGGCAGCGTGCTGCTCAGCAACGGGCGCCTGCCACTGCCTACCAACGTGGCCCCGGCGAAGAGCGGCGCAGCCGATCAGGCCGCCGCCAACGCGCTGAACCGCCTGGTGCTTGACGACGGTTCCAATCAGCAGAACCCCGGTGCGGTGCCCTACCCGGCCCCGGGCCTGTCCGCAGCCAACCCGGTGCGTGCCGGGTACACGGTCAGCGGCGCGCAAGGCGTACTGGAAATCCGCTACAACGCGTGGCGTCTGCAGCCGGTGCCCGGTGCCGCCGCCCCGGTATTCAATGCCGCTACCAATCCGCGCACCGGCGCCCCCACGCGCCACGCACAGGCGGACGTGCGCGTGGCCTCGTTCAACGTGCTGAACTACTTCAATGGCGACGGCAAGGGCGCCGGCTTCGACGACCCGAACAATCGCGGCGCCAAGACGCAGGCCGAGTTCGAGCGTCAGGAAGCCAAGATCGTTGCGGCAATCCGCGCCATCAACGCCGACGTGGTCGGGCTGATGGAAATCGAGAACGACGGCTACGGCGACCTGAGCGCCATTCGCCGCCTGACCAGCCAGCTTGGCGCCGACTGGCGCTATGTCGATCCGGGCGTGCCGAAGCTCGGCGGGGACGCCATCACGGTGGCCATCATCTACAACAGCCGCACCGTGGAACCGGTGGGCGTGGCGGCTACGCTTGCCATCGACGACAAGAACCGTCAGCCGCTGGCACGCACGTTCCGCCGCATCGGCGGCACGCAGAACTTCACCGTGGTGGTCAACCACCTGAAGTCCAAGGGCTGCACGGGCGCCACCGGCACCGATGCCGACCAGGGCGACGGCCAAAGCTGCTGGAACCCGACCCGCCTGCGCGCGGCCGGCCTGATCGCCAACTGGCTGGCCACCTCGCCAACCGGCGTGGCCGACGTGGGCAAGCTGCTGATCGGCGATCTCAACAGCTACGCCAAGGAAGACCCGGTGCTGCTGTTCGCCGACAAGGGCTACGCCGACATGGTGGCGAAGTTCGTCGGCAAGGACGCCTACAGCTACGTGTTCGGCGGCGAGTCGGGCTATATCGACCATGCGCTTGCGACCGCCGGCCTGGCTGAGCGTGTACGCGCCGTGCACGAGTGGCACATCAATGCCGACGAGCCGATCGCGCTGGAATACTCGTTCGCCTACAAGAGCGCCGAGCAGCAGCAGACCTACTATGCGCCGGACCCGTACCGCTCCTCGGACCACGATCCGGTGCTGGTGGACTTTGCGCTGCGCACGGATGCGGCGGGCGATGGTGGCACGGGCGCCGGAACTTCGGGTGGCACGAACGGAGGCACGAACGGAGGCACATCGGCAGGCAACGCAGGCAATGATTCGAACGACTCGGGTGCCGGTTCGCTCGATCCGTTGATGGGACTGATGCTGGCAGCAAGTGTGGCCGTACTGGCACGACGCCGCCCATGGAACGCTGGAAAGCAGGCCGGAAAGCACGCTTGAAGGCAACCCTGAGTGCATGGGCGCGCCGCTGGCCCGGCTGGCGAGCGCGCTGCCCGATGCATCCGGGTTTCCTGGCCGTTGCCGTGCTGATGCTTGCCCTGCAGGCGGGCGGTGCCGGGGTGGCCGATGCGCTGCGCTATGAACGCACGGCCATCGCGGGCGGCGAGCTATGGCGGCTGGTGTCCGGCCACTTCGTGCATCTCGGCTGGACGCACTGTCTGCTCAATGTGGGTGGCGTGGCGGCGCTGGCCATGATCCTGCCCGCACCGCTGCGCGCGTGGCGCTGCAGCGTGCTGCTCGGCATGTTCATCGGCCTGGTCCTGTTCGCCATGCTGCCCGGCCTGAAGCACTATGCCGGTTTCTCGGGCATCAACTACGGCCTGGCCGCACTGGCGCTGCTGCCGCGCGCGCGGGGCGAGGCTGTCGCAGCGCTCGTGCTGGCTGCGCTAGTCGTCCGCGCTGTCTGGCAATGGTTAGATGGCGGCAGCGCGGCCGATGCAGCATGGCTGGGCGCCCCGCCGCTTGCCGCGGCCCATCTTGCCGGGCTGGCCGGCGGCGCGATGATGCGGCTTCGCCCGGCAATGCCAGGCGAAGCCAGCGCGACCAGAAGCCCGCGCAATCGCTACCGGGCCGGAGGCTCAGAACTTGTGACGCAGGCCGACCGCGATGCCGAACATTGAACTCTGCCCGTTGCCCAGCGCGTAGCTGTTGCCCAGTGACAGGCTGTTGGCATAGAAGATCGCGGCGGACTCCATGGCAAGCCCCGCATTCTTCGTATAGGCCGCCGTCAGGTAGACATCCGTCCGTTTGGAGAACGAGTAGTTGGAGATGGCGGAAATCTGCCAGGGGTTGGCCTGGTGCGTATCGCCGAACTGGTTCTTGACGTTGTCGTAGTTGTATTCCAGCGTGAACCCGACGGCCGACGTGATCTGATACGTCCCGCCAATCCAGTAGAAGTCGTCACGCAGGAATTCGCTGCCCACCTGGTTCTTGTTCTGCCCCCAGCGATAGCCGCCCATGATCTTGGCCGCGCCGAACGCGTAGCTGGCACCGATCGTCGCCTTCTTGAATGTGCCAGTACCGGCATTGGTGGGCTGCGCCACTGGCGCGATGGTGGGGTTGAACTGGTCATAGGCAACGACGACGCCGATCGGCCCGGTGCTGTAGACCAGTGCCGCGCCATAGGCGGTATCGCGCCGGAACTGCCCCGGCACTTCGCCATTGCCGCCGAGGATGATGGGCGCACCAACCGTGGGCGGCAACGCCAGGCCCGTACCGAACGACCAATGCGCGATGGCCGTGACGGGTCCGAAGTTGCCTGTGTACTTGATCGTGTTGTCTTCACGGAAGTTGGCGCCGGCCATGACCACGACAGGCTCGTACTGCGTGGCATAGGCAGCCGGAGCGAAGTTCGCCAGCGCTTCAAACAGTGACGCGTACTGGCGACCCAGCGAAAGCTGGCCATATGTGCTCTGCAAACCTACGAACGCCTGACGGCCGAACAGGCGCCCGCTCTGCTGCGAGGTGCCGGAATCAAGATTGAAACCGCTTTCCAGTACGAAGATCGCCTTGAGGCCGGTGCCAAGATCCTCCATGCCACGCAGGCCCCAGCGCGAACCGGATACACCGCCGGAGTCCATGCGGAAGACGTCGCGTCCTGGACCGGGGTTGAATCCGTTCGCGGCCACCGGAACCTGGCCAACATGGTTGGCGAACTCAAGGTTCGCGTCGACAACACCGTAGAGCGTCACGGCAGACTGCGCGTGGCCAAGGCCGGAAACCGCACAAAGCACAGCAAATGCAAGGCACTTCGGCTTCATCTGGATCTCCTCTGCTTCTTCTTGTGCATTGAATGGCAGACATGTGGACATGCCTGAAATGCATTTGCCGAGCATCCGGCGCAGACGCGGTGTGCCTGATGATTTCCTTTTGTCGCACCCGTTTGAAAATGGCCAGGCGGCACGCCGATGGTTCCATCAATCCATGATGTGATCTCGCGCCGGAAACTTCCAGAAACGTAAACCCGGCAAGCGTACGCAGAGGCACGTTTGCCTCTGCAAGCGCGCCTTACGCCACGTGGATGGGGGTAGCTACTTCAGGCTTCGTTGCGTTACAGCGACAATCGCGATGACACCGCAGGCAAAGGCCAGCAGCACCAGCAGATTGCTGGTCCCGATCAGCGTGGCCTGTTGATCGATCAGCCGCGACAGGCGTTCAAGCTCGGCCGGCTCGACCTGCGGGAAGTCAAACACCGTCACCGACGCAACCAGTTGCGTACGCGCTATGGCTTCGTCGTATTGCAGCCAGAGGCTCGCCAGCCCCGTGCCGGCTGCCGACGCAATCTGCCGCACGATGTTCTTGAACTGGTAGCCGTGGGCAAAGTCGTCCACGCTGAATTCCGCCCACGTCAGTCCGGCAACCAGCATCAGTACGAACGGCAGCGTCAGGCTCTGCATCACCAGCACCGGCAGGATGACCGCGATCGATGCGCCCGGCATCATTCGCTGGGACAGCAGCCATGCGGCAGCCGCGAAGATCAGGTAGCCGAGCGCGATATAGCGCCGCGCTCCGGGCAAGCCGGTGCCCCAGAGCGTGAATGCGGCGGCTGCGGTGAAGCCCAGCACCGAAGTGGTGCTCAGGACCGTTCCCGTGGTCTGGAACGTGAACCCCAGGCCGTTCTGCAGCATCGTGGAGATGACATACGTCCACAGCCCGCTCAGCAGGTAGTAGATCGCATAGAACGAGAGTCCGATCAGGAAGCGGCGGCCCAGCAGCAGCCTGGGATTGAGCCACGGGTCCGGGTGGCGGCGCAGATGGGCGATGCCCACGACGAAGAACGCCACGCCGGCCACCGGAGTAATCGCCACCGATGGCGAGCTTGCAAACTCATAGAACCGAAGGTCTCCCAGACCATGCAGGAGCACGAGCGAGCCGATGCCGAACAGGACCACCGTCACCCAGTCCATCGCGTGGTAATCGACATCCCACGGCGCCAGCGTGCGTGTCAGCCTTGGCGGGTAGGTGGCCAGCACAAAGATCAGCGTCACCAGGGCAATCGCCGCCTGCAGCACAAACACCATCTGCCAGTCAGCGCTTTCCACCAGTTGCGCCGTCACCCACGGCGCCGCCGCAGGCAGCCCCATGCTGCCGATGTTGAATCCGATAAAGAGAGGACGACGTTCCTCGCGTGCGGCGGCCAGCTGGATGATGATGCGCGACGCCGCGAACAATCCACCGGCGCCGAAGCCCTGGACCGCGCGAGCCAGCGCGAGTTCGAGCGGATTGCGGCTCAATGCGCAGAGGGCCGCACCGGCGGCCGCGATGACCAGCCCCGCCAGCGTGAATCCGCGATAGCTGATGTCATGCGCCAGACGGCGCAGCATGAGGTTGGCCACCACCGCTGCCGCCGCATACGACGTCAACGCCCAAAGGAAGTCCTCGGGGGAAGCGTGCACGCCGCCGCGAATATGGGTGCCGGCCACGCCCATCATCGCCGATGCCCAGAAGTCGACCCCGGTAGCGCAGCCAAGTGCCAGGCCGATCAGGTAGACGTGCACCGCGGACAACTCCGGATGCTGGCTCAGCAAAGGCTTGCTTGGCATGGGGACTGACCACCGTTCGAGCCGTTGGACACGCGCTGGACACGCGCTGGACACAGCCGGCAATCCGGCCGTGAGGCGACGATACCAGCATAGCAGGGCAGGTCCGCTTACGCGCCAACGACCACGGCTTCGGTACCCCTCTTTCGCACCGTACCGCGTTATTGGCCGTCTTGACGGCAATCAATGCTCGCATCGACATCGCCCGACGACAATGAATCGTAAAAACTTGAAAAACAGAACGGCGAACGTGCAGGCGATTCAGAGACCCGAGCGTCGAGCTTCGAATTTCGCCGTCGATAACTACCTCATGAAACATCCCGTCTCCCAGGTTCTGCCGCGCTTGAAATATGGACTTGCCGCATTGCTGACGATTGGCTCGCTGCATGCCGCCGCGCAGGTGGCACCGCCCCTCTCAAAGAACGCCACGGCACCGCAAGTGATCGACGATCTGCCGGCCAACTATGGCGCCGACCTCGATGCCGCGACCAAGGCAATGGTGGAGCGCGGCCGCTACGTAGCCCGATTGGGTGATTGCGTTGCCTGCCATACGGGCAACGACAAATCCAAACCGCTGGCGGGCGGCCTGCCGCTGGAGACGCCGTTCGGCACGCTGCATTCGACGAACATCACGCCCGACCCAAAGACTGGCATTGGCCGATACAGCTTCGAGCAATTTGACCGGGCGATGCGCAAGGGCGTGGCGGCCGATGGCCACAACCTTTATCCGGCGATGCCCTACCCGTCCTATGCCAGGATCGCGCCCGACGACATGCGCGCGCTCTTCGCATACCTGATGCACGGGGTAAAGCCTGTGGAACAGGCCAACCGGCCGCTGGGGATGTCCTTCCCGTTCAACCAGCGCTGGGGCCTGTCGGTCTGGAACTGGATGTTCCTCGACAGCAAGCCGTTCCAGACCAATGCAACGCAAAGCGCGCAGTGGAACCGGGGCGCGTACATCGTGCAGGGACTTGGGCACTGCGGTGCCTGCCATACACCCCGTGGCGTTGGCTTCCAGGAAAAGGCAATGTCCGATGCCGGTAGTGCGGGCAAGTATTTCCTGGCGGGCGAAACCGTTGAGGGCTGGCGGGCGCTGAGCCTGCGCAACTTGTGGACGCCCGACGATACCGCGCAGATGCTCAAGACCGGGCGCAACAGCCACGGCACGGTGTCGGGCAACATGGTCGATGTGGTGCAGCACAGTACCCAGTACATGGCGGACGACGATCTCCAGGCCATTGGCGTCTACCTGAAGTCGCTGCCGGCAACGAAGTACGACAAACCGATGCAGGTGGCAAAGGGGCCGGCGTCTGTTGTCGTTCCGCCGGGCGCCCACGCGGGGGCCGGGTTCGCCCCCGCCCCCGCTGCTGCGGCCGAATCAAGAGTTCCCGCCGATATCTATACGTCTCGCGGAGGCCTTGGCTATCTGCAGTTCTGTACCGATTGCCACCGCTCGGACGGCGCCGGCGTGACGAACGTGTTCCCACCGCTGGCCGGCAATCCGGTCCTGCGTTCCGAGGACCCCTCGACGCTGCTGCATATCACGCTGACCGGCTGGCGCTCCGCACAGACCGTCAGCAACGCGCGCGTGCTGACCATGCCCGCATTCGCGCGCCTGAGCGACCAGGAGATTGCCGACATCCTGAACTTCACGCGCAAAAGCTGGGGTAACGCAACGGCCAGGCCGATCTCGGCATCCGCCGTGCGCGATATGCGCAAGCAGCTCGACGTCAGGAAGCTCGACAACAGCAAGTTCGAGACGCCACGGCTGGCCGACATGCTGAAGGAATCCAACGCCGAGCAACTGGTGCTGGGAGCCCGGCTGAATATCAGCACGCATGAGATGCTGCCCCGGAACGTTGGCAACGCGCTGAACTGCGCAAGTTGCCACCTGAATGCGGGCACGGTTGCGAATGGGTCTCCCTACGTCGGCATATCGGCGTTCTTCCCGAGCTACGCGGCACGCGCGGGGCGTGTCATCACGCTGGAAGACCGCATCAACGGTTGCTTCCTGCGCTCGATGAATGGCAAGCCGCTGCCGCTGGACTCCACGGAGATGAAAGCCATGGTTGCGTACTTCGACTGGATGAAGCGCGAGACCAGGCCCGAGGACAAGGTGGAAGGACGCGGCGTGGGCAAGCTCGACCAGAGCATCGTGCCCAACGTCGAGAACGGCAAGAAGATCTACGCCGCGCAGTGCGCGCTGTGCCACGGCAATGACGGGGAAGGCATCAGGAATGCCGGCGGCAAATGGGTCTACCCGCCGCTGTGGGGCGACGAGTCGTTCAATATCGGCGCGGGGATGGCCCGTACCTATACGGCTGCGGCATTTGTGAAGCGCAACATGCCAATCGCGTTCCATGCGGGATTCCCGCTGGGGCAAGGGGGCCTGAGCGATCAGGAAGCCGTCGACGTAGCCGAGTATTTCACGCACATGCCTCGCCCCGATTTCGCCGGGAAGGTCAAGGACTGGCCGAAGGACAAGAAGCCGGCCGACGCACGCTATTGAAGCGCGTAGCGTGAACGTGCATGAACGTGTGTGAATGACAATGGCCACCGCCCGGTTATCTCGGGCGGTGGCCATTTCCTTTGGGATGCGGCAGCACTGTGCTGTCTGTCTAGTGCAGGTGCCGCAGCTTGTCCGGATTGCGCATGACGTAGATCGCCGCGATCATGCCGTTCTCGATATCGAGCGCGGTGGTCTGCAGTTCGCCATCGGCCTCACGCGTGACAAAGCCGGGCAGCCCGTTGATAAAGCACGCGCGCACGAAGGTCGAGCCGTTCTTCTGGAAGAACTTCGACAGCTGCGTATGCACCTTCAGGACTTCATCGAAGCCGAGCACCGGGTGGCCAATGGCCGGCCGCTTGCCGCCGCCATCCGCATGCAGGCTGACGTCCGCGGCCAGCATCGCACCGAGCGCGCTCATGTCCCCGCTGCGCGACGCATCGAAAAACGCCTTTGCAAGCTCGATGCCGCGCTGCTTCTCCACGTGAAAGCGCGGGCGCGATTCCCTCACATGGGCGCGCGCCCGCGCTGCCAGCTGGCGGCAAGCGGCCGGATCGCGCTCGATTGTCACCGCAACCTCGTCGAACTCCAGCCCAAATACGTCATGGAGCAGGAATGCCGCGCGCTCGAGCGGCGACAGCCGTTCCAGCGCAAGCATCAGCGGCAGCGTGACGTCCTCCTGCTCGTCCTCCTCGACGACAGGGTCCGGCAGCCACGGGCCGATGTAGGTCTCGCGCTGAAGCCGCGCGGACTTCAGTTCGTCCAGGCACATCCGCGTCACCATGCGGCGCAGGAACGCTTCGGGCACGCGCACCTCGGCGCGCTCGGCGTTCATCCAGCGGATGAACGCGTCCTGCACCACGTCCTCGGCCTCCGCGACCGACCCGAGCATCCGGTATGCGACGCGGATCAGCTTGTGCCGCAGTGGCTCGAAACTAGCCGCGGCGTCGGCGAGTTTGGCGTCCGGCATCAGGCAAACGCCTTGGCGGCGGCCTTGGCTACCGCCGGATCGACCCAAAGGCCGAAGCCAACCGCAAGGCGGTTCCAGCCATTGATCACGTTGATCATGAGCGTGAGCTTCACCTGCTCTTCCTCCGTAAAGTGGGCGTTGAGCGCCGTACGCGCACCGTCGATTGCATGACCTTCGGAAAGCCGGGTCAATGCTTCGGTCCAGCCAAGCGCCGCGCGTTCGCGATCCGTGTAGCACGGCGCCTCGCGCCAGGCGGACAGCAGGTACAGCCGTTGCTCGGTCTCGCCTCGCTGGCGCGCATCAGCCGTGTGCATGTTAATGCAGTTTGCGCAGCCATTGATCTGCGATGCGCGGACTTCGACGAGCGACACCAGGCCCGGCTCAAGGCTTGACGCAACGGCAAGCGACATGCCCATCCAGGACTTCATTTGGGCGGGAGCGGCGGCGAACGGGTCGAATTTTGCAGTCATGGTTCCATCTCCTGTTGTGTGAGGTTCCGATGACATGACGAGCGAGCCCCCCTTGTGTGTGACATCGGGGCGAAAAATTTTTCGGGGGGGCGAAGCCGGTTGTCCTACAACCGCTGCGCCAGCGGAACCTTCCGTGACGTGTCGCCGTCGAACACTGCTTTGAACGACATTGGAAAGCGGCATGCATAAGACAATCTTCGGCGCAATCGGTCTTGCACTTCTACTGGCCGCAATTCAGGGATGCGCAACGGCAGGCGGGTCTGGTGACCGGCAATCCAGCGTCACCGTGTACGGCACGGTCGATGCCGGTGTCAGCACCACACGGGACAGGTAGGCCCGCGCCGCATCGACTGTCCCGGTGGACCCGGTGGACAGTGTGAATCGTCTAAGATGAATGCCTTTTTCGATCCACTGTCCCACGTCTGACCATGGCCCGCCTCAAGCTTGACCTGCCCGCCGACCAGTTCTGCTATTCCACCCACCTGACCGTACGCGTCACCGACATCAACGCAGCCAACCATCTGGCCAACGATTCGATGATCTCGATGATCTCGGAAGCGCGCGCACGATTTCTCTATGAATACGGCAGCGAAGGCGACCGTGTGGACGGCGCCGGCATCATCGTCACGGACCTGGCGACGATGTACCGCAAGGAAGCCCACGCCCGAGACCAACTGCTGTTCGAAGTGGGCGTGATGGACTTCAACAGGTACGGCGGCGACATCATTTTCCGCATTACCCGGCCGCAGGACGGCGCCCTGATCGCCATGGCCAAGTCCGGCTTTGTCTTCTTCGACTACGCAACCACGCGCGTGGTGCCAATGCCGGAAGGCTTCGCGGCGCGCTTCCCCAAGGTGAACTGGATCGATTGAGTTCAGGGCTGGCTGCGGCCCAGCCGTGCCGCCTCTATCGCGGCGATGTCGATCTTCCTCATCGTCATCATCGCCTCGAATGCGCGTCTTGCCGCCGCGCGGTCGGGGCTGGTTACCGCATCGGTCAGCGCGCGCGGGGTGATCTGCCATGACAAGCCCCAGCGGTCCCTGCACCAGCCACAGGCATTTTCCTGGCCGCCATTGCCGACGATTGCATTCCACAAGCGGTCGGTTTCGGCCTGGTCGTCCGTCGCAATCTGGAAGGAAAAGGCCTCGTTGTGCTTGCAATGGGGACCGCCATTGAGCCCCAGACAGGGGATGCCGACAACGGTGAACTCGACTGTCAGCACATCGCCCTCCTTGCCATTGGGGTAGTCTCCCGGCGCGCGATGGACCGCGCCAACTGCGCTGTCGGGGAACGTTTGAGCATAGAAGTTTGCGGCGTCCAGGGCGTCGCGGTCGTACCACAGGCAAATCGTGTTCTTTTTGCTACCCATCTCGAGTCTCCTGAGAATCGCGGAACATTGGCGCGCCGGTGCCCCCGAAGCCGCACGTCTTCGCGGCCGGCGCCCCTCAAAGGGTAGGACGCCTGTCCCGAAAAATTGTTTCTCGGCCACGAATCCCGGCGGCTGGTAGCGCCGGCGGCACATCGATACGTCGGGACGCAGGGCTCACCGCCCCCTTATCACCGTCTGAGCAGAGGCGTCACGATGTGCTCAAGCCGCTCGGCTGTCCACGCGGGACTGTCGTCGTCCCAGCCGTTATCGGCAAGCATCCCCGCGCGGTCGATCGTGAAGTTCACGGGCAGGCGCCAGACCCGGCCGTAGCCGCCCGCATAGGCTCCACCGAGCAGCCCCACCGGAAACGCAAGGCTGGAAGCCATCTTGCGCACGTCGGCGAGTGAATCCGGGGTGTCCAGGCTGAAGCCGAGCACGGTCAGCCCCTCCCTGGCGTGGGCCGCGGCGTATGCCGACAAGACAGGCAGTTCCGTATGGCACGGGCCGCACCAGGTTGCCCAGAACGTCAGAATCACCACCTGGCCATGCAGGTCTCGCGTATCGATGGTGCGTCCGTCCAGCGTGCGCAGTGCCAGCGGCGGTGCGGGCCGGCCAACCGCCAGGCTGTCCGCATGGGCAAGCGCATGCCATCCACCAAGCGCAGGCGCGCACGCGAGCGCGGAGGCACGGCGCAACCAGTTGCGGCGGGAAGTCAGGTCAGAATGCATAAGACACCCCCGCGTTACCGGTCCAGCGGGGGAACAGTTGATACCCCTTCAGATTGCTGTAGATCGCCTTCTGGACGAAGGCGTACATGGTCACGTGCTCGCCTACGGCAACGGTGACGCCAGGGCTCACGTAGAGCACGCTGCCTCCCGTACTGATCGTATCGGCAAGTGCGCCCTGGTCCGTCCGCTTGTTGGTGAAATTGAACTGCAGCTGCGGCACCACCTTCGGGTTGATGACATAGCGCACGCCGGAACTGACGGTCAGCAGATTGCCGGGACGGTAGTCGGCATTCACGTCATGCAGCCGCTGCATCACCGCCGCCTGGAATTGGCCGTTCACGAACGCGTCGAAATTCTGGCTGACTGGCTGGTAGTAGTACGCGCCAAGAATCAGGTCGGTGCTGCCCGTACCCGGTTGCAGGCTTGCGTCAAGCGCCTGGCCCGCAGCGGCATTCGGGCCTGACGAGAAAAACACCGGGCGCCCCACGGTGGCACCGGTAACCACATTCTGGCCGCCGTACGCGCCAGTCGGCAGTTTCACGCCCAGTTGCACACCGAGGTTTCGCGTAGGCAGAAAGCCCTGATACGTGCCGATCAGCCTGATATCGCCAAGCCCGCTGGCCGTGACGCCGCTCACGTTATCCGGCGTGAGCTGGTCGGAGGTGGCGTTGCCATACGTGGTATGGCTGCGGTCGATAATCGGCACGATCGTGCTGAAGTTCCAGCTGCTGTTCGGGCTATAGCTCAGGCCAAGGTTGTAGTAGCGGTTGATGGTCTGCTTCTCCACCTCCTGGCTGCCGCCGGCGTCGTTGATCGCGGCGGCCTGCGAGGCCGGAACGGCTTCCGTACCGTGGCGCAACTGGTTCTGGTTGATAAAGCTGTAGTCAAGGCTGATGCGCCATCCCGGCATCGATGAGTAGCCCATCGCGGCATCGGCGCTGAGCGAGCAGCCACAGGTGGCGCATGCCTGCGCGGCCATGGGCAGCGCGGCGGTGGAAACGGCTAGGAGAAGTGAAAACCGGCTGGATGCCATGCTGATGCCAATGAGAAAGCTCGGCCCCGCAACAGCCTTGCCCCGAAAATTCCGGCAAAAGTTGAGTGGGCGCCACTGCAACTGGCAGGGAGCGCCATATTTGCGGCACGGATTATCCCACTGTGCGCCTTGCGCACCGAGGAAGGCAGCCTGCGACGCGTGGTCGCACGTTGCAATCACGCATCGGCGCATGCCTGCCTGGTGCTTACTGGTTCTCGATCCACTGGATGGCAAAGCGCATCAATTCCTTGCCATTGGGGATATCCAGCTTTTCCTTGATGTTGGCCTGATGCGTCTCGACGGTCTTGATGCTCCGGTTGAGCTTCCCAGCGATCTCGCGTGTGCTGAAGCCAAGTCCGATCAGGTGCAGAACCTCGAACTCGCGTTCCGAAAGGCTCTGCACGGCGCCATCCGCGCATTTCCTTGGAACGGTCAGCGCCCGCGCCAGCTTGCCGTGCATTGCCGCACTCAGGTAGATGTTGCCTGCCAGCACCTCATGGATGGCGCGCATGATATGTTCCGTGGCCTCCAGCTTCATCAGATACCCGTTTGCCCCGGCGCGCAGCGCGCGTTCGGCAAACAGCGTTTCATCATGCATGCTGAGGACGAGAATCGCCAGGCACGGGTGATGTTGCCGAAGTGTCCTGACAAGATCCAGACCGGAGTCCGTGTGCAGGCTCAGGTCCACAATGGCCATGTCAGGCTCGCAGGCCATCTGCTCCAGCGCTTCGTCGGCGCTGCCGGCCGTACAGCAGACATGCAGATCCTCGTGCAGATTCAGCAAGTTGGCCAACCCCTCGCGGATGATGGGATGGTCATCCACGATAAGGACCTTGGCAGCGTGGCACTGGCTACATGGCTTGGCTTGCATGGCCCGGGCTCCCCGGAATCGGATAACTGATTGCAACCGTGGTACCACCGAAGGCATTGCGGGTGACCGCGCACGAGCCGCCGAGCAGGCTCGCGCGATGACGCAGGTTATGAAGCCCCAGTCCCGATGCCGACTCCACCTGGCCCGCTTCAATCCCCACACCGTCGTCGCTGATGGAAAGCCTCTGCATGCCGCCTTCGCGTTCCAGATCGATCCAGATGCGCTGGCCGTGGCTGTACTTCAGCGCGTTGTTGACGGCCTCCTGTGCCGCCCGATACAGGTTGATCTGCATTGGCGAATCCAGCGGCCCCACGTCCTGGGCAATGCGGAGCTTGCAGTCAATGCCGTTCAGTGCGCCAGTCGTCTGTGCCAGCCCTTGCAGCGCAGCGGAAAGCCCACCGGATTCCATCGCAACCGGATCGAGGCCATGGGCAATCTTGCGCGCCATCAGCGACGCCTGACTGACCAGTTCGACGATCTTGGCCGCCTCCGCTGCGGCCGGGTGTCCCTGCTTCTGCAGTTGCTGGCTCAGCGTGGTGCAATAGAAACCCAGGCTGGTAAGGTGTTGCCCAAGCCCATCGTGGATCTCCCGGCCGATAAGCCGCTGTTGATGATCGCCGATCCGGATCAACTCCGCTTCCAGCCGGCGACGCCGTGCCATCTGCAGCTTCAGTGCGATGTTTGCCTGCTCCAGGTCCCAGGTACGCTCCTGCACGCGCCGTTCCAGTTCGATATGCGATTCCACCAGCAGGCTACGGGCACGTCTTTCCTGCGCATGCGCCGCCACGAGCAGCAGTCCGGTCACCGCCACGACATTCGCGAATGCACACCATCGTACGAGGCTGTCCACGGGAAGATCCGCGGCAAACGGGCCGGTGCCCTGCGCAGTACCCCAGATGGCAATGATCGAGACCATCAAGGTTGCGAGGCTCGTGCCAAGGTGGTCGAAGCGGAGCGCGGCCCAGACAACAAACGGGAACACCGCCAGCGCCGCGGGATAGTAGCCATGCCCGGCAAGCTGCGGAGCGCCGAAGATCAGGTAGCTCGCCCACAGCATCGCTATTGCCAGTCCGCACGCTTCCACGACCTGCGGCGCGGAGCGAAAGGGGCTCCGGTACGCGAACAGGCTCAGCAATGGGGGGGCCACCACGAGAACCCCCATCATGTCACCGAGCCACCATTTCAGAATGGCGGTGCGGTACTCGCTTGCCGACACCACGCCCCCGGCCAGCAGGGCGGTTGCACCAATCAGTGCGCTCACTGCAGTGCTGATTGTTGCGCCAATGATGATGAAGGCGAGCACGTCCCGGATGCGATCGAGGGTGATCTGGAACCTGGCCACTCGCTTCAACAACAATGTGGCCGTCAGCGCGCCAGTCGTTGCGCCAATGCCGATCGCCGCCGCGACTATCGCCGGCACCCCCACCGACATGTTGGCCAGCATGGAACCGATTGCAATGCCGGGGGCGATGCTCAGTCCCATCGTTAGCAGCGCAACGAGAGCAATTCCACTGGAAGGCCACACCAGGGACACCGCACCGCCCACTACGGCATACATGAGTCCCAGCTTCGCACCCGCGAAGTACGCCAACGCGACAACTCCGGTTTGAATGAGGAGGCCTAGCCTCGACTTGTGCGGATTGCTGACCATGTTTGCCTCAAATTCTCGGGACAGACCGTCAAGTCATTCTTCTCGCTTCATAAAACGACAATACTGCTACAAAAGCCAAAGTCCAGTTAATTTATGGCAAATCAAGCGTTCACCTGCGCTGCGTGCGGCAGCAATGTCTGCTCTGAATCTATGCCAGAACGCTGCGGTGCGGAAAGGTCTGCCAAACGAAATCGGCCAGCGCCTCCCGCCCTTTCAGATAGGGCAATCCCCTATCCGCTTTTCAGATCAGTGCCTTATTCATCCACACACCGTCAACACGTACAGTGCAGTGGTGCGAACGTACGCATTCAAAGCCGGAGCGAAAAAAATTCGTTCGCGGACCCTGCAACCACGTGGACAGGAGGTGAAGAAATGATCAAGACACTCTTACTGCTCGTTGGGGCGAGCGCGGCGATTGGCGTTGGTACGGCATATGCCGGGATCGGGCCACGGGATGTCTACACGGACGGCGCCAGCACCATGGGGCCGCGAGACCCATATACGGACGGGGGCATGAAATTTGACGTCTATTCGGACGGCGCACGCGTGGTGGATAAGCGCGACGTCTACACCGATGGCGCGAGTGTGGTGGATAAGCGCGACGCGTTCACCGACGGCGCGTGAGCCGACGGCGGCAACATGTAAGCGACTACAGAAGCATCCGCGAATGGATGCATGAGCGACACAGGTAATCCTCAGCTCTTCCGCCCAGCAGATCCCCCGGCATCGTCCGGGGGATTTTGTTTGTGGCGTGCTGATTCGTGCGGCCCAGGCTGCGGCGAGTAGATTTGCCCACCCAGCAAGTAAAGCCCTACCCCGCCGCCGAAGCCTGCCTTAGCAGGTTCATGGGCCCCAGCCTCTCGATAACACGCATCTGTGCCGCATCGCGGACAAACAATGAGCCGGCAAACCCCAGTGCATTGATGGAGATGCCTTCCACGAACTCCGTCGATCTTGGCACCAGCAGCAGCCCTGCGGACGTAACCAGCAGGTTGTACGGTGCGGATTGGCGCGGCCCGTCATCTGCATCTACCACATGCACACCAGCGGCATCGAGCAATGCACGGTAGCGCTCGCACGCGGTGCTCGCCGCATCGTGCACGGGCGCCGCAAATATATCCAGTGGCGCAAACACATGCGCAAATGCCAGCCCCGGGACAGTGCCAATGTCGCCCGCAATCCGTGCGGATTCCAGCAACGGCCCAATCGGCAAGGCCGGGCCGGCCTCGGCGAACGGCAGCGGCACGATCTGCAGATGCTTGTGCGACTGGCTCGCTCCGGCAGCCTTCCCGCCGTTGTAGAAGCCCAGGCTCTGAAAGTCCCCCATGCAGGCCAGCAGCGCCGCAAAGTCCGCCACGTTCAGTAGCGATTCCTGCGCCTCGAAGCGACGGGTCACGATGAGCAGATGATGCGCGATGACGTTGAACTTGTTGAGCAAGGCCACATGGCTATCGGAGATGTCCGCAACAAACAGGTCCGGGTCGTAGGGCAGGAATGGATTGCCGCCGTCGTTGCCCGCCCCGCGTGCTTTTTCCTTGCGAGCCAGGCTCGACACCTGGCGAACCAGGAAGCGCACACCGCCATCATCGATCGACGACTCGACCGTCTCGATCGGGCACAACGCCCCGGTACGCAGCGCATGCGTCGTCCGTTGCTCGATGAGCGGCCACAACGTGCCGGGCCTAAGGTGTGGATTGCGCATGGTCCGGTGGCCTCCGCCGAATCGCCTATCAATCCTGATGCCCGTTGCTCGAAGGCAATACGCTCAAACCCGACGCACCGGTAGAACTCGTCCTGCGCTCGCTTCTGAGAATGCCGTCCCGGTCGAACTCGAACAGCGCGGTCGACGACCGGATCTCACCGCCGGCGAATAGCGGGCCAATGAACGGAACAAAGCTTTCGGGATGCGGCTTGGACGCCGCAAACGAATAGACCAGTATTGTCGACCCATTGCTCAGCGTCGCCGTTGATGTGGGCGCTCCAAGCTGGCCCGTCACATCATCGATGGTGGAAAAACCGGGAATGAAGTTCGCAAGCTGCTCCGGCTGGACGTCGACACCCGTCGACACGCAGGCAGCCATCACGCTGCACAACGCGACCATTGCGAGAACCCGGTTCATGTCGTCACCGCCTGCTTCCTGTGCCGTGACTGGAAAGGTGAGAATCGCGGTGGTACGAGCCCGGCTGGGTAATGCGCCCGGTACACCCGCCTATCAAGCATAGAACGTTGTGGCGGGAACGGTATTGCGGGCATTCCGGCCTTCAAACAGGCCTGTCGGCAAAATGCCCCGCCCTGGCGCCTGCCGGGCGGGGACCGGCGCGGCGTTACTTCGAGCCAGCGGCTTGCCGGATTGCTGCCTGGATGCGCGGATAGGTGCCGCAGCGGCAGATATTGCCGGACATCGCGGCGTTGATATCCGCATCGCTCGGGTGCGGCGTGCGCTTGAGCAGCGCGCACGCGGACATGATCTGGCCGCTCTGGCAGTAGCCACACTGCACCACGTCCTGCTCCGTCCACGCCGCGCGCAGCGCCTGTGCTTCAGCGCCCTGCAGGCCTTCGATGGTGGTAACCGCGCGCGTGCCGACGGCGGCGATCGGCGTCACGCACGAGCGTACCGGCTCACCATCGAGGTGCACGGTACACGCGCCGCACAGCGCCATGCCGCAACCGAATTTCGTGCCGGTCAGCCCGAGTTCCCCGCGGATTACCCACAGCAGCGGGGTGTCGGGCTCGGCCCGCACTTCTACTGCCTTGCCATTGATGTTCAATGCGGACATATCTAACTCCGGTATAGGGTGGCGCTCAGGCCAGCTTCAAGGGCAGCGCGCGCAGGCGCTGGCCGGTCAGGGCGAACAGGGCGTTGGACACGGCAGGCGCGATTGGCGGGGTGCCCGGCTCGCCGACGCCTTCGGGCGATTCCTGGCTGGCGATGATGTCAGTCTCGATCACCGGACAGGCGTCCATGCGCAGAACCTGGTAGTCATGGAAGTTGCTCTGCTGGACCTTGCCGTCGACGATCGAAATATCGCCATACAGCGCCGCCGACAGGCCAAAGATGATCGCGCTTTCCATCTGCTGGCGAATCAGGTTGGGATTGAGCGCCATGCCGCAATCATTCACGCATACCACCCGGTGCACGCGAATCTGCTTCTGCGCGTCGAGCGAAACCTCGGCCACCTGGGCCACGATCGAACCAAACGACTGATGCAGGGCGATGCCGCGCGCGCGCGCCGCGCCGTCGGCGGCGGGTGCCAGCGGTTTGCCCCAGCCGGCCAGTTCGGCAGCACGCCGCAGCACGGCCAGGTGGCGCGGGTGGCTTGCCAGCAGGCTGGCGCGAAAGGCCACCGGATCCTGCTTCGCAGCGGCGGCCACTTCGTCCACGAAGCTTTCCTTGAAAAACGCCTGGTGCGAATGGCCTACCGAGCGCCAGAAGCCCACCGGCACCGGCAGATCGACAATCTCATGCGCAATTCGCGCGTTCGGCCATTCGTAAGGCTGGTCGAACGCGCCTTCGATGGTGGTCTTGTCCGGACCCGCGCCGGGCAGCCCGAACGCGCGCTTCAGCACGTTCGGCATGATGGCCTGACCGGCCGAAGTGTTGCGCCATGCCGTCAGCTTTCCGTCGGCATCCAGCCCCGCCTGGAACCGCGAGACACAGGCCGGACGATAGAAGTCGTGCCGAATATCCTCTTCGCGCGACCAGATGGTCTGCACGGGCCGGCCTTCGGCTTCGCGCGCAATGGCGGCGGCCTGCGAGACGTAGTCGGCCTCCAGGCGCCGGCCAAAGCCGCCGCCGAGCAACTGCACCTCGAGATCGACCTTGTCTGCAGGCAGGCCAAGGACCTTTGCCGCCTGGTCCCGCGCGATGCGCGGCACCTGCGTCGACGCCCACACGGTGGCCCTGCCATCCTTGAGCAGCACCGTGCAGTTGGCCGGTTCCAGCGCCGCGTGGGCGAGGTACGGCGCGTGATACTCGGCGGTAATGGTCCGGGCCGCCTTGGACATGGCGGCGTCGACGTCGCCGTGGGTGTAGTAGGCGTGGCCCTCGGCCTTGTCCAGCGTCTGCGCCAGTTGCTTGCGGATGCCTTCGCTCGATACACCGGCAGCGGGGCCGTGATTCCACTCGACAACGACCTGCTTGAGCGCACGCATCGCATGAAACGGCGTATTGGCGATCACCGCCACGCCGCCGCTGCCGCCGTTGTGCGGGTCCACGGATATCACCTTGACCACGCCGGGCAGCTTGGCTGCAGCGGTGCCGTCGAAGTGCGCCACCGTGCCTCCGAGCGTCGGGCACATGGTGACGCTGGCGTAGAGCAGCCCCTCCGGCAGCGCATCGATGCCAAAACGCGCCGACCCATCCAGCTTGGCGGCGGCTTCGATACGGCGCAGCGGCTGGCCGATCAGCTTGAATGCGGAGGGTGCCTTGAGCGTTACCTGTGCGGGCTGTTTCTGTTGGGCGGCCAGCGCGGCAAGTTCGCCGAAGCTGGCGGATTTGCCGGAGCTGTGCAGCACCTTCCCGGCTTCGGCGCGGCATTCCGTTGCGGGCACCTGCCACTGGGCGGCAGCGGCGCCAATCAGCATGTAGCGCGCGGCGGCACCGGCTTCGCGCATCGGCAGCCACAGGTCCTTGATGCTGGACGAGCCGCCCGTCATCATCGTGCCGACCTCTCTCATCAGCTTGCCGGTCATCCAGCCCGCAGCGCGCTTGAGGGCGCCGTGGTCGTCGGGGTGGAACGGCAGGCCATCCACCATGGCGGCCAGGTTGTTGTAGATCTTGTCGATGGGAGACTGCGCAACCCTCACCTGGGACCAGTCGGCGTCAAGCTCCTCGGCCAGCAGCATGGCCAGCCCGGTGTACACACCCTGCCCCATCTCGGACTTGCTCATCATCACCGTGACGGTGTTGTCGGGGGCAATCCTGACCCAGCCATTGAGCGGCACCTGCGCGCCTTGTGTGCCTTGTGCACCTTGTGCGCCTGGCACCGGCAACGGGGCATCGGTAACCAGCCGCTGCCGCGGCGGCATCACCGACCAGCCGATGGCCAGCACGCCCAGCGCGCCCGCGCCACCAAGCAGGAATGTTCTTCGCGTCACCATGTATGCCTCGCGCAGTAGAATCGCCCTGGTCCGGTGCGGGACGGCGAATCCATTCAGGTAGGGTTGTTCGGAAGTCAGGCAGGTGTCGTACCCGCCACCACAGATGTTTCCAGTGGAAACATGGAAAATAGCAACAGCCTGAATTGCTGTCAATCGGGCGAACAACTACCCGCCAAATACCGGCTGGGGCAGCATCGGAAACATCAAGCCAAGGCGGCGCGCAGGGCGAAAATGGCGCCTGCCGGCGCAAACGCGTCAAGACGGGAACGCAATGACAGCAGGAGAAAAGGCAGGAGAAAAGGTAGGAGAAACGCGCGCCAAGGCGACGCGCTATCACCACGGCGACTTGCAGGCTGCCGCCCGGGTCGAGGCCGAGCGCATTCTCAAGACGCGCGGCGTGGCGGAGGTGAGCCTGCGCGAAGTGGCGCGCGGCGTCGGGGTTTCGCACGCCGCGCTGTACCGGCACTACGCGAACCGGGAAGCCCTGCTGGTGGACCTTGCCACGCGCGGATTCGAGCGCCTGCATGCCCGTTTCGATGCTCTGCCAAGCCGTTCCGCGCCGGCGCGCCGCTTTGGCGCATTGATAGAAGCATACCTGGCGTTCGCGGTGGAGGAGCCAGCCGTCTACCGCCTGATGTTCGGGCCGGAGTTGCGCAAGGCGGACCACCCCGAGATGGCGCACGCCGGTTATCAGGCGCTGGACGTGGTGCGGCGCATGGTAGCCGCACTGGGCATCGAACCCCCGGCCACGGCGGAGGTCATGTCGGCCTGGGGCCTGGCGCACGGACTTGCGCTGCTGGTGCTGGACCGGCGCCTTGAGTTCGAACCGGGCGTGGACGAGCCGATCGACCATATCGTGCTGGCCCGGCGCGCTTGCGACATCTTTCTGGCGGGCCTGCAGGCCCAGCAGCCAGCGCCCATCCCGGCACGGCGAACGACGAAGGGTTGAACGGTCTTTACCGGGGGCTTCGATGCATTACCCCCGAATGGCCCAACCCACCCGCAACCCACCCGCAACCGATGCAGTGCTCGCGGGTTTCCCCTCGATTCTGGGCGCGGTTCCCGGTGAGACAATCCAGCCGTATTACACGCCGCAGACCAGCCAAAGGGAGAAAAAAATGCATCGCTTTGCCGCTCGTGCCGCCGTTGTCGCCGTCCCGGTTGCTTTTGCCTGCGGCTACCTTGCCGCCAACATCGGGCTGCCGCCAGCCCACGCGCAAACCCCTCCCGCTGCGCTGGCGCCGCAGATCATCAACCTGGTGGCCATGTCCGATGAGGACATCGGGCCGCAGGTTCCCAACATGGGCACGTTGCGTACGAAAGGGCTTGTGGCAACGCCGCAGGGGACCGTCGGGGTACAGGTGGGCAACGTTCCGAAGCACTACCACACCAGCGCCGATGAAATCCAGTACGTCATTGCCGGCAAGGGCACGTTCTGGCTCGGCAATGAACAGCGCGAGGTCGGCCCCGGCGATCTGATCATCATTCCGAAGGGCGCTGCGCACGCGGGTTCGGTCGCTACCAGCGGCGAATTCAAGTCGCTGGTAATCAAGCTGCCACCGCAGGCTGCCGGCGATACCCACATGCTGCCCTAATCGATTGCTCCGGTAACCGCGCGCGCTGCTATCTTGTAATAGCCCGGCCCTGCGGCGGGCTTTCCTGTTTCGCTGCCACGCGGCTCACCTGGAGCTTTCACATGGATACCCCATTTCATTGCTTTGCCGACCTGTTTGCGCAGCTCGGCCTGCCTTCCGGCGAAACAGACATTCGCGCGTTCATTGCGAAGCATTCGCCGCTTCCGCAAGACGTTGAGCTTTGGGACGCAACGTTCTGGACACCGGCACAGGCGGCCCTGCTGCGCGACGAGTTTGTCGAGGATGCAGACTGGGCGGAGGCCGTGGACCAACTGAACCTCGCGCTACGCGCACCTGCCTGAGCAGGCGCGACCGCCTTACACCTGCGCCTTACACCTGCGGCGCGCGACATGCCGCGCCCTTTGCATTGGCCGCCGGGTCCGTGCCGAATACCGCCTGCGCCCCGCATTGGGAGCCAAACATGCGCGCCTGGTCGTGCCCCACCCCGACCACCTCGAACGCGCGATGGCTGCTGGCCAACCCCGGTGTGGCCAGATGGCGCTCATAGCGCCAGTAACCGCGTGCGCGCTGCAACCGCGTCGGCCCCTCCGCCTCCGCGCCGCACGCCTTGTCCAGCACGCGGTGATTCGGATCGTTGTCTTCACTGCCAACCATGTAGGTCACCTGGCGCTGCATATAGCGGCGATACAGCGCCATGGGGGCGGCGCCCCTTGCGTACGGCACCATGTCCTGCATGCCGTAGCGATACTTGTCGTAATCGGGACAGACGGCCGTGCTGTACGCGCCGAAGCGCGAGTAGTCCGGCGCAATGGGACGTTCCGGCGTGAAATACAGATAGGACGAAGGATTGGCCACCACGTAGCGCAAGTCGATGCCGCGCGCGCGCACCTTTTCGTCGACGTTGTTGAGCACAGCGTACCGATGCACGATCTGGGCTCCGCCGGAATGACCGGCCACTGTCACCTTCGTAATGGCGGGAAAGCGGGACTTGTCCGTGACGTAGGCCACCAGATCGTCAAGTACCTGCAGCGAACTGACGCCGGCACCGGGCCCCGCGACTGCATCCTCGCCGCCGATCCAGCCCTGTACGGTCCATACGGGCATGTTGTCGAAGTGCTTGGCGCCGTCCGGTGTGCCGGGGAAATTCGGCGCGATCAGCAATACCTCGTCCGGATTGCGCCCGCTCGCCTTCAATAGCTCGGCACCGGCCGCATAGTAGTCGTCGCCGTTGCGCTGCAGGCCGTGCTGCACGAACACGACCTCGCGAATGCCGTTCATGTTGCCGCCCAATGGATGGTTGGCATAGACAGGGAAGTCGTATCCCGCACCGCTACCCAGATGCACACGCTGCCACTGCGGCCTTCCGTCGGCACCGGCCATGCCGGTGGCTGGCCCCTCGGCATGGCTCGCAGAGCCGCTCACAATCATGGCGGCCAGCATGATGCCCAGACCGGTTCGACGCATATGGCACATGGTGTCTCCCTGTTGGCGCTGCCCGGCGTATTGGCGTATCGGTGTATCGGGCAAGACGCCAATACTAATCGCTATCGAGGGTGTTGGTCTGCGTCGAATGCGTCAGCTGCAGTTTGATTGGCCGGTTCAAGCGGTTGTCTGTTGTCTCAGCGGCGCACGGTGTGTAATCTGACAAGACACGCTGGCTCAGTTGGGGCAAACGCAAGCGTGACAGGCACGCACGTGTGCCACGTAACCCACTTCCAGCCCGCGACACCGTGATCGAACCGGAGCAAGACCTCTTCAGGAGGGTCGGCTATTACGACTTTCGGGCCTACACGCAGTTGACCAGCGGCGGCCTGAGCCAAGGTTTCGTTCTGGCCCGTCATCACACGCTGGTCGGTATGGTGCAAGCGGTTTTCCGTGCCGGCAAGCCATGCTCCGACAGTTCGGAAGCCCTTTCACTGGCCATGGCAAAGCTGGAGCATCTGGCCACCATCGCCAGGCAGGCACCCTTACAGATGGGATCCGACGAACAATCGATCTGAGAATCGGTCTGAAAATCGGTCTGAAAATCGGTCGAGCGACGAGCTATGTCTTGGGCGGGCGCCCGGCCTTGACAGCTTCGACCTTCGTGACCGCGGCAACCAGTTGCTTCGGCCCCTTCCTGGTCAAGACCAACAGCCCTGCCCGCAGGATTTCGCTCTTCTTGATATGCACACCTGCTGCCAGGCAGCGTTCCTTCAGTTCGGCAAGCTTCCGATAGTCCGACTTCGGCATCGTGAACCTGTCCCGCACCACCTTTTCCGGTTTTGGCGCAGACGCCTTTTTCGGCGGTTTCGCTCGCGACTCTGCTCGTGCCTTCTCAGGCTTTCCCCTCGCGGCCTTGGCGGCTCCGGACTTGGTTTTCGCTTCTTTCCTGTCACCCTTCCGGTCGGCGGGCTTCGTCTTGTCAACGGCATCCGCACTGGTAGGGAAATAGAACACACGCTCCGTGGCAGGCTTGATGACTGGCGAGTTCATTGCAGATCCTGGCGAACTGAAACGAAAAATCAGTATAGACCGTTACACGCACCACGCTCCGCCCCTTTGGCCGCGTGGTGACTGCCGGCGGCGACCCCGCACCCGGTGCGCACTTACGTGCGCGCGTTTTTCATGCCGAGCACCGTAATCGGTTCAATCGACGGCGGAATGGCCAGCAAATCGGCCGCTTTCGCCATCAGAGCCTGGGCAATCGGGCCATTCAGATGCGCCTGCCTGCCGGCCTCATCAGTGAACGCATCAAATATGCCGAACGTTGATGGCCCCAACTGCAGCGCGAACCAGATCGGTGTGGTGGCCTCGTTGTTTGCCATGGCGAGCCCTGCCTGAAGAAATTCGGCCACGGCCTGCTCCTTGCCTGGCTTGGCCTCCAGTCGGGCGAACAATGCAAGCGTAATCATGTTTGTCTCCTGATAAGGGATGGATGCCTGGCAAGACCCCGATCGAAATCCTCCGCCCGCGCCATCCCGCTCATGCTCATTCCTTCTGCGCTTGTACCCGGCCCGCCTTCACTGCCGCCTTCAAGGCCTCCCAGTCGGCCTCGTTGCGATCGGCGTACGCAAGCGCGAACTGTTGAATTGCCTCGTCGAATGCGTCTGACTTTCCGAGATATCCGCAAATCAACGCCGGGTCGCCCGCTTTCGCCATCGAATGGGCGAGTGCGTGGCCGCAGGACACTGCGTACTCGCTGAAGTCCTCGGCATCAAACGTGCTGAAGTCGAACGCGCCTTTCATGTCGCGCAACTGACGCACATAAAAATCGTTGCCGTCCGCGCGTGTCCTGGACCAGCCAAGGAAAATGTCGCTGGCCGACTGCAGCAGGCGCTGCCCATTGACCACGCGCTCGCCGTGGTTGGAAAACTTGCTCGCCGGCAAGTAACCTTCCAGTACCGACGCACGCGCTTCCTTGACCTGCAGAAAGAGCGGGCTCTTCCCATCGGCCATGAATAGCGCCTCATAGCAGCGCGTGCCAACCGACCCCACGCCGACCACGCGCACCGCCATGTCGACCATCTCGTAGCGATCGAACAGCGAGCGCTGCGATCCGAGCAGCGACAGCCGATACTCGGCAAAGAAGCGCCTGACCATGTCGTTGAACTGCTTCGCCTCCTTGCGATTTCCCATGGGGAAGTGGCAGACCAGCGGCGGCACCTCCTTGATGCGCAGCCGGCCGTTGACCATTTCCGTACCATGGGCCAGGACGAGCCGCGACGATTGCTGCCTGGCCTTGCTGATCACCGCCTGTTCCTTCTTGCGCTCGAGAACCGTGTCGGCAATGGCCAGAATGTTTTCGGCCCCGAACTGGTAGTACCAGACATCGAGCGTGTCCATGGCGCTGAACTCGGCCATGCATTGGCGGAATGTCGCGCACAACCGCTGAACGATTGCGCGCTGCTCGCGCGCGCCAAGACCGCGTTCGCGCGCGGCAATGGCAAACGATGCGGCCAGCCTGCGCACATCCCAGTCGAATGGCCCCGGCAGCGTTTCGTCGAAGTCGTTGGGCCCGAACAGGATGCGGCGCTCGGGGCTGGCAAACAGGCCGAAGTTTGCCAGGTGGGCATCGCCGCCCAACTGCACGATGATGTTGGTACACGGCAGCCTGGACAGGTCGAATGCCATCAGCGGCGCGGCCCCGCGATAGAACGCAAACGGATTCGCCACCATGCGGCCATAGCGGATCGGAATCAGGTTCGGCACGCGGCCGCTATTCGAAGCCTCGATCAGGGCGACAGGGTCCCGATCCTCCACGGTACACGTTGCGAACTGCGCGCGCGGTACGCGCTGGCGTTCGGCCTTTCCGGCGGCACGGCGCGATGCCCGTGAGCCGCGGCCGCCAAACAGCCCGGCAACGTCCTCGGGCACGGTACCGGCATGCGGCTCGACGTGTTGTTGTGACGCTTCGCGATGCGGAGTCTCGACGGTCTTTGGCATGGCGGGCTCTTCTTCGATGAACAGACACGTTAAACGTGCTTCTCAGGCCGTCTTGCCGACCGGCGCGGGCGTTGTCGGCGCGTCGCGTGCGGCCAGCGTGACTCCGCCCTGGTTACATCATAGTGTCGCCATTGCGTAAGGCAGTAAGGGAGTATGCTGCACTGCCGCAAGCGCTGCAGCGTGCAAGTTGCCTGTACGATTGCGGCAAGAGGCAGCAATCGTCGCGCCGATCGGCTCCACCTCGGGCTCCACCTCGGGTTCCACCTCGGGTTCCACCTCGCTGCGTACAGCTGAGAACACATCATGGACCACGTCAACACCCTGCTCGCACTCACTGGTGTCATGCTGCTGAGCGTCGCCAGCCCGGGTCCGAACTTCGTGATCGTCACATCGACGGCAATCGCGTCCCGGCGGGCCGGCGTGGTGACGGGCCTCGGACTCGCCGCGGCATCAGGCACCTGGGCACTGATCGCGATAGCAGGCCTGAGCCTGATCGTCACGCATGTCACCTGGATCGGCACGGTGCTGCGGATTGCCGGCGCGGCCTATCTGGTCTGGCTTGGTACGAAGATGATCTGCGCGGCGCGCAAGCCGCTGAACGCACCCGCACGCGCGGTCTCCTCCGGTTGGGCTGCCGCGAAGAAGGGGTATGTCGTCAGCATGACGAACCCCAAGGCCGTCGCGTTCTACGGAAGCATCTTCGCCCTGATGGTTCCCGCACATGCGCCGGTGTGGTTCAACATCGCGGTCATTGCGATCTCGGCCGGCGTGTCATGCGCCTGGTACTGCGGGGTGGCGCTGCTCGCGTCGCACCCCACCGTTCACCGGTTCCTGCTGCGGCGCAAGGCCGCGCTGGATACCGTAGTGGGGACACTGCTGATTGGACTTGGCGTCCGCATGTTCGCGGGGCGCTGAGAGGGAGCGCTTATCGAGCATCTCACGCCGGCTTGGCGGGGGGTGCAGGTGTGGGCGCGGGGCTCGGCGGCTGCACGTCACGGAGGACCACCACCGCCTCCTCCACGGTCAAGAACATCCGGTGATGTCCGGGTTCCCCGGCAAGCGCGCGATAAGTCTCCAGTTCTTCCAGTACGCCTTCAGGTACGGCAACCGTGGCGATACCTACGCCACGCCGCTCCAGCTCCTCGCGAAGCTGCTGCAGTGTCTTGCCAGCGGTATAGTCGATATTGAAGATCTCGGAAGCATCGATGACCACCCACTTCACCGGTGCATTCGTCTGCTCGACGAGTTTCAGGACTTCCTCCATGAAGCGGCCCGAGTTTGCATAGAAGACATCCGCCTCGAAGCGATACGCAACGATGCCCGGGGCCGCAAACAGGTCCGGCGCCACCTGGTGTGCATCCCAGTGGCCGCTCGGATGCGGCGTCAGCACACGGGTGCGCAGCCGGTAGCTGTAGCGCGTATGGTCAAGCAGCGACAGCAGCACCGCGGCCAGGATGCCATGCATGACGTCGACAAACACCACCACACCGGCAGTGATCAGCGCGATGAGAAACTCATCCTTCTGCACGCGAAACAGCTCGGTCATGCCTTTCACGTCGATCAGCTTCACGCCGATCATGAAGACGATTGCGGACAGCACCGCAGCCGGCAGGAAGCTCAGCGGCCCGGTCAGGAACAGCAGCACCAGCAGCACGATGACGGCCGTGGTCAGGTGGGCGAACTGAGTTCTCCCGCCAGCATCATCAACCATCTCCGTCTTGGTCGGGCTGCCGTTGACGACGAATGTCCCGGTTAGCGCAGCCACCGCATTTGCACCGGCAAGGCCGACGATGTCGAGGTTGTCGTCGCCACGCTCGTTGTAGCGGTTGGCATAGGCCCGGGCAGTTGCCGCACTCTGCGCGATGATGACGATGAAACAGGAGGCGGCGGTCACCAGTACCTGCTCCATATGTGCAGGATGCAACGGCGGCAATGACAGCGACGGCAATCCGCTGGGCACCTTGCCGATGACCTCGATGCCATGCTGCGAGAAATTGAATACCACACTGCCGACTATCGAGCCAATCACGGCAATCAGCGCGCCCGGAGCGCGTGGCACGAAGCGCTTGCAGCCAAGGATCACCGCCAGCACCGAGAACGAGAGCACGGTCGTGACCAGGCTTAACTCGCCAAGCCGCTGAAATACCGATGCAAGTTGAAGGAGCGGCCCGTGTCCTTGTTTGGCCAGCCCGAACAGCCCGGAAAGCTCCCCAACGGCGACCTGTATGCCGACGCCCGTGAGGAAGCCGATCAGCGCGCTGCGCGACAGGAAATCCGCAAGAAAGCCAAGGCGAAGCACCCGCGCGAGCACAAGCAGGACGGCAACGGCCAGCGCCACCTCACTGGTAAGACCGACATACTCCGGGCTGCCCAGCGCGGCCACCGCTACCAGGGAACTGGCAAGGATGGCGGCAGTAGCCGAATCGGCCGCAACAACCAGGTGTCGCGACGCCCCCAGCAGTGCAAATGCCACAAGGGGCAGCAATATCGTGTAGAGACCCGTGACGGTCGGTGTGCCCGAGATCTTGGTGTACCCCATCACCTCCGGAATCCCGAGCGCCGCCAGCGTAATGCCGGCGACGACGTCGTGCGGCAATTGCGCCCGGTTGATTGGCAACAGCCCTTTCAGGAAAGGCATGCGACGTATGGGAGCATCGGTCGGGGTGGTCGCCATTTTCTTGTGCTCCTCGAAGGAGGGAGATGTGTTCTCCGGTGCACGCGACTGCAACCCGCCCGACCGGCTACCGCGCAGGACGCGCCGTGCCGATCAAAAAGTTGAGGAATCAGGCACATTCCCGCTTCGCTACATCATAGTGTCACGATCGCGCGAGGCCATAGGGAAGACATGCTGCCATGCAGCAATCAGAAGCCAGGGGCGGGCAGACAAAGCCCGCAGGCAGTGCCTCGTCAGTGCGATTCGACGTACCGCTTGAAATTGTTCAGGATGGCCTGCCACCCTTGTTGTTGCTGCTCGACCGGGTACACCGTTTCGGCGTCGAAGCTCACACGCACCGTCACACCCGATGGCGCATCGAGAAACTCGACCTGGGCATTCCGGTCCCCAAAGGCGTACTCGATCCGTTTGTTTTCAACGATCTTCGTATAGGTCCCGGCGAAATCGAACCCCATGCTGCCGTCCTTTGCCTCCATCCGCGAGGAAAAGGCGCCACCCTCGCGCAAATCGACCGTGGCGGCCGTCGTGTGCCAGTCGGCAGACGCGGCGTTCCACTGCTTGATGTCTTCCGGCGTCGTGTAGGCACGCCATACGTTTTCAATCGGGGCTGCAACGGTGGTTTCAACGGTGATCTTCATGGTCCCTTATCGTCCTTGTTGGTGCGCCTGGCGCTCTTGATGAAGTCGTTCGATAACCTCGGCAATGCGGGCCGACTATAGTTCACCAGATTGATCCGTGCAATCGCGTCTATGTAGGCTTGGCTTCCCGGCTCTCGTTCGGCAGCCCGGCTTCGGCGCCTGCAGCCTGCTCGCCATCCCTGGTGGCAATCAATGCTTTCGGCGTCAGCGGAATCACGGCCAGGATCAGGGCGTACACGGCGGTGGTCGCGATGACGCAGTAGGCAAATCCGTGTGCGGCGTCGCTGTTGTAGATCCATGACCCCAGCAGATCGCCCGCACGCCCGGACAGCGCCAGCACGCCATCCACCAGCATCATCAACGTGCCTTGCAGGCCAGGCGGACACGACCGCATGGCAAGGTCCAGGTACGCCGCCGTGGCGATGCCGCCCATCAGCCCGATCGGCGCCGCAAGTACCAGGGCCAGATCTGCGGAGCGAATGAATGCCAGCGGAATCATCTGCGGCACGGCGACGATCGTCCCCCACCACAGCAGCTTGTTCAGCGCCACCCTTTTGCACAGGTAGCCATATAGCAGGAACGTCGGCACAAACGCAGCGGCAAAGATCCCGTTGTAGTACGAGTAGATCGAGTCCGATGCATGCAGCTCGTTGGCCAGATAGAACTGCAGCGGCGTAGCCGCTCCGGGGGCGAAGTTCCATAGAAAGCAGATCAGCACCGCGGGATAGACAGCCCTGTGCCTGAGCAGCCGCCTGACATTCCCGACGAAATCGGTAGCCCGCGCTTGCGGCGCTTCGTAGACCCGGCGGAATACCGAGGCTGGCTTCCAGATCGCCAGCGCGGCAATCAGCAGATTGATCATCGCCACCAGGAAGAAGGCCTCCTGCGGCGGAAGATGATCCGACACATAGCCGGACGCGAACGCTCCCGCCACGACCGGCACGGAACCCACCACGTTCCATAGCGCGCTCAGGCGGCCGGACATGAGCTTCTCCTGGCCCACCAGCGCGATCAACCCCTGGTACGCGGCCGCGACGAACCGGAACGACAGCATGGCCACCAGCGTCCCGGTCAGCAATCCCGCGTACGAGAACCGCAGGTGCACCATCCAGATGCACGCCACCGCAGTAACCGGCGCGAAGATCAGGAAGTAGCCGCGATCGCGCAATCCCAGCGGGCTCCACTGGTCGCGCACGAGACCGAAGACGAACGCGACGTACACGGGGATGCCCGTCACGAGCCGGAATGTGGAAATCTGCGTCGCCGTGGCGTGCAACTGGTTCTTGAGCAGGTACGACGTCTGGATATCGACAAGGGCGCCGGCCGGCGTTGCCAGGTAGACAAACAGCGTCAGCCAGCCGAAGTACAGCAAGGTTCGGTCGCGGCCTTCGGAGCCATCACGATCAGAGGCGGCCAGCATTGTTGCACCCAAACGCAAGACTGCGGTCTCGACCTGTTCCGGACTTCCAATCGGAACGGCTCGCAGCGCCACATCGGCATATGGCAACTGCTCGCAGTAAGTGTAGGCAAAAAATGCGCTGGCGCCGGGACCGGCTCCCCTACTCCTTCACCTTCTCGGCCGCTTGCAGGATCCGGTTCCGCACGACGGCGATGGCCTGCTTGAGGGCGTAGACATCCTGAAAATAGCGCTGCGGCATCTGTATCTGGCTGGCGTGCGCGTCGATCTGCTCGATTTCATCGCGCCACTGCGCAATCTGCTGCCGCGTGGGCTGCCCGCTTCTCCATATTTCGTCCTCCAGCGCCTTGATTTCGCGATACCAGACCACGAGCCGGCTCTTGATCCGCGATTCCGCCAGACGCGGCAGTGCCTGCAGAAAGCCCAGCAGCAGGGCCATGAACGGGACCAGGATCAGCAGGCGTCTTTCGACAAAGCTGGCAAGCCAGAATGGCAGATACCTCTGCAGGAACGGACGGCCCGATTTGAAGAAGCGCGTGCTTTCCTCGGAAACGGGAAATTCGTTGGTGTTCAGGTTGGGAAACGTGCCGAGCGGCGTGAAGTAGTCTTCGCCGCCGTGGACGGATTTGGCCGCTTCCAGCAGCAGGTAGACCAGAGCCGGGTGCAGCGTGTCCTTGGATACGAGCAGGGCCTTGGCGGCCAGCAGCGTGACATCACGCTGCGGAAGATCGTTGACGATGCTGGTTGAGGCGCGCGGGAAAACAATCTTGGAGAGCGACGGGAATTTCTGCACCAGCGCATCGGCCTGCGCAAAGCTCATCAGCTTCAGATCGCTGTTCAACAGCGTCTGCTGCATCTCCGCATCCGGCCTGCCAATAAAGAAGGCGGCGTCGATCTGCCCGCTCTTGAGGCCCTGATATGCCGCGCCAGCATCCATCTGCAGCAGCGTGGCATTCCCTGCGGTAATGCCGCTATGCGCAAGCAATACGCGGGCAACCTGAAGCAGGCCGCTGCCGGGCACGCCTACGGACACCTTTTTTCCTTGCAGTTGGGACAGGCGGTCCAGGGTGGCGGCGCCACGATAAAACACCCAGATCGGCTCATAGGAAACGGCGGCGATGGTCTCCAACCCGTCAGTTTCGTCCGGAGGGACAGTGCCTGACTGGATAAATCCCACCTCGTATTCGCTATCCGGGTTCTTCAGCCGCTCATAGTTCTCGATCGAACCGGAAGAACTGCGGATATCAAGCGTGATGCCTTCGCGTTTCAGGACGGGCGCGTAGCGATCCGCAAAGCCGCGATAGATTCCCTTGTCCGCCCCGGTCGTAATGACAATCGTGCGCTGGATGGCAGGCTTGAGAACCGCCGCCAGCGACCAGCCAAGCGCGGCAATCAGCAGGATGACTGCAATGATGAAAAACCGCCGCCTGCCTGCTGTCATCGGGGGATTCTGGCTGCGGCGAAGAGCTGGATCGCGCCTGGGCATTGGCGTTCCCCCTCGTCAGGCTTTGCCCAAGCGTGGGGAAATCAGGACTACCGCATTGAAATCCGCCATCGTTGATCGACCCCTGGTTTTTTTCGTATTTCTACGATACCAGATTGTCGTTTTGCATCCCCCGATTTCCGCCCCGGGGGCCCCGCGCAATAGGGTGGCACTGATGGCAACTGAATCTCCGCGCTGTCCTTTGGCGGGTGGGTAACGGGCTACTGAAGGCGAGCGGGCGCCCAGGCCGGCCAACCGGTCTGGGCGCCCGCTAGAACCCAGCCCCGCCCTCAGCCTTCAAACACGTGCGTCAGCGGCGGCGGCGCGATGCCGCCCGGATTGAGCGCGGACTCGCGCCGTGCCACCATGCTCGGCCGCACCTGCTCCACGTCGGTATAGAACTGCTGGTACCACTCGCGCATCTGGTAGACCGGCCCGTCGCCTTCGCACAGCAGCGGGTTGTCGATGCGGATCTTGCTGTCCCAGATCGCCACGTCCTCGTAGAACGCCTCGCGCGCCTGCGCCACGTAGGCCTGCGCGATCTCGTCGTTCTGCGCGTCGGACAGGCCCGGGATCTTCTTCACCAGCACGCCGTAGCGCAACTCGAAGCTGTTGAGGTCGATCGGCACATGGCAGTTCAGCAGGATCGAATGAATGTCCTGATCCCCCATGCGCCCGGTCATCTCGGTGATGTGGTACGCGGGGCCGAAGTAGGTCGAGTGCGCGGTCAGCCGTGCGTCGCCGGACAGCCTGGCGCTGCGCCCGATCATCAACTGCGTGCCCTTGTGGGCTTCGAACAGGTTGCCGAAGTAGTCCACGGGCGCGCCGTGCACGGTGCCGAAGTGCGCCATGTCGGACAAGTTGTCCACCAGTTCACGGCAGTTGGTGCCAATTACCATCTTGTCGAGCGCCCACGCCGACCAGTCCGGCGAAAAGCACGCGTCGATACGCGGGATGGCCACTTCGGACGGCGCCGGGTTGCCTTCCGGGTCATGCCAGATAAACAGCAGGTGGTTCTGTTCGCTCACTTCCCACGCACCAATGCGCGCCTTGGGCGGTACACGCTTGCAGTACGGAATCTCCTTGCAGGCGCCGTCGCCACCCCATTTCCAGCCATGGAACGGGCACACCAGCTGGTCCCCCTGCACGGTGCCGGTACTGAGGTCGGCGCCCATGTGCGGGCAGTAGCCGTCAATCACGCGGATGGCGCCGGTGGAATCGGCAAACGCCGCCAGGCGCCGGCCAAAGATATTCAGCGTGTGCGGCTTGCCGTCGCGGTAGTCGTTGGCCAGCCCCAGGCAATGCCAGCCGCGCGCATAGCGGGGTTCGGGCGGGCGCGATTCAATCTTGTAGCCGTTGGCGATCATGACGAGTGTCTCCTTGTTGTCCCGTGCAGGTGTTTCACGATACGAGCCGCGCGCATGCGGCTCATCGTCCCAATGGACTACTACCGCCGGCTACTCCCGGGCCAGCACGCCAGTCAGCGCCGGGTCATTGCCCGGACCATGCACGCAGCTGACGCCGGCGGGGTCATAGATGCGGGCCACGCAGCCATTGCAGCTATCGCAGGCAGAATGCGTCACGGTGCCGTCGCGCCAGTGCGCGACCAGCGCCGGGTCGTGGATCAGTGCGCGGGCCAGGGCGATGCAATCGAAGCCCTCGCCCATCAGGCGGCCTACGTTGTCCAGCGACTTGACGCCGCCGACATACGCCAATGGCATCTTCACCGCCTGCCGCACCACGCGTGAAGCCTCCAGAAAGTACATCTCGCGGAATACCAGGTTGCGCGGCGTGCGTTTTTCCAGCATGTCGATGCCGAACCGCGCCATCGCATTCGGTGCGGCAGCCCGCATCTGCGCGGTCGGCATCGGGCTGCCGAACAACGCCCATGGGCTTTCCACGTTGCGCCCGCCGCTCAGCGTCAGCAGATCGGCGCCCTCCGCCTCCAGGATGCGCGCCATCGCCGCCGAATCCGCTGGCGTGTTGCCGCCGGGCACGCCATCGCTGACGCTGATCTTGCAGCCAACCGCCATCCCTGCGCCGACGGCATCCTTGACCTGCTGCAGCACTATTGCCGGAAAGCGCGTGCGATTCTCGACGCTGCCGCCAAACGCATCGCGCCGCCGGTTGCTGAGCGGGGACAGAAACTGATTGAGCAGGTAGCCGTGGCCCATATGGATTTCCACGGCATCGAAGCCCGCCTCGCGCGCCAGCCGCGCCGCCAGCGCAAAATCGGCCGCCACCCGCGCCATATCCGGCTCGCGCATCGCGCGCTGGAAATACACGCCATGCATCATGCCGAACGCATTGATGCCTGACGACGCGCTGCCCGGCGCACGGCTGCCGCCGTGGCGCATGGTGGTGAAGGACCCGGCATGGGTGATCTGCAGGCAGGCCGCCGCGCCTTCGCGGTGCACGGCATCGGTCAGCACGCGCAGGTGCGGCACCTGCTCGGCCCGCATGCTGATCTGATGTGCGAACGTCAGACCGTTGTCGGCCACTGCGGCATACGCCACGGTGGTCATGCCCACGCCGCCTGCGGCCAAGTCCCGGTGGTGCTTCACCAGCGCCTGCGTCGGCAGGCCATGCGGTGTCATCCCTTCGTTTGCACCGGCCTTGATAAAGCGGTTGCGCAGCGTCAGCGGGCCGATGCGGACGGGCTCAAAGGCCACGGCGGCCGTGGATGGAGTCATGATGGGCTCAGGCTTCAACGCGCTCTCCGGCGATACCTGCTTCCGGCTGCCACGCGCCGTGGCCGCCGCGCCGCACCCGCGCACGCTCCTCGGCCTCCACGCCCAGCCACGCTGCCAGTGCCGGCAACAGCGACACCGCGCCGAACAGGTTCACCAGGAACATGAACGCCAGCAGAATGCCCATATCGGCCTGGAACTTCAGCGCGGCAAACGCCCAGGTGCCCACGCCGATGAACATCGTCAGCGCCGTGAACAGTGCCGCCGAGCCGCGCTGGCGCATTGCCTCGGCAAACGCCTGCGGCAGGTTCTGGCCTTCTTCGCGGATCTGGTGCTGGATGCGTTCGTACAGGTAGATGCCGTAGTCCACCCCGACGCCAACGCCGAGCGTGATGACCGGCAGCGTGGACACCTTCAGACCGATGCCCAGCCGCGCCATCAGCGCATTGCACAGTACGGACACCAGCGTCAGCGGCACGATGATGCACAGCACAGCGCGCCACGAGCGGAACGTCAGCAGGCACAGCAGCGTGATCGCGCCGAAGATCGACAGCAGCATGGCCACCTCGGCCTGCTCCACCGCCTCGTTGGTGGCCGCCATCACGCCGATATTGCCGCCAGCCAGACGGAATGCCACGTTGGGCGTCTTGTCCTCGGCAGTAAAGCGGCGGATCTCGCGGATGATGTGGGCGATGGATGCGCCTTCATGATTGGCCGTGTAGATCAGCACCTGGATGGCCTGGCAGTTCGGCGTGTTCATGCCGTTGTCCGGGTCGAAGGCCTTGGCGCCCTGGCTCAGGCCATCGCTGCTGCGCGGCAGCGCCTCCCAGCGCGGATTGCCCTCGTTGAAGGCGCCGATCACCACCTTGGCCAGCGACGACACGCTCACCACCGACTGCACGCCGGACACGCCACGCATATGCATCTCGAAGCGTTCCACGGCGCTCATGACCGGGTAATGCAGGCAGGCGTCGTCGAAGCCCGTGGGCTCCACCACCACGGTCAGTGCATCCGAGCCGATGTTGTACTGGTTGACCACGGCACTGCTGTCGCGGTTGTAGCGCGAATCGGCACGCAGTTCAGGGGCGCCGCTGCCCACATCGCCAATCTTCAGGTTGCGCGATTCGACGGCACCAATGCCCAGCAGCACCAGCGCAACAGCAAACACCCCCAGCGCCGGCGCCGGCCGTGCCAGCGCGCCGAACCTGCGCCACGCGCCTTGCGCGCCGCCCTTCGCGCCACGCGCACGCGCCGCCGCCAGCGCGGACGGCTCCAGCTTGGTATAGGACAGCAGGATCGGCAGGAACACCTTGTTGGTCACGATCATCAGCAGCACGCCCAGGCAGGCGGTAATGCCAAGCTCGCGCACAATGTCGATCTCGATGCGCATGATCACCATGAAGCCCAGCGCATTGGTCAGCAGCGCCACGGTACCGGGGATAAACAGCTTGCGGAACGCTGCACTGGCGCTGGCGAGCGGGCTGTGCCCCTGCACCAGTTCCTGCTTCCAGGCATTGGTCATCTGCACCGCGTGCGAAACACCGATCGAGAAGATCAGGAACGGCACCAGGATCGACATCGGGTCGATGCCGTAGCCCAGCAGCGGCAACAGCCCCAGCAGCCAGCCCACCGGCAGCAGTGCCACCACCAGCGCCAGCAGCGTGGTGCGCAGCGAACGCGTATAGAGCCACAGCAGCAGCGCCGTCACCACAAAGGCCAGCGCAAAGAAGCCCATCACGCCGGCAATGCCCTCCTCCACGTCGCCAACCAGCTTGGCGAAGCCGACGATATTGACATCGACGTCGGTGCCGCCGAACTCGGCACGCAGCTTCTCCAACTGGCGCGCAACAGAGCTATAGTCGATGGTCTTGCCGGTGGCCGGGTCCGTATCGCGCAGTTCGGCACGGATCAGCGCGGACTTCAGGTCATTGCTGACAAGTCGTCCGATCTGGCCGGAGCGCGCCACGTTGCGCCGCACGCGGTCCAGTTCATCGGGCTGGCCCGAGAAGCGTCCCGGCACCACCACATCGCCGCGAAAGCCCGCCTCGGTCACCTCGGTGTAGCGCACGTTCGGCGTGAACAGCGAGAACACGCGCGAGCGGTCCACGCCGGGGATGAAGAACACTTCATCGGTTGCACGGCGCAGCTTGTCCATGAACGCTGCGTTGTAGATATCGCCGTCGCCCTTCCAGCGCAGGCTGACCAGCACCGTGTTGGCGCCGGAGAACGTGGTGGCGTACTTGGTGAACACCTGCATGTACGGATGCTGCAGGGGAATCATCTTGTTGAAGCCGGGATCGAGCCGCAGCCGCGTGGCGGAAAAGCCGAGCGCCACGGTAACAGCCAGGCACAGCACCAGCAGCACGCGGCGCCAGCGCATCAAGAGGCTTGCGCAGGTGTCGACAAGGCGGCCGGCGTTGCCGCTACGGCTGCTATGGCCACTTTGCCCGATCGGGCCAGAGGATTGGGGGCGTTTCATGATCGTTCTCGCAATCGCAATCGTTCAGGCGGGGGGATTCAGCGGGCGGCAGCCAGCGTCAGGCCGGCAATGCCATCGTCGCCGCCCAGCGCCAGCGTGTCCTTGGTAGCCAGGGCCAGCGCGGCAAGGGTCTGCGGGCTGCCGGCCGGCAACGCGGCGAAGTGGCGCCCGCCATCGGCGGACAGCACCAGCGTGCCGCCCTGCCCGGCCAGCACGACGCGGCCGTCGGGCAGTTCGATACCGCCAAAGAAGGATGTCTTGAGGCCGGTTTCGGCCGGCTGCCAGCTAGTGCCGAAGTCCTCGCTGCGCAGTACGTTGCCACGCATGCCGAACGCCAGCCACGCGCCGTCGCGCAGCGGCAGCGCGCCATACAGCGAGCCTTCGTACGGCACCTTCACGGTTTCCCAGTGGCCGCCGTTATCGGTCGAGCGCATCACCAGCCCGCCCTCGCCAACCAGCATCAGGCGTCCTTGCGTGTCGCCAGACAAGGCATTGAGATGGCGGTCCTGCATGGCCTTGTCGGCGGCGTCCTGCCAATGTTTGCCCTGGTCGCGCGAAACCAGGAAGCGGCCAAAGCTGCCGACCGCGAACCACGGTCCTTCGCGCAGTGCCCACGCACCGAGCAGCGGGTCCGATGACTGCGTGTCGAAGGCCGTCTGCTGCCAGTGCCCGCCGCCGTCCTCGGTGCGCAGAATCCAGCCGCTGTGCCCCACCGCCACGCCATGCTGGCTGTCCGCAAAAGCAACTTGCGTCAGTGTGGCGCCTTGCGGCTGCTCCACAACGGCACCGCGCCAGTTGCGGCCCTGGTCATCGCTCAGCAGGATCTTGCCGCGCTCGCCCACGGCCACCAGCCGATCGCCGGCACGCGCAATACCATTGATCTGCAGGCCGTCGGGCCGCAGCGCCGTGGCCGGGAACGGCGGCAGCGGACGCGGGGCAAAGGCCCAGACCGCAGTGCCAAGTACCGCCAGTGACATGGCGATGCCGATCAGTCGTTTCATGTTGTCTCCTCCGGATGGAGAGGCAGGCGGCAGGCGGCCTCGTAACGGGCCGTTCCTTGCCCCGGCCTGTGATTACAGGATGTCGAACAGCGCGGCGGCACCCATGCCGCCACCGATGCACATGGTCACCACGGCCTGCTTCACGCCGCGGCGCCGGCCTTCGATCAGCGCGTGCGCGGTCATGCGAGCGCCCGACATGCCGAACGGATGACCGACCGAGATCGCGCCGCCGTTGACGTTCAGGCGCGCATCGGGAATGCCAAGCTGCTGCTGGCAATACAGCACCTGGCACGCAAACGCCTCGTTCAGCTCCCACAGGCCAACGTCGGCCACGGTCAAGCCATGGCGGGCCAGCAGCTTGGGCACGGCGAATACCGGACCAATGCCCATCTCGTCTGCCGCGCAGCCCGCTACCGCCATGCCACGGAAGCGGCCCAGCGGGCGCAGGCCGCGCTGGCGCGCCTCGTCGCCGCTCATCAGCATCACGGCCGCCGCGCCGTCCGAAAGCTGGGAGGCATTGCCAGCGGTGATGTGCTCGCCCTGGGAAATCACCTGCCCGCCGCTCCAGACCGGCTTCAGTGACGCCAGGCTTTCTCCGGTGGTGTCGGGCCGGTTGCATTCGTCTCGATCAAGCCGGACGGTCTCGTGGCCGGTCAGCACGCCAGCCTTGTCGAACAGCGCGCGCCGCGTTTCCAGCGGCACGATCTCGTCGTCGAACGCGCCGCGACGCTGGGCGTCCGCCGTACGCTGCTGGCTGCGCCACGCATAGGCGTCCTGTTCCGCGCGGCTGATGCCGTAGCGGCGCGCCACCACCTCGGCGGTCTCGATCATCGCCATGTAGGCCGCCGGCTGCCGGGCCAGCACCGCTTCGGACTGCGCGCGATAGCTGTTCTTGTGCTTGTTCTGCGTGAGGGAAATGGATTCCACGCCGCCGGCCACGATGATGTCGGCCTCGCCGCACTGGATCGCGCGGGCACCTGCGGCAATGGTCATCAGGCCGGAGCCGCACATGCGGTCCATGGTCATGCCGGGCACACTGTCCGGCAGACCGGCCGCCACCGCGCACAGGCGGCCAAGGTTGTAGCCCTGGGTGCCCTGCTGCGCGGCCGCGCCAATCAGCACGTCCTCCACGGCGGCAGGGTCCACGCCCGCGCGCTCCACCACTGCGCGCACCACGTGGCCGCCCAGCACTGGCGCCTCTGTATCGTTGAACGCTCCGCGGAAGGCCTTGCCGATCGGCGTACGCGCGACGGCAACGATGACTGCGTCTTTCATGCTCGATTCCCTCTTAGAAGTAGTAGCGGCTGATGGTTTCAACCACGCAGGCCGGTTTGTCCTCGCCCTCGATTTCCACCGTCATGCGCACCACCGACTGCACGCCCCCCGGCAACGTCTCGGCCCGCACCAGTTCGCCCACGCCACGCACACGCGCGCCCACGCGCACCGGTGCCGGAAAGCGAACCTTGTCGCACCCGTAGTTGACCCCCCACTTCATGCCCTCCACCGTCACCAGCTCCGGCAGGAACTGGTTGACCAGCGCCAGCGTCAGGTAGCCATGGGCGATGCACGCGCCAAACGGGCCGTTGGCGGCGCGTTCCGGATCGACGTGCAGCCACTGATGGTCGCCAGTGGCATCGGCAAACTGGTTGATCTGGACCTGCGTGATCCGCGTCCAGGCGCTCTCGCCAAGGCGTTGGCCGACGGCGTTGTGGATCTCATCGGCCGAACGGAAAATTCGCGGCATCTGCACCTCCAAAGTTGTCCTGCATACCTGCCGCGCGTCACCTGCCTTGCGCGCTCAGGCCCTCTGACTGCTTACCGGCAGCACTTCGCCCGTCATGTACGACGCGTAGTCGCTCGCCAGAAACACCATCACGTTGGCCACTTCCCACACCTCCGCGGCACGCCCGAACGCCTCGCGCTCGCTCAACTGCCGCAGCAGGTCGGCCGGTGCCGACTTCTTCAGGAAGTCGTGCAGCGCGATGCTTGGCGCCACAGCGTTGATGCGCACGCCGAACTCGGCGGCCTCCATCGCGCTGCAGCGCGTCAGCGCCATCACGCCAGCCTTGGCGGCCGCGTAATGGGACTGCTCCTTCTGCGCGCGCCAGCCAAGCACGGACGCGTTGTTGACGATGGCCCCGCGCCCGCGTGCCTGCATGTGCGGGAGCATGGCCCGCGTCATGCGGAAAGTGCCAGTGAGGGAAATATCGATCACGCGCGACCACTCGGCATCGTCCATCTCGACTAGGCGCCGGGAGCCGCCAAGGCCGGCGTTGTTGATCAGTACGTCCGTGCCGTCCAGCGCTTCCTCTGCCGCCGCCACAAGTGCGCGCACCTGCTCTTCCTTCGAGACATCGCAGACCTGCCCGTGGATCGCCTGCAGCCCGGTCTCGTCGCGCAGGCGCGCCACCGCTTCTTCCAGCCGCTTCTGGTGGATGTCGGAAATCATCAGCGCGCGGCAGCCCTCCTCCGCGCAGCGGCGCGCAGCCGCAAAGCCGATGCCCGCGCCAGCGGCCGCCGTGATCAGCACGCTCTTGCCGGCCAGCAGTTGATGGCCGGGCACGTAGGCCGGCGGGTGGATCGTTTGGAAGCTTTCGGTTTGCAGGGTCATGACTGTCCTCTTGCCTCGCGGGGCATGCCGAGCCCACGCTCGGCGATGATGTTGAGCTGGATTTCGTTGGTGCCGGCGTAGATCGTGTCGGCGCGGGAGAACAGCGCCATCTGCTGCAGGCGTGTGCGGCGCGTATCGCCGCCGTCGAGCACGTTGGCAAGCGGCCCCAGCACGTCCAGCGCAAGCTGTCCGAGGTCGCGATGCCAGTTGGACCAGTAGTACTTGTAGATCAGCGCCTCGCGCTGCAGTGCCGTGCCACCGTCATGGTCTGCCTGCGCCGAGCAGGCCAGCATGCGCAGCGCGTTGGCGCGCATCACGCGCAGACCGGCCCAGGCGCGTGCAATGCGATGACGCACCACCGCATCGCGGCTGGCGCCGTTGGCGCGCGCCGTCTCGGCCACCCACTCAAGCTCATGCGTGAACTGCATCTGCTGGCCCAGCGTGGAAATGCCGCGCTCGAAGCCGAGCAGCGCCATCGCAATGCGCCAGCCGTCGCCGGGCTCGCCGATCACATCGGCGGCTGCCGCACGCGCACCATCGAAGAACACCTCGTTGAATTCGGCGCCGCCGCCCATCTGCCGGATCGGGCGGATTTCGACGCCGGGCTGGTCCAGCGGCAGCATCAGGAAGATCAGGCCCTTGTTGCCGTGCGATCCCGGCTCGCTGCGCGCCAGCACGAAGGTCCAGTCCGAATCATGCGCGAGCGACGTCCACACCTTCTGTCCGCTGACCAGCCAGTCACCGCTGGCCGCATCGCGCACGGCGCGCGTGCGCACATTGGCAAGATCCGATCCGGCGCCCGGCTCCGAGTAGCCCTGGCACCAGAACGTGGTGCCCGCGCGGATGCCCGGCAGCAGGCGCGCCTTCTGGTCGTCCGTGCCGAAGGCGATCAGCGTTGGGCCGATCAGCCCTTCGCCGATATGGCCCATGCGGCCCGGGCCGCCCGCGCGCGCGTATTCCTCGTGAAAGATCACCTGCTGCATCAGCGGCAGATCGCGCCCGCCAAGCGCCTGCGGCCAGCCCAGCGCTGTCCAGCCGCCTTCGGCCAGACGCCGTTCCCACGCCTTGCGCAGTTCTGGAAACGCTTCCTCGTCGCCGGGGCCGCCACGGTGCTTCAGGCAGGCGAACTCGCCGGCCAGGTTGGCCGCCATCCACGCAGCCACCTCGGCGCGGAATGCCAACTCTTCATTCGCTGTCATGCTGTACTCCATGTGCATGTCCGTCCGCCGGCCCATGTGCGTGGGCGGCGATGTACGCGAGCGCCGCGCCAGCGCCACCGAGCCAGCCGCTGGCGGCCTGCGCGCGCTTGAAATAGAGCTGCGGGTCGTACTCCCACGTGAAGCCGACCCCGCCGTGCAGCTGGATCGCTTCCTGCGCGCAGAAGCGCAGCGCGTCATCGGCCGCCACGCATGCGGCGGCGACATCGAGGCGGGCGGCACCGGCGTCGGCGCCATGCCATGCCTGGGCCGCCCCGTACACGGCGGAGCGTGCCGCCTCCACCAGCACCATCATTCGGGCACAGCGATGCTTGACCGCCTGGAACGACGCGATGGCACGCCCGAACTGAACGCGCTCGGACACATAGGCCACCGTCAGGTCCAGGCACTGCTGAGCGGCGCCAAGCTGCTCGGCCGCCAGCATCAACTTGCCATGCCACCATGCGTGGGCCAGCCCTGCTGCCGCAGCGTCACCGCGCACCAGGCATGCGTCGGCGCTGACGTGCAACCCATCCAGGCGCAGCGCAGCGAGGGGGCGCGTACGATCGAGCGAGTCGAGCGATTGCAATGCGAAGCGCGACTCCCCGACCAGCAAGGTCGGTTCCAGCACGAACAGCGCGGGTGCGCCATCGTCAAGCCGGGCCGGCACCAGCAGCCAGTCGGCGCCAGCGGCATCGGCAACCTGCGCGACGCTGCCGCGCAGCACGAAGCCCTGCGCATCGGCCTGTGCGGTGATGGAGACGCTGTCAAACTGGCAGCCGCCATCGTCCGGCAGCGCCACGGCGGCACGCGTTTCGCCGCAGGCAAGGCGTTCCAGCCATGGCGCACTGCCGTGTGTATCGAGGCTGGCCTGCAGTGCCGGTGCCGCCACGCAAACCGCGGACCAGAACGGCACGCACGCGAGCCGCTGGCCAAGCTGTTCCTGCAGCAGCACCAGTTCCGGCGCGCCGAGGCCCGCGCCGCCCACAGCCTCGGGCAGCGCAATGCCGCACCAGCCCAGTTCTGTGGAGATCGCGTGCCAGAGCGCTTCGTCATGAGCGGGACCCGCTTCGGTCGCACGCCGCACGGCCGCCGAGTCGCTTTGCGCGGCCAGGTAGTCGCGCGCGCTGTCGCGGATCATTTGCTGTTCGACGGAAATGGAGAGATCCATGGCTGTCGCTCGATCGATCACGCGCCGTAGACCGCTTGCGGAGCGGTGGCCCGCGCCAGCAGGTCACCCACCGCCGCGCCCAGTTCGGCCGGCTGCCAGCGCGCGCCCTTGTCGGACTTTGGTCCGGTGCGCCAGCCGTCGGCCATGGAGATCATGCCGCCAGCCGCCTCGAACATGCGCCCGTTGACGTGCGCGGACTCGGCACTGGCCAGCCAGACCACCAGCGGCGCGACATTGGCCGGGTCGTAGTAGTCAAAGCCGTCGCTCGGCGCCTTCATCATGTCGGCAAACACCTGCTCGGTCATGCCGGTGCGTGCGGCGGGCGCCAGCGCATTGGCCGTGATGCCGTAGCGCCCCAGTTCCGCGGCCTGCACGAGCGTCAGCGCAGCAATGCCGGCCTTGGCCGCCGCATAGTTCGACTGGCCAACCGATCCCTGCAGCCCCGCGCCGGAGCTGGTGTTGATGATGCGTGCGTCGATCTTCTGGCCAGCCTTGGCCGCATCGCGCCAGCGCCGGGCCAGCAGGTTGGCCAGGCAGAAGTGGCCGCGCAGATGTACGCGCATGACGTCGTCCCAGTCCGCTTCGGTCAGGCTGACGAACATGCGGTCGCGGCAGATGCCGGCGTTATTGACCAGTGCATGCACTTCGCCGAACGCCGCTACGGCGGCATCGACGATGCGCTGGGCCGTGGCAAGCTGCGTGATGTCGTCATCGCTGGCCAGCGCCGTGCCGCCGGCTGCGCGGATCTCCGCGCAAACCGCTTCGGCGGCCTCGCGCCGGATATCGTTGACCACCACATTGGCGCCCTCGGCCCCGCAGGCCAGCGCATAGGCCCGGCCCAGTCCGCCGCCGGCGCCGGTAATGATGACGGTGCGTGCGTCGCAAAGTCCCATGGCGTACTCCTTACAACCGTTCAATGATGGTGACGTTGGCAAGGCCACCGCCTTCGCACATCGTCTGCAGGCCATAGCGCCCGCCCGTGCGTTCCAGTTCGTGCAGCAGCGATGTCATCAGGCGCGCGCCGGTGGCGCCCAGCGGATGGCCCAGCGCGATGGCGCCGCCGTTGGGGTTGGTGCGCTCGGGCGCATAGCCGGTTTCGGCCAGCCAGGCCATCGCCACCGAGGCAAACGCCTCGTTGATTTCCACCACGTCGATATCGGAGATGCTCAACCCGCTGCGCTCCAGCGCGCGCTTGGTGGCCGGAATCGGCGCGGTCAGCATCCACAGCGGGTCATCGCCCATCACGCTCATATGGGCAATGCGCGCACGCGGCTTGAGCCCGTAGCGCTTGACCGCCTCCCCGGAGACGATCAGCAGCGCGGCGGCAGCGTCGGCGGTCTGGCTCGATACTGCGGCAGTCAGCGTGCTGCCGGGCATCAGCGGTTCCAGCGTGGCCATTTTTGCCAGCGTGGTGTCGGGGCGCGGTGTCTCGTCATGCTTCACGCCTTCGCACGGCACGATCTCGCGTGCGTAATGGCCTGCCTCGATTGCGGCCACCGCGCGACGGTGGCTTTCCAGCGCATACGCTTCCATCGCATCGCGCGACAGCTTCCAGTGGTCGGCAATACGCTGCGCGGCGTGGAACTGCGACACCGGTGCATCGCCAAAGCGCGCCTGCCAACCCTTGCTGCCCGAGAACGGATCGGCAAAGCCCAGCGCCTGTCCCGCCAGCATGGCCGACGAGATCGGGATCTGCGTCATGGTCTGTACGCCGCCCGCGATCACCACGTCCTGCGTGCCGCTCATGACCGCCTGCGCGGCAAAGTGCACGGCCTGCTGCGACGACCCGCACTGGCGGTCAACGGTGACACCGGGCACCGTCAGCGGCAGGCCAGCGGCCAGCCATGCGCTGCGGGCGATATTGCCGGCCAGCGGGCCGATCGTGTCGACGCAGCCGAACACCACGTCGTCATAGTCCTCGGCAGGAATGCCATTGCGGCGCACCAGTTCGGCCAGCACGAAGCCGCCCAGGTCCGCGCCGTGCATGTGTGACAGTCCACCCTTGCGGCGGCCCGTGGGCGTGCGCAGGGCGTCAACGATATAGGCGTCTCTCATGGTCATCTCGTTCCTTGAATTCAGGCGAAGGTCGCACCGGCGCCGATCTCGTGCGCGCCGTCGAGGATTTGCGCGCCGAGGCGCGCCTTGTGAAAGGCCCGGTCGCCCCAGCTATCGGCCAGGGCCCAGGCACGCTTGGCAAAGATCTGCAGGTCCAGTTCCCACGTGTAGCCCATTGCGCCATGCACCTGGATGGCCTGGCGTGCCGCGGTCCACGCGCAGCGCGCCGCGGCAACACGGGCGTGCGAGACATGAAGCCCGGCATGGGCCGAACCGTGCGCAAGCGCCGCTGCCGCACGGAACAGCACCGGCTTGGCAAATTCAAGCTGGATCGCCACGTCGGCCAGCAGGTGCTTGACCGCCTGATACGTGCCGATAGCCTTGCCGAACTGCTTGCGCTGCGTGCTGTAGTCGATTGCGAGGTCCAGCATGCGCTGCGTGAGCCCCAGTTGCTGCGCGGCCACGCCCAGCGCGCCACGGTTCAGCGCGCCATCCCACAGGCCCGCAGCCGCATGCGCGGGCACCAGTTCGGTATCCGTGCCGGGTGTCCAGTCCAACTCGAACAGGCGGCGCGACGGGTCCAGCGCGGTGCGCGGCGTCAGCGTGCACTGGTCGCGCCGCAGCAGGTGGATAGCGCCGTCATGCGCGCAGAGGATGGCGTCGGCCACATGCGCGTCGGCCACCAGCCGCATTTGCGGATGCGCCACCGCCACGCGGGCCTCGCCGGTGGCGATGCGGTCCAGCAATGTCGCGCAGCGGTCCTGCACCGACGCGTCCGGCGCCGCCGCCAGCGCATCGCGCAGCAGGCCCGCCGCCACCAGCGCGGTGTCCAGCAGCGGCTCAGGCAGCGCGAAGTAGCCGCACGCCTGCGCCAGCGGCGCCCATTCGACCTCGCCCAGCCCCAGCCCGCCCTGCTCGGGCGGCACCATCATGGCGGTCAGGCCCTGGTCGGCCAGTTGCTGCCACAGCGCGTCGGAACGGCCCGATTCGGTCGTCCATAGCTCGCGCGTCAGCTCGGGCGTCATCTCGGTCATCAGGAAGCGCCGGATTGCGTCGGCGAACTGTTCCTGCTCTTTGGTGAAAGTGAAATCCATGATCAGTTTCCCGGTACCTTCACGCGCGTGGCATGCCAAGCAGGCGCTCGGCGACGATGTTGCGCTGGATCTCGTTGGTGCCGGCGTAGATCGGCCCGGCCTGCGAGAACAGGAAGCCATCCAGCCAGTGGCCGAGCGACCCCGCCTGCGCACCGGCCGGTGCCACCTCGGCGGCCTGCCCAAGGATGGCCAGCGCGGTGTCGTGCATATGGATGTCCAGTTCGGACCAGAACACCTTGTTGGTGCTGGACTCCGCGCCGATATGGCCGCCGTGCACCAGTCGGCTGGCCGTGGCGTAGGTGGACAGCGTGTACGCCTCCGCATCCATCCACGCGCGCAGCACGGCTTCGCGCAGCGACGGGTCGCGGTCGGCCGCTTCCCGATGCTGCTGATACAGCTGCACAAGCGCACGCGCCGTCTGCTGGAAGCGTGCCGGCGAACGCAGCATCAGGCCACGCTCGAATCCGGCCGTGGCCATCGCCACCTGCCAGCCCGCACCCTCCGCCGCCAGCCGGTTTTCAACCGGCACGCGCACGTCGTCAAAGAAGATCTCCGCAAAACCGGTCTCGCCATTGAGCTGGCGGATTGGCCGCACGGTGATGCCCGGCGTGTCCAGCGGCACCAGGATGAACGTCAGCCCATGGTGGCGCGACGATGCCGGATCGGTACGGAACAGGCCAAACAGCCAGTCCGCCCATACCGCACGCGTGGACCAGATCTTCTGGCCGTTGATCACGTAGTCGTCGCCTTGCCGGATGGCGCTGCAGCGGATGGCGGCCATGTCGGAGCCAGCGTTCGGCTCTGACCAGCCCTGCGCCCAGACATGTTCGCCCGAGGCCATGCGCGGCAGGAAGCGCGCCTTCTGCGCGTCGGTGCCGAACTCCATCAGCGTGGGCCCCAGCAGGAAGATGCCGTTCTGGTTGACGCGCATCGGCGCGCCCGCGCGCCAGTATTCCTCTTCAAAGATCAGCCACTCGATCAGGTCGCAGCCGCGCCCGCCCAGTTCGGCAGGCCACGTGACCATGCTCCAGCGGCCCTGGTTGAGCGCGGCCTCCCACGCGCGGTGCTGGGCAAAGCCGGCCTCGGTATCGAAGCTTGCCAACGGCGTGCGCGGCACGTGGTCGGCCATCCAGGCGCGGACCTCGGCGCGGAACGCGCGCTGGGCGTCGGTGTATTCGATATGCATGATGGATTCCCGAATCAGGCGAAGCGGGCTTCGCGGCGCTCGACGAACGCGGCGCGCGCCTCGCCGGAATCGGCGCTCATATAGGCCTGCAGCGTGAAGCCCTGCTCCCAGCGGTACTTGTCCTCCAGGTTGCCGTCTTCCACGCCGTTGAGCGCCTCCTTGGCCAGTTGCAGCATGGCCGGGCTCTTCGTGGCGATACTGCGGGCCAGTGCCAGCGCGCTTTCGCGCAGCGCGTCTCGCGGCACCACGCGCTCGACCGCGCCAAGCCGGTAGGCCTCGGCCGCATCGATCATCTCGCCGGTGAAGTACATCGCCCGCACCTTCTGCACACCGAACATGCGCTGCAGGTGCGCGCCGCCGCCCATGGCGCCACGGTCAATCTCCGGTACGCCGAAGCGTGCGCATTCGGACGCCACGATGATGTCGGCCGCACCACAGATGCCGATGCCGCCGCCAAGCACAAAGCCGTGCACGGCCACAATCACCGGCTTGGGATTGCGGTGCACCGCGCGGAACGTGGCGTAGTTGCCGGCATTGACATCGACGATGCGCTGCGGGTGCGCGGCCAGTTCCTTGATATCGACGCCCGCGCAGAAGCCACGCCCTTCGCCGCGCAGCAGGATTACGCGCACGGCGGGATTGGTGCCGAGATCGTCGATGGCAGCAGCCAGCGCGTGCCAGCCGGCGCTGTCCAGCGCGTTGACCGGCGGGTGGTCAATCACCAGTTCAGCGACGCCTTCGGTGATCTCGATGTGGAATGGTTTGGCCGTTGTGTTCATGGGAGATCTGCCTGTCTAGTTGTCCTTGGGTATGGAGCCGTGAGCCGCCTCACGCGTGACTGTGCTCGCGCACCGCTTGTGGAGTGCCCGCCGTCAGCGCTTCAAGCCGCGTGCGCGCCTGGGCCACGATGTCCGACACGATCTGCTCGCACGGGACGATTGCGCCGATTGCCGCTGCGGCCTGTCCGCTCGGCAGTACGCCTTCGTCGGGATGCCCCTCCACCATCGCGCGCTGGATCAGCACCGGCGCGTTGGCGGCCATCAGCGTCTGGGCGGCGCTGTAGTCCTGCTCGCGTACCGCGCGCCACGCAGTGCCGAGCATCTGTGCGGTACGCATGCCGGTGCGCGCCTGCCATTTGCGGGCGGCATTCAGCGCCAGCCATGCGCGTCGCCACGGTCCGGCCTGTTCCAGTTCCAGCAGCAGCGCGTTGTCGATCATCCGCTGCGGCAGCCCGTCTATCGCCAGCGACACACGGATGCTGGCCGGGTCACGCACCTTGACGTACCGCTCCAGCGTCTGCGCTGGCACCGGCGATTCGCTGGACATCAGGAAGCGCGTGCCCATGGCCACGCCAGCTGCGCCATACGCCAGTGCCGCCGCAAGGCCGCGCCCGTCGAAGAAGCCGCCGGCCGCCACCACGGGAACGCGCACGCTGTCCAGCACCTGCGGCAGCAGCAGCGTGGTTGGCGTACCGCCGGTATGCCCGCCGCCCTCACCGCCCTGCACGGTGACCACGTCAGCGCCAAGCTCCACGGCCTTGGCGGCATGCTTGGCCGCGCCGACGGTGGGCATGCAGACCACGCCGGCCGCCTTCAGTCGGCCGATCATCGCGGCATCCGGCCCGCGCCCGTAGCTGACCCCGCGCAGCCGGTGGCGGATCGCCATATCGATCACCTCGTCCGCGTTCGGCTGGAACATATGGAAGTTGATGCCGAATGGCCGGTCGCTCGCCGCCTTGACGCGCAGGATCTCGCGCTCGACCTCGCCAGGCGGAATCGTCGCGCCGGCCAGGAAGCCGAACGCGCCGGCATTGCCGGTGGCCGCGACTAGCTTCGCGTCGGCCACCCACCCCATCGCGGTCTGGACGATCGGATAGCGGCAGCCGAGCAGGTCGCACAGCGCGGTGTGCAGGCTGTTCTGACTGGGGGCGCTCATGCCTTGCCCTCCGTGCTCTGGCCCTGCCCGGTGCGCTGGGATGCAGCCATAGCACGCGCATCGTAGCCGCCGAGCTTGTCACCGCTGACCAGTTCGTTGTGCGCGTGGGCGAAGTGGTGCCACGCAAACGCGGCATCCATCGCCGTGCGCTTGCCCTGCAACTCCTCCACATGGTTGACAGCCTGCTTGGTCAGCGTCAGGCCCAGACGCGGCATCTGCGCGATCTTCGCGGCCATGCCGTAGACGGTGTCCTCCAGCGCGTCACGCGGCACCACGCGGTTGACCATGCCCATGCGCTCGGCGCGCTCGGCGCCCATGCGCTCGCCCAGGAACAGGAATTCCTTGGCGATGCGCGGATGCAGTTCGTACGGATGAGCAAAGTACTCCACGCCCGGAATTCCCATGCGCACGACCGGATCGGCAAAGAACGCATCGTCGGACGCCACGATCAGGTCGCACACCCAGGCCAGCATCAGACCGCCGGCAATGCACGCGCCGTGCACCATGGCAATGGTCGGCTTGGGCAGTTCGCGCCAGCGCCGGCACATGCCGAGGTAGACCTCCTGCTCGCGCGCATAGAGGAATTCGCCACCGGGCTTGTTGACGTGGTCGTACCAGAGCGAGGTGCGATCGAACGATTCATTGATGTCGCGTCCGGGCGTGCCGATATCGTGGCCGGCCGAGAAATGCTTGCCGGCGCCGCGCAGCACGATGACCTTGACCGCGTCGTCGTCGGTGGCGCGCCGGTAGGCCTCGTCCAGCGCATACGTCATCTTCGAGTTCTGCGCGTTGTGGAATTCCGGCCGGTTCATCGTCACGGTGGCAATGCCGTCCGCGACCTCGTAAAGCACCTCGGCGGTGGGCCCCAGGGTGATGGGCTCGATGGCAGGTGTCGTCATGATGGCCTCACGCGCGTCCGGGGGGATTGCCGCGCACGACGGTCGCGCGCAGGTTGTGCGGGTCCAGCACGGCCATCAGACGCAGTTCTTCCGGCGTGGGCGCGGCGGTCTCTGGCAACGCCTCGCCCGGTGTATTGGCCAGCACGAAGCCGGTGGCGGCCTGCACCTGTTCCAGGCTCACGCCGGGGTGCAGCGAACGCACGCGGATGGCATGGTCCGGGCCGCCGAAGTCCATCACGCACAGGTCCGTCACGATCACGCGCAGGTCCACGAAGCTGCGCATGCCTTCGATGCGGCGCGCGGGGTTGTAGCCAACGCTGCAAACCATGTCGACCTCGCCCGCCACGAAGGCGCGCGTGTTATGAGTCGGCACGAAGAACGAGTTTGCATGGTGGGTGCTGTTGCCGGGGAAGCCGCGCGCACCAAGCAGTTGGGTCTTGGGCTGCGCGTGCGTGCCCCCCAGGCACGAGATATTGGCCTGGCCAAAGCGGTCGATCTGCGTGGGCATGACCAGCGCGTGGCGGCGTCCGCCCCACAGGCAGTCGAACACGCGTGAATAGCCCATCCAGCCGCTGGCGCGCACCTTGTAGCCCGCCTCGCGCGGGCCCAGCGGCACCGGCGTTTCCACGAGGTAGGCCTCGCCGTCGGTCAGCATCAGGCCCGGGTTGTGGGCCAGGCGCGCAAGCCCGGCGGCAATGCGCGGCCCGGTGCCAATGCCGGTGGCCAGCACCTCGCCGTCCTGCGCCCACTCGCGGGCGGCGGCGGCGATCATCAGCTCGGCACGGGTGAATTCATGAGAGGCGCTCACAGTCGCTCCTTGGGTTGGCAGGTTCAAAGTACCGGCAGCGGCAGGTCGCGCACATGGCCGAGGCCGCCGATGCGATCGAGGTACGCCGATTCGCTCGCCGCGATTACGTCGTTGCGGTACGCGGCAAAGCCGTCGCTGGCCTCCGCGCTGGCGCAGTACGCCTTCAGCGCGGGCAGGTCCCAGCCGTAGTCGGGGCCGCAGGACGTGGGGTGCGCACCGCCCGGTGCGTGCACCACGCCTGTCACCAGCGCACGCTCGAACGCGTTGCTGCGTGCGCGTGCCAGGTCTTCGTCCTCGATGCGCGCGTGCAGCGTTTCGCAGCTCACGTAGCAGCGCCGTGCGGCGCGTGCGAACCATTCGTCGAAGAACGGATCGGGGCCGTCGATGCGCGTGTTGCCAAGCACATCGCTCTCGTTCACATGCAGCAGCGCCGCATCGAGTTCGATCGCGGGCATCGCCACAAGGACCTCGCCGTCCGCGTAGGGCGAGCGCACGGTCTTCAGGTGCGGGTTGCGGTCCAGCACGTCGGTACCCAGCGCCACGCGCGTCGGCAGAAACGGCAGGCGCGCCGCCGCCGCACGCAGGCCAAGCTGCAGCATGCCTTCGTCCAGTTCCGTCACTTCAAGCTGGCCGCGCTCGCGCGCCTGCCGGAAGTAGGGCTCGAGCGGAATCACGTCGAGCGACACAAAGCCGAACACGAGTCTGCGCACCTTGCCGGCCGCGCACAGCATGCCCACCTCGGGGCCGCCGTAGGCCACCACGGTCAGGTCCTTCAGCGGCGAGCGCAGGATCTCGCGCACCAGCGCCATCGGCTTGCGGCGCGGGCCCCAGCCGCCGATGCCGATGGTCATGCCGTCAGCGAGCTGGCCGACCACGTCGGCCGCCGAGAGGGTCTTGTCGATTGTCTTGGTCATGGCTTAGCGGTATCCAATGCTGAAGTCGTGTCCCCACAGGCTGACGCGCGTGGCTTCGTAGGCGGCGTGGCGGCTCCAGTCCACCTCCAGCCCGCCGTGGCCGTATTCCAGGTCGAAGCCGCCCGGCGTCTTCATGTAGAACGAGGTCATGTGGTCGTTGCAGTGCTGGCCGAGCGTGGCGGACATCTTCACGCCGTGCTGCTGCACGCGATCCAGCGCGCGGCCAACCTCGGCCATGTCCGGCACTTCGGCCATCACGTGGATGCAGCCCGCATCGGAAGGCATCTCGAAAATCGCCAGGCTGTGGTGGCGCGCGTTGGCGCAATGCATGAAGTGGATGCGCTTCTCCGGTTCGGCCGGATCGCTGGTAAAGCGCACGCGGTAGATGTCCGACAGGCCAAAGCCCATCACATCGCGCAGGAAAGCGTAGGTTTCGTCAAAGGCCGGGGCCGGCAGCACGGCGTGGCCCGCGCCCATCGGATCGGTAATGAAGCGCGGCACGCCCACCGGCGAGACAAAGCGCAGGAAATCCGAACGCATGCCCCACGTGATCTCGTGGCGGTTGCCGGACGGATCGGTAAACCAGGCCATGGCCTGCACGCGGCGTTGCGCGAGTTCGGCGGCCGATGCCTGCACGATTTCAACGCCCGCGCGGCGCAGCGTGTCGAGTGCGTGGTGCCACGCCTGCTCGTCGGCCAGTTCCCAGCCGGAAGCCAGGTAGCGGTCCCGCGTACCCGGCACGATCAGGTAGCGGTAATCACGCTGGTCCATCTTCACGTACAGCGCGCCGCCCGGTGCGCCCGCACAGGCCATGCCAAGCACCTGCTCGGCGTAGTGGCGCCATTGCCCCAGGTCGGTGGACTCGACCACGATGTAGCCAAGCGCACGAATGTCCAACATGCCGGTCTCCTCTGGTTCGATATCGTTCCCGGTGTCTTGTCCGGTATCGAGGCGGGCTGCCGTGGCAACCCGCCGATGGAGACCATTCTTTCGCTTGCGGCCGCCCGGCACATCGTCCTCGTGGACTAGCCGGGTCAGGCCTGCTGGCGCCGTCTGGCGCCGATAAACGCCAATAAGGCGCCGTCAGGCGGCCGGCGCCAGGATGACGTACTCGCTGCTCGGCACCACGTCGATCTTGTCGAAGTCGATAAAGCGGTTGCAGCTTTCCATCATGGCAGCGAGGTTGCGCTGGAACTTCGCCTCGTCGCCCCGGGCATCGAAGAACGCCTGCGGATCGGTCATCGCCGCCTCCGGGAAGCCCTCCTCGACAATCGCGTCGAACGGCGGCGCCGAATACGTCAGCGCGCGCACCACCACGTTCTGCACATAGAGGAACGTGTCCTGGGTATCGATCGCCACCTGCGTGTGGTGGTTGTGCCAGGTATCAAGCCAGGCCTCGTGCGTCAGGCGCGGTGGCCGCCGCAGGAAGGCCAGTTGCGAAAAGCCTGTCGTGCGCTCGCCAAGGCGGGCCGGATGGCGCGTATTGGGGATCGGCCGCGATTCGGTGACAAGGTAGCCGGCCATGCGGCCAGTGGCGGCCTGCACGACGTCGTCGAACGGACGGCGCAGGCTGGCAATCGCACTGTCCACCCAGACCGAAACCAGCCCGTCCATGTGCGGCAGCGTGTTTGCCTGGCGCAGCCCCGCTGCGGGCGCTACCGCCGCATCCACCACATTGACCTGCACGCCGCGTGCACCGAGCGCGAGCAGCTCCTGCGCCAGTTCCGTGCGCAAACGGCGCGCGAATGCCTCCGGCTCCGTGCGCGCATCGCGCCAGACCACGTAGACGACTTTTTCCATATTCCCGACTCCTAGCGATGCGACCGCCGGCCACGTGCCGGACGGTCTGTTGAGAACGCCGATACAGCCGGCATTCAGGGTGTCGCGAGGATGCTAGGAGTGGGACCGGGAGCGTTCATCCCTCAATTGGACTAAGGGGAAGCCATCAAATTGGGAGAAATGGCGCTCGAGCTAAGGTAGCTTCGCCCGGAACCGATCCCACATGGTTGGCGGCAGGCTCACGTGCTCATGGGGTGAGTACCAGACTTTATTGCTACCCCATACCATGTCTACATCGGTGTCGTAATACAACCGCTCCGCAATCAATTCTCCACCACGCGCATCGTAAAGCCGAAACAGCAGGCCGAATTCGCTGCTGCCAAGGAAGCAAATTTCGCCGACATACGCGGGGGAGCTATTGGCCGGCCGTGCAAAGGCCGGTTGAATCTGACGCGTGCATTCGCCTACCTTCGATCGCTCCCATGCACCGTAGGCGTACGGGAATCCGACAACAACCGCAATCAGCAACGCCCAAACAAGATATCGGCGTCTCATAGATTTAACTCGATGGACCGATCCATACGTCGATGCACAAGCATTGCATTCATTATTGCTATTATTTTCATATTGTTTAGTGACCGCACCAAAACCTAAGGTAGCTTCGCTCGGAACCGGTCCAGCCATGTCGGTGGCAGCATCACGTACCCCTCTGATGTGGCTCCCATATTGTAATAGACGCGATCCTCGCCAAACACTACGCTCGGATCAAGATCGCTGTATGTTCTTTCTGCCAGTAATTCCCCGGTTTCCGAATCGTATAACCGAAATAATGTTCCATTTGCATAAGGGAGAAAACAAATCTCTCCAATATACAAACCACCCTCATTCTGGCGCCTGCAGTCGTGCGCCCCATTACGTTTATCAACCCCATCCAGATACGGAACTCCAATGACAATGAACGACAATATTGCGAATACCAACCCCTTCCATTTCATATCAGCCTCCTACAAATCGAACTCAATAATCTTCGGAGGATAAAATGGGACTCTGTGCACATTTGAATACAGGACGAGGTCACTACCCTGCCCATACCTTAATTGCCACCTCCTATAGTCCATGTTACGCACCGGATAATAGACACTATTCTCCGAAATAACACCGTTTCGCGCAACAGGATAGTTTGGCCAATCGGCCTTCGTAAGCTCACCAAAAATCGTTGAGATTGGTACAACAATAAATCCCGTCTTATTCCAGTGCCCAAGGTATTGCGTACCGCGCTGGTTCGACCGATCATGAAATGTGAACACATCACGCATGTAGATGCACACCTCATGAATTCTTAAACTGGTTCTAGTATGCGCCACGCGACGATATGAAAACCCACTAACAGCAGCGTAAAACGAAAAAGCGCCAAGGGATCCGTACAAATCATCCATCCATAGCCCATTCGGCCTGAAAAGCCCCCTCGCGAACATTTCCAATTTTGTCAGTTCATCATCATCGACATCAACTCTCTGATACTGAAAATCACGATGCCATCGCTGAATATCATTCTCGAGAATATTCCACGTATCAACGTAATACGGCGACGGCTGGCGCCTGGAAAACTTCAGACGCAGCGCCGCATTGGCGGCGGGATTGAACAACTTCAAATTGACTAGCTCATCGAATTTTTTCTTTGCGCGCGGGAACTGAAGAATCCACTTCAAATCGAACGTCTTAGTATCAACAGCAGCCGGCGGGAATGGCTTTCCTTCATGATTGATACCTCTTACTGCACCTTCATCCGTGTTCGCGTAGTTCAGCGGCCCCGCAAACCATTTGCCCATGACTTCCGCCGACTTTAGCCAACCAATTTTTCTCATCGCACCCGGTATATCCTGCAGATCAAAGGGCTTAACACGCGGTTTATGAATCGCTGGCGCAGCAGCAGGCGCAGGCTTCGGCGCGGGTGGACTGTTTGCCCACTCACGTACTTTGATGACGGCATCCACCAGCCCCTCAATCACTGAGGTCGGCGGATCTTTCGGCTTCGGTGGCGCTTTCGGTGGAAGAGGCGGAGGAGGTTGATCCCGGAGCGGCGGCGCCGGTTTGTTCATCGAGAGTTCGAATTCATCTGCGCTCTCGATCGTGCACTTGTTGTCTGCCTCTTTCCACCACGGCCCAAGAAGGCTTTTCCTCAGATACGGAAACTGATCTGCGTTTTCCATCAAGACTCAACCCCACGTTAACAAGCCTTCCTGTTTAGCGGGAGCGTTTGAAGAAAAACATCGTAGAAATCTTATTCTTTGCCTTTTGCGAATGAAAGTTTTTGCAAACAGATCTGCATCGCGCAAAGAACGCCGCAGCCCTCGCGAGGTGAATGGGCGTCCGAGGGAAGCGGAAGGTGGCAGCTAACCGTGCCAGTGGCAAATCTCTAGCCCAGCGCCACGACGCTGCTCAACAGCATGCGCACCAGCGTGGCCTGGCGCGTGACGCCGGTCTTGGAGAAGATCGAGCGCAGGTGCGCGCGCGCCGTGTTCTTGCTGATGCCCAGTTCGGTGGCGGCCTCGTCCAGCGTGAGGCCGTCTGCAAGCACCTGGGCTAGCGCGGTTTCCGCTGGCGTGAAGTCGAACAGCTTGCGCACCACGTCATGCGATGCACGGGACTTGCGCTCGGGGTCGCGGATAAAGACCGCACAGGCCGGCCGGTGCCGGTTGTCTTCCGCCCACTCGCTGAGCGGCACGGTGCGGACCAGCACGCCAAGCTTGCCGCGCCCAGACGGGCGCGTGATCGACATGGCTTCCGCAATGGCCGGGCCGCCGCCATGGTGGCCAAGATGCGCGCGCCGCAGCAGGTACTGGAACTTGCGGCTTTCCTGCGCGTAGGCAATCTCGAAGCTGCCGCCGTTCAGGCGGATGCCGTCGTTCTCGGCAAGGATCTCGTCGGCCGCCGGGTTCTTCTTCAGGATGGCGCCGGACTCGTCCAGTATCACCATGCCAACCAGCATGCGGTCGATGGTGCCGGCGTAGAGCGTGCGCTCGGACTCCACCACGTCAAGCCGCGAATGCAGGCGCACCGCGCGCTTCAGGTGCGGCAGCAGCATGGCGCACGCTGCCTTGTCCGTGGCGCTGAAGTCCTTCGCCGCATGCGGGCGGCAGATGCGCAGCCGGCACTCCACGCCGTCATCGGTGCGGATATCGGCCCCCAGCAGGTAGCGGATATCGAGCGGCTGCAGAAACTGGCGGTAGATCTCGCTGCGGCACCAGTTGGAGGTGCCGGTTGCCTCATCCACCGTGACGGCGCGATCGGTCGGCAGCTTGATGAACGGATCGATCGCGTAGTAGTAGCTGTTGTATGACGCTTCGGCCTCCAGCGAGGTGCCGTGCTCCGACGCATGCACGGCCAGGCCGCTGCGGTCACTGGCCGGCGAGCGCAGGATCAGGCTCACGTAGCTGGCGTCCACCAGCTTTCGCAGCATTTCAAGCGCGTGGCCCCACGGCACCATTTCCATCGGGCCCTCGTAGATGGCGGCCAGCAACTCGCCAAAACGCACCAGGTCAAGCCCGGACTGGTCGATCAGGGACGACGCCACTTCCGGCGCTGTCTCCGTAGCCATCAACATGCTTTTGTCTCCTCCACCTGTGCGGTGTGTATTGCCCGGCGCTCTGCCGGCACCTGGGCCAGCGGCGATTATAAGAACGCAGCGCGCCCGCGCCCCGCCCCGATACGTCGGTGTTTTCCCTGCCATGCAATCGGACGATGTTCCCGACGCCGCATGGGGCCAGAGTCCCGTGACGGCCGCGCCACTGTCCCCGCCCGCTGCGCGCACATCCAGTCGCCGCCGTTACTCCCCTTTCGCCACCCCAAAGGAGCTTCAGACAGATGGATTTCCAAGGCAGGACCGTATTGGTCACCGGCGGCGGCGCCGGTATTGGCCTGGCCGCCGCGCAGGCATTCCAGGAACAGGGCGCCCGCGTGGCCGTGATCGAGATCGACGGGCGGCGCGCCGACGAGGCCGCCACGCTGCTTGGCGCCGGCGGCAAGGATGCGCTGGTAGTGCAAGGCGATGTCACCTATGCCGCCACCGTGAACGCACTCGCCGCGCAGATCGGCGAACGCTTTGGCTCGCTGGACGTACTGGTCAACAACGTTGGCGACTTCCTGCGCATCGCCAAGCCGTTCGAGCAGTACAACGATGCCGACATCGACAGCCTCTACGCCGTCAACCTGGGCCAGGTTTTCACGGTTACGCGCGCGATGCTGCCGCTGCTGCGCCGTGGCCAGGCGGCCAGCATCGTCAACGTGTCGTCGATCGAAGGCTTTCGCGGCATCCCGAATTGCAGCGTCTATAGCGCGTTCAAGGCGGCCCTGACCGGCTTCACCCAGAGTCTGTCGCTGGAACTGGGGCCTGCGGGCATCCGCGTCAACCTGATCGCCCCGGAGACCACCGAGACATCGCAGGTGCCAGTGTCGCTGGTCGTGGCCGAGGAACACCGGCACCAGATGCCGCACTGGATTCCGCTGGGCCGCTTCGGCACACCGCGCGATATCGCCGACGGCATCGTGTTTCTGGCAAGCCCGCGCGCCGCATGGATCACGGGCACAGCGCTGCACGTGAACGGCGGCGCACTGGCTGCGTCCGGCTGGTACCGCGACCCGAAGGGCACCTGGACCAACATGCCGGTGATGTCCGGCAATGGCATGAACCTCTGACGGCTGCACGCAGCCATCCACCTGACCAAGGAGACACGCATGAAAATACTGATCGTCGGCGGCGCCGGCATGATTGGCGGACACGCCGCCCTGCACCTGCGCAGCCTGGGGCACGCAGTCACCATCGCCGGACGCAACCGCCCCGCAGCGGGCACACCGCTGGGTGAACTGGACTACCTGCGCTGCGACTACATCGCCAACGACTTGCCCGCCGACCAGCTTGGCCAGTTCGATGCACTGGTCTTTGCCGCCGGCAACGACGTGCGCCACCTGCCGTCCGGTGGCGACGAAGCGGCGCACTGGGAACGCGCAAACATCCAGGGGGTGCCGCGCTTCTTCCGCGCGGCGCGCGATGCGGGCATCCGCCACGCCGTGCATGTCGGCAGCTTCTATCCGCAGGCCATGCCGGGACTGGTTGAACAGAACGCGTATATCCGCTCGCGCAAGCTGGCCGACGAAGGCGTACGCGCGCTTGCCGGCCCGGACTTCCACGTGGTGAGCGTCAATGCACCGTTTGTGGTTGGCACCGTGCCGGGCCTGGAGGTGCCGATGTTCAAGGCCTACACCGCCTATGCGAAAGGCCACCTTGGGCCGCTGCCCGACTTTGCGCCGCCGGGCGGAGTCAACTTCATTTCCGCCGCATCGCTGTCGGAGGCCATCGAGGGCGCGCTGCTGCGCGGCGAAAATGGCAAGGCCTACCTCGTGGGTGACGAGAACCTGACGTTCCAGGACTACTTCGGCGCGTTCTTCCGCGAGGCCGGACGCCCGGTGCCTCCCGCCATCGACCAGGAACACCCGCTGATGCCAGACGCCGCCATCTGCTTTGGCCGTGGCAATACGCTGTACTACGAACCCGATGCGGCCGAGACCGCGCTGCTTGGCTATCGCCGCCAGGACATCGCGCGCACCGTCCGCGAGATCGTCGCGCAATACGGCGGCTAACGGGAAATGACGCAGGCGCGGCAGCTGCCCCCGGGCCGCTGCCGCGTTTTGCTTTGAACATGTCCGACCACTGGAAGGTGCGCGTCGGCCGACGTGCCAAATTGACGCCGGGTCTGCCGCGGTTCTGGTGGGCGTTTGGCCTGGACCAGTACGTGCACGTACTGCGCCAGTTGCAGCAAGAGGACGGCAAGACCATCATGCTAGTCGAACGGAATGCCCCTGAAGTCGGCCCGCTGTTTCTCGAGGCCTGACACGCGGAAGCGCTCGGGCTCCGCCGCAAGGAGACCATCATGTTCAAGCATATGCTCGTGGCCGTAGACGGCTCAAGCTTGTCCGATAGGGCCTATTGCAACGCCATCGAACTGGCCCGGCCGCTGCTGGCCAGCATCACAGCCATGCAGGTCGTCGCGCACTATGACGTGATGCGCCTGCAGACCGCCATGCTGCAGGAAACCCGGGAGCGCTACATGCAGGAAGCGTACCGGCAGGCCGAGGAGTACCTGGCGACAATCGAGAAGGCCGCCGCCGCGGCAGGCGTCACCTGCGATACCGCTTGTGTCACCGGCGACCATATCTTCCAGGCCATCCTGGACGAGGCCGAGGCGAGGCAATGCGATTTGATCGTGATGGCATCGCACGGGCGGCGCGGGTTGCAGGCGCTGCTGATCGGCAGCGAGACGCAGAGGGTGCTGACGCACACCAGGATTCCGGTGCTGGTCTACCACTAGTGGATTTCCACTGCCAACTCACGTCTTAGGTCGGATGGGCCGCAGCCTGTTCGAGCCAAGATACATGCGTCCTGAGAACGACCAACGAACGACCAACGTCGTCAAACTCGGTCCGTCCAACACATGTAGGAAATGGTCGAGGTTGACGTCCTTGCCATCGCAGGCAGGATTCGCGCCTGCTCATGAGCCTTCGCGGCATGCAACGGGCCGTCAAGCAAATCATGCATCACTTATGGCGCGATAATTCTCATACTGCGCCAAATTTGCTTCGATTTTTGGCGCAGTTTGAAAAACTGCGCCACAATTGCGCCACCTCTCAAGCAAACTGCGCCACGACCCACATGTCCACTGCCCACGCCCTGCTGGAAAGCATTCGGAAAGCCTCCAGGGGATTGATGCTCGCCGAGTTGCTGGCACAGCATCCCGAAGTTGCGCGGCGAACAGCACAACGCTGGATCAGCCAATGGATCGATGACGGACAGATCACGGCGATCGGCGAAGGGCGCGCCCGTCGTTATTTCGTGGTGAACGCGACAGAGGTTGTGGCGATCCCCCCAGAGCAAGATCAGTTCCCGGGTTACATTCCGCTTTCCGCCGACAGCCGCGACATCGTGGCGTACATCGATCAGCCCCCAGAGGCGCGCAAGCCCGTGGGGTACCAACGCGACTTCCTTGATGCCTATCGACCCAATGTCACACGATATCTGTCGGAATCGCTTCGGCGTCAGCTACACAAGATGGGCAAGACCGCGCAGGCTGATGCCCCTGCTGGAACCTATAGCCGGGCAATTCTGAACCGGCTGCTGATCGACCTGTCATGGGCATCGAGTCATTTGGAGGGCAACACCTATTCCCGCCTGGACACCCGTGAACTGATCGAGCACGGGAAGGCGGCACAGGGCAAGGCGGCCATCGAAACACAGATGATCCTCAACCACAAGACTGCCATCGAACTGCTGGTGGAGAACATCGGGACGGTGGGTTTCGACCGCTATACCTTGATGAACCTGCATAGCGCCTTGTCGGAGAACCTGTTGCCCAACCCTGCCGATGAAGGCCGGATTCGTCAGCACGCCGTGGACATTGGCAAGAGCGTCTACCGCCCCCTGCCAGCACCACAGCAAATTGAGGAGGCACTAGATGTCCTGATCGAGAAAGTGAATCAGATTGCCGATCCCTTCGAACAGTCATTCTTCGTGCTGGTACACCTGCCATACCTGCAGCCATTCGCGGACGTCAACAAACGCACCTCGCGCCTGGTGGCCAATTTGCCACTGTTCCGTACAAACCTTTGTCCGCTCACGTTCCTGGATGTACCGGAGCAAGCTTATAGTCGCGCCATCCTTGGCACGTATGAGATGACCCGCGTCGAATTGCTGCGCGATCTCTACGTTTGGGCCTACGAGCGCTCAACGCAGGAGTACCTGGCCATCAAGCAGGATCTGGCAGAACCCGATCCGCTACGCCTTGCCTGGCGTGATGTGATCAAACAAACGATCCGTGACGTCGTGCTGCAACCGGATCAGGATGCGCTATCCGTGATTCGGCATGCCGTCATGGCAAAAGTACAAGAAGCGGATCGTGACAACGTGCAAGGGCTGATCGTAGAAGAGCTCCGGCGCCTGCACGAGGGCGTACTGGCCCGATACGGCTTGCGCCCCTCGGAACTCACAGCCTGGAAGGTATCCCAAGTGGCGGGGCCAGCCAACTGATCGCTTTTCTTACAGGGCCGAAACAAGCTGCGCGTTATCGATGCGCAGCTCCGCCCCGTTGATGAAGCGCGACTCGTCGGACGCCAGGAACAGTACAAGGTTGGCCACGTCCTCGGGATCACACATGCGTGCCATCGGGTCGGAACCGATGCCAAG
>NZ_ALOU01000036.1 GCF_000292345.1 Cupriavidus sp. BIS7
CTCCCCTCTCCCACTTGTGGGAGAGGGGCGGGGGAGAGGGCAAGCGAGTCAAGTTGGGACGTGTCGCAATTTGAACCTCGGTACCCTCTCCCCCAACCCCTCTCCCGCACAGCGGGAGAGGGGAGCAAGAACAGAAGGCAACTAAGCTGCCTGCGCCATTGCCGTGAAGGGGAACACCATCTCCACGCGCAGGCCGCCTTCCTCGCGGTTGGTGATCGACAGGCGTCCGCCGGCCTGCCGCACGAGCCGATCCACGATCGCCAGTCCCAGTCCCGAATGTGCGTTGCCGCCGCGCGCCGGATCGAGCCGCACGAATGGCATCGTCACGCGGTCGATCGCTTCGTCCGGAATTCCCGGTCCCTGGTCCTCTACCGTCAGCCGCCAGCCTTCCTGCGTGCGCGCAGTCGCCACATAGACCGGAGGCTGGCCATAGGCGTAGGCATTGTCGACGAGATTGCCGACGATGCGGTCCAGCTGCGTCGCGATCATGCGGAAGCCGTCGCCGGCACTCAGTTCCAGTACCACAAGCCTGTCCTGTTCGTGCAGCGACGCAGCCAGTTCGCCGATGCGCTTGTCCACTGGAACCGGCCGCGCGGTCGGCTCGCTGCTTTGCGCGAACGTCAGGAATTGCTCGACGATTGCGGACATCGATTCGACATCACGCGTTACCCCTGCGGCCGCCTTCGGGTCGGACAGCATTTCCGCGCGCAGGCGCAGCCGTGCCAGGGGTGTCTTGAGATCGTGGGCGATGCCGGCCAGCATCGTATTGCGCTCGTGGTCGATGCGCACAAGGTCCGCCACCATGCGGTTGAATCGTACGATCAACTGGCGCAGCTCGTGCGGCCCGCGTTCGCGCAGCGGCGAGACAAGCTGCTGGCGCGACAGCTTTTCGGCCGCCTCGGCCATGTCGCGCACCGGGCGCTGGATCTGCCACGCAATCAGCAGCGCAAAAATGATTGCTATGCCCACCACCAGCACCACACCCGGCACCAGCCGGTTATCGGGCGGCGGGTTGTGGACGAACAGGATCGGCATGGCGATCCAGCGGCTGCGCTTGGGCAGCTTGATCCACAGGCGCGGCGTGGTCGAGTCGTCCTCGAGCCGCACCTCGGTGCCCGGCGGCAGGCGCCGCGTGAACTGCTCAACCAGCCGGCGCGGACGCGTGCTCTTCGGCGCGGTCGCATGTTCGTCGGCAGTGGCGGTATCGGCCACTTCCACCAGGCTCGGCAGCGCCAGCGGCGGGTTCGCGTCAAGCGCACGCTGGATACTGTCGAGCTGGAACATCATCTGCTCGACCGAATAGTCGATCTGCTGCTGGCGCCGATCCATGCGAAGGATGGCCAGCCAGGAGAAATGGCTGATCACAAGCACGGCCGCAATCAGCAGCGCCATGCGGCCAAACAGGGTGTCGATGCGAAGCTTCATTGCGGAATGCTGTCCTCGGCCTCATCGGGCACAAAGGTGTAGCCGCGGCCACGTACGGTCTGGATATAGCGCGGGCGTTGGGCGTCCTCGTCAAGCAGGCGGCGCAGGCGCCAGATCTGCACGTCGATGCCGCGGTCGCTGATGCCGTTGGCGGTGCCATACATCAGCTCGACAATACGTTCACGCGACAGCACTTCCAGCGGGTGCGACAGCAGCAGCTTGAGCAGCGCGAATTCGGTATCGCTGATCGAAACAGCCTGGCCACTGCGCTCCAGCGAGCGCTGGCGGAAATTCACGCGGAACGGGCCGAACACCACGGATTCGCGGTCCTCGGGCGCCGCCGCAGGCCGGGCCAGCTTGCGGCGCAGCACGGCATTGATCCGCGCCAGCAGCTCACGCGGCGAAAACGGCTTGCCGAGGTAATCGTCGGCACCGATTTCCAGCCCGACGATGCGGTCGATCTCGTCGCTGCGCGCGGTCAGCAGGATCACGGGGATATCGTCATTCTTCGCGCGCAGGTTGCGCAGCGCGGTCAGGCCGTCGACCTTCGGCATCATCAGGTCAAGCACGATCAACGACGGGCGTTCGCGCTCGAGGCGGGCCTGCAGGCCGTCGCCATCATGCAGCACGGATACAGCGAACCCCTGGGACGTCAGGTATTCGCGCAGCAGGTCGCGCAGTTCGGGGTCGTCATCGACGACGAGGATCTGGGTGGGCTGGTTAGTACGCATAGGCACATGATAGTCAGGGCAGGCATGCGGCTTTGCAAATGGCCCAAACCGTTTTGTTTCCGGAGGTTACACCCATGCCGCTGGTAATCCGCTGTAATAAAAGCCGGATGCCGCGAAACACGTGGGATGGCGGCTCCACATTATGCTTCAGCCCATCCCCTCTGATGGCGGGGCACCCTGCCCGTGCGATGCGGCATACTGCTGCAACTTCGCCGTCACATAGCTAGTGCGAATACCGTTGGCACGCACCTCCTTTTCGTCGTGCCGCTCCCAGGATTCCGGTCATGTCCAACCCACAACAAGGTCAACCCACCCCTCCCAATCCGCCTGCTCCGCGCGGCGGGAATGACAGGTCGCACCGCCGCACCTGGATTGTTGCCGCCATCGTCATCGTGCTCGCGGGCGCCGGCTGGTACTGGCACGGCCACCGCAAGGCCGCCCGGGAAGCCAGCGCCGCAAGCGCCGGCGCGGCCAGTAGCGCGGCGGGGATGGGCGCGGGCCGACGCGGGCCCGGTGGCGCAAGTGGCGCTGGCGGCCCGGGAGGCCCAGGCGCACAGCAGCGCTCGCCGGTGGTGGTCAACACGGTGACGCGGCGCAACATGGACGTCGTACTGAACGGACTGGGCAATGTGACGCCGGTGGCCAACGTCACCGTGCGCGTGCAGGTCTCGGGCCCGCTGCTCAAGGTGCTCTTCAAGGAAGGCCAGATGGTCAAGGCCGGCGACGTGCTGGCGGAAATCGATCCCCGCCCGTTCCAGGCCACGCTCGATCAGGCCGTTGGCCAGCTTGCGCGCGACCAGGCGCTGCTGCAGAACGCGCGGCTGGACCAGAAACGCTACAAGACGCTGCTGGCGCAGGACTCGATCTCCAGCCAGCAGGTTGATACGCAGGACGCGCTGGTGCGCCAGTACGAAGGCACGGTCAAGACGGACCAGGGCAACGTCGACAACGCACGGTTGCAGCTTGGCTACACGCGCATCGTGGCACCGGTGTCAGGCCGCATCGGCTTGCGCCAGGTCGATCCTGGCAATATCGTCAACACCACCGACACCAACGGCATTGCGCTGATCACGCAGATCCAGCCGATTGCTGTGCTCTATACGATTCCCGAGGACAACCTGCCGTCCGTGCTCAAGAAGCTCAACGCCGGCGAGAAGCTCCCGGTGCAGGCCTGGGATCGCCAGATGCGCAACCAGATCGGTGACGGTACGCTGCTGACCACGGACAACCAGATCGACACCACCACGGGCACCGTCAAGCTCAAGGCAATCTTCCCGAACACGGACGGCCTGCTGTTCCCGAACCAGTTCGTCAACGTGCGCACGCGCATCGATACGCTCGAGAACGCTGTCGTGATGCCAATTGCCGCGATCCAGCGTGGCCAGCAAGGCACGTTCGTCTATGTGGTTGGCGATGACAGCAAGGTCAAGGTGCAGGTGGTCACGCTCGGACCGGGCGACGGCAGCCACACCGCGGTGCTCAAGGGCCTGGAGCCCGGCCAGCGCGTGGTGGTGGATGGCGCGGACCGTCTGAAGGAAGGCATGACAGTGGAGGCGGTGGACCCGGCCGCACGGGCCGCCGCGCTGACGCCGGCAAGCTCGCCGCGTGGCCGCGGTCGTCGTGGCGGTGCCAGTGGCGCGCATGCAGCCAGCGGCGCACACGGCGCGGGTGCGAGCGCAGCCGCGGCCGCAGGCGCAGGCGCAGGCGCAGGCCAGCAGCGGCCGCAGCAGTAACGCGAGAAGTCGAGGAGCAGCATGAATCCCTCACGCATCTTTATCGAGCGGCCGGTAGCCACGGCGCTGCTGATGGTGGCCATCCTGCTGTCGGGGCTGGTTGCGTTCCGGCTGCTGCCACTCTCGGCCCTGCCCGAGGTCGACTACCCGACCATCCAGGTCACCACGCTCTACCCCGGCGCCAGCCCGGACGTGATGACCTCGTCGATCACCGCGCCGCTCGAGCGCCAGTTCGGCCAGATGCCGGGCCTCAAGCAGATGTCGTCGTCGTCGTCGGGCGGCGCTTCGGTGATCACGCTGCAGTTCGAGTTGACGCTGTCGCTGGACGTGGCCGAACAGGAAGTGCAGGCCGCCATCAATGCGGGCAGCAACCTGCTGCCGGCTGACCTGCCGATGCCGCCGATCTACAGCAAGGTCAACCCGGCCGATGCGCCGATCATGACGCTGGCGATGATGTCCGACACGCTGCCGCTGCCCAAGCTGCAGGACATGGTCGATACGCGCGTGGCAGCGAAGATCTCGCAGATCCAGGGCGTGGGCCTTGTCACGATCAGCGGCGGCCAGCGCCCCGCGGTACGCATACAGGCCAACCCCACTGCACTGGCCAACCTTGGCATGTCGATCGACGACCTGCGCACGGCCATCGGCAATGCCAACGTCAACGGCGCGAAGGGCAGTTTCGACGGCCCGGCGCGCGCCTCGACGATCGACGCCAACGACCAGCTCAAGTCGGCCGACGAGTACAAGCAGATCATCATCGGCTACCAGAACGGCGCACCGATCCGCATCACGGACGTGGCCGACATCGTCGACGCCGCGGAGAACAGCCGCCTGGCCGCCTGGGCCAACGCCAGGCCCGCCATCGTGCTGAACATCCAGCGCCAGCCCGGTGCCAACGTCATCGAGGTGATGGATCGCATCAAGACGCTGCTGCCACAGTTGCAGGCTTCGCTGCCGGCGTCGGTGCACGTGCAGCAACTGACCGACCGCACCACGACGATCCGCGCCTCCGTCGAGGACGTCGAGTTCGAACTGCTGCTGGCCGTCGCGCTGGTGGTGATGGTGATCTTCATCTTCCTGCGCAACCTGTCGGCCACGATCATTCCGGGCGTGGCCGTGCCGCTGTCGCTGGTCGGCACGTTCGGTGTGATGTACCTGGCCGGTTTCTCGATCAACAACCTCACGCTGATGGCGCTGACGATCGCCACGGGCTTCGTCGTTGACGACGCCATCGTGATGATCGAGAACATCATGCGCTACATCGAGGAAGGCGACCCGCCGATGGAGGCGGCGCTCAAGGGCTCGAAGCAGATCGGCTTCACGATCATTTCGCTGACGTTCTCGCTGGTGGCGGTGCTGATTCCGCTGCTGTTCATGGGCGATGTGGTGGGCCGGCTGTTCCGAGAATTCGCGATCACGCTGGCGGTGTCGATCCTGATCTCCGCCGTGGTGTCGCTGACGCTGACGCCGATGATGTGCGCGCGCCTGCTGCGCCACGTGCCGGAGAGCGAGCAGTCGCGCTTCCATATCACCACGGGCCGCTTCTTCGACTACGTCATCGACCGCTACGGCCGCGCGCTGAACTGGGTGCTCGAGCGCCAGACGGCCACGCTGCTGGTTGCGGTGGGCACGCTGGTGCTGACAGTGCTGCTCTATGTACTGGTGCCGAAGGGCTTCTTCCCGGTCCAGGACACGGGCATGATCCAGGCGATCACCGAGGCCGCGCAGACCAGCTCGTTCCAGTCGATGGGCCGCAAGCAGGAGGCCGTGCAGAAGGTCATCCTCGAAGACCCGGCCGTGGCCAGTGTGTCGTCGTTCATCGGTGTCGACGGCACCAACACGACGATCAACGCGGGCCGCATGCTGATCAACCTGAAGCCGAAGGGCGAGCGCGACCCGATGGATGTGGTGACGCAGCGGCTGCAGAACTCGGTGCAGAACCTTGGCGGCGTGGCGCTGTACATGCAGCCGGTGCAGGACCTGACGATCGAGGATCGCGTGGCGCGCACGCAGTACCAGTTCACGGTGGAAGACCCAGACCCGGCCGTGCTGGCGGAGTGGGTGCCGAAACTGGTCGAGCGGCTCAAGCAGGAACCCGAGATGCGCGACGTGGCCAGCGACCAGCAGAACAACGGCCTGCGCGCGTTCGTGGAGATCGACCGCGACGCCGCCGCGCGCTTCGGCATCACGACGGCGGTGATCGACAGCGCGCTGTACAGCGCATTCGGCCAGCGCCTGGTGTCCACGATCTTCACGCAGTCGAACCAGTACCGCGTAGTGCTGGAAACGATGCCGCAGTTCCGCACAAGTCCGGAGTCGTTGTCCGAACTTCGCCTGCCTTCGTCGTCGGGTGGCCAGGTGCCGCTCGGTTCGGTTGCGCATATCTCGGAGCGTACCGGCCCGCTCGTGATCAACCACCAGGGCCAGTTCCCGTCGGCGACGATCTCGTTCAACCTGGCGCCCGGTGAATCGCTTGGCGCGGCCGTCGACAAGATCACCAAGGTCGAGAACGAACTCGGCCTGCCGATCTCGATGGCCACCGAGTTCCAGGGCGCCGCGCTGGCGTTCCGTGCATCGCTTTCCAATACGCTCTGGCTGATCCTGGCCGCCGTGATCACGATGTACATCGTGCTCGGCGTGCTGTACGAAAGCACGATCCACCCGGTAACGATCCTGTCGACGCTGCCGTCTGCCGGCGTTGGCGCGCTGCTGGCGCTGTTGGTATCCGGCCAGGAAATCGGCATCATCGCGATCATCGGCATCATCCTGCTGATCGGTATCGTCAAGAAGAACGCCATCATGATGATCGACTTCGCGCTGGAGGCCGAACGCGATGGCGGCATGGCGCCGCGTGATGCGATCTTCCAGGCCTGTCTGCTGCGTTTCCGCCCGATCCTGATGACCACGATGGCCGCATTGCTGGCGGCACTGCCGATGATGCTTGGCACGGGTATCGGTTCCGAACTGCGCCGTCCGCTCGGTATCACGATGGTGGGCGGCCTGCTGGTCAGCCAGGTGCTGACACTGTTCACCACGCCGGTCATCTACCTGGCGTTCGACAGTGTGGCCGTGCGCCTCAAGGCCTGGCGCCGACGCCGCTTTGGCGACCCTGACGAGGGTGGCGATAGCGGAGACGACGGCCAGCACGCACCGCGTCCGCAGGAGCCAAACGTCTGATGAACCTGTCGGCCACATTCATCCATCGCCCGGTTGCCACCGCACTGCTGACCATCGGCATCCTGCTGGCGGGCATCGCGGCGTTCCGGCTGCTGCCGGTTTCGCCGCTGCCGCAGGTGGACTTCCCCACGATCTCGGTCACGGCAACGCTGCCGGGCGCCAGCCCCGAGACGATGGCCGCCACCGTGGCCACGCCGCTCGAGCGCGCGCTGGGGACGATCGCCGGCGTGACCGAGATCACGTCGACCAGTTCGCTCGGTTCCACGCGCGTGACGATGCAGTTCGACCTGTCGCGCAATATCGATGGCGCGGCGCGTGACGTGCAGGCAGCAATCAATGCCTCGCGCGCCACGCTGCCCACGAGCCTGCCGAACAATCCGACCTATCGCAAGGTCAACCCGGCCGACGCGCCGATCATGATCATCGGCCTGACCTCGCAGACGATGACGCGCGGCCAGCTTTACGATGCGGCATCGACGATCCTGGCGCAGAAGCTCTCGCAGGTGGATGGCGTCGGCCAGGTCACGATCGGCGGTTCCTCGCTGCCGGCCGTGCGCGTGGAGCTGAATCCCACGGCGCTGAACAAGTACGGCATCTCGCTGGAGGATGTGCGCAACACGATCAGCGCCACCAACGCCAACCGGCCGCTTGGCGTGCTGGAGAACAGCAACAACGCGTGGCAGGTCTATGCGAACGACCAGGCGATGGCGGCCAAGGACTACATGCCGCTGATCATTCGCTACGCCACACCGGGTACCTATTCGTCGGCTTCGGCCGGTGCGCTGATCGCCAGCACGGCCAATGCCGCAGCCGGCGGCAACGTGAGCACGAAGACCGTCAACGGCGTCACGACCACGACGATCACCACCAGCAGCGGCACCACCACCATCACCACCGGCGCCACGGGCGGCAGCACCGGCAACAAGGGACCGAACGGCTTCGCCGTGCCGATCCGGCTGCAGGACGTGGCCAATGTGACCGATTCGGTGCAGGACATCCGCAACGCCGGATCGGCCAATGGCAAGCCGTCCGTGCTGCTGGTGCTGAACCGCTCGCCCGGCGCCAACATCATCGAGACCGTCGACCGCGTCAACGACATCCTGCCGCAACTGCGCAAGATGATCCCCGGGGCGATCTCGATGGACGTGATGATGGATCGCACGCCGACCATCCGCGCCTCGCTGCGCGAGGTGGAACGCACGCTGATCATCTCCGTGGCGCTGGTGGTCATGGTGGTGTTCCTGTTCCTGCGCAACGTGCGCGCCACGCTGATTCCGAGCGTGGCGGTGCCGGTGTCGCTGGTCGGCACGTTCTCGGTGATGTACCTGGCCGGGTTCTCGCTGAACAACCTGTCGCTGATGGCGCTGACAATTGCCACGGGCTTCGTGGTCGACGATGCGATCGTGGTGCTGGAGAACATCTCGCGCCATATCGAGGAAGGCATGAAGCCGCTGGCCGCCGCGCTGCGTGGCGCACGCGAGGTGGGCTTTACGGTGTTGTCGATGAGCCTCTCGCTGATTGCCGTGTTCATCCCGCTGCTGCTGATGGGCGGCATCGTGGGCCGCCTGTTCCAGGAGTTCGCGATCACGCTTTCGGTTGCCATCATGGTGTCGCTGGTGGTGTCGCTGACCACCACGCCGATGATGTGCGCGCGGCTGCTGCGCCCGGTGTCCGAGCATTCGCCGGGCCGTTTCCATCACGCCACCGAACGCGTCTTTACATGGATGCAGCGGAGCTATGCGCGCACGCTGGACGTTGCGCTGCGCCGCAGCGCACTGGTCTGGGTCGTGCTGCTGGCAACCATCGTGCTCAACGGCTACCTGTACGTGATCGTGCCAAAGGGCTTCTTCCCGCAGCAGGACACGGGGCGGTTGATCGGCTTTATCCGCGCGGACCAGGCCACGTCGTTCCAGGCGATGACCACCAAGCTCGACAACTTTATCCGGATCGTGCAATCCGATCCGGCCGTGGTCAACGTGGTGGGCTTCACGGGCGGCACGCAGCGCAACACCGGCATGATGTTCGTCACATTGAAATCGCTGTCCGAACGCAGTGAATCGGCCGACGGCGTGATTGCGCGGTTGCGCGGCAAGCTTGCCAAGGAGCCGGGCGCGAGCCTGTTCCTGCAGTCCGTGCAGGACATCCGCGTTGGCGGACGGCAGAGCAGTTCGCAGTACCAGTTCACGCTGCAATCCGATGACCTGGACGTGCTGCGCGAGTGGGAGCCCAAGGTGCGCGCGGCAATCTCGAACATCAAGGGCATCGAGGACGTAGACACCGACACCAACGACAAGGGCCTGCAGACCACGGTGACCATCGACCGCGACACGGCGTCGAAGCTTGGCGTCACCGCGCAGCAGATCGACGCGATCCTTAACGATGCGTTCGGCCAGCGCCTGGTTTCAACGATCTACCACCCGCTCAACCAGTACCGCGTGGTGATGGAACTGAGCCCTGAGTATCTGCAGGGTCCGCATGCGCTGCAGGACATCTACGTGGTGGTCGGCGGCGGCAAGCGCGTACCGCTCTCGGCATTCACACACGTGACGCCGACCAGCACGCCGCTTGGCGTGAACCACCAGGGCCAGTTCGCCGCATCGACGATCTCGTTCAACCTGGCCGAAGGGTACTCGCTGTCGCAGGCCACCGACGCGATCAAGGGCGCATTGGCCCGCATCGGCGCGCCCGAGACCCTGCAGGCCAACTTCGCCGGTGGCGCCAAGGCATTCCAGGACTCGCTCAAGAGCCAGCCGATCCTGATCCTGGCGGCAATCATCACGATCTACATCGTGCTGGGCATTCTCTATGAGAGCTACGTGCACCCGCTGACGATCCTGTCCACGCTGCCATCGGCGGGCGTGGGCGCGCTGCTGGCGCTGCTGCTGTTCAAGACGGAGTTCAGCATCATTGCGCTGATCGGCGTGATCCTGCTGATCGGTATCGTGAAGAAGAACGCGATCATGATGATCGACTTCGCGATCGATGCCGAGCGGCGCGACGGCCTGAGCCCGCGCGAAGCGATCCACCGCGCCTGCCTGCTGCGCTTCCGCCCGATCATGATGACGACGATGGCCGCGATGCTGGGTGCGATTCCGCTGGCGCTGGGTCATGGCGACGGCGCCGAGCTGCGCGCGCCGCTGGGTATCTCGATCGTCGGCGGCCTGCTTGTCAGCCAGTTGCTGACGCTGTACACCACGCCGGTGGTTTATCTCACGCTGGACCGCTGGCGTCTGAAGGTCAAGGCGTGGCGCGCACGCCGCCGCGGCCAGGAAGGTGGCGACGCCACGCCGCACCTCGAACACTGATAAAGGCGATTGCCATGTATCGAAGCTCTTTCTCGTTCACTGTCATCGCGCTGGTTTGCGCGCTGCTGGCCGGGTGTGCGGTCGGCCCCGACTACAAGCGCCCCGACGCGCCCGTGCCGAAGGCGTTCAAGGAAACCGCGGCAGATATGCCCGCATGGACCGGTGACTGGAAGACCGCCGAGCCACAGGATGTGATGGGACGCGCCGACTGGTGGCGCGTGTTCAACGATCCGGTGCTGGACGAGCTGATGCCGCAGGTCAAGGTCTCGAACCAGAACATCAAGGCAGCCGAGGCGCAATATCGCCAGGCCACCGCATCGCTGGCCGCGGCACGCGCGGGCTACTTCCCCACGCTCAACGCCAACGCCGGTGTGTCGCGCGGCGGATCGTCGACGTCGTCCAGCGGCAGCCACATCATCAACGGCCAGAACCTGACGTTGTCCGCCAGCTGGGAGATCGACGTCTGGGGCCGCGTTCGCCGTCAGGTGGAAAGCGCCCAGGCCGGCGCACAGGCAAGCGAGGCCGACCTCGCCTCGGCGCTGCTGTCGACACAGGCCACGCTTGCGCAAAGCTACTTCCTGCTGCGCGTGGCTGATGCCCAGCGCGCGCTGCTGGACCGCACCGTGGCCGACTACGCGAAGTCGCTGCAGCTTGTTCAGAACCAGTACCAGGTGGGCACCGCGCAGCGGTCTGACGTGCTGCAATCGGAAACGCAGCTCAAGTCCGCCCAGGCGCAGCAACTCGATATCCAGATCACGCGCGCGCAGCTGGAGCACGCGATAGCGGTGCTGGTTGGCAGGCCGCCAGCGGACCTGAACGTGGTTACCGTCGACAACCGCGACGCGATTCCCAAGGTGCCGGTGGCCGTGCCGTCGGAACTGCTGGAACGTCGCCCCGACATTTCGGCAGCGGAACGCCGCATGGCATCGGCCAACGCCAATATCGGCGTGGCGGAGGCTGCCTACTACCCGACGCTTACGCTGTCGGCCACTGGCGGCCTGACGGCCAGCACGCTGGCACGCTGGCTGTCGCTGCCCGATCGCGTCTGGTCACTCGGCGCGGGCCTGGCCGGCACCATATTCGATGGCGGCCTGCGCAGCGCCAACAAGGCGATCGCCGTGGCATCGTACGACCAGACCGTGGCGAACTATCGCCAGACGGTGCTGACCGCTTTCCAGGAAGTCGAGGACAACCTTGCCGCAGCACGCGTGCTGGAACAGGAATCGGCCGTTCAGGGCGATGCGCTGCGATCCGCGCGCGAAGCACTCTCGCTAGTCAACAACCGCTACAAGGCTGGCACCGCCGCATTGCTGGACGTGCTGACAGCCCAGACCGCCGCCTATACGGCGGAGAACACCACGCTGACGATCATGGGCCGCCAGTACACGGCTTCCATCACGCTGATCAAGGCGCTGGGCGGGGGGTGGCATGGGCAGGATGTGGAGGTGGGGAAAGCGGAGGGAGCACCGGCAAGCGCGGGGGCGACGCCGCAGTAACGCCACCTCGCCGTCGGCCTCGTTGGAGTCGGGTCGCACATAGGACCGCGCCACGGCTACTTTTCGGCGGCCCCGCTTTTGTCCCGAAGGTAAAGCGACGCGATGCGCCAGCTGCCTTCGGTGGATATCCAGAATTCAGAGAAATCGCAGTTGCTGATCTGTCGGCCATTTCGGCTGGAGACGAAGGATCCCACAACGGTCGCCCATGACTCACGCTCCAGCGTTCTATGGACGGATTGCGTGAAGCTGAAGTCGCCGGTCCGACCACCAGGAAACTTCTGCCGGCTTCGCTCAAGATACGCGATCTGCTCAGCCTTCGATACCAGCGTTGGACCGTCCACGACGACAAAGCATGGTGCTTCCAGATATTCCAGCCAGCCCGCGTCTCCATTGAGGTATGCATCCAGCCATACCTCTCTGATGCTCGCCAGCGAATACTTCCTACTCATCCTGCAACAAGAAATCGAACTGCTCCGAGACATCGGCCAGCTTTCGATCAACAACCCGTTTCGCGTCGAATATGGCCTCGTTATAGGCTTGTGCGCGGATCATCTTGTATAGCTTCTCGGCAAACGGCACGACCTCCATATTGCCGACCGACACGCCCAGCTCGCTATCCAACAAGTCTCGAATTTTCGAGGAGAAGCGGATCAGATCGAATTTCTCGCTGCTTGTCATCGGCACGTCTCCTCTAGCATGAATATCGGTAGGCGCCACATGCTATCGAACCTTGCCAGCACATCGTTTGATGCGGGTCACCGGCGACGATGGCCGCTAGGCCAAATTCGAACGATGGCCTCGCGATCGTGGAAATGGTTGGCCGTTGCCTACCGCCCCTCAGGCACCGGCAACGGCTGCTGACTGACCCGTTCCCGCAGCCATGTGGCCGCTTTCCCCAGCGGGCGCTGCTTGTGCCAGACCAGTTCCATCGCCACGGGCCAGTCCTGGTCCTGGAAGGTCAGTTGTGGCGATACCAGCCCGGCGGCGGCTGGTGAGTTGGCCGCCACGTGCCACGGCACGAAGGCCCAGCCGAGCTTGCGCTTGACCAGTTCGACGATCACCCACTGGCTTTCCACCCACCAGACCTCTGCTGCCACGCGCAGCCGTTTCTTTTCCTCGCTGTCGCTGCGCGTGGCCACCATCAGTTGGCGGTAGCGCTTTAGTTCCTCGAAGTCCACACGCGGCTGCGCAGCCAGCGGATGGTCGGGCGCGCAGATGATCGGCATTGGCACCCAGCCGAGCGCGTGGAATCCCAGTTCGGGCGGCAGCACTTCCTGGCGCCACATGATGCCGAGGTCCGCTGACTGGCTCAGCACGAGGCGGCTCACGTCCTCCATCAGCGGGAACAGCAGTTCAAGCTCGACCGAGGGGAAGCGTTGCGAGAATTCGTCGAGCAGCACGCCGAGCGTTTCTTCCGGATAGAGTTCGTCGACGGCCAGCGTCAGGCGTGATTCGACGCCCTCCCCCAGGCTCTTGGCCACGCCGCGAAAGTGCTCGCAGCGCTCCAGGATCACACGCGCTTCGACAAGCAGCCGCTCGCCAGCCGGCGTCAGCACGGGATAGCGGGCGCTGCGGTCGAACAGCGCGTTGCCGAGGTCGATTTCGAGATTGGCAACGGCTGCGCTGACAACGGATTGGGCCTTGCCGAGCTGGCGGGCTGCCGCGGAGAACGATCCGGTTTCGGCGGCGGCGGCAAACGCTTGCAACTGGTCGATGGACAGGCTCATGGCGTGGGTCTCGCGTTGGGTGGCTCCCCTCTCCCACGCGTGGGAGAAGGGTTGGGGGAGAGGGCAGGCGGGTCAGGCAAAGTGACGCCGCCACGCAAAACAACCGCTGGCCCTCTCCCCCGCCCCTCTCCCGCAGGCTGGAGAAGGGAGAGAACCATAGGGAACTCAATCCCCCTCCTATCGGAATAACCGATACTACCCAACTTGCGATTAGCTGTCCTGCCGATAGAATGCGCTCCATCGTTTGACAAAGGAGAGCTTCATGCGCACCACCGCAGACCGGATCCGTCACACCGTCGGTTTCGAGCTGATCGGGCTGCTGATCTTCGCGCCACTTGCCAGCCTGGTATTCGGCTTTGCGCTGCACCAGATGGGCCTGGTGGGCGCCGTCGCGTCACTGATCGCGGCGGTCTGGAACTATGTCTACAACATCATTTTCGATCGCTCGATGCTGCGCTTCACGGGCCAGCTCAAGAAATCGGTGCCGATCCGCGTGCTGCACGCGATCCTGTTCGAAGGCGGCCTGCTGATCGTGTTCCTGCCGTCGGTGGCGTGGTATCTGAACATCAGCCTGATCGACGCCTTCATCATGGACATCGCCGTGGCCGGCTTCTATATGGTCTATGCGCTGATCTACAACTGGATCTACGACTGGGTCTTCCCGATCCCGGGCACCAGGTCGACGCAGGCTCGCCAATCGACTGATTCGGTCGATTGCCAGTCGGCCAGCTAGCAGTGACCGGCCGTGCGGCGCACGGTCGACCTCACCAGCGAATTGCGGCCCGAAACGGCTGCATTCGCGTCATCCGGCGGGCATGGACCATGCGTTAACATGCTCGCCATGTCCATTCGCCTCTCCCTGCTCCGCCGCAGCCTGCCTTCCGTCATCACGGCGGCCATGCTGCTCGCACTCGGCCTGTCCGGAGCCCAGGCCAAGTCCGCCAAGTCCATTAAAACCGCCCAGGCCGGCAAACCCACCGTACAGCGTGTCAGCGCGGAAGCCGCCGACCCGGCCGCCGCGCGCACGGGCCTGCCCACGGCGGTCACAGCGGCCTTGCGCCGTGCGCACGTGCCGCTGTCGGCCGCAAGCTTCTATGTGATCAAGGTTGGCGCCCCGCAGGCGCGCGTGAGCTGGAATGCGCAAACGCCGATGAATCCAGCGTCGACGATGAAGCTCGTCACCACGTTTGCGGGCCTGCAGCTGCTTGGGCCCGACTACCGCTGGCTGACCTCGCTCTACGCGGACGGCCAGCCCGGCCCAGACGGCGTGATCAACGGCAACGTCTATCTGCGCGGGCGTGGCGATCCGAAGCTGGTGCCCGAGGAAATGGCCAAGCTCGTGGCCACGGCCCGCTCGACTGGCGCCACGGCCATCAACGGTGACCTGGTGCTTGACCGCAGCTTCTTCTCGGACAGCCTGGACGGCAATTTCTCGATCGATGGTGAATCGCAGCGCGCCTACAACGTCAATCCCGATGCGCTGCTCTATGCGTTCAAGACGCTCTCGTTCACGATTACGCCCGACGCCGCCGGCCGCAGCGTAGACGTGGCCGTCACGCCGGCGCTGGCGCAGTTGCGTGTGGATAATCGCCTGACGCTGGCCAATGGCCGTTGCGGCGACTGGCGCACGCGCGCCACGCCGAACATCATGCCGCAGCCCGACGGCACCATCGTCGCCGCGTTTGACGGCAGCTACGCGGCCGATTGCGGCGAGCACGTGGTGAACCTGGCCACGCTGTCGCACAGCGACTTCATCTGGGGTGGCTTTGTCGCCGAATGGCAGCAGGCCGGCGGCCGCTTCGTGCGTCCACCGGGGCTGCGCAGCGGCACCGTGCCGCGCGGCGCATTCCTGCTGGCGCGGCACTATGGGCAGCCGCTCGGCGATATCGTGCGCGACATCAACAAGTTCTCGAACAACGTGATGGCGCGCCAGCTCTTCCTGACGATCGGCGCGGAGATTGATCGCAGCGGCCCGGCCAGTACCGAGAAATCGTCGCGCGTGATCAAGCGCTGGCTGGCACGCCAGGGCCTGGACATGCCGGACCTGGTGCTGGAAAACGGTTCGGGCCTGTCACGTGACGAACGGATCAGCGCCTATGACATGGCGCGGTTGCTGCAACAGGCAGTGGCCAGCGATGTAGGACCGGCGCTGATCGATTCCCTGCCGATCCTCGGCGTGGACGGCACGCTACGCAACCGCCTGACGCGCGCCAATGCGGCCGGCAACGCCTACCTGAAGACGGGCACGCTGCAGGACGTGCGCGCACTGGCCGGCTATGTCGATGCACTCAATGGCCAGCGCTATGTGGTGGTGGCGTATATCAATCACCCCAACGCATCGGCCGCGCAGGAAGCGCACGATGCGTTGATGCAGTGGGTGTACAAGGGCGCGCCTTGATCTTCTGCGGGGTGGGGATTTGATGCGCTGCCCCTGGAGAACACCAAGGGCATATCAAACGCTGCGGGTCTGCTCCCCTCTCCCGCCTTGCGGGAGAGGGGCCGGGGGAGAGGGTTCAGCCGTGAATCTTCAGGAATCCTCGAACGCAGCCGCAGCCCTTCCCAGGCGGTCCCGCACGCCATCCCACTCCAGGCTCTCAGGCACCGGCTCGAACACCAGCCGCTGGAATCCTTCCTTGTCGAGCCGGCGCAGCAGCCGGTACAGCTCATGGGCATAGGCATCTGGCGTTGCCGGTGCCTCGACGAACCTGCAACGTGAATCAGTAGTGGCCGGAGTGCGGCCCACCCACGCGAGCGTGCCATCGGCAGGCAGCGCATGCAGGTACTGCGGCAATGCATCGGCAGGCGCCAGCGTCAGCGTGGTGCGCGGCGCGTAGTGGGCCTTGAGCGTGCCCGATGCACGCGGCGCGGCTGCGTCCGGCGGCAGCGGCATCGTGCCGAGCACGTCAGCCATCATCGCCGCGGTAATCGCGCCGGGGCGCAGCAGCACAGGTCCGGCAGTATCGAGACGTGACAAATCGACGATCGACGATTCGATCCCCACATCGACACCATCGCCCTCCAGCACATAGACCGATCCACCAAACTCGTCGCGCACATGCTCGGCCGTGGTCGGGCTGACCTGGCCGAACTTGTTCGCCGACGGCGCCGCAATGCCGCCACGGCCACGACGGAAGCGCGACAGCAGCGCCTGGGCCACCGGATGCGACGGGCAGCGAAGGCCGATGCTGTCCTGCCCGCCGGCTACGGCGGCTGGAATATGCGCGGCGCGCTTCAGGATGATCGTGAGCGGGCCGGGCCAGAACGCGTCGATCAGCTTCTGCGCGGCCTCGGGGACTTCATCGCTCCAGTAGCCAACATCGGCGCCATCGACCAGATGAACGATCACCGGATGGTTCGACGGACGGCCCTTGGCGGCGAAGATACGCGCCACGGCTTCGGGGTTCTCGGCGTCAGCACCGAGACCGTAGACGGTCTCGGTCGGAAACGCCACCAGCTCGCCAGCTTCGAGCAGACGAACGGCTTCATCAAGCTCGGCGGCGGTGGGCATGCGTGAGGACATTGCAACCACCCGATGTCAGAGCGGAATATGCAGCGCCCTGGCGGCGGCGTCGAACGCGTGTGCGGCGCCTTCGGCGTGCTCGCCCACACAGTTCACGTGGCCCATCTTGCGCGACGGCCGCGCGTCGTTCTTGCCATACAGATGCAGCTTGGCACCGGGCTGGATCAGCACTTCGTTCCAGGCCGGCGTACGTTCGAGGCCGAATTCGAACCAGCAGTCGCCCAGCAGGTTCAGCATCTTGCCCGCCGAGTGCTGACGTGTGCTGCCCAGCGGCAGGCGCGCCATCGCGCGGACCTGCTGCTCGAACTGGCTCGTCTCGCAGGCATCCATCGTGATGTGCCCCGAGTTGTGCGGGCGCGGCGCCATTTCGTTGGCTACCAGCGTGCCGTCGGTCAGCACGAAGAACTCGATGCACAGCACGCCGACGTAGCCCATTTCCGAGGCAATCGTCGCGGCGGCTGCGCGTGCGCGGTCGGCGATGTCATCAGACACGCTTGTCGACGGCATCGTCGTCGAGAACAGGATGCCGTCGCGGTGCACGTTCTCGGCCAGCGGCCAGGTGGCGGTGGTGCCGTTGGCCGCACGCGCGGCCAGCACCGAAACTTCATACGCCAGCGGCAGCATGCGCTCAAGCACGCATGGCACGTGCTGCATTGCCTTCCAGGCAGCGCGCACGTCCTCGCGCGTCTTCACACGCGCCTGACCCTTGCCGTCATACCCCATGCGCGCGGTCTTCAGGATGCCGGGCAGTACCTCGTCCGGAAGCTGGTCGACATCGGCATCATGCTGGATCACCCAGTGCGGGGCGGGCGGCACGCCGGTACGCTCCGCGCAGGCCGCGAAGAACTTCTTTTCGCCGATACGGTTCTGCGCAATCGACACGCAGTAGCCGCGCGGCGCCACGAACACGCCGGCCTCTTCCAGACGCTCCAGCGAGATCGACGGCACGTTCTCGAATTCGGTGCTCACGGCCTCGCACAGGCTGGACAACTCGGCCAGCGCCGCATCATCGGTAAAGGCGGCACAGATATGGCGATCGGCCACGTTGCCGGCCGGGCTGTCCTGGTCCGGGTCGAGCACGCACACGCGGTAGCCCATCGACTGCGCCGCGTGCGTGAACATGCGGCCAAGCTGGCCGCCGCCGAGCATGCCGAGCCACGCGCCGGGCTGAATCGGCGAGCTAGGGCTGTCCACGCCGAACTCGGCGCGCGATTCCGGCGTGTGCGCTTCGGACAGGTAGGGATGGATATCGGTCGGCATGGCTTGGGGCCTGAAGGCTACGGTGGAACTTGAATCAGTTTATACGGGCAGCGTCATCGCGCGCGCGGCTTCGGTCTGCTTGGCGCGGAACGCTTCCAGCGCGCTGGCCAGCGCGTCATCGGTGGTGGCCAGCGTGGCGATGGCATGCAGCGCGGCGTTGGCGGCACCGGCCTCGCCAATGGCGAACGTGGCCACCGGCACGCCCTTGGGCATCTGCACGATCGACAGCAGCGAATCCTCGCCGCGCAGGTACTTCGACGGCACCGGCACGCCAAACACGGGCACGATGGTCTTGGCGGCGATCATGCCCGGCAGGTGGGCGGCACCGCCGGCACCGGCGATGATCGCGCGGATGCCACGGCTGCGCGCCGACTCGGCATAACGGAACATGTCGTCGGCCATGCGGTGCGCGGACACCACCTGGGCCTCGAACGGCACGTTGAAATCCTTGAGCATGGCCACGGCGTGCTGCATTACGTCCCAGTCGGAACTGCTGCCCATCACCACGCCCACCACCGGCTTTGCTGCGTTGCTCATGTCTGTTCTTCCTCGCGCCTTATTGCAGTTGCTCGCCGGTCAGGCGGGTCAGCGCTTCCTTGTACTTGTCGGCGGTCTTCTGCACCACGTCCTCGGGCAGCTGCGGCGCCGGCGCGGTCTTCGGCCACGGCTTGCCGTCGATGCGCACGGCTTCGAGCCAGTCACGCACGAACTGCTTGTCGAACGACGGCGGGTTGGTGCCCACCTGGTACGAATCGGCGGGCCAGAAGCGCGACGAATCGGCGGTCAGCACTTCATCCATCAGCGTCAGCGTGCCGTTCTCGTCCAGGCCGAACTCGAACTTGGTGTCGGCGATGATGATGCCGCGCGTGGCCGCGTAATCGGCCGCTTCCTTGTACAGGCGGATCGAGATGTCACGCATCTTCTCGGCCAGCTCCTTGCCGATGCGCTGCTCGACTTCGTCGAACGAGATGTTCTCGTCGTGCTCGCCCATCTCGGCCTTGGCGGCCGGCGTGAAGATCGGCTCGGGCAGCTTCTGCGCGTTCTGCAGGCCGGCCGGCAGCGCAATGCCGCACACCTTGCCCGTTGCCTGGTAATCCTTCCAGCCGCTGCCAGCCAGGTAGCCGCGCACCACCGCTTCCACCAGGATCGGCTTCAGGCGCTTGACCACCACGGCGCGCCCCTTCACCTGGGCGACTTCGTTCGGCGCCACCACGCTCTCGGCGGTCACGCCGGTCTCATGGTTCGGCACGATATGCGCGAGCTTCTTGAACCAGAAATTCGCCATCTGGTTCAGCACGCGGCCCTTGGCCGGAATCGGCTCGCCCATGATCACGTCGAAGGCCGACAGGCGATCGGTGGTCACGATCAGCAGCTTGTCTTCGCCAACGGCGTAGTTGTCGCGGACCTTGCCTTTGCCGAGCAGCGGCAGGGACTGGATGGAGGATTCGTAGAGGGCGTCGGACATGGTGATAAAGCGGCAGCGGCTGAAAAACAAGCGGGGCTTCGAGCGCGATGCGAAGCCCCATGAACAAGCAATGCCCCGCACCGGGCGGGGCAACGACACAATTTACTGCACGACCTGGGCGAGCTTGCCGGCCTTGTACTGACCAGCGATGTCGACCAGCGACACCGACTTGATCTTGCTGGCCTGGCCTTCGCAGCCGAAGGCGATGTAACGGGCCTTGCACACCTGCTTGGCGGCTTCGCGGGCCGGCTTCAGGTACTCGCGCGGGTCGAACTTGCTCGGGTTCTCCACGAAGAAGCGGCGGATCGCGCCGGTCATCGCCAGACGGATGTCGGTGTCGATGTTGATCTTGCGCACGCCGTACTTGATGGCTTCCTGGATTTCTTCCACGGGCACGCCATACGTTTCCTTCATGTCGCCACCGAACTTGCGGATCTCTTCCAGCAGTTCCTGCGGCACCGACGACGAACCGTGCATCACCAGGTGCGTGTTCGGGATACGGGCGTGGATTTCCTTGATGCGGTTGATCGCCAGGATGTCGCCGGTGGGCTTGCGCGTGAACTTGTACGCGCCGTGCGAAGTGCCGATGGCGATGGCCAGTGCGTCGAGCTGGGTGGCCTTGACGAAGTCGGCGGCCTGCTCCGGATCGGTCAGCAGCATCGAGTGGTCGAGCTTGCCAACGGCGCCGATGCCGTCTTCCTCACCGGCTTCGCCGGTTTCCAGCGAGCCCAGGCAGCCCAGTTCGCCTTCCACGGTCACGCCGACCGCGTGGGACAGTTGCACGACCTTGCGGGTCACGTCGATGTTGTACTCGTAGTCCGACGGGGTCTTGCCGTCTTCCTTGAGCGAGCCATCCATCATCACCGACGAGAAGCCCAGGTCGATCGCGGCCTGGCAGATCGCCGGCGACTGGCCGTGGTCCTGGTGCATGACCACCGGGATGTGCGGATAGGCTTCCACGGCGGCTTCGATCAGGTGGCGCAGGAAGTGCTCGCCCGCGTATTTGCGCGCGCCAGCCGAGGCTTGCATGATCACCGGAGCATTGACCTCGTCGGCGGCCTGCATGATGGCCTGCACCTGTTCGAGGTTGTTCACGTTGAAGGCCGGCAGACCGTAGTTGTTCTCGGCGGCATGGTCCAGTAGCTGGCGCATGGATACGAGTGGCATGTCTAACTCCTGAATAAAGAAATCTTTTGGGGTATCGGTGTTCTTGTCGATGCGAGCCGTGAGACGCTATAAAAACGAAGCGAAGCGGTTCTGGCTAGGGTGTAGCAGGGGTTTCGGCTCGCATGCGAGCCGCCTGCGTAACAACATGTGCCTGCCAGCACATGTGCGCCCTGCAAGGGTGCGACCGCAGACAGTACAAGTGGTACGGCAAGGTCGCGCAACGACGCCAGAATCGTTTTTATAGCGTCTCATCTGGTGCCTACCCTCACAATTTTCAGCGTGTTCGTGCCGCCCGGCTGGCCCATCGGCTCGCCGATCGTCAGCACGATGAAATCGCCACGCTGCACCACGCCTTGCGCCAGCAGCAGTTCTTCGGCCTGCTCCAGCGCCACATCGCGATCGGTGCTCGAGTGCAGCGGCAGCGGTATCACGTTGCGATAGAGCTGCATCTTGCGCTGCGAGGCCAGGTTCGGCGTCATCGCGTAGATCGGCACATGAATGCGGTGACGGCTCATCCACAGCGCCGTGGCGCCGGAATCGGTCAGCGCCGCAATCGCCTTGACTCCTAGATGATAGGCGGTGAACAGCGCACCCATCGCGATCGACTGGTCGATCCGCGCGAACGTCTGGTTCAGGAAGTCGGTGTCCAGTTGCACCACTTCCGACTTCTCCGCCTCCAGGCAGATCGCGGCCATCGCCTCCACCGTCTCCACCGGATAGCGCCCGGCGGCGGTTTCGGCCGATGTCATCACCGCGTCGGTGCCGTCCAGCACCGCGTTGGCCACGTCGGACACTTCCGCGCGCGTCGGCACCGGATTGACGATCATGCTTTCCATCATCTGCGTGGCGGTGATGGTCAGCTTGTTGGCTTCGCGCGCGAGCCTGATCATGCGCTTCTGCAGCGCGGGCACGGCGGCGTTGCCGACTTCCACGGCCAGGTCGCCACGCGCGACCATGATGCCGTCGGACGCCTGCAGGATTTCCTCGAGCACACCCGGGCGGATCGCCTCGGCGCGCTCGATCTTGGCGATCATGCGCGCCTTGTGGTTGTGCTGCTGGCCCGCCACGTTGGCAAGCTGGCGCGCCATTTCCATGTCGGTGGCGTTCTTCGGGAAGCTCACCGCGACGTAGTCCGCGCCCAGCGCCATGGCGGTCTTGATGTCCTCCATGTCCTTGGCGGTCAGCGCCGGCGCCGACAGGCCGCCGCCCTGGCGGTTGATGCCCTTGTTGTTGGACAGGTCACCGCCCACGCGCACCGTGGTGAATATCTCGGTGCCAAGCACGCGATCCACCACCAGCACGATCAGGCCGTCGTTGAGCAGCAGCAGGTCGCCCGGGCCCACGTCGCGCGGCAGGTCCTTGTAGTCCAGGCCCGCGCGCTCCTGGTTGCCCATCTGGCAGGCCGAATCCAGGATGAATGCGTCGCCCGGCGCAAGCGTGATCTTGCCGTGCTCGAACTTGCCCACGCGGATCTTGGGGCCCTGCAGGTCGGCCATGATGGCCACCTCGCGCCCGCAGGCCGCTGCCGCCTCGCGCACCATGGCGGCGCGATCGATATGGTCCTGCGCGGTGCCGTGGGAGAAGTTCAGGCGCACCACGTCGACCCCTGCCGCGATCATGCGGGTCAGCACGTCCAGCGTGCTGGATGCGGGGCCAATCGTGGCGACGATCTTCGTGGAGCGTGTCATGCGGGCGGCTTCCATGGGTCGGGGGCGTTTCAGTTCGGACCGAACGGGGACACCCCGCACCGGCCCGGCAAGTCGTCAGCCGGCGGCGCGCTGTTCCAGCACTTCGAATGCGGGCAGCTTCTTGCCTTCCAGGAATTCCAGGAACGCACCGCCACCGGTCGAGATGTAGCCGATGCGATCGGCAATGCCGTACTTGGCGATGGCGGCCAGCGTGTCGCCGCCACCGGCGATGGAGAATGCCTTGGACGAGGCAATGGCTTCGGCCAGCACCTTGGTGCCGTTGCCGAACTGGTCGAATTCGAACACGCCGACCGGGCCGTTCCAGACGATGGTGCCGGCGGCCTTGAGCTGGTCAGCCAGCATGGCGGCGGTCTTCGGGCCGATGTCGAGAATCATGTCGTCGTCGGCCACGTCCTTGACGTCCTTGACCGTTGCGGCGGCCGAGGCGCTGAATTCCTTGGCGCAGACCACGTCCACGGGGATCGGCACCGATGCGCCGCGGGCGGCCATGATGTCGATGATCGCCTTGGCATCGCCAACGAGATCGGCTTCGGCCAGCGACTTGCCGATCTTCAGGCCGGCGGCCAGCATGAACGTGTTGGCGATGCCGCCGCCAACGACGAGGTTGTCCACCTTGTCGGCCAGCGACTTCAGGATGGTCAGCTTGGTCGACACCTTCGAACCGGCGACGATGGCCACCAGCGGGCGGGCCGGCTGGCCCAGCGCGCGGCCCAGCGCATCGATCTCGGCGGCCAGCAGCGGGCCCGCGCAGGCGACCGGCGCAAACTTGGCGATGCCGTGGGTGGTGGCTTCGGCGCGGTGGGCGGTGCCGAACGCGTCATTGACATAGACGTCGCAGAACTTGGCCATCTTCTGGGCCAGCTCGTCGCTGTTTTTCTTCTCGCCCTTGTTCACGCGGCAGTTTTCCAGCAGCACGACCTGGCCGGGCGCCACTTGCACGCCGTCGACCCAGTTCTGCACCAGCTGGACAGGCTTGCCGAGCAGTTCCGACAGCCGCGCGGCGATCGGAGCCAGCGAATCCTCGGGCTTGAATTCGCCCTCGGTCGGGCGGCCCAGGTGCGACGTCACCATCACGGCCGCGCCGGCGTCCAGGCAGGCCTGGATGGCCGGTACCGAGGCGCGGATACGGGTGTCTTCGGTGATGTTGCCTGCGTCGTCCTGCGGCACGTTCAGATCGGCGCGGATGAACACACGTTTGCCGGAGATGTTGCCTTGGGAAATGAGATCGGTAAGACGCAGGACAGAGGTCATGGCGGTAAGAGCGGGACGTGGGCGACATGCGCCGCCCGTGAAAATCGGAAAACGGGCATTTTACCTGATCGCCACCAAGGATCGACGCGATCTGGTCGTTTCAGGGCATATCGATCACATCGTCCGCCATACAGGAAATGTCCCCTACCGAAGTAGGGGAATTCGATTGCACCCGACACCCCTCGAATGGAGTAAGGTACGCGGCAATGTACTAAACATATGCATTGTCAGAAGATCGCACTATTTTTGGCGATTTTGGTACATCATCACAAATCCGGCTCGACCGGAAAAACAAAAAAACAGACTCGCGGACCGGGGCACATCGGCTACCGCGACGGAAGAAGCAACTGTCGAGAACGCAAAGGGGTAGTCAGAAATGGATCAAGCGACCATGCATGGCGCGATCCGGGGGCTTTACGAGGGCATCCTGGACCCAGCAGCCTGGCAACAGAGCTTGCGCGCACTGTCCGAATTGGCCGGTAGCGAGCACGCCTCCATGATGGTCTGGGACACCGTTCGCGACCAGGTGACCGTCAACGAGACCGTCAACCCGGTCGAGGAACTGTTCCTCGCCTATGAAAACGATTTCCAGGCCATCGACCCGGCCAAGGGCTTTGCGCCCAGGCTGGTGCCGGGCGCCTGGTATGTGGACGCGCGCGACCTGGGCCCGCACCGGATGGCGCGGGACCCGTTCTACGGCGATTTCCTCAACAAGTTCGAACTGGGCTCCTACATGGCCTGCCTGGTCGAGCGCCAGCCGCATTACGAAGTCTATTTCTCGATGCAGCGCGCGCTGTCGCAGGGGCACTTCGCCGGCGACGATTCGCGCAGGATGGACTGGGTGGTGCCGCATATGCGCTCCGCAATCGCCATGCGCGACCGCACGCTGGCACTGTCCACATTGGCCACGCTGGCCACGCGGATGATCGAACGGCTGGCCTTTGCCGTGGCCGTCTATTCCCCGGAGCGGCTGCTCCTGCTTGCCAACATGGCCGGCGAGCGCTGGGCGCGGCGCCTTGACCCTTCTGGCAAGACTTCGGAATGGCAACTGTCGCGCAGCTTCAACGAAATGCTGCAGGCGGCCTGCGATCCGGCAACGCCGCAGGCCGCGCTGGCCGCACGCGCCATCGACACGCATGGCAATCAGGCCGAAGTACTGGTGCTGCCGCTGCCCGCCACCCATGCGTTTGCCGCATCGTGGCAACAGCCCGCCGCGCTGGTCGTCGTGCATGAAGCGGGGGCGCCGTCGGTGCTGCTTGATTCGGTCATGCGCAACCTGTATGGGCTGACGCCGGCCGAGACGCGGCTGGTTGCGCGGCTGGCCACCGGTGAAGGGCTGCCCGAGGCAAGCCGCCACCTGCACATCCAGCACGAGACCGCGCGCACGCAGCTCAAGTCGATCTTCCTGAAGACCGGTTGTACCAGCCAGCCGCAGTTGACGAACCTGCTGACGCGACTTGCCTCCACGCTGGACGGGGGCTGATCTCGATGCTGACACAGGACATGCACGAGACCATTCGTGGTCTCTATCAGGGCATTCTCGAGCCGCGGGCATGGCAACGCAGCCTGTCCGCGCTATGCGACATCACCGGCAGCGCGCAGGCGACGCTGCTCGTGCGCGACACCGAACGCGGCGGCTTGCAGGTCAGGCAGACGGCCAGCCGGCTGCCCGACGATCTCGCCATGCAAAACCTGCACGAAGGGACTGCCCGGAGCCTGACGTTCCCTGACCGGCTGCAGGTAGGCGGCTGGCACATCCACCGGCCAGACCCTGGCTTCACGGCAATGCGCAGCCTGTACGCGCACGACGACTTCGCCGACATGGCGATAGCCTCGACGATGACCTGCCTGGTGGACCGGCAGCCCGGCCAGGAGCTTTACCTGACACTGCAGCGGCCAGCCGGCGCCGAAGGCTTCCTGGAAGACGATGCCCGCGCGCTGGACTGGGTCATTCCGCATGTGCGCGATGCCGTGACCATGCGCGATCGCACGCAGGCCACCGCCACGCATGGTCATGTTTCGGCAAACCTGCTGAACCAGTTGCCGTTTGGCGTCATTGTCTTCGCGAACTCGGGCCAGGTATTGCTGGCAAATGCAGCCGGGGAACCGTGGATCAGGCGATTGCTGCCAACGCACCAGGACGTCGCCCCGGACAGCGTACTGCCCGGCGGATCCGGCTGGCGGCTGTCGCGGCCGTTCCCGGATGTCATGCGTACGCTGACCGACCCCATCGCAATGCAAGCCGCCGGCGCCATCCACGCGGTTGGCAGCGATGGACGCGTGGCTCAGATCGTGGCGATGCGGCTCACGCCGGGCATCGTGCTGGCATCGGCGTGGGAGGGTCAGCCTGTGCTGGTGGCCATTCATGAAGCGCATGCCGCACCGCGCGCTACGCCGGCCGTGCTACGCGACCTCTACGGCCTGACGCCGGCCGAAACCCGGCTGGCCGCGCTGCTCATTACGGGCCTGGGGCTGCCGGAGGCCACGACCCAACTCGGCATCAAGCGCGAAACGGGCCGCTCGCAGCTCAAGGCAATCTTCGTCAAGACCAGTACAAGCACGCAGGCCCAGCTCGCTCACCTGCTCACGCGGCTGGGCGGCCTGGTGGCCGAACCGGCCAGCGCCTGAGCCGGTGCTGCGCAGGTACCCGGCACCAGGTACCTGCGCAGCACCCGGCAGCAATCAGCCAAGCAGGCGCAGCGCCGTGTAGACCGCCATACCAACCACGATCATGCCGACCATGCGGCGCGTGAGCAGGTAGCACGCGGTGGCCGCAATGCCTGCCATCAACTTGTCGTTGGTCCACGAGAACGTGAAATGGCCTTCGAAGCTCAGGAACTCGGGCAGGATGATCGCCGCCAGCGCGGCGGCCGGCGCGTAGCGCAGCGCGCGCTGGATGCGGTCGGGCACGGTCACGCGCTCGCCCGCCATCAGGAACAGCGCGCGCGTGAGCACGGTGACGAGCGTCATGCCGACGATGGCGATCCAGGTTTCGAGATGGCTCATGCCTGGTCTCCCGCCTTGTCTGCTGCTGGTGGTTGCGCGGTCCTGCGTGCCCGCATGCCGCGCAGCGTGGCACGTGCGGCCAGTTCGTCGCTGGCCATGCCTGCCGCAATCGCCCCGATCACCGCCACAACCAGCGCCAGCCGGTACGGCAGGTCGAAGCACAGTAGCGCCAGCACCGAGGACACCGCCACGGCCAGAAGCGTCGATCGGGAATTGATCGTCGAGACCATCACCGGGATCAGCGCCATCGTGCCGGCCAGCGCCAGCCCCCAGCTATCGGGGAACAGGCTGGCCAGCAGGATGCCGATGAGCGACGATACCTGCCACGTGACGCAGTTCAACAGCGCCATGCCCCAGAAGTACCCCTCCTTGCCTGGCGCATAGCCTGGCTCGGTGTAGCGCTGCATGAAGTACACGAAGTGCAGGTCGCCGTTATAGAAGCCCAGCACTGTGCGGCGCCATAGCGGCAAATAGCTGAAATGCGGCTGCAGCGCCGCACTGAAGATCACGAAGCGCAGGTTGACCACGGCGGTGGTCAGCAGCACCGTCCAGATCGGCATGCCCGCGGCAAACAATGGCAGCACGGCCAGTTGCGCGGAACCGGCATAGACCAGCAGCGACATGCCGATGGCCTCCGGCACGGTCAGCGCCGATTTGCTCATGGCCACCCCGGTGACCAGCCCCCAGGAAAATACGGCTGGCTGGAAGCGCGCGAAGAAGCGCGCGCCTTCGAGAAAGGCGTTGCGTTCCACCTCGGCAAAGCGATGCCAAAGGCGCTGCCACACCGGGGGCGATGTTCGGGGTGTCATGACCTGGATGAGCCTGGATGAGAAGAGATGGACCGGCATCCCGACTGACGCGGTTTTACCGTCCTGAAATGCGATCGGCCACGCAGGGCGTGGCCGATCGCGAGAAGCCATTATAGGCGTGAGACAGCCGCAAGTAAGCAGCGGCTTAAAAATGTTGTTTCGGGGTCAAACCCGGGCCTGATTCCCTTGGCCGATTCCCAGGGTCAGGCGGTACGTCCCGCAGTGGGCGTCAGCGTGGCGGGGTCGCCAGCCAACCGTGCTTTCTCGCCATGGTCGTCATCGCCGCCCGTTTGCCCAAGGTCGATGCCCGAGGTTTCCGGCAGCAGCGCGGCGGATACCATCACCAGCGCGTAGCCGACGCCGGCCACCATCGCGATGGCCAGCGCCAGCGTGGTGCGCCCGCTGTTGAGCCAGCCCACCGCAAGCGGAAAGAACGAGCCGATCACGCGGCCGAGGTTGTAGGACACACCGTAGCCGGTGGCGCGGATGCTGTTCGGATACGACTCCGAGATCGTCGCGCCAATGCCCGAGAACACGCCCTGCATCAGCACGCCAAGCGGAAAGCCCAGGAACAGCATCGACGTATTCGACACCGGAATCACCATGTAGATCATCGCCATCACGAACGCACCGGCCGCGAACGCGATATAGGTGAGCCGGCGGCCCCAGCGGTCCGTCGCGTAGGCGCCGGCCACGTAGCCCACCAGCGAGCCGACGATCGTCACGGCCAGGTATGAACTGGTGCCGAACACCGACAGGCCGCGCTCGGTCTTCAGGAACGTCGGCAGCCACGTGGCGATGGCGTAGTAGGCGCCCAGCATGCCGCCCGAAAGCAGGCTGCACAGCAGCGTCTTGCGCAGCAGCGGACCGCGGAACACGCGCGCGAGATCCGCGCCCGGGGACACGTTGCCGCGTTCGGCGCGGCTCTTGAGGAACACCTCGGGCTCCTCCAGGTTGCGGCGCAGGTACACCACCACCAGCGCGGGCAGGATGCCCAGGAAGAAGCAGACGCGCCACGCCACTTCGGGCGAGAACAGGTTGAACGTGATCGCATAGGCGATGGCTGCGCCGCCCCAGCCGAACGAATAGCTGCTTGCCGTGAAGCCCGAGTACTTGCCGCGATGCGCGGGGTTGCGGATCATTTCGGTCACCAGCACCATGCACAGCGACGACTCGCCGCCGAAGCCCAGGCCCTGGAGCATGCGGAACACCATAAGCTGCTCGGGCGAATTGGAAATGCCGCACAGGAAGCACGACACGGCGAACACCAGGATCGTCCAGCGCAGCACGCGCACGCGGCCAAAACGGTCCGCCAGCAGCCCCGCGCCGATCGCGCCGATCAGCGACGACACCAGCGTCCACGTGACGATGGCGCCCGCCATCGACTTGCTCATGCCCCACTGCGCCAGCAGCGTGGAGATCAGAAACGAATAGATCATGAAGTCGAACACATCGACCGCATGACCGAGAAACGCCCCGTAGAACCCCTTGCGCTCGGCGCGTGACAACTCCCTGAACCAGTCCAGCATGATCGCTCCCTCCCCTCTCTTCGGTCTCTTTTCCCTGCGGTATGAACTACGCGAAATCGCGCGGCGGCCGGAACGCATGGCCAGCCGACTCGAGCAACTGCGCGAAGCGCAGCGATGTCATGTCGCCAAAGCGCGGCGCCACGATCTGCACGCCAACCGGCAGGCCGTCTCGTGCCGGACCGATCGGCGCCACCGTGGATGGCAGCCCGCATAGTCCGGAATGGCCTGCCCAGAACAGTTGCGATGTCAGCGGCCACGCACTGCCGTTCACGTCGATCGTGCGCTGCCACGGTTCGCCAGACTCGTTGAGCGGGAATGCCGTGGTCGATGCGGCGGGACACAGCAGCACGTCGTAGTCGGCAAAAAAGCGCTGCCACGCGGCGGCAAACTGCGCGCGCGCATGCTGCAGCAGCAGCCAGTCCCGATGGCTGAGCGTGGCGCCGGTGAACTGGAGCGTGGCGTAGTCATCGCCAGCGCCATGCGCCTTGCCGAGTGCATCGGCAAACGCGGCATCGTCCATGTAGAGCGAGGTGGTTGCCCGCAGCAGCAGCACGTAGGTGCGCCAGAGCGCTGCCGCATCGAAATCGGGGCGCACGTTCCAGTCCACCTGTGCACCCTGCCGCGCCAGCCAGTGGCCCAGCCCTTCGATTGCTCCGCTCACCGTGGCATCGGCTTCGGCCAGCGGATGAGTGGGCAGCACCGCCACACGGAAATCGGCCAGACGGGCGTGATCGCACGGCGGCAGCGCGAGTTGCCAGGCAGGTGCGTCCGCGGCGTCCGGGCCTGCAATCGCACGCAGGACCAGTTCAAGGTCGAACGCGCTGCGCGCCACGGGGCCGGCCACATTGATGTCCTGCGCGGCAAACCCCGCCGCAGCATTGCCATGGCCACGCAGCGGCACGATGCCGTGGCTGCTCTTGTGCGAAAACACGCCACAGTAGTGCGCGGGGTTGCGCAGCGACGAACCAATATCGGAACCGATGTCGAAGTAGCTCAGTCCGGCGCAGACGGCCGCGGCGCTGCCGCCCGAGGAACCACCCGGCGTGCGCGAGAGATCGTGCGGATTGCGCGTGGTGCCGTAGATCGCGTTGTAGCTCTGCCAGTCGCGCAGGCCGAGCGGCACGTTGGTCTTGCCCAGCAGCACGGCACCCTGCGCACGCAGTCGTTCCACCACCACGGCATCGCTGGCCGCGCGATGGTCGCGGCGCGCCGGACTGCCGCAGGTAGTCGGCCAGCCCGCCACATCGAACGATTCCTTGATCGAGAACGGGATGCCATCAAGCGGCCCCAGCGTCTGGCCGGCGCGGCGCCGTGCGTCGCTCTGCGCCGCAGCATGGCGCGCGGCCTCGAAGTCCGCCAGGACAATCGCATTGATGTCGCCGTTGCGGGCGGCCCAGGCTGCGTGGCAGGCATCGACCAGCGCCAGCGCCGTGGTCTCGCCACGCGCGAGTTGCGCGGCGGCTTGATGAACCGGGAGAAAGCTCGCCTCGGGCTGAGCAAGGTCAGCCTGCGGCAGATCTGGCAGGGTCACGGTGGCTCCGTTGTCTTCTTGGACCGTGCCGATCGTGACAGGCCGGTCTGCGGGGGCGATTGGAGAAGCGATCGGTATACTATATTCACAAAACCGAGGACGACAAGGCAGTATTTCTACCAGCCCGGAATGCACCGGAACATAGATTAGAAGCGGAAGTTGTGGGGATGGAGGCGGTTGTGTGGTGGTGCATTGCACCAAACAGGTGGCAAATTTGTATACCGTTTGGTGCGGGAGGGCTTGCCCTCTCCCCCAACCCCTCTCCCGCCTTGCGGGAGAGGGGAGCCAACCGAGAGCATCTGAAGTACCGCCAACGCCCACTCAGCGCCGCAGCAATCCAACCAGTTCGTCGATGTCGGGCAGCGGCACGTCGCGGCCGACTGTCTCGCCGTCCATCGCTTCGAGCACGCCGTCGGCCAACGCGCGCTTGCCCTGGTGCAGGTCGACGATGCGCTCCTCGATCGTGCCGGCGGCAATCAGCCGATAGACCGTGACCGGCCGTTGCTGGCCGATGCGGTGCGCGCGGCCCATTGCCTGGTCCTCGGCGGCGGGGTTCCACCAGGGGTCGGCAATCACGATGTAGTCCGCCGCAGTCAGGTTCAGGCCGAAGCCGCCTGCCTTCAGGCTGATCAGGAACACATCGCCCTCGCCCGCCTGGAACGCCGCCACGCGCCGCGTACGCTCGCCGGCCGGCGTGGCGCCATCGAGGTACTGGTAAGCCAGGCCCGCGTCGTGCAGCGTCTGCCGCAGCATCTGCAGGAAATCGACAAACTGGCTGAACACCAGCGTCTTGTGCCCGTTCGCGGCCAGCGTGGCCGCAAGGTCCGCAAACGCGCGCACCTTGGCACCGGGCTGCCCCGCGTCTGGCGTGACCAGACGTGGATCGCACGCGGCACGGCGCATGCGCATCAGTTGGGCCAGCACGTGGATGCGTGCCTCAGGCGCGGTCAGTTCTGCGGGCGCTTTCTTGTCCTTGCGCGGACGCAGCAGCGCCCGTTCGGCCTCGGAAAGCGCCTGCCGGCGCAGCGCCTCGTAGTGGGCCGCCTCGGTCGGTTCCGGCGTGACGCGGATCACCAGTTCCGTGCGCGGCGGCAACTCGTCGAGCACCTGTGCCTTGGTCCGCCGCAGCACGAACGGCGCGATCATGCGCCGCAGCCGATGGCGCGGATCGCGCGCGCCATTGCGTTCGATCGGATTTGCAAAATGCTCGTTGAAACGCGCCAGCGAGCCAAGCAACCCCGGCGTGCAGAAGCGCATCACGGCCCAGAGTTCCGACAGGCGGTTCTCCACGGGTGTGCCGGAGAGCGCGATGCGGCAATCGGCCGGCAGCGCGAACATCGCCTGCGCGCGGCGCGATGACGGGTTCTTGAACGATTGCGCCTCGTCCGCGACCACCGTGTGCCAGTGCCGATCGCAGAACGCCTTGCGTGCCTGCTGCAGCAGGTTGTACGAAACGATCACCAGATCGTGCGCGGCGGCATGGCCGACGATTGCCTCGCGGTCGCCATCGGCATAGACATGGACCTGCAGCGCCGGTGCGAAGCGGCGTGCCTCCGCAGCCCAGTTGCCACAGACCGACGTCGGCGCGACGACCAGAGCCGGCCCGCCCGTCGCGCGCGCCAGCAGCACGGCCAGCGACTGCAGCGTCTTGCCAAGCCCCATGTCGTCGGCCAGGCAGGCGCCAAACCCGGCATCGGCCAGCGACATCATCCAGCGATAGCCCTCGGCCTGGTACGGCCGCAGTTCGGCGGCCAGTGTGGGCGGCACCGGCGCGTCGTGCTCGCGCGCGGCACGCAGCCGCTTCACGCGTGTACGGAAATGCGCATCTGGATCGATACCGGCGCCGGCCAGCACGTCGTCCAGCCACGGCGTAGCCACCAGCGGCACGCGAATACCGTCGCGAACGCCGTCGCTCACGCCCGCCAGATCACGCAGGCGGTCTCGCAACTGGCGGGTCAGCGCTACGTAGACGCCATGCGCCATCGGCATGAAGCGGCCCGCATGGCCATGCGCCCACGCCACCAGCTTTTCGAGCGAGATCACGAGCCCTTCGGCCACGCGCAATTCGCCCACAAGCTTGAACCACTCGCTGCCGGTCTCGACGCTGACGGCAAGCTGCGCGACGTCTGCCGGCAGCACGCGCAGTTCGCGGCCACGCGGCCATTCGAGATCGATCACGCCGGCCAGCCCCGGCAGCACTTCGATCACGGTCAGCGCATCCTCGGGGTCATCGAGCGTCCACGTGTGTTCGCCACTGGCGGGCGCCTGCTGCACGAGGAACGGCAGCGCTTCGAACACCTCGGCCACATTTGCCTGCTCGGCATCGAGATCGCGATGCGTGACCTGCGTTTCGCCGCCGATCGTCGCCATCAGTTGCGCGCGGCCATGGCCCGGAGCGAGCCGCGGCCCCAGCACGCCCAGCGGTGTGACCACGAGCCGCAGGCTGATGCCGCGCCCGACCGGTGCCACTTCAGCGCGCAGGCGCGACTCCGGGTCGCGTTCGCGCGCTTCCCCCGAGCTGTCGGCGTGAATCTGGAAATGTCCGGCCAGCGCGCGCAGCGTGCTGTCGAGCCGCGCCTGGGCGTCTGCCGGCACGGCAAGGCCGCCTGCAATGAGCTTTGCCGCGCCCTGCTGGGCCGGTGTGAAGCGAATCACACGCAGCCTGCGCGGGCCATCCTGAAGCACGGTGACCTGGCGCAGTGATTCGGCCTCCTGGCGCGCGGCGGCGGGCAGGAAATCCTCCATGGCCAGCGCCTCGCGCAGCGGCGGGACGATGCGCAGCAGGTAGCGGTCGCCCTCGCGCACGGCTTCGAGCGACGGCGCGGATTCCACCACCTCCATCGGCACGGTCGGCGCATGGGACAGCACCACGGCGGGATGGCCCACCAGCGCCACCACGGCAGCGGCGCGGTCCAGCACATGGCGGCGGTTGCGCGATGCGTCGCGGCGAATGGCGCGCGCCACGCGGACATCCCACGGCGGCAGGGTATCGTCGTCGGCCACCCGGGCCAGCGGAACGGGCCGTGGCTTGCCCCAGCCGCGCGGGCCATGGGTCTGCTCCATCGGCTCGATGGTCCCGACCACGCCGTCGGCGTCGAGCGTCAGCGCCCAGACCAGCCGGCGGCCGTCGCCCGGGCCAGCGGCCGCATCGCCACCAGCCAGCGCCTCAAGTGCACCAAGCGTGGCCTGCCAGCGGTCGATGCCGGCGGGATCGGCCGCATGGTCGATGTCAGGGGTGGCGCGATCGGCGGGGCGTTCAGGCATGGACATGCGGGTGCGGGCCGGCGGCTGTGACTGGCTGTGGCTGGCTGTGGCTGGAGGTGCGATTGTAGAACGGTCAATCCGCCGCCCTTCGTTGGCACGCAAGGACGCGCGGCTTACAATGGCGACTTTGCGACATTACCGGGGCAGCAGGGGGACGACCATGTCGATGGCAGATCGCGACGGCAAGATCTGGATGGATGGCAAGCTGATTGAGTGGCGTGACGCCAAGATTCACGTGCTCACCCACACGCTGCACTACGGCATGGGCGTATTCGAAGGCGTACGCGCGTACAAGACGCCGGAAGGCACCGCGATTTTCCGCCTCAAGGAGCACACGCGCCGCCTGTTCAACTCCGCCAAGATCTTCCAGATGGCCATGCCGTTCGACGAGCCCACCCTCGAAGCGGCCCAGCGCGAAGTGGTACGCGCCAACAACCTGGAATCTTGCTACATCCGCCCGCTGGTGTGGATCGGCTCCGAAAAGCTTGGTGTTTCCGCGCGCGGCAACACGATCCACGTGGCCATTGCCGCCTGGCCGTGGGGCGCCTATCTGGGCGAGGAAGGCATGGAACGCGGCATCCGCGTGAAGACCTCGTCGTTCACGCGCCATCACGTCAACGTGTCGCTGGTACGCGCCAAGGCCTCCGGCTACTACATCAACTCGATCCTGGCCAACCAGGAAGCCACCGGCCTGGGCTACGACGAAGCGCTGCTGCTCGATACCGAGGGCTATGTCAGCGAAGGCTCGGGCGAGAACGTGTTCATCGTGCGCAACGGCGTGATCTACACGCCTGATCTGGCATCGTGCCTGGACGGCATCACGCGTGACGCCACGCTGACGATTGCGCGCGACCTTGGCCTCGAAGTGCGCGAGAAGCGCATCACGCGTGACGAGATGTACTGCGCCGACGAAGCATTCTTCACCGGCACCGCCGCCGAAGTGACGCCGATCCGCGAACTGGATGACCGCGTCATCGGCGAAGGCCGCCGCGGCCCCATCACCAAGCGCATCCAGGACGCGTTCTTCGCGGCCGTAGGCGGCACCGACGAGAAGTACAAGAAGTGGCTGACGCTGGTCTGAGCGCCGGCGCCATCCTTCAAACAACGCTCAATCCCTGCAAGACTCAAAAGCAACACCATGACTCAAACCGCAACCGTTATCGAAATCGGCGCAGAAGATATGCCGCTGCATTGCCCCACGGCCAACACGCCGGCGTGGAACTACCACCCCCGCGTATTCCTGGACGTGGCGGACACCGGAGAGGTCAAGTGCCCGTACTGCGGCACCGTGTACAAGCTCAAGCCGGGCACCGTGCTGAAGGGCCACCACTGACCCGCCCGGCCCACGCCAACGCCTGCCGTTTCGACCTGACGCCCCGGGCCGCCCAGCGCCCCGGGGCGTTGACATGCCCGGGCACCGCATCACAGGGCCACGCAATACCCACAATATGAGAAAAGCCCTCGTTATCGCCCCGAACTGGATCGGCGACGCCCTGATGGCGCAGCCGCTGTTCGCGCTGCTCAAGGCCCGTCACCCGAATCTGGTCATCGACGCCCTCGCCCCCAAATGGGTGGCGCCCGTGCTTGCGCGGATGCCCGAGATCAGCAAGGTGTTCCCGAGCGATCTGGCACACGGCAAGCTGCAACTGAGCGCGCGCCTGCTGTTCGCGCAGCAGCTCAAGCACGAAGGCTACGACGTGGCCTATGTGCTGCCGAATTCGCTGAAGTCGTCGCTGATTCCATTCCTGGCCGGCATTCCGCTGCGCGTCGGCTATCGCGGCGAGTCGCGCTTCGGCATGCTCAACGTGCGCCATGGCAATCCGCCGCGCGACAAGCGCCCGCCGATGGTGGAGCACTACGCACGCCTGGCGCTCAAGCCCGGCGCGCGCCTGCCGGAGTCGATTCCCGACCCGAAGCTCAAGACCGATCCCGTCCGCATGGCCGCCACGGCCGAGCGCTTCGGCATTGCGCCGGGCACGCGCGTGATCGCGTTCTGCCCGGGCGCCGAGTTCGGCCCCGCCAAGCGCTGGCCGGCCGGTCATTTCGCCGGACTGGCGCAGATGCTGCGCCGCTCGTTCCCGTACGCGCTGATCATCACGCTGGGCTCGGGCAAGGACGCCGAGATCGCCGACGAGATCGTCAAGGACGCGCCGTTCGTGAGAAATCTGTGCGGTCAGACATCGCTCGACGACGCCGTGGACCTGCTGGCGCTGGCCGAAGCCGCGGTCTGCAACGATTCCGGCCTGATGCATGTCACCGCTGCCCTGAACCGGCCCCAGGTGGCCGTTTTCGGGTCGAGCGACCCTCGTCACACGCCCCCGCTGTCACAGGCAGCGAGTATCATGTGGCTTCAACTCGAGTGCAGTCCCTGCTTCAAGCGCGAGTGTCCGCTCGGCCACCTGCGCTGCCTGAAGGAGATCGAACCCGAAATGGTGTTCGTCGAGCTGCGCAAGCTCCTGCAACGTCCCTGATCACGCCAACATGCCTCGTTTCGCCCGCCTGTTCGATTCCGCCGAAGACATCGTCGATGCCTTCCGTGAAGCCTTGAAACTGCGTGACGCCGAGGGTGCGCTGCGGCTCTGGCTGGACGAAGACTCCGTCACCTGCGTGATGCCCGACGGCCAGCGCCTGATCGGCCACGAGCATCTGCGCCAGGCCTTCGCGCATCTGCTGGAAGAACAGCCCGTGCTGGTCGATGCGATCGAGACCAGCAGCCATGCGTCGATGGGTGTCTCGATCTTCGATGTGACCGAAGCCATGCGTTTCGGCGCCGACCGCGTCGAAGCCGACCTCTACGTGCACACCACGTACGTGCTGATGCAGAACCACGAAGGCTGGCGGCTTGCCCATATCCACTGCAGCCCGGCCAATGCGGTGCAGGTGGCCGCAGTTGCCGCCGCGCCGGGGCAGGCGCTGCACTGATCTCCGTGCAGGACGCCATGCTGTTCGGCGAGGCCTTCCAAACCCCCTGGTGGTTACGCGGCGGCCACGCGCAGACGATCCTCCCGGCGCGCTTCACGCGACATCGCCGCATCACGTTCCGGCGCGAGCGCTGGGACACGCCTGACGGCGACTTCATCGATCTCGACTGGACCACGCACACGGCGGCCGGCGGCTCGCCGCTGGTGGTGATGTTCCACGGGCTCGAAGGCGACTCGCGCAGCCACTACGCGCAGGCGCTGATGGCGGCGCTGCGCGAGCGCGGCTGGCAGGGCGTGATACCGCATTTCCGCGGCTGCTCCGGCGAGCTGAACCGCGCACCGCGCTTCTATCATTCGGGCGATTCGGCCGAGATCCGCTGGGTGCTGGAACGGCTGCGCAGCCAGGTCCATGCCGTGCAGCCGGGGCGGGAGATACTCGCAGTAGGGATCTCGCTGGGCGGCAACGCGCTGCTGCGCTACCTCGGCGAGGACGGCCGCGCTGCGAGTTTCCTGACGGCCGCCGCATCCGTCTCAGCGCCGCTCGACCTCGCGGCAGGCGGCGCGGCGCTGTCCAGCGGCTTCAACATGGTCTACACGCGCATGTTCCTGCAGACGCTCAAGCGCAAGTCGCTGGCCAAGCTGGAGCAGTTTCCCGGCCTGTACGACCGCGAAACGATGCTGGCCAGCCGCGACCTCTACGCGTTCGACAATGTCGTGACCGCGCCGCTGCACGGCTTTCGCGATACCGACGACTACTGGGCGCGCGCATCGAGCAAACCGATACTCGGTGAGATCCGCATCCCGACGCTGGTGCTCAACGCGCGCAACGATCCGTTCCTGCCCGCCCGCCATCTGCCGGGCCCGGGCAACGTGAGCGCCGACGTGCTGCTGGAGCAGCCCGAACACGGTGGCCACGTCGGTTTCATGACACCACGCGATGGCCTGCTGGGCCAGTTGCCGTTGCTGCCCTTCGCGGGCCATATCGAGTGGCTGCCCACGCGCATACTCGATTATTTCGACAGCGTGCGCACAGCACGGAAATCGCCAACCTGATGCGAGCTACGCCAATCGGGCCAGACACCGGGCGCGTGCGGCCCGTCGTGCCAAGGAGGAGACAAAGATGGATGAAATGGTCAAGCAAGCCATGGCGCGCTGGCCCAATGTGCCCAACTGCTACGGCTGGCTGGCGCTGGACCGGCGCGGACAATGGCGCATGCGTAACGAATTCGCGCAGCAGCATGGGCTCTCGGGCGACCCGATCCGGCATGAGGCGCTGATCGGCTTTATCGAACGCAACTACACGCACGATGCGCGCGGCGCCTGGTACTTCCAGAACGGCCCGCAACGGGTGTTCGTTTCGCTGATGTACACGCCGTGGGTGGCAAGGCTGCACAACGGCGCACTGACCACGACGTCGGGCCATCCGTTCACGCCGCAGGCCTGCCATGCCGACGAGCATGGCAACGTGGTCTTCGAGGGGATGGTGCACGGCATCGACGATGGCGCGCAGGTTGCGCTGCTGCACGACCATGATCTCGACGCGTTCAGCGTGGCCTGCGACTGGCATGGCGAAGCATGCGGCGCCACGTTGGGCGTGTTTCATTTCGCCGGGCGGGACATCGATATCGAGCCGGTCCTGGAAGCCGAACTGCCGAAGCGCTATGGCTTTGTGAGGACGCCGGAGGCGGAGTAGAGGGTTTAGTCTCCCCTCTCCCGCGCAGTGGGAGAGGGGAGCATCCGTCAGCCTGCCATCAGTTAGGCATGCCCTTGTTGTCCTGCTTCTCTTCCTTGTACTGGAGCTGGAGCTGGTGCAGCCGTGCATCGACCTCTGACAGCGTATAGAAGTCGCCGTCGCCAGCCTTGCGCGCGATCTGGAGCTGTTCGATGGCCGCCTGGTAGGAACCGTCCATCGCGTACTTCTCCGCCATCGCCTGATGCTGCTGCACACGCTTGCCCTGTGCCGCGTAGGCGCGCGCGAGCAGTTCCCACCATTCGGAGCGCCCGGTTTCCTCACGCGTGCGCGCACGCAGGAACGTCACGGCATCGTCGAGCTTGTTCGCGGCCACCAGCGTGTCGGCATAGGCCAGCGCCGCCGCATGCGACAGCGGGAATGCGCGCAGTGTCGCGGTGGCCTGCGTCAGCGCATCCGGCATCCGGCCTTCGGCCCGCGCAAGCTCCACCGCCATCACGTCGAGCATCGGGCTACCCGAAGTCGCGCCCGGGATGTTGCCGTAAAGGCGGCGAGCCTCGGCAAGCGCCTTCTCCGCATCGGCATAGCGGCCCAGCCGCTGGTTCGTGAACGCAATGCCGTAGTAGACCGCCGGCAGACGTACCGCCGAAGCATTGCTGTTCAGTTGCGCCTGGAACACGGTCAGCACGTTGCGCAGATCATTCGGCGTGGGTTCCTGGATCACGCGCGCCCGGACCCGTGCGAACTCATACTCGGGCGTGTTCTGCACCTTGTGAGCAGGCACGTGGCGCACGCGGTCCTGCATGTCGGCGATACGCTCGGACGTCAGCGGGTGGGTGCGCACGTAGGACGGTATCGAATTGTTGTCGGAGATACCCGTCACGCGCTGCAGCCGCTGGAAGAAATCGGGCATGCCCTGCGGGTCGAACCCCGCCGCGGTCATGATCTGGAAGCCGACACGGTCAGCCTCGCGCTCGGCACCGCGCGAGAACGAAAGCTGGTTCGCCACTGCCGCGCCCTGCCCGCCCATTGCCAGCGCCGCTGCGGCATCGCCGCTCTTGGTGGCGGCCAGGCCGGCCAGCACCATCGACGCCAGCGCGATCCACATCGACTGGTTCTGGTTGGTAATGCCGCGGGCAATGTGCCGCTGCATCACGTGGCCGATTTCGTGGCCGAGCACTGAAGCCAGTTCCGATTCGGTGTCCGATTGCACCAGCAGCCCGGTATGCACGCCGACGTAGCCGCCGGGCATCGCGAACGCGTTGATCGAGCGGTCACGCACGCCAAACAGTTCGAAGCCGGTAGCAAACGTGCCGGCGCCATTCGACCCCGAGATGTTCTGCCTGCGCGCGGCCTGTACGAGCCGGTAGCCAAGCGAATTGAGGTAATCGTTCAGCAGCGGGTCCGACACGTAATCGGGATCGCGGCGGATATCGCGCATGATGCGATCGCCAAGCCGCTTCTCCATGTCCGGCGAGAGCGAGGCCGTCGACGGATCGCCAAGGTCTGGGAGCTGGGACCCGGCGCTCTCGACCACCGTATTGCCGCTGCGCAGGCCAAACTCGGACTTCTGCCCGGCCCGCACGCTGCGGTTGAGGTTGTCGTAGACCTGGTCGCTCACCTCGCCCGTTTCGCCCGTATCGCCCGATACGGCAGGTGCCGCCGGTGCACTACTCGTCGTATTCTGCAGCAGCAGCGGTACTGCAGACCCGCCCTGCGGCCACGCGGGGGCGGCCATGGTCAACACCAGCACGGCGGCTAGCGCGCGCGTCATATGTGACGCACGCACGGCTGGCGCGGCGATGACTTGGGCGTGGGCGCTCGACCGATCGAGCGGGCGGGAAGGCCGGGAGGTCTTTGGCATGTTGCTATGATAGCGGCCTGCGCATGACGTTCCCATCGGGCAAGCCCCAGCATCAATTACCTCCTGTTTCCATGAGCCAGCTCACCCATTTCGACAATGCCGGTCAGGCCCATATGGTCGACGTCGGCAACAAGGCCAGCACCCATCGCGTCGCCGTGGCGACTGGCACGATCACGATGCTGCCCGCGACCTTTGCGCTGGTACGCGATGGCAACGCCAAGAAGGGCGATGTACTCGGCATTGCACGCGTGGCCGCGATCATGGCCACCAAACGTACCGCCGACCTGATCCCGCTCTGCCATCCGATCGGCCTGACCAAGGTGGCGGTGGACTTTGCCCTCGATGAGCCCAGCGCAACGATCGCCTGTATCGTCCGCACCGAAACGCACGGCCAGACCGGCGTGGAGATGGAGGCGCTGACCGGTGTGCAGGTGGCGCTGCTGACCATCTACGACATGTGCAAGGCGGTAGACCGTGGCATGGTCATGGGCAACGTGAAGCTGCTGGAAAAGCATGGGGGGAAGTCGGGGGACTGGGTGGCTGGCACCGCCGTCTAGCGCCCCCATGGCAAACGCCCGGACCTGCGGATGTCGTCGATACCGTACCCGCGGCGTATCGTGATGTATCGCCGCGACAATGGCGATGCGCCAAGTACCCCCCACCGCATATCCCGTCCGTAATAAAGGTAACGCCACATTTCGGGATGATCCGAAATGCCCCTGCCTGAGGCAAATTGATATTCAATGAAAGGATCACTGCGCGCCACCGCCCAAGGTGCGCGCAATTCCGGTGATGCGCGTTAACAGCGGTACACAGGCAGCAGGCAGGGGGCACATCATGAACGGGCGCAAGCTTTGCCAGATAGCGCTGGCGTTCGCGGCGATTTCGGCAGGCGTCAGCACACAGGCGCTGGCGCACGGTAGCGGCCACGGCGGTGGCGGACATGGACATGTCGGCGTCGTCGTCGGCGTGGGGGGCTGGGGTTGGGGCCCCGGCTGGGGATGGGGTCCTGGCTGGTATCCGTATGGCCCGTACTACTACCCTGGCTACTATCCCGGCTACTACCCGGGCCCGGGCTACTACCCCGGCTATCCGCCAGCAGCCGCCGCGCCCTCGGAACCCGCGCAGTATGTAGAGCAGGGCAACGTCAGCCATGATTCGGGCGCTGACGCCAATGCATGGTGGTACCACTGCAGCCAGCCCGAGGGCTACTACCCGTATGTCAAGGAATGTCCCGGCGGCTGGAAACGCGTGCCGGCGCAGCCGCCTTCGTCGTCGAACTCGTCTTCCCCCGTCTCCGGAGCATCTTCATGAATCTGCGTTGCCTGAGCTTGCTGATGGCGGCCTCGCTTGGCCTTGGTGCCTGCGCTGTGATGCCTTCAGGGCCCACCGTGATGGCGCTGCCGGGCTCCAACAAGACGTTTGACCAGTTCCGTGGCGACGATTACAACTGCCGCCAGTTCGCGTTCGAACAGATTGGTGGAACCACGGCCCAACATAACGCCAATGCGGCGGCGGTTGGCAGCACGGTAGTCGGCACGGCGCTGGGCGCAGCGGCCGGCGCCGCGTTCGGCGGCAGCAGCGGCGCGGCGGTCGGTGCCGGCGCGGGTATGCTGACCGGCGCTGCGGTTGGCACGAGCGCCGCGTACAACTCCGGCTATGGCACGCAGCGGCAGTACGACGCGGCGTATGTCCAGTGCATGTACGCGACTGGCAACCGGGTACCGGTGTATGGTCAGATGGTTTCGGCGCCAGTGGCGGCAGCACCGCATGAGCCGGTCCCGCCGTCCAACTACCAGCCCTACTATCCGCCGCCTCCGCCGCCGGGCTACGCGCACTGAGCACACCCGGAGATACGCCACGTCTTCGCGCCAGCGGCCTCGGCCGCCCGGCGTTTCAGCCGCGGCGCGCGCGCAGGTGCACCCAGGCGCAGAATTCGCGTGGCCGGCGGTCGGCGCCTACGGTATTGCAATCGCGTGAGAGCGTCTGGAATTCGACGGCCTCGTCGCCCTGGTAGTAGTAGCGCAGGCGTTCCATCCACAGGCGTGCGCGCTCCTGCTCTCCGGTCAGCGCCAGCAGCCATGCGGTCCGCGCGATCAGGCTCGGTGTCGGCAGCAGATGCAATGCCGCCATATGGGCCGGCAGCAGGCTGGCCGCGTTGTCAGGTGTGATCGTGGCGTGCTCGATGGCATCCGCGGCAGCATGCTGGCGGAACCAGAGTTTCGGCATCGGCAGGCTGTCCCGCCTTTCGTCGCGCGCGTACTCGCGCGCCTCGACGCGCTTGTAGTCCTGCCATTGCGTCACCAGCACGAACGCCGACACGACGATAAACACCACGCTTGCGACGACCGAAACGGCGCGAGGCAGGCGCGGGCCAAACCCGGCTGGTTCGAGCCAGACAAGCACGAAGCAGAACGGCAGGAAGAAGTAGAGGTAGTGCAGCGGATACTCGAGCATCGAATGCGCGGCGAGCATGGCCAGCCAGAACAGCATCGGCACGGCCATCGCACGCTCTCCCGACGACGCAAGCCAGAGCCGGTGACGCACCACCCGCCAGAGCCATCCCGCAAGCACCAGCGCCACACCCGCCGTGCCGGCCACACCGGTCTTGGCGAGCAGGTCGAGGACGGCGTTGTGCGCGTGCAGTGACATCTCGGCCGTGACGCCAACCTCCGCCATCTGCTGGAACTGTGCCCAGCCAAACTCGCCATAGCCGACGCCGAACAGCGGATTGGCGCGGAACATCGCCCATGCATGCGCCCACAGCGCGCCGCGTGCGGAGACCTGGTCGCCTGCCTTGAGCTGGGCCACGGTATCGAACAGCCGCCAGTCGAAGACCTGGCCGGCGTGCTTGATGACGGGCTGGAGCACGGCGATTCCGACAACCATCAGCACGGCCGCGGCAATCAGGCCCGGTGCACGGTGCATCGGATCGGCGCCGCGCGGGGTGCCGCGTGCCATGTAGGCCGCGATCAGCGCATAGATCGCAGCCAGCCCAACGTGCAGCAGGCCCGTGCGCGATCCCGACAGCACGATGCCGCTCTCCAGCAGCGCCACCGCGACGAGCCAGCTCGGAAACCGCAGCCAGCCGCGCGTGGCCAGCCACACCGCTGCCACCAGCGCCAGCCCTTCCACCGTGGCCTGATGGTTGGGCTGGTTCAGGTTGCCCCAGAGCCGGCGGTTGCTGTCATAGAAATATTCGGAAACCAGGTTGAAGGCCTGGTCTTCAAGACGGAAGACCTGCACCCATTGCGCCACCGTGCCGAGCAGGCCGCCAAGGACGAACGCGATGGCCAGCGCATCGACGATGCTCGCGCGCTCGTCGGTTGACATCGCCTGGCTGGCGCGCCATGCAACAAGCATCAGCGCCGCGCCAAGCGCCAGCACGATCTGCGTGGTCAACCGGCTGCCGGTAACGTCGGCCATGCCGACTGCTGCCTGCAGGATCGTGGTGGCAATCAGCCAGACCGGCAGCAGCACAACCCACGGAAACGCCCTGGGCGACCGGTAGGTAGCCTGGCTTGGCTGGAGCGCCAGCGCAAGGACAAGGAGCGTGCCGAGCAGGCCAGCCGTCCACTCGCCATAGAACGTGGCCAGCGGTAGCGTGTGCTTCGAAACCAGCAAGGGTAAGGTGAATGCGACGACGATCGCCGTCGCGGGAAGCGTGGCTCGGGGTGCCGGCATGCGCGCGGATTGGTGGGCAAAGGCGACATGATAGCTTGGTGCGGCGCGGATGAAGCAGGCGATACGATCCTTGACCCAAATCTGACTGACGCCTTTACGCTAACTGACGCTCGCAGCCCGACAAGTCGCCGGCACGTGTCGCGGTTGCCATACCGATGTTTCACAACGCCACTGGATGGCGCCCTGCCCGGGCTCGATGATCAGCGAGATATGTCTGTTCTGCAACGGCGTGGAAACGTCCTTGTCCTTGAACCACGCGGTAATCACGCACGTGGGGGCGCCTCTATTAATTATCGTACCGACAATTACCCTTGCCACGTGCCTGCCGGTAATGCCAGTCTCGACAGGCAGCCCACGCCGCGGGCCTGTGGCTGGATCGGTCGCGACAGCATTGTGTCCGCACATGCCAGTCTGCAGATACTCTTCCAGGACAATTGCCTTTTGTCCCGAAGCGAGATTCAGGGCTTCGGTGAACTGCGCCTTGGCAACGTAGTCCTCGTAACGTGGCATGGCGATTGCGGCGAGAATGCCGACAATTGCCACCACGGTCATCAATTCCACCAGCGTGAAGCCTCCATCGTGAGGCGGCATCGCCCGGCGTCCGCCTGGGCATCGAGAACGCATCGTTACCTCCGGAGTTCAGCATGTTTCGAAGTTCCGGATCGGCACGCGCCGACCCGGACTGGATTGCGCGAAGCCGGAGCTTACGTCTTGGTCGACTTTGCGGGAGCCCTGCAGGCTTGCGGCAGATACCTGTCATTAGCGCTGGAACTGCAATCCCACGTCACGGAACCAGCGCCCGCATTGCCCATCTTCAGGGTCACAGTCTTGCCTGCGAGGCCCTTTGATACACCTCCACTCTGAAACGTGGCAACGATGGTGCACGAGCCATTCACGTCCGCCGTCCCACCAGTTTCCACCTGGGCAACGTACTTGCCTTTGATGTCCCCCGCTTTCGGGATCCCGCCCGCCGCGTCACTGGCGTTGCTGGGGCACGTACCAGATTCCGAGAAGGCCTCGGTCATCGCTACCTTCTGCGCCGAAGCCAGCGAAAGGCCTTCCGAGAACTGCGCGCGGGCGACGTAATCCTGATACTGCGGAATCGCAACAGAGGCCAGAATGCCGACGATCGCGACGACGATCATCAGTTCGATCAGCGTGAAGCCAGCGTGGCGACGTGCCACCGGTTGCGCGCGTCTGGATAAGGCGTGGTATTGAGCGTGGTTTTGCATATGACCCCCTAGGAGTTGTTGTTTGCACCTGAATCCGGAGCGGCTCAAATGCCGCCCGGTACGGGGCATATTCCAAGGGGGCCACCGCGCCGAAATTGACGATGCACAAGCGGCGGGGGAATGTCGCAATCTCAGAAACTTGCGATAAAACAGGGGAAATCACGGCCGTTCGGACATGGCTGATGGCGCGAACCAGATGCATCCGACCCACGCCATCAGCGACGCCACGCGCGAGGTATCACGCCGCGTCTGCCGCTTCTCCTTCAGAGGAATCAGTCAGTTGCGAGCAGGCCTGCGGCAGGTACTTCTTGTCCGCCGACGACTGGCACTGCCAGGCGACGGAGCCGCCGTCTGCATTGGTCATTGTCAGCGTGAGTTTCTTGCCGAGCAGGCCCTTGGCAATGCCCTTGTCCTTGAAGTTGGCCGTGATCGTGCAGCCGCCTTCGTCGGATGCCGTACCGCCCGTGGCCACGCTTTGCACGTAGCTGCCGTTTATGCCAGAAGCCAGCGGCACGCCATCGGCCGCCTTGCTGGCGTTGTTCGGGCAGGCGCCGGACGACGCGAACGCTTCAGTCACGGCGGCCTTCTGCCCCGACGCCAGGCTCATGCCTTCGGCGAGCTGAGATCGTGCGATGTAGTTCTGGTACTGCGGGATGGCGACACCGGCAAGAATGCCGATGATCGCCACGACGATCATCAGTTCGATCAGCGTGAAGCCGCGTTGCGGCACCAGTCTGCGGTGTGACGTGCTGCGGAGAATGGCATTGGATTGACGCTTCATATTGACCCCTTTCTTTACTGTTGCTCGATTGAAAAGTGCGTGTGCCATGCGTCCGCTTTTGGGGGCGCACGGCACGGGGGTCATGATTGCGAGGGTTGGTCCAGGGCTCCAATGACCTCCGACAATTCCGACAGCGCTGTGGGAATTGTTTGGAAAAACACAGGAGTGTGTGGCGCGGATGCTGCGCGGCGGTGTTGTATGGGAGCGACTGGTCGGTCGGCGGCAGGCCGACAGAATTCGATGGATCGTGCCGCAAAAACAAAACGGGCGGCCCGTTGAAGGCCGCCCGTTTCAGGCTCGCGATTTGTTTTGTGCTCAGGCCGTCTGTGTGGTGCGGCGTTGCAGCAGCTTGCCAACCAGTACCACCAGGATCGCGCCAACGGCGCCGAAAACGAGGTGGGCGTGCGGCACATGCACCTGGAACCATTCGGCGTCCACCGGATCGCTGACCAGCATTTCGCCGGCCAGGTAGCCCAACAGCGCGGCGCCCAGCACGATGATGACCGGGAAGCGCTCCATGACCTTGAGCAGGATCGTGCTGCCGAAAACGATCAGCGGAATCGACAGGCCCAGGCCAAGCACCAGCAGCATCAGCTGGCTGCCCTCGGGCCCCTTCTGTGCGGCGGCGGCCACGGCCACCACGTTGTCCAGCGACATCACGAGGTCGGCGATCAGGATCGTGCGGATCGCGGCCCAGATGTTGTCCTTGGCGTCGTGCCCATCTTCGTCGTCATCGCCGGTCAGCAGTTGCACGCCGATATAGACCAGCAGCAGCGCACCCACGATCTTCAGGTACGGCAGCGTCAGCAGCTTGACCGCGGCCACGGTCAGGACCACCCGCATGATGATGGCGGCGGCGCTGCCCCAGAAGATCGCTTTCTTCTGCTGGGCTGGGGGCAGGTTGCGCGATGCGAGCGCGATCACCACTGCGTTATCGCCCGACAGGACGATGTTGGTCAGGATGATCGATCCCAGCGCAATCCAGAATGTGCTGCTGGACAACAATTCCACGGCAAGACTCCTTCCTCTGTTTCTACTTTGTCTACGTTATTCCAGATCCGCGGCACTTCCACTGCGGACTTTTGGATGTCTGAACTACCAGACATGAAGATTTATCGCACGAACCTTACGATTCGATTTCAATCCGCAATGTGACGTCCTCAGGAAATACCCTAGGAGATCACATCGCCAGAATGCAGTTGCCCCCGCTTGTGGCGGGGGCAACGGGTGCGGTGCATGCGCTCCGGCAGAAGCAGGCATGCACCGCAAGTACGGCTGCCGCGCCAGGCGTGCCCTCCCGGACACTTCCAGCGCGGCGTCGGCGGGTAATGCTTACAGCATTGCCTTCAGCAGGCGGCCCATTTCCGACGGATTCTTGGTTACCTTGATACCGCAGGCTTCCATGATTTCCAGCTTGGCCTGGGCGGTATCGGCACCGCCCGAGATCAGCGCGCCGGCGTGGCCCATGCGCTTGCCCGGAGGCGCGGTCACGCCAGCGATGAAGCCAACCACCGGCTTCTTCATGTTTTCCTTGATCCAGTAAGCCGCGTTGGCTTCGTCCGGACCGCCGATCTCACCGATCATGACCACGGCGTCCGTATCCGGATCGTCGTTGAACATCTTCATCACGTCGATGTGCTTCAGACCGTTGATCGGGTCGCCACCGATACCGACGGCCGACGACTGGCCCAGGCCCAGCGCGGACAGCTGGCCCACGGCTTCGTACGTCAGCGTGCCCGAGCGCGACACCACGCCGATGCGGCCCTTCTTGTGGATATGGCCCGGCATGATGCCGATCTTGATTTCGTCCGGCGTGATCAGGCCCGGGCAGTTCGGTCCCAGCAGCAGCGTCTTCTTGTTCTGGCGACGCATCTTGTCCTTGACTTCCATCATGTCGCGGACGGGGATGCCTTCGGTAATGCAGACCACCAGGTCCAGGTCGGCGTCAACGGCTTCCCAGATGGCGGCAGCGGCGCCTGCGGGCGGCACGTAGATCACCGACACGGTGGCGCCGGTCTGTTCCTTGGCGTCCTTGACGCTGGCGTAGATAGGAATGCCTTCGAAGTCTTCGCCGGCCTTCTTCGGGTTCACGCCGGCAACGAATGCGTTCTTGCCGTTGGCATAGTCACGGCAGCCACGGGTGTGGAACTGGCCGGTCTTGCCGGTGATGCCCTGGGTGATGACCTTCGTGTCCTTGTTGATCAGAATGCTCATTTGCTAGTCCTTTTAGTCGCCCCGCCCGGCTGCGGCCAGGCGGCAACGAAAGTTGTCCTTACTTGCCAGCGACGGCGGCCACGACCTTCTGGGCGGCTTCTTCCATCGTGTCGGCCGAGATGATCGGCAGACCGGATTCGGCCAGCATCTTCCTACCCAGTTCTTCGTTCGTGCCCTTCATGCGGACGACCAGCGGCACGCCCAGTTGCACGGCCTTCGAAGCGGTGATCACGCCTTCGGCGATCACGTCGCAACGCATGATGCCGCCGAAGATGTTGACCAGGATGGCCTGCACGTTCGGGTTCTTCAGCATCAGCTTGAAGGCTTCGGTCACCTTCTCGGTGGTGGCGCCGCCGCCCACGTCGAGGAAGTTGGCCGGCTCGCCGCCGAACAGCTTGATGGTGTCCATCGTGGCCATTGCCAGGCCGGCGCCGTTCACCAGGCAGCCGATGTTGCCGTCCAGCGAGATGTAGGCCAGGTCGAACTTCGAGGCTTCGATTTCGTTGGCGTCTTCTTCGTCCAGGTCACGGTACGCAACGATTTCCGGGTGACGGAACAGTGCGTTCGAGTCGAAGTTGAACTTGGCGTCCAGGGCGATGACCTTGCCGTCGCCGGTCAGGATCAGCGGGTTGATTTCGGCCAGCGAAGCGTCGGTTTCCCAGAACGCCTTGTACAGGCCCTGCAGCGCCTGGCGAGCCTGGGCGATGCTTGCGTCGGGCACGCCGATCTTGCGGGCGATGTCGTCGGCGTCCGAATCCTTCAGGCCTTCCGACGGCTCAACGATCAGCGTGTGGATCTTTTCCGGGGTGTGGGCAGCGACTTCCTCGATGTCCATGCCGCCTTCGCTCGATGCCATCAGGGCCACCTTCTGCGACACACGGTCCACCACCAGCGAAACGTACAGTTCCTTCTTGATGTCGGCGCCTTCTTCGATCAGCAGGCGATTGACCTTCTTGCCTTCCGGACCGGTCTGGTGCGTGACCAGTTGCATGCCCAGGATGTTGGTGGCGTAGGTCTTGACCTCGTCGATGCTCTTGGCCACCTTCACGCCGCCGCCCTTGCCGCGGCCGCCTGCGTGGATCTGCGCCTTGACGACCCACACCGGGCCGCCGAGCTGTTCAGCCGCCTTCAGGGCCTCTTCAACCGAGAAAGCCGGGATGCCGCGCGGAACCGGCACATTGTATTTGCGCAGGAGTTCCTTGCCTTGATACTCATGGATATTCATGCGTGTTTCCTTTCGGGTAGGCGTAAAGGGATGGGAAAAAAGTTTGGAAGCGAAGGGCTCTCGCCTGTTTCCTGGGCCGACCGTGACAGTCAGCCCGACGTACCGTTGGGCCGGTGGGCCAGGGTGTCTTCGTCACCTGATGCGGGGGCATCGGTGCGTGACGCAGTCTGGGGGGACGACGCCGCAGCGCCGGCTCTCGGTTTCGGCTGGTGACCATACCAGCGCGGGTAAAACTGACGAACCACCTCGCCCTCGAAATGGAGCGCGTGGCATCCATGGAGTTGCATCGGCGGTTCGGGATTGGGGTCTTCGACGCCGTCGCGGATCTTGAATACGTCGCCCGCGAAGGCCTGGATTGCGGCTGTGGGCAGCACACCCGCCAGTTCGGTCAGATGGGTGCAGCCTGCCACACTGCCCAGCCGCTCGCGTACCGCCTTGCGGAACCCCTTCATCAGGTTCAGGCCGATCAGTTTCCGGTAGGCCGGGCCGATGGTGTCGCAATGCGTCGGGTAAGGCACCCAATCGGAACAGGCATCGGCATCCACGACGTTCATGCGCAGGTCGATCGTGACACGCAGCCACAGATCGTGCAGCGGCTGCCCTTCCGGGCGGACCCGGCCGCCAGCCAGCTCAATGTCACGCGGCTTGGTGTCCGTCAGGCGCGCTTCGATGTCCCACAGGCCGTCGTCCCGCAAATATGCCTCGGCCGTGATGGCACGGCGATGACGCAGGACTCGATTGACTGGCGGGGAAAGCGGCATGACACCAGAGGCTGACGCGGCAGGCTGTTGTGGCGGAAATCGGGGGCAAAACATCGCGGCAAACGGCTTGATCCATGGGTAAATCAACCACGGATGACCATCGGGGCCGCAGAACTCGTGGAGTTTAACATGCCGCGCCGCTTTGACCGGGAACATCCTGCGCGACCGACTGTCGGCCCGGGATTGTTGCAGGGACAGTTGCGGCAAACCCAGACTGCATAACGGTTTCACGGAATTCAGGAGGAGCGGCGCTGCGTTGCATCAGAGGTATGACAACCAAGGGAGACGCACAAAATACCCCTCTTGCGTACACAGGTATGCGACTGGCCGCATCCGGTTCATTCGCCGGACTCGTCCTCATCTTCGGCCCCTCGGATGATCTTGCCGACCACTGCCCGCGAAAAGCCGCGCGCCATCATGAAGCGAATCTGCTTGGCGCGCGCTTCCGGCGAATCGGGCGCCACGCCGAAGCGTTTGCGCCATACCTCGCGAGCACGTTCCAGTTCGGAATCTCGCAGGCGCTCCTGCAGGTCGCGCAGCTGCTCATTCCCTAGCTGATGCGTCTTGGCCTCCTGCATGACGCGCGCTGAGCCATATCGGCTGGCGCGGCGATGCACGAGGCTATCGACGAACCGTTCGTTGGAGAGCCAGTTTTCGCGCTCCAACGCATCTAGCAATGCATCCACTTCTTCGGCCGACTCCGCATGCGGCGCCAGCTTGCGCGCGAGTTCGGCACGGCTGTGCTCGCGGCGGGAAAGGTAGCCGACGGCTCGGGCTTTCAGAGAGAGGGGTGGGCGGGGCATTCGGCGGGTGCCAGGGTGGATGGCTATTAATGCGCCGGCCCTCTCCCCCGCCCCTCTCCCGCACGCGGGAGAGGGGCGAACACCACGGGCATTTCAACCGCCACTGGTCTGCTTCCCTCTCCCGCTATGCGGGAGAGGGGTTGGGGGAGAGGGCAAGGCGCCAACTGCGCGATAGATCAAAAACAAAAAAGCCGCCGCACAGTCATGCGACGGCTTTCCTTTACCAGCAGCGTCAGCCTCAGCCCGCGATCTCGGCCGGCGCACCTGCAGTGGCGTTCATCGGGGCCACGCCCAGTGCCGCGCGCACCTTGTTCTCGATCTCCTCGGCAATGTCCGGGTTCTCGCGCAGGTATTCGCGTGCGTTGTCCTTGCCCTGGCCGATCTTCTCGCCGTTGTAGCTGTACCACGCACCCGACTTCTCAACGATCTTGGCGTCCACGCCGAGGTCGATGATTTCACCCTGGCGCGAGATGCCCTGGCCGTAGAGGATATCGAAGAAGGCTTCGCGGAACGGCGGCGATACCTTGTTCTTGACCACCTTGACCTTGGTCTCGTTGCCGACCACTTCATCGCCCTTCTTGATCGAGCCGATGCGGCGAATGTCCAGACGCACCGAGGCGTAGAACTTCAGCGCGTTACCGCCGGTGGTGGTTTCAGGCGAACCAAACATCACACCGATCTTCATACGGATCTGGTTGATGAAGATCACCAGGCAGTTGGTACGCTTGATCGTGCCGGTCAGCTTGCGCAGCGCCTGGCTCATCAGGCGGGCCTGCAGGCCGGGCAGCGAGTCGCCCATCTCGCCTTCGATTTCAGCCTTCGGCACCAGCGCGGCCACCGAGTCGATCACGATCAGGTCGATCGAACCCGAGCGCACCAGCGCATCGGTAATTTCCAGTGCCTGCTCGCCGGTGTCGGGCTGCGAGATCAGCAGGTTGTTGACGTCCACGCCGAGCTTGCCGGCGTATTGCACGTCCAGCGCGTGTTCGGCGTCAATGAACGCGCAGGTGCCGCCCAGCTTCTGCATCTCGGCCACCACCTGCAGCGTCAGCGTGGTCTTGCCTGACGATTCCGGACCGTAGATCTCGACCACGCGGCCACGCGGCAGGCCGCCCACGCCCAGCGCGATATCCAGGCCCAGCGAGCCGGTGGACACCACCTGGATGTCCTGCTCGATGTCGCCATCGCCCAGGCGCATGATCGAGCCCTTGCCAAACTGCTTCTCGATCTGGGAGAGCGCGGCGGCAAGCGCCTTCTGCTTCTCAGCGCTCACGCCGGCGCCGGCCTTCTTGTCGTCCATGGTCGTCCTTCAGTCAATGGTGTATAAATAGCCCGCATGCGGCAGCGCGGCGCTTGATCTAGAAGCCTTTTCCAAGGCAGAGCGCCTTGCCCGGCACGCCGTGCGATTGCCTTTTCTGGCAGCTCGCCCGGAATGACGGGTACTGTATAAAAAAACAGTATGCTTGGCAAGCCCCACCGGTACCGCAACCGGCGGGCGGCTTTCGCCGGCCAGAGGTGGAGACAACAATGCGGATTCTTATCGCCGAAGATGACGATGTGCTGGCAGACGGCCTGACACGCTCGTTGCGCCAGTCCGGCTATGCCGTCGATCACGTCACCAATGGCGTGGAAGCCGATTCGGCCCTTTCCACACAATCGTTCGACCTGCTGATCCTCGATCTCGGCCTGCCGCGGATGCCCGGGCTCGAGGTGCTCAAGCGCCTGCGCGCGCGTGGCGCCATGCTGCCGGTGCTGATCCTGACGGCGGCAGACAGCGTGGGCGAGCGCGTGAAGGGCCTGGACCTGGGCGCCGACGACTACATGGCCAAGCCGTTCGCGCTGTCCGAACTCGAAGCCCGCGTGCGCGCGCTGGTGCGGCGCGGGGCCGGCGGCGGCGCCACGCTGATGCGCCATGGGCCGCTGGCGTTCGACCAGGTCGGCCGCATTGCCTACATGAACGAGCAGATGCTGGATCTCTCCGCACGCGAGATTGGCCTGCTGGAAATCCTGCTGACGCGCAGCGGCCGGCTCGTGTCGAAGGAACAGCTTGTCGATCACCTCTGCGAATGGGGCGAGGAAGTCAGCAACAACGCGATCGAGGTATATGTGCACCGCCTGCGCAAGAAGATCGAGATCGGCGGCATCCGCATTGCCACCGTGCGCGGGCTGGGCTACTGCCTCGAGAAGTACCAGCCGGCCGTGGCCACGCACGACTGACATGATGGGGACCGAGCGCGCATGAGCCTGCTGCGACTGCCGTGGCGACGCCGTACCGCCGCGGGCCCTGCACGCGCACCGGACCCTGCGCGGCCAACGCTGGCCGATGCAGCGGCCGAGGACCAGGCACTGGCTGACGCCCTGCCCCACCTCGAAGAGTCGTCGGCGCACCCCGTACCCCGCTCGCTGTTCGGCGAGATCCTGGACTGGATGCTCGCACCGCTGCTGCTGCTCTGGCCGATGAGCATCGCGGTCACGTACCTCGTCGCCAAGTCGATCGCCAACGGACCATACGACCGCTCGCTCGAAGCCAGCGCCATCGTGCTGTCACAGCAGGTGCGCGAAGTGAACGGACGCGTCACGCTGCAATTGCCGCTATCCGCGCGCGAGATCCTGCGCGCCGACGAAACCGACAACATCTATTACCAGGTGGTTGGCAAGCACGGCGAATACGTGGCGGGCGACCATGACCTGCCGCTGCCGTCCGAAGAGGAGGAAGGCCACGCCGGGCTTGTATCGCTGCGCGACGACCGCGTGGCCGGCAACGATGTGCGCGTGGCCTATACCTACGTGGACCTGAAGAATGTCAGCGGCACGCAGCCGGTGCTGGTGCAGGTGGCCGAGACGCTCGACAAGCGCGCCCGGCTGGCCAATGAAATCATCAAGGGCGTGATCCTGCCGCAGTTCGTCATCCTGCCGCTTGCGGTGGTGCTCGTGTGGTTCGGTCTCTCGCGCGGGCTGGCGCCGCTGAACGCGATCCAGCAACGCATTCGCGCACGCAATCCCGGCGATACGAGCCCGATCGACGAGCGCGCCGCGCCACAGGAAATCACGCCGCTGGTGGCGTCGTTCAACGACCTGCTCTGGCAACTCGATCAATCGGTGCAGACGCAGAAGCGCTTCATCGCCGATGCGGCACACCAGATGAAAACCCCGCTGGCGGGCTTGCGCATGCAGGCCGAACTGGCCCAGCGCGAGCAATCGCCGGAAGAACTGCGCCGGTCGCTCGCGCAGATCGCAGGCAGTTCCGAACGCACCGCGCACCTGGTGACGCAGTTGCTGTCGCTGGCACGCATGGAGAACCTGGCCGGCGCAGGCGGCATGGCGCCGCTGGACCTGAACACATTGGCCCGCGACGTGGTCAAGGACCTGCTGCCGCAGGCGTGGGCACGCAAGATCGACCTGGGCCTGGAAGTCGACGATCATCCGGTGACGATCACTGGCAACCGCCTGATGCTGACTGAAATGCTCAACAACCTCGTCGACAACGCCATCCGCTATACGCCGCCCGGCGGCCACGCCACGGTACGCGTCTCCACCGACGCGTTCGAGCCTTTTGCCTATCTCGACGTGGAAGACACCGGGCCCGGCATCGCAGCGGCCGAGCGCGAACGCGTGATGGAACGCTTCTATCGCGTGCTGGGCACCAATACCGAAGGCAGCGGCCTGGGCCTGGCCATCGTGCGTGAGATCGTGCAGCAGCATGGCGGCGAAGTGTCGATCGAAGACAACGTCTACCAGGCCGAGCCGCGCATGGCTGGCGCCCGCTTCCACGTGACGCTGCGCCGCGCCACGCCAGACGAAGCCACCGCATGAGAAAAGCCCCGCCTGACAGCCTGACTCCGCGCGAGCGTCGCGCGTGGCGTCACAATCTGCGCTGGATTGGCGCGTTGCTGGTGATCTGGTTCGTGGTGTCGTTTGTTGTCAGCTGGTTCGCACGCGAACTGCGCTTCGACTTCTTCGGCTGGCCGTTCTCGTTCTGGGTGGCCGCGCAGGGTGCGCTGATTGTCTATGTACTGATGACCGCGCTCTATGCGTGGCACATGAACCGGGTGGACCAGGAGGTGGATCGCCCCGAATCGGATGCCGACGCACACCCCGCACCGCCTGTCGATCCCACCCGCCGATCCTGACGACAACGGCCACCCCCCACGTAAGGGGCAAGCGGCGGGCCATTGCCGATTAAACGCGCCGATGCTGCAGAGCAAGAACGTCCCACACCCCTCACGCCAAGCCGCTTGCGGGCAGCAGACCGACGCAATGCAGCAAGAATTCGCCTCTGAATGCCTCAAAAATGGCTAGCGTATACCCCGACGCTTCCAGCCTCTTTTACGGCATTTCTGTCAGAACTCAGTAAGTTTCGCCTCCCACAATCCTTGCAGCTTCGGTGAAGAGGCCGGCACGCGCGGGTGCTTCAGGCGCGAGACACGGCCAGGCCGGGGACCCTTTCGACAGACGGAGGAGACAACAATGGCAAACGCGCAAAACGTGGCCGTGCCTGGTGGCACCGCCCACAATGCGCCGATGACGCGCGAAGAAAAGAAGGTCATTCTGGCCTCGTCGCTCGGCACGGTGTTTGAGTGGTACGACTTTTATCTGTACGGTTCGCTGGCGGCTGTGATCGCCAAGCAGTTCTTCGCTGGCCTCGACCCGACTTCCGCATTCATCTTCGCGCTGCTGGCATTCGCGGCGGGCTTTATCGTGCGTCCGTTCGGCGCGCTGGTGTTTGGCCGTCTTGGCGACATGATCGGCCGCAAGTACACGTTCCTGGTGACGATCCTGATCATGGGCCTGTCGACGTTCGTCGTCGGCCTGCTGCCCGGCTTCGCCATGATCGGATGGGCCGCACCGATCATCCTGATCGCCCTGCGCATGCTGCAGGGCCTGGCGCTCGGCGGCGAGTACGGCGGCGCGGCCACCTACGTGGCCGAACACGCGCCGCACGGCAAGCGCGGCGCCTACACCGCGTGGATCCAGACCACCGCCACGCTGGGCCTGTTCCTGTCCCTGATCGTCATTCTGCTGTGCCGCGAAGCCACGGGCGCGCAGTTCGAGGTGTGGGGCTGGCGCATCCCGTTCCTGGTCTCGATCCTGCTGCTGGCCATGTCCGTGTACATCCGCCTGTCGATGAGCGAATCGCCGGCGTTCCAGCGCATGAAGGCCGAGGGCAAGACCTCGAAGGCTCCGCTGACCGAGGCATTCGGCCAATGGCGCAACATGAAGATCGTCATCCTGGCACTGGTGGGCCTGACCGCCGGCCAGGCCGTGGTGTGGTACACGGGCCAGTTCTACTCGCTGTTCTTCCTGACGCAGGTGCTGAAGGTGGACGCCAAGACGGCCAACCTGCTGATCGCCGGCGCACTGGTCATCGGCACGCCGTTCTTCATCTTCTTCGGCTCGCTGTCGGACAAGATCGGCCGCAAGTGGATCATCATGCTGGGCTGCGCGCTGGCAGTGCTGACCTACTTCCCGCTGTTCAAGGCGATGACCCACTACGCCAACCCGGCGCTGGAACGTGCCCAGCAGACTGCGCAGATCGTGGTCACGGCCGATCCGAAGACCTGCTCGTTCCAGGGCAGCCCGATCGCCCGCGAGATCGACTTCCGCAGCTCATGCGACATCGTCAAGCGTACGCTGGCCCAGGCATCGGCAAGCTATGAAGTGGTGGAGGCTCCGGCCGGCACCATGGCTACCGTGAAAATCGGCGACAAGGAGATCAAGGCCTTCGACGCCACCGTGACCGGCGGCCACAGCTTCGACGACGCCAGCAAGAAGCAGATCGCAGCGTTCAAGAAGGAAGTCAGCGAGTCCATGACGGCCGCCGGCTACCCGACCAAGGCCGACCCGGCCCAGATGAACACGATCATGGTGCTGGTGATCCTGGTCATCCTGGTCATCTACGTGACCATGGTCTACGGCCCGATCGCCGCGATGCTGGTGGAAATGTTCCCGACCCGCATCCGCTACTCGTCGATGTCGCTGCCGTACCACATCGGCAACGGCTGGTTCGGCGGCCTGCTGCCGACCATCTCGTTCGCGCTGGTAGCCCAGAACGGCAACATCTACTACGGCCTCTGGTACCCGATCATCATCGCGGCCATGACCTTCGTGGTGGGTGCGCTGTTCGTCCGCGAAACCAAGGACGTCGACATCTACGCCAACGACTGATCGACATTCAGCAGCGATCGCTCAGGATGGCCAGCCGGCAGGTTGGCCTCCGCTTCCCCGGCAGGCCTTGTGCCTGCCATTTTTTTGGGCAGCTGCGAAAGCTTGCACAAAGTTGTCACAAAGGTGTTGACAGGCCGAAAGGCGTAGGTATAATTGCGGTCTTCGTTGGCGAATTAGCTCAGTCGGTTAGAGCGACGGAATCATAATCCGCAGGTCCGGGGTTCGAGTCCCTGATTCGCCACCATCTATTTGAAAAGCCGCAGTCCTTCACGGGATTGCGGCTTTTTGCTTTGGGGCTAGCTGAAGGTGTCACACAGGGGTGTCACACACGGAGGCCTTGTGGCTGGTGATTTCCTGCAGCGGTCGCGACATGGGACGATATTCATGTTCCGGCGACGTATACCCCTGGACTTGGTGTCCGCCTTCAGACGGACAGAACTCTACCGCAGCGTCGGAACGGCAGACCCCCGCCTGGCCGCCATACGGGCACGATTCCTGGCCGGCGCCTGTGATGCGCTCTTCCAGAGGGCTCGTCAGCTTGTCGGAAGCGGCCAGCCCCTTGGCCACAGCGAGATCAGCTTCTTGGCCGAACTAGAACTCCCCTCCCCCGACCGCTGGCCCAGCCTCCTAGCAGGTATCCAAGGGCCGAAAACGCCTCCAGCACCGACCAGGGCGCCTCCTGCGCGCCCGTTACCTCCCGGGCGGCCTGCAGACCAGGTCAAGCTCCCCCTGAAGCTGTCGATTGACGTCTACCTCTCGCAGATCAGCGTAAAGCCCGCGACCAAGACCCGGTATCGAACCGTCCTCGACCGGCTCGTCTCGCATTTTGGCGCGAGCTGCGACCTGGCAACCCTGAATCAGGACAAGTTCGTCGGGTTTGCCGACAAGGTCAATGCTGATGCCGAGCTGGCTATAAAGAGCAAGCAGGTAACGATCACGGCGGCCGCCACGTTCATCAATTGGCATGCCTCCCGTAACAGCGCGATACCGCACGTCACGTCTGCCTCGCTGAAGCCAAAACGCCTTGCCCCGTCCTGGTCGGACCGTGCCGACTTCTCTTTGGAAGACATGACTGCGATTTTCCGATGTGCAAGTGCTAACCGCCGAGGGGCACCCCATGAGTTCTGGGTAACGATCGGCTGCGCGCTTACGGGCTGCCGGCTGGAAGAGCTAGCACAGTTGCACGTCCCAACGGACCTGAAGCAACATCCCAACGGAATCTGGTATCTCGATCTGAACGAACGCCCCGATCCCGACGGTATCGTTCGAAAATCACTCAAGAAACTCTCCAGCTGGCGGGTGGTGCCGATCCACCCTCTCTTGGCTGAGTTGGGGTTTGTGGAATTCCTGCGGACCGAAGCTCGCTCCGAGACGGGTCGCCCGTTTAGCTCATACTGGGCTCCCCATGGTGAGTTGATACCAGAAGACGCCACCGCCTTGCGCGCCAATATCAAATGGAGCCACAAGATATCCAAATGGGGAGGCCGTAGGCTGAGAGAGTTGCAGAAGGCCAAGCTGATAGCTCCAGGCAATGCGACCTACTTCCACAGCATGAGACACACGTTCATCACCACTCTGGCGAAGGCTGGCGTGCCAGAACCCTTACGAGCAGCTCTCACCGGGCACGACAACGGTGGCATTAATGGGCAGATCTACACGAAGTTCAAAGACGATCCGACGTCCACTTTCGATGCCTTGGTCATGGGTGCGTCAGACTTAGTGGCAACGTTGCACCCCAACCCATGATTTCCGCCCTCCCAACGCCGGGACGAAGGGGCACTGTCGTAACAGTGGGGCGTAGGATTGGCGAGGATAGGCTTCCCTATCCTAGGATTGCATAGCACCTGCCGATACACCTGCTAGTTCCTGCCTTCATCCATATTTCAATGATCCAAATGCACAAATACCTGACTCAAAATATTTGATCATCCTTATAGCAAAGAATCATCGTTAATTACTTACTTACAGAAGCATTATTCGGCAACGGTCGTAGCAATGCTTAGCTCATTAAACATGCCAAAATTTCATCGAGTATTTATCAGTAAGCAATGACTTATCTCGGCACGCCACGATCCACATTGTGTTCAATCGGGGATGCTTCTACGAAGCATCGATGCCCTATACGCTTCTGATTCTTCTCACCTTTAGGGCCGATGCATTGGCCTACCTCTAGACATTGACAGATGCGTGATGGCGATACCCCGCCCCAACAACCACACTGGGGCTTACTCCAATTTTCCCCAGATCATGACGCTAGCAATCCTTCTCCAGAACCCTCTCATTCGACGAGTCTTCGGATGCGGGAACGTGCAACACTGCCCCAGCAACCGCCAACCTCGGTGCGGCCGATTTCATCTCCAATCGCACCCTACGCAGCAAGGTGGCGCCATGGCGGCCCTCACTATTTGAACTCTCACCTCCAGCTGGGTGGGCACCCCCAGGTCATCAAGCAGTTCCAGCTTCGCCTCCCAGAACCACTGAAGAACATGCTCGACTTCCTATGTGCCAACCATTTCCGCATGAACCCGCATCGGTTGATTATGACCTTGATCTCTGATGCCCTAAGTGTTGCGCTAGAGGAGTATCTGAATATGCGCGATCAGGAAGACTTTGAGCAAACACAAGCGTAGGCTGGCATGCGAATCCCGGGACCCTGGCATCCGTGTGCAAAAAAACAACGAAGAAATTAAGGCCTTGAAATGCCTACGATCTGGCGCTCCACCGCACCATAGCGAGGGGATCGCGCTCCGCCGGCACGTATCGTAGGCAAATTTGTAACCGCACCGCGCGCGCCCATTGAAATGCCTAACTTCGACTTCTAGCATTTGTGCGTCGAAGCTTTTGAGGGGTAGTGCGAATGAATCAGATTGCAGAGCAAAGTTCGAGGTTAGGGTGCTTTGGTGATCCCAAGATGGGCGATCAGCCCGGAGCGGTCGAGTGTTTTGGATGTCGGGATAAACTCGCATGTGCTAAGCATGCGGACTCAAAGTTGCCGAGACAGTTCAAGCGGGAGCCAATTTATCGCGGTCGACGAGCCGCAGTAGGCGATGCTGCCACCCCAGTGACCATCGCCCCTGACGACATAGACGCCCTGCTAATTGAATTCGAGGATGCACCGCTCGTAATTCCGCAGAACGCGCAACACGAACCCGGAGAAGGCCCTCCATTACCAGGCGCAAAGAAATGCTCCCTGACGCCCAAAGGCCCTAATCCTTCGTCAAGCACCGCAGGCGCAACGAGACAGTCGTTTCCGGCGACATCGAATTCCGCCTATGCCAGGTTCACCGCCTCCGGGCTTGTTGAGGCCGTTCAAGACATTGCGAAGGCTGTTCGCCGCGCCCCATCTTCTTATGAAGATCATCGGGAATCATTCTGCGCTATTAGTCTCGAATTGAATCGGAGAGAGGTCACATTTGCGCCCCGCTTCCGCGGCACCCCCCGTCCGACTCATATGGCACCAACGCTTGCCGAGCAGCTTCTCGGACTGGACCGTCAGATCATTGATCTTCATTGGCTTCACAGTCGGGGAATCAAACAGCGCATCATCACTGAAAATTATGAAGACCTGCTGTTCGAAGAAGAGTTTGATTTCGGCCTGGCACAAGAATTCGCGGCTGAGGTTTGGACAAGTGACCACAAGGCAGCGCTACTGAGCTTACCAGCACACTTGCAATGGCAGCTTGACACCCTTCAGCCATCGAGATTTGCTGACCGCTACCGTCGATTGCGCAATGGTGAACGGTCTGGCGGGCGCACGAAGGCGCAGGGGCTACCGCAGATTCGAGCAAGACTAGAGGATTCGATCATCAACTCACCACAGCATCGCAGCAGTATCGATGATTGGCTGACGCTGTGGCTCTGTCACCAGATGATCGACAGCAAGGCTCCCGCCGCGCTCGCGTCACTGTTTAGCTTGGCAACTGGAACGACTCCAATGGCTCCGAGCAGCGTCTCGCGAAAGCTCGATCGCGTTCTTGCCCGCCTTGGATAGAAAGTGAATTCGTATCAGCCTGGCCTCACGGTCAGCGATGCCAGGCGAGCGCCCAGCCGGATTTCAACCCGATCTACGGCGTCACGAGTGCCGTTGATGACGCCGGAAGTGCAACCTAGTCTTCCGCGAAAAAAAGCCTTCTTCATCATGGACTTATGCGAAATTTAAAGGCATTTTTTCGCGCCTAATGATTTAATGGGTAGTGTATTAGTGAATAGTGAAAAGTCTTTCGCTCCGCGTGGCGGAGCGAGGCGCTTCGCGCCCTTCTTTCCGGTCCGGTCTTGATGATCTGAAGGTCAGAAGGAACAGCGGGAGCGGGAGCAGTATGCCATTGCAGCGGCTTTGTTGATGGACATCGTGCGCCGCGCCAAGCGTATCGGATTGCCCTTACCCCGCCACGCCGGAACAGACGGGCGATGCGGCGACGCTAGCCGGGGAATTGTGAAGCGACAAGTTGCAGGCTCAGAAGTTGTAGCTAATCACGCCGTCACTCTCGCTGATCGATCGGTTGGCTAAAAGCTTGGCGATAATAGTTTCGACCTCACTCTCGGCGAGCTCGTGAGCCTTGAACATGGCCTTGATGTGCTTGGCAAGGGTCAATCGGCGCCGGGGCCTAGTGGCCTTCCGCGACCTACCCAAAATCTCGCGAACGCGCTCGGCACTAGGGTTCTTGACGCCCCCCTTTTCTTTCGAAACGGCGGCGGCCTTATGCGTCGCGATCTTTGGCGAGCCCCCTGACGCGACTTTCGCCCCTGCAGCATTGACGGGCCTAGTCACAGCCGCTGCCGGCGCCGAGGCAGGCTTCGCCGCCGCGGCATTCGCATGCAAGCCGATCGCTGGCGGCTGCATTGGCGATTTTGATGCTGACACGAGCTTTGGTTCTGCCGGACTCTGAGCCTGACGGTGGATCGAGGGCTTCTCGCCGAAGGCCTCCTCGAGCGTGGCCGCGCGGCGGGCCTCCACTCCCGCCTCGGCGCCAAGCCAAGCGAGCAGCGGATCGAAGCCCTTGTCCCTGGAAAGCACGATCACCGGGCCTCGCTCGCCCGCCTCGACCATGCGGCCCAGTTCGAAAGCGATGTGGAAATCAAGCGCGTTGGGGCCGCCGCCGCTCGCGCGAACCCAGCGGGCTTTCTCGCCGAGTGCATGCAGACCCATCGCCAATCCGATTGGCACCTTTTTTTGGCTCTCCCCCGCGAAGACCGTCAGGCGAGCGGCGTCACCTAGGCGGTCGAGATCGACCGCCTGGACATTTTCGAAGTCGACCAATACAACGGCCCCTTGACCCATGTCACTTCCCCGAATTATCCGGCCACGCGAGACGGCGCGGCGCGTTTCCCTGTCGCGCGTGCGGCTCTTCGGCCGCAGAGGGAGTTTAGCCCAAAGATCCGAGTTCACCACATGAGGCGTTTGATGGGTCAGAAGTGAGACGGGCCGGCCCATGGTTTTCACAAATGGCGAGTTCGGTTGGGCGCGTTTCTCCGAGGCCCAAAATTTGTCGACGCCCTGTGGACGCGATCTAACCCGATCGCTGTATTCCCGACCACCGCAGACCAGCATACGCATTTAACGCTTGCCGTTCTTGAGTTCCAGATAGAGTTGAGCCCCGCCATCGGAGACCATCTTGAGCGGATTAGCGCGGCAATAGTTGTCCATCCACGCGAATACCTGATTGGCTGACGAAAGTTTTTCAAGCGGGTCGTGTTTGGCGTCGCCGACGGCGGCATTGAGGCCGCTAAGATACCCGGCCAGCCAGGACTTCAAGGCTGAGACGGGAGTGTTTGAACTGCTGAGCCAAGTTCCACAGTCTGGGGTGGCGATCATGGTAACCTCGGCGCGGCTCACTGTCGCCGTGCCAAGTGTAAGGATGACCGCTGCGGCGGCGAGTGTCTTCTTCACGTGTAATCCTCACTGGCAGGGATAGTTCTTCTGAAGCAGCAAGAGCGAAGCGGTCGTCAGCGGCATTCCGTCCGCGAACAGGTTTGGAGTGCTCCGGAAGAACTGGTCGAGCAAAGCCGTAATGTCCCAGCGCTTGAGGTTTCCATCCCCCTTCAGGCAGAACAGCGGCTGATCCTTCCGATAGGCCAAGGCAGCATTTGCAGCAAGCAGCGACGAGCCAATGGCCGTCATATAGAGGTTGAGCGCATCCTCGTCAGCGCGCGAGAAGCCATGTGTTCGAAATTGCTTGTAATCCTTCCAAGTAAATTCGGCGTGCGCGGACGTTGCGCCCGTCAAGGTAGCTACGGTCATCGCCGCCATCAGCTGTGGTGGTCTAATTTCCT